>JBBRNC010000026.1:0-51942 GCA_038230495.1 Verrucomicrobiales bacterium
CATGAAGGTCAGCACCAAAGATGAGTGGACTCGATTCAATAGCACTGGTGAACGTGATGGTATTCGATGGGCCGACGCGATAGATCCGGCGGATAAGGCGGGTTACGCAATCGGCGTGATTCCTTTGAAAGGAGGCAGGGCAGTTGATGACATGTTGGAACTGCAGCCGAAACAAGAAGTAACATGGTCGCGCTTTCTCGCTGTGGGGCATTCGCCACTCGAAGCATGGAGTGTCGTGCATTCGATGCGCCACGAAAAGACGGGAACATTGCGGATCAAAGTTACCGACAGCGATGGTCTGCCTGTGCCGTCAGCGCAAGTGATTCTTGAGTCTGGGAACAGCAAGATTCCGGGTTATCCCGATGCGAACGGCGTGATGACCCTTGAGATGCCAGCAGGTATACACAAGTTTGCGATTGCAGACATGGGGCGTCCAACATTCAATGTCGTAGCCGATGTGAAGGCAGATGAGAAATCAGAAATTATCGCAAAGCTGGAACTCGCCACGCGACTTGATTTTGTCATCACTGGTGAAGATGGGCGTGCCATTCCGTGCAAGGCGCAGATTCTAGCGACTGGTGATACGAAGCCCCTCGATCTCGGTCCGCCTATGCGGGCGCATGGCTGTCGCGACCAGTATCACAGCGAGAACGGTCGCTTCTCCGTTCAAGTTCCTCCGGGCACTTATCATGTCGTTGTAACTCATGGCATCGAGTTCAGTCATCACGAACAGGACGTGACGCTGGAGCAGGGGAACAAGGTGGAGATCAAGGCCAGGCTCAGCCGTCTGGTGGACACCGCTGGATGGATCAGCGCGGATTTCCACAATCATTCCACACCGAGCGGCGACAATGTCTGCGGCACACCGGATCGCATCATCAACATCGCTGCCGAGAACATCGAGTTCGCCCCGACCACCGAGCACAACCGCATTTATGATTGGCGGCCCGTCATTGAGCAGCTTGGTCTCCATGGCGAAATCCAGACCGTGACCGGCATGGAGTTGACCGGAAGCGCCGCGCATTTGAATTGCTTCCCGCTCACGCCAGAACCCTTCACTCAAGACAATGGCGCACCGGTATGGAATGCCGATCCGCGAATCAGCGCGCTTACGCTGCGTGGTTGGCAAGGCGAGCGCGAAGACCGTTGGGTGCAGGTCAATCACCCCGACATGTCCTTTCTTTTCAACGACCGCAATTTTGATGGTCGCTCCGACGGCGGCTTCAATGGAATCGAGACTATGGTGAATGGCATGGAGACGGAAAACGGAGTCCTCGGTGGCGGGGGCAACATCCTCGCGGATTCTCCGTGGAAATTATCCAAAGCCAAAGGTGCTCTAGCTACCAAGGTCGAATACGTGCGCCAATTCATCTGGCTGCAGTTGCTCAATCTCGGTCATCGCATCACGCCGCTTGCCGTTGCGGATGCACACAGCGTCTTCGGAAACGGGGTCGGCGGTTGGCGCATGTATCTGCCGAGCAAGACCGATGAACCTGCGAAAATCGACTGGAGCGGCGATCTCGCGTATCACGCCAAAGCGGGTCATATCGTCCTGACCACCGGCCCGTTCCTTCAAGTCACCACGGGCAATGGCAAACTTCCTGGCGACGATGTGCGGGCTGCAAATGGGCGCGTGGAACTTCATGTAAAAGTCCAATGCACAGACTGGCAGGACATTGACCGCGTGCAGGTGCTGGTGAACGGACGCAAGGAACCAACGCTCAATTTCACGCGCCAGACTCATCCCATTATGTTCGCTGATGGCGTGGTCAAGTTCGATCAAACCGTCGTCGTTCCATTGAAATCAGACGCGCATCTCATTGTCGTGGTCACGCACGAAACCTTGACCTTGAAGACAGGCTTTGGCAGCAGCGACCAGTCATCGCTGCATCCCATGGCCTATCACACGCCCATTTATGTGGACGTGGATGGCAATGGGTTTCAGGCCAATCACGATACCTTGGGCTATGATATTCCGGTGGCGAAAATGACGCCGGACATGGTGCGCGAGAAACTGGGGCAACCTACGGAGACTGAAGCAAAAAGCGGAGAACCCGCCGCTCCGCCAGCACAGCCAAAAAGATCACACAAGAAAAAGCCCTGATCACTTCGTCAGTTCGGATAACCGCGCCTGATAAACTTTTTCATCCGTGATTGTGGCCGAGCGCGGCAAAGGACGGGCGACGATGATTCCGGCGTGATATTTAAAATTCGCCAGATAAGTGCTCAGTCGATCATCAAGTGTAACCTCATGATGGTTCTTGGATGCATGCAGGAAATGTCGCGTGCCATCCTTGGTGACATAGCACAATCCGACATGCGAGCAGTGGCCGCCCGTCTGGTTGGTTACAATACCGATGATGTCACCACTTTGAAGCTTGGACTCGATCGCCGCCACCTTGGTCTTCGGAATGTAATGGAAGGGGAGTTGCTCTTCGCGTTGCTCGATCTTGGCCATTTGCGGCAATAGATCGGGATTGCTGCGCAGGTAGCGATAGCCCTTCCAGAGCACAGTCATTTCCTGAATTTTCCGTCCCACTATTGGAATCGTCGGTCCTACTTTCTGCGTCACGTTCAGCACATTGCCACGCGCCTCATTGTCATACCACCATTCCGCGAGGTAGTGAATGCGCTCCAGATACTTACCCGTGCACGATCCGCCGCGATATCGCGTCCACTCGATTTCCTTTAATAAATCACTGGGCGTGTAATTCTTTTTAGGCGCCTCGATCATTCGCGCCATCCCGAGTGCAATCTCGAAGAACGTCCAGCAGTCCTGACTCTTGAAACTCGCCGACGGCGACTCCACATGATCGTCGATCTCCAGCGTATATCCCTCATACTTCGTCCCGCGCATCGCGTAACCGAAATTCGCCACCCGCTGTCCCATTGGCAGCGCACGCCAGTTCTCCGACAAAGCGCGGTCCACCAGGGTATTGAACTCAGACTTGCCTTTGAACGTTACGCTCAGCGGCAGGTTCTCGCTGGCGATGAGGCAAAGCGGGGCCGTGAATGCGAGAGCGATGGTGAGAAAATGTTTAAGCATCGCTTCTTTCAAATCATTTAAGTTTGCCGTTCACTGCACTGTTATCAATTCGTGACCGCCATTGGCAGTTGCAAGATCGAGTCATATTCATCTTCTTTCGCGAGCATTGCTTCTTCCATGTCGTAGGATTGCTGAAGATTGAGCCAGAGTTCCACGGAAGTGCCGAGGGCGCGGGCAAGGCGAATTGCGCTGTCTGCCGTGATTCCGCGTCGCTCCTTGACCAGATCATTGATGCGGCTCACAGGCAGGCCGGTGGCCACGGCAAGCTGCGATTGCGTCATGCCTCGCGCTTCCAGCACTTCCTTCCGCAGAATACGACCCGGGCGGACGTTGGCGAGACGTTTAGATCTTTTGGCCATAATTGCCGCGCAGAATACCTGCGATGCTGAGGTGTTCGTCCACGTCTGGCCAGTTGAGGCCGGTGGGCATCAGACGGATGCGGTCGAGTTGCTTAGGCGTGGCAGTCTCCAGTCTGGGATTGCCTTTGACCGGGAAACGCAGTTCGCGCCCGTCTTCCAGTGCGACATGAATGTGTCCAAGCGAATGCCATGCTCGAACGGGCCGGGTTGAGGCTGGATTGAGAACGCTATTTTTGACCATGATATTTGTTCCAGGCGTTTATAAGTTTCTCGCGATGCTGGCAGACGATGACAAAGGCTTCGTTCACCTGCTTCATCTTCATACCATCAGTTTCCTCAAGTTCAACGATGGGTTCAAGGTTGAACTTTGCGGCGGCACCGGCCTTGTAAACATGAATGTGTCGTGGCAGGTGCTCATTGCTGTAAAAGAAGAACTCAAAGCCGTTTTTTCGAAGAATCGTGGGCATCGGGTTATTACTTTGAAGGTGCAATAGAAAAAAAGTTCACAATCAATACGCAAACGCCGTATCTTCACTTCCAGCCGCCGCCGTTTGGCCTGCATTCACCTGACTGAAAGCTTGCGTGATGGATTGGCACACAGTCGCTAATTCCACTCGGGTCATCTCTATTGCACCGATTATCGCGGCGGCAGAATCGCCCTTTTGCAAGCCCGGTATTGCCGCGTCCGCGATGCGGTCCATCGCGTCTTGTGGCACGAACGGCTCTAGTCCGTAGCCGATCATGCATGCCGCGCGAGAGTTCGACACATCGAGTTCCAGCAACACCAACTTACAGAGACTGCCAGATTCGTGGGGTGAAGTTAGGCCACCGGTGTTGAAGAGCCAGAAGGCATGGGCGGCGAGTGGAATTTGCACATCCACCTTGCATATCACTACAGCAAATCTGAGCTGCGGGAACGTCTGCGTCATTTCAAGCAACGCCGCAGTGACGCTGTTTTTTTTTGCCGGACTGAGCGCACCAGCGAAGTCTGACAGGGGGAACTCCAGAACGGGCGCTGCGCCAAGCACGCGGATCGTTGCCGCTAGATCGAAACCGCAATGCGGGCACGCGGGCACGCTTTCGAGTAGTGATTGTCGGCAGGCCGGACAGCGCATGAAGGATAGTGCCGTAGAATTTTGAAACTACAACATGGGACCTTGGTGACCGAAGGCAAAGCAGCACTAACTTGATTTTGTTGGCCGCTTTCGTGCATGATATATTTCTTCCGGTATAACAAATATTCTTGCCAAAAGCGCTCGCTCTGCATCCAATGGTGGATGCATTCGTCCACTCTTTATTGCCTCACGGCTTTGTTGGCCTTGATGGCGCGGCAAATCCCGGCTGCTGTCGAGGTTGTGACTGGAGGAGGGAGCGGCAATTCCGATCCGACGTTCGTGAACGAGCCTTTCAGTGTTGAATTCGCAACAGATGGCACGCTCTACGGTGTGGAATTTACCAAGGGCAACCGGGTATTCAAAATGAACTCGATGGGCAAGCCAGATTTCATTGCGGGACAGTTCTGGGAATATCATGAAAAGGGCCAGAATACTGCGCCCGCCGAGGGAAGGAATGCCGCACAGGCTGTCTTCCGTGGGTTGCACGATTTGGCCATTAATTCACGGGGCGAGGCTTACCTTTCGGACACATTCGGAAATCGCATCTGTCGTTTGAACCTCAACACACTAGAATTCACGACTATAGCAGGTGACGGCACAGCGGAGTTCGCTGGCGATGGTGGGCCGGGTTTGAAGTCGAAGCTCAACACTCCCATTTGCGGTTTCATGTCTGCTGATGAAAAAACTTTGTATATCGCTGATCTGGGTAACTCAAGGGTGAGGGCGCTGGACCTTGTGCATGGAACCATCAGCACCGTGGCCGGGAACGGCAAAAAGGGACCGGCCATTGCAGGGGCGATGGCTTTATCATCACCACTCAACGGTCCGCGCGCCTGTGCGGCAACAAAAGACGGCACGCTTTACATCGTCCAACGCGAGGGCAATTCCCTGATTAGCGTGTTGAATGGTAAAATATCCACTCTAGTCAATGCCAGCGGGAAAAAGGGTTATGCTGGTGACGGCGGCCCCGCCAAAAATGCGATGCTCAATGGCCCGAAATACCTCGCGATCGACCCGCAGGATAATGTCATCATTTGCGACACGGAAAATCATTGCCTGCGGCGTTACGAGCCGAAGACGGGCAAGATAGTTCTCGTGGCTGGAACGCCTCCGAATAGCGGAGACACAATTGGAAAGGACCTTTTGGGCACAAGCTTGAAGCGTCCCCATGGCGTGCGGTTTGACAAGCAGGGACGGTTATATGTAGTGGACAGCGAGAACAACCGAGTGCTGCGGGCTGACTATCCATGAACAGGTCTGCACACTTTTAAATTTAATTCATCATGTGGCGCACTATCACCTTCTTGGTCTTCGCATTCTGGGCGGTGATGGTTACGCTGCTGGTTCGCACGACCTATTACCCTGAGGAAAGCCGTTTTGCCCAACTTCCGCCCAGCACGGTATTGAAGTTGTTTCTCGATCAAGCGAACAATTCCAGCACGCTGCATCTCTATCACGACGGAGTGAAAGTCGGGCACGTGTTTCTCAGCGCGCATCACTCGGGCGATAACTTGGATGGTAATGACTATTCGTTGCTGATCTCCGGTTTGCTAGAGAAGGGGGCGGTTCAGGAAGTTGATGGGGCGCTTTCATGGCGCATGAACATGTTGCTGCTGGGAGCGGAGCGCTGGGGCGGTGCGAGCGGTCAGGTGCGTTTGCATGACTCGGCTTCTATTTTTGATTTCAACTGGCCGCAGAATCAGCACTTTCCAGCGTTCACACTAAAGAAAGGCACCGAGATCGTGGCGGATGACAAGCTGTTGCAAACCATGATGCCGGAAATGCCAACCGATGCGGGCGGGAATGAAATGGTCAATGTGAAGGCGCGTGAGGGCGTGATGAAGCTTGCAGGCCAGAAGCGCAGAGGTTATGTGCTCGAACTTAAAATCATGGATTATCACGTCAAAGCCTTCTTTACCGAGGCCGGGGAACTGGCATTCGCGGAACTGCCCGGCGGTTATCGCGCACTGGAGCCTGTGGTTCACGGACTGGTCCCGGATGAGACTGTGCAGGAATAAAAAATCATGATCGAGACCGACGACCTCACGATGGACTACGGCGCAGCACGGGCGCTTGATGGATTGACGCTGAATATTTCCCAAGGCGAATTTTTTGCATTCCTCGGTCCAAACGGCGCGGGCAAAACCACCGCGATTAAACTGCTCACCGGACTGATGACGCCTGTTCGCGGCACGGTGCGCATCTGCGGTCACGACATGCAGACGCACCCGTTACTGGCCAAGGCTAAACTGGGCTATGTTCCAGACGTGGCCGTGTTCTACGAAAAACTCTCGGCCCGTGAATTCATGCGCTTCATCGCCGACATCTTTGAAGTCGAAGAAAAAAGCGCGGTCCGCATGACAGGGGAGTTGTTTGAAAAATTTGATCTCAATCCCTACGCGCATGAGCGTATCGAGAACCTGAGCCACGGCACCCGTCAACGTCTGGCGATTGCCAGTGCGCTGCTCCATGAGCCGAAAGTTTTCATTATCGACGAGCCAATGGTGGGGCTGGACCCGCTGCACTCACGCATCGTGAAGCAGGAACTCAAGGAGCGCAGTCAGGCCGGAATGACCGTGCTGATGAGCACGCACCTGCTGAACATTGCGGAGGAACTGGCCGACCGCATCGGCATCATTCACAAAGGAAAGCTGATCTCACTAGGGACCATGGCCGAGCTGCGTAACCTGCGTGAAAGCAACGGAAAGAGGTTGGAAGAAATTTTCTTGGATATGGTCGCGGAGGAATCTGCATGAGCCGACTGCCCCGCACCATCGTGGTCATGGGTGTGAGCGGCTGCGGAAAAAGTCTCATCGGGAGCATGCTCGCCCAGCAACTGGATGCTGTCTTTGAAGACGCTGATGATTTTCATCCTGCTTCTAACAAAAAAAATATGACCGCAGGCATTCCGCTCACAGATGAGAATCGCTGGCCGTGGTATCAGATACTGCGTGAACGCATCGTCGCTCATCGCAATACATTCCCTGTCTATGTGCTGGCCTGTTCAGCATTGAAACAGAGCTATCGCGACCTTTTGCGCGAGAATGACAGCGCAGATGAGGTGAGCTTTGTTTATCTCATGGGATCGCGAGAAATCATCAGCGCCCGCTTGATGGCACGTCAGACGCACTTCATGTCCGCCTCTTTGCTGGACAGCCAGTTTGCCGCGCTCGAGGAGCCGCAAGATTCTCTCACTATAGATGTGTCATTGGCACCGGATGAAATTGTGCGGCAAATTTTAGTTCACTTCCGCTAGCGACTCGCCACGAACACCGACATCATTGCGGGCAAATGGCGGAACGGAAAATAAACTTCTGGAACTGGGATAAAGCGGTGCTGACAAGGGCCGTGGCGGAACTCATGCATGGCTGGAGCGGGGGGCAGCTTGATCTTTCGCAGAGTGTCATCATCGTGCCCACTGGCGAGGCTGTCAGAAGATTGCGCGAAGCACTGGCTGTTGCTGCAGCTGAGAAAGACGGGGCCGTGATCGCGCCCTTTGTCTGGCATCCTGAGCAGGCGCTGATTCAAGCAAAGCAGGCGAACGATATCGCTTCCGCCCTGACCGAAAGGCTAGCATGGTCGCGTGTGCTCATGGAGGCAAATTTGGCGGATTTCGCGGCGCTGTTTCCGAATCCACCCGGTGAAACATCAATTGCATGGGCGGCATCGGTTGCGGAAACTTTGCGAAGTCTCAGACACACACTGGGCGCAGGCGGACTGGCGATCAAGGATGTGGCGCGGATGTTTGCCAGTCAGGATGATGCTTCGCGCTGGAGCGATCTCGCCCTGCTCGAAGAAGCGTATTTGAAAATCATTCGCGGGTGGAAGATGAAAGATGCGCAGGAAGCGAAACGTCACGCTGCAGAACAAGCGGAACTTCCCGCTGGTGTGGAGCGAGTCATCGTATTCGCAGTGCCGGATGCTCCGGTCTTGTTCCGACGCTGGCTGGAGAAAGTTTCAGCATCGTGTGAAGTGCAAATTTTTGTTCACGCGCCTGAAAGTGGGAGGGCGGAGTTTGATCCATTTGGCGCGCCCTTAGTTACAGCATGGGGTGACGAGGCCGGACTTGTGCTGCCGCTGAATGAGGAGAGGATGCATCGTGCCCCCGGCCCGGAAGATCAGGCGCGGCTGGCGGCATCGTTGCTGAATGAAATGGCATCACGCGGTCTGAGTGTCGCGTCTGGCTCGGCCGATCCGGCGCTCAACAGTGTGTTGGAAGGAACGTTCAGCGCAGGCGGCGCACGCGTCTTCAATCCTGCAAGCCGCGCGGCGCGGCAGCATGTTCTGGTGCAAGTTCTTCGCGATGGTTGGCGGGCCAAGCATCAGCCAGCATGGCGTGCTTGGCTGCCGTTTCTGCGGCAGCACGATGTGCTGGATGCGGTGGGCAAAGAAACTGGCATTATGCCGGGGATCATTCTCGATCAACTGGACAAATTTCACGCCGCCCATCTGCCCGCGACGCTGGAAGACGCATTGGCGCTGAGCAAAACGGATGATGCATTCCAGCAATTGCACGTCGTGTTAAATACTGTCGCCGCACGCAGCGAACTGTGGGCGCATCCATCGTCTGCGGAGGCGGTGCGCACTTTCTTGGAATGGATTTATGGCGCGAGAGAATTCAATTCATCGGCGG
Source organism: Verrucomicrobiales bacterium (assembly GCA_038230495.1). GTDB lineage: Bacteria > Verrucomicrobiota > Verrucomicrobiia > Verrucomicrobiales > Verrucomicrobiaceae > VFKE01. Next base: position 9,154 of record JBBRNC010000026.1, read on the forward strand.
AGAATCACCGGCATTACGGGGAACTCTTTAGCGAGGCACTCCGCTTAGCCGATGAAGTGGACGCCGCCGGAGGAGGCGCGGAATGGTTTGGTCTGGCACTGGATGCGCTTGAGGAATCGCCCTTGGGAGATGTGCATGGCGCGGCGGACCTTGTGCTTTACGGCTGGCTGGAACTTCTGTGGGAACCAGCGCGCGGGCTGGTCATCACTGGAATGAATGACGCACATGTTCCAGGAATCGTGGTCAAGGATCCTTTCCTGCCCGACAAGGCGCGTGAATCGCTGGGCCTGAGTTGTCAAAAACAACGTCGCGCGCGAGATGCTTATTTATTGAGAGCCATGAGCGAGCAACGCCGTGCTGATGATGGGCTGCATGTGATCTTCGGCCATGTGAACGCTGATGGAGATGCTATGCGCCCGTCACGCTTGTTGATGGATTGCGAGGACAAAAATCTTCCGGCTCGTGTGAAGCGACTGTTCCCGAATGAGAATTCTGCGGTGCCGTCTTCGTCACGTCCAAGGCGTGAATTGGCGTTCGCGCTCCGGCCTGAACTGACACCTTGGAAGGGTGTATCCGTTTCAGCGTCTGATTTAAAATCTTATCTGGCGTGTCCGTTTCGATTTTATCTGGCCAAGGTGCTTCGTCTTAAAGAAGTCGAGACTGGCCAGCGCGAGTTGTCGCCCATTGATATTGGGAACATGATGCATGATGTGCTGAAGGCCTTTGCGGATTGCAGCGAGGTCAAGGATTCGCATCATGCGAAAGACATCGGCGACTGGCTGGAGTCTAATTTGGAGAAACGAACCATGGGCCGCTATGGGCCGCAGCCGCTTTTTTCCGTCGCGTTGCAGATCGAGTCCATGCGGCAGCGACTGCGAAAATTTGCAGAAGTGCAGGCGGGGATTCGCGGCGAGGGCTGGAAGATCATCGCGGCAGAGGAGCGGATCACGCCGGAGTGGGATATTAAAATGGGTGGCTTGACTTTCAGCGGAAAAATCGACCGAGTAGATAAGAATGAAAAAACCGGCGCGCTTAGAGTGATAGACTACAAAACATCCGCAGCTTCGAAAGGTCCTGCGGGCGGGCATGTGAAGAAGGCCAGTCACAGCGATCTCGAAAATGAGCATGTGCAGTGGCAGTGTTTCGATGACTCGCGTGATAAGCCGCAACGCTGGTCGGATTTGCAACTTCCGCTCTATGCGCTCGCTGCCGCTGCTAAATGGCCTGACGCATCGAAGGTTGATGCGGCTTATCTTTGCTTACCTGCCGCAGTGGACGGGATTGGTTTGAAGGAATGGGTGCGCGATGCGAAAACTGGCGTGCTCTGGAATGACGAACTTCTCAAGGCGGCAAAATATTGCGCGGATGAAGCGGTGCGACGCATGAGCGCGGGCGTGTTCTGGCCGCCAACAGAAAAATTGGCGTATGATGATTTTGCCGATCTGCTGCTTGATGACGCGGCGGTTTCGGTTCGTCCGCCAGAAGAGTGGGGGACATTCGCATGAAGACGCTGCATAACGAAATCATCCGCGCGTCCGCCGGTTCCGGCAAGACGTGGCGGCTCGTGCGGCGCTATCTCTGGCTGCTGGCGAACGGAGCCGAGCCGGAGCGCATCGCAGCCATGACCTTCACGAGGAAAGCGGCGGGCGAATTCTTCGAGCGCATCTTGCTGGAGCTTGCGGAGATCGCCACGAAACCGTCGCGGGCCAAAGGTTATGTGGATGAACTCGACGGCGAGCTGGCTCTGAAGTTGTTGAGGAAAATGCTTCAGCGCATGGACCGCTTGCAGTTGGGAACGATTGACAGTTTCTTCGCCACGATGGCGCAATGTCTGCCGTTTGAGTTGGGCCTGACCGGGCAGGGTGCGCTCATGGGAGAAGAAGACGCGAAACAGGCGCGGGAGGATGTCTTGGATGAACTGCTGCTAACGGTCACGCGGATGCCGCAGAAGGGTGCGCTCGATGAATTGCGCGAGGCTTGGAAAGATGCGAGCCACGGCAGCGAACAGAATAAACCGGCGGACACTTTGCTCAACTGGATCGGGCAACTGCACAATCTGTTTGTCGAATGTCCGGATCGGATTCGCTGGGGCGGAGTGGAAGCCGTGTGGCCCGGAGGCAATGATAAGTTTGCCCTCGCCGATGCGGATATGAGTGAACTGGTGGCGAAGCTGGAGGGCGCGCTTGATATGAGTGCTTTCGATAAGCGTGCGCCGGAAAAATGGGAGAAGTTTTTTGATGAAGCGTTGTCGCGCAACGATGCGGACAAGCTCAATGATAAGGCGGTTGAATACATGTTGAAGGATGAGCGTCGCGGTCATGCGCAACTGCGGCTCGGCGGCGCGGAATGGCTGATGTGGAAGTCAACGAAACTGGACATGAAATCCGGCACGGCACTGGCCGATGTGCTTGATGCCATCGTGGCCCGCATTCTGCGAGTGCGCGTCCGCCGCACGAGTGCGCAGTTTGATGTGATGCGACTCTACGAAGGGATTTATCATCGACTGGTGCGATCTCTGGGGCGGCTCGTGTTTAGCGATCTTGGATGGTTGCTGTCCGGGCGACTGCGCGCGGCGCGAGTCAGCGCGGAGGAATGGCGCGAGCAGTGGGAGCAGATGCGCACGATGCTGGAGTTCCGCATGGACTCGCGCTTTGATCACTGGTTGCTCGATGAATTCCAGGATACAAGCGAGCGGCAGTGGGAAGTGCTGGCTCCCTTGCTCGAGGAAGCGCGGCAAGATGCGGAAGGAAGCCGCAGTGTGTTTCTGGTGGGCGATTTAAAGCAGAGCATTTATTTGTGGAGGCAGGCGGAGCCGGAACTTTTCAAGCATGTGGAACGCGCATGGGATGACGGGCGATTAATGCTGCACCCGCTCAATGAATCATTCCGTTCCTGCCCGGCAGTGCTGGCGATGGTGAACGCGATCTTTATGGGCGCGGATGCGGAACTCAATACGCGCTTTCCGGGTGTCGATAAGTTGTGGAGTTTTGATGAGCATCGCTGTTCTGAAAAGGTCGGCGCCTTGCTTGGTCACGCGGCTTTTCTTTGTCTGCCGAAAGATGATGAGGCCGAAGAAGAATCAGATGAATCTGCGACATCGGCATTGATTCGGAAGATTCAGCCACTAGCGCGTAATCTCACTTGTGGCGTGCTGGTGCGGAAGAATGAAACAGCGCGGGCGTTTGCGGCGGAACTGCGGCGGCAACTGCACGGCATGGATGTGATTTGCGAGAGCATGGAAGCGGTGACCGTGGACAATCCGGCGACGCTGGCGTTGCTGAGTTTGTTTCAGCTTGCGGCGCATCCGGGAGATTCGCGCGCTTGGAAGCATCTGCTGATGACGCCGTTGGGTGAGAAATTGCGTGCCGAAAAAATGACGGCTGGCAGATTGAGTGCGCTGGTGCGCGGATCGGTTGCGGCGAATGGATTCCTTCATGTGGCACGCGAGTGGGCAGATAATCTGAAAGCTGTTCTGACCGAATGTGATGACTTCACGGAACGTCGGTTTGCGCAATTTTTTGAATTGGCGGCGCAATTTGACGAGACTGGCAGCCGGGATGGGGACGCCTTTTTGCAACGAGCGCGGGATCATAAGGTGCGTGAGGTTTCGGCGCGGACGAACGCGATCCAAGTGATGACCGTTCATCAGAGCAAGGGGCTGGAGTTCGACGTGGTCATCATGCCCGAACTCCAAGGAGATGCGCTGGATAATGTGGCCCGCAACCGCTTGTTCGTAGCGCGCAGCGGACGCGGGCAAGTGGATTGGATTCTCGATAAACCTGAGACCACCGTGGCCAAGCGCGATGAAACGCTCAATCATGCGCTGTGTCAGGAGAAGGCGCGGGCAGCGTTTGAGGGGCTGTGCCGTCTCTATGTCGGTGCGACGCGTGCACGGCTTGGCTTGTATCTCGTCATCTCCGCGAGCGCGAAAAACTTTACGAACAATGAAGCGGATATTCTTCGTGCCCGGCTCGGTGCGGAGTCACTGGGCGCACATGAACTGGATGGATTGAAGTGCGACAGTCTCTGGGAGTCTGGTGATCGAGCGTGGTTTGAGAAATACAAACTTTTGCCACCGCAGATTGAACCGACAGTTGCTGGCGCATCAGATGCGGAGCTCGGTGCGCGGCTGCGCGAGGTGAATCGGAGCATTGCGCGCCGCACTCCTTCAGGTGAAGAATCATTCTGCATCAAGGGCAGTGATCTTCTCTCGCCCGGTCGTGAGCAGGGGCGCAAGATGGGGCTATTGGTGCATGAACTCTTCGCGAGCGTCGAGTGGTTTGATGGCGATCTCGCCGCACTGGAACAGCGCTGGAAGTTAGACGGATGGAGTCGTGATCCGGGCTATGTCGAGGCAGCGAAGCTTGTGGCCAAGGTGCTGCAAGAAAAAGAAACACGCGCATGGTTCCAGCAAACATCCGCAGCTCGTTCGGTGTGGGTGGAGCGCAAATTCGATATGCTCCATGACGGCGACTGGATCAGCGGCGAGCCTGATCGCGTGGTATTGGAACGCGATGCCAAAGGGGGCTGGAAGAGTGCGGTGATTCTGGATTTCAAAACGGACTCCGTCAGCGATGAAGCCTCAATCGCGGCGAAAGCGAAAGGTTACGCGTCCCAGCTTGCGCTATATAAGATGGCGATTTCGCGTCTCACCGGTCTGGGCGCAGCCGACATACGAACGGCGTTGATCTTCACGGATGGGGCGCTGCTGCGCTGGGTGGAGACAAAGTGTTATACTGCTAATTGACTGTGGACTAATTTAATTGGAACTGCACACGAAACTATTCGTCAATCAATTAATCCGCAGCTTAGTGTGACTAAACAACGTTCGGTAAAGAAATGAAGATCACGTTAATCATCTTAATTTTGGCTTTGCAGCCGATCCTATCTGGAAGCGCCGCCGAGAAGGCGCCCACTCCTGTCTTGGAGTTGGTGATGGCTCAAGGTGACAAGGTGTCGGCAACTACAAAGGCAGGCAGCATCGATATTATTGCAGAGGCGGGACTCCACCGTTCATATTTTTGGGATGGTGCGACGCGATCCGTCGAATTGTGGCCGAGGGCCGAGCGGTGGTATGGAAGCCTTGGTGCCTATTATCCGGGACCGGGTGAGCACTGGAAGAGCAACAATGGAATCACGAGAGGAGTTCTCCAAGAGGGGAAGCAAAACTTTGACAATATGGAAGCGGCTCTCAAGTGGTTGAAGCAGCAAATTAAATGGTATGCGACTGTATATTCAAATAGTGGCCTTGTGGTATCGTTTGATAAGGTTCCCGAACGGAAGCAGATTAATGTCGAAGTTTGGCAGATCACGATCAATGGCAAGCCTCCGACAAAGCTTGAAGGAGCAAGCGACATGAGCGTTAGCTTAGTTCCGGCAAAGAAAAAATGAAACCGAACAAGGCGCGGATGGCAACCCCCACTTGCTCCTCTGTTCTCCATGTTTCCACGAAACTACAACCTCAACCCCGCGTTCAACATTGGCTCCTGCTAGTGGGGTTGCCATCGCTATGACGTTCGCTAGAAAAATGAAACTATTTTTATGCATCGCTACTGCTTGTGGACTTCTCGGCTTCGCTGGCTGTAAGGAGTCTTCCTCAAAAAGAGAAGGAACAATGTTGAAGGTAGGAACTGAAAAGGTTCAACCTATCGAATTGTCTAATTGGGTGCCGACTTCAGAACACAAAAAAATTGAATCCTCAGAGATCGGATCGGATTTAGATGATGCAGTAAAGGTTTTGGGACCTTGGGATCAAGTAGGTGACGTGATGGGTTCCGCAGGAGGACAGTATTACCCTTTCTCGAATAGACATGGTTATGACTATATCATTCAGATTGCTGGGAATAGATCGATTAGCGGTGTTTGGAAGAGACCGGCAGCAATCAATCTAAAGTGAGAACAATGCGCTTCACAGAACCCCTGATCCGCCGCTAGCCGAATTTCTCATGACCATTCAATCCTCGACCTTGAAGTCAACGCTCGCCTCCGGTCAGGGGTTCTGTGAGCTTTGCCGTTCGCAGATATATTCTATGCTCAAACTAATGTCAGCCTTCCAAAGAATAATTGCTTTTGGCCGGCTCTAGTTGGAATGACGGCGAGACGCCATCTTTCCTTGGTGGAAGCGCGCAGGATCACGTCTGTCGCACTGGCACCACTTTGCGGTCGAGCTGATGGACTGCATGAATGTGTCGCACCGTGCCGCTGCGGGAGCGCATCAGCAGGGAATGGGTCTCTGCGCGGTGACCGATGAGCTTTATGCCCGGCAGCAGGGGCTGTCGCTGATGCCTGTGGCGCAGATGTTCGCCACTAGCCGCCCTGTCAGCAACATCAACCGTATTATGAACCTCAACTCCCGTCTTGACGTGCGCCTCCGCTAATAGCGGTGCGTGTTCTTTGACAATCGGTATAAAAAATATACCTTGCGCTAACCATGGGGACTGTATAGATTCTATACCGAATGGAGTTCGCGTATGATTCATCCAAGAGCCAATCCAACAAGGACAAGCACAACATCAACTTTGAGGAAGCGCAGTCCCTCTGGGATGATGAGGACCGAATTCAATTTCCGGCAAAGAGCGACACCGAGGACAGGCAAGCTATCCTCGCCAAAAAAGATGACAAAATATGGGCTGCATTTTTTACGATGCGCGGAGAGGTGATCAGAATCATTTCTGTGCGACGAGCCCGAGAGAATGAAGAAAGGATATATTATGACATCTGAACAACTGGACGAGATTTTCGATAAAGGCGAAGAGGATATCCTTCCCTATTTGGACTTGGCCAAGGCTGTGAGGCCCGGTCATCAGGCCAAGAGAGTGAATGTGGATTTCCCTTCATGGATGATTTCCCGACTCGATTTTGAGGCCGACCGACTTGGTGTGCCCCGTCAATCCCTCATAAAGGTTTGGATCGCTGAGCGGTTGACCTCTGCAAAAAAATAAGCCCTAACACTTGCCCGCTGGCACTCGGGCTGCTTACTCAATCCGACCGATAGCAGTCTGATGCCGATGATCGCTGACGTTCGCAGAAATATCTATGCACAAATTAATGTGAGCCTTCCAAAGAATGATGGTGTTTCGTCGGCACTAGTTGGAATGACGACGAGAACCCATCGTTCCTTGGTGGGAGCGCTCAGGATCACGTCTGTCGCACTGGCACCACTTTGCGGTCGAGCTGATGGACTGCATGAATGTGTCGCACCGTGCCGCTGCGGGAACGCATGAGCAGTGAATGAGTTTCCGCCCGGTGACCGATGAGCTTCACGCCCGGTATCAGGGGGCTGTCGCTGATGCCTGTGGCGCAGAAGAGTGCGCTCTCGCCGATGACTAGATCGTCTGATTGAAATACGCGATCCAATTCTGATGTGGCGATCATGTCTGATACTTCTGCACGATGCTTTTCATCATGGAACCACATGCGCAATTGCATATCTCCACCGAGGCACTTCAAGGCTGCTGCGGCCAGCACGCCTTCAGGCGATCCGCCGATGCCGACATAGAGATCCACACCGGAATCATGCCACGATGGTGCGACTGCGGCGGTGATGTCGCCGTCCGTGATCATGCGCAGAGCGGCTCCGGCAGTGCGCACTTGCTTGACGAAATCTGAGTGACGCGGGCGGTCCATTGTGACCACGACCACGTCGCGTTCATGTTTGTCGAGAGCCTTGGCAACGATCTTAATGACATCGCGGATTGGCATGTCCAGCAGGCAGGGATTGCCCATGGCAAGGAGGGCGTTCTTCACGAGAGGGCCGTAAGCGATCTTGTGCGAATAGAAGCTGGGAATATTGACCATGGTGCTCGGTGCGCCATCTGGCACCTGGGCAGCGGCAATCACCGAGATGGCATTTGGCATCCCTTTGGCGATGTTGGAAGTTCCATCGATGGGATCGAGCGCGATGCTGAAGCGAGGTGAACCTGCTTTCCAAGTGCCGAGGTGTTCGCCGATGAAAATTCCGGGGGCGTTATCCTTGATCCCTTCGCCGATCACCACTTCGCCGCGGATGTCGAGGATGTCGAACACTCCGCGAATGGCCGCGCAGGCTGCAGCGTCTGCTAGTTCCTTCTCACCGCGCCCGAGCCAAGTGATCGCTTTGAGTGCCGCGTTCTCAGTGGCGCGAACGAATTCAAACTCGAGCACCCGTTCAAGGTCGAGGGCGCTGCGCATCGGAGGAAGTTGGGAAGGGGCGTTCATGACTAACGGATGATGCAGGCCGATCGGGTGTTTCGCAACTGAGGTGTGAAGGAGTCTGAGTTTTTGTCTGGTGCTTGGGGAAATGGAGAAGGCACTTTTGTATTTTATTTAGGAGGCGCAATTTTTTTCTGTAAAAGTGGCGATCAAGTTGGGGTTAGGTCAGAGGGGTTCATGTTGAGGTAAATTTTACCAGTGAGCCATTCATTGCTAATATTATTGAGCAGGGCCGAGACTAGGCGCAGCAGTGAAGCTTCGCTGGGGAAGAGTGAGACCACACGCGTGCGGCAGAGTCTGGAGGGTGGGTCATGTGTGAGTTTGGGTTGGATGTGTTTGCTGCACCCCAACAGCAGACCACACGGAATCGCCCCAGCCAGCTCGCGGCGTGCATTGCAAGGCTGAAGCCTTTTACAGAACAAACTTTACACCCCCTCCTTCGCGCATCAACATTCTTAGTCATGCCGCATCGCCTCCTCCTCGTCTTATGTCTCCTAGGCACATTGCAAGCCACCCCCATTCCGGACGGCGGCAAGAACGTGCTGCCATCTGACTGGCAAAACAGCGCGCAGGCCAGGGGCAGTAAACAGTTTTGGAAGGTGGAGAAGTCCGACTTCGGCGAACACGGCAAAGGCTGGAGGGTTGAGGTGCTTGATGACAAAGCCACCCCCAACCAGCTTCAACTCAGCTGCTTTCTCGAAGGTGATGTGAAGAGCGGCGAAAAGATGCTGCTTGCCTTTGAGGCCCGTTGCGTCCCCGGATCTTCCGCAAATGACAGTGGTCGCGTGACCGCCGTGGTGGAAAATAAGGAACCCGGTTTCAAGAAGCTAGGCCAGGACGGCATCGACATCTCCACGCAGTGGGAAACCAGGTTTCTGCCTTTCCCCGCCACCGCAGACTCCAAGCATGGCATTACTCACGCCACCCTCATGCTGGGCGGCAGGAAACAGACGATCGAAGTAGCAAACATGCGTCTGTTGAATTTCGGCAAATCCTTTGATCTCTCCAAGCTGCCGCTCCCTTACCTTCACTACCCGGGACGCGAGGCGGACGCACCATGGCGGAAGGCTGCGATGGAGCGCATCGAAAAACTTCGCACCAAGGATATCACCATCGAAGTGGTGGACGCCAAAGGTCAGCCGGTTCGCGATGCAAAAGTGGGCGTGGAGTTGAAGCGACATGCGTTTGCCTTCGGAACCGCGGTGAAAGCGAAACTCATGATGGGCGATGATGAGCAGTCGAAGAAGTATCGCGACATCGTCGATCAGAATTTCAGCGCCATCGTGCTGGAGAACGATTTGAAAAACGAGGCCTGGGAAACTGGCGCATCCAATGACGACAAGACTTATCGCCAGCAATGGGCCACCGGCGCGCTCGCCTGGGCCAAAGAGCGCGGCATGAGGACGCGTGGTCACTGCCTCTGCTGGGGACCATGGCAACCATGGTCTGAGAAGTTGAAGGATAATCCGCAGGCTATTCACGACCGCGTCATGAAGCACTTGGATGATGTCATTCGAGGCACAGGCAAACTCGTCGATGAGTGGGACGCCGTGAATCATCCGATCGGCTGGGAAGACCCACGCAGAACCGTCGATCAGGTCGTGGGCCGGAATTTTTACGCCGAAGTCTTCAAGGCTGCGAAGGCGCGCACCAGTGCGCCATTGTTCATCAATGAGGATCAGATGCTCCGTCCGGGCCGTCAGCAGGAGGAGTTCTATGGGGTCATCAAGGAACTGATCGCCCAGGGAGCCGCGCCAGACGGTATCGGAAATCAAGCGCACTTCCACCGGAGCTACCTGCCCGGCGCGGAGGAGATGCTGCGCATCAGCGACCGCTTTGCCGCGCTGGTGCCGAACCTCGAACTCACCGAGTTCGACGTGAAAACGAATGGGGACGAGCAACTGGAAGCGGACTGGCTCCGCGATACGCTCATCATGGCCTACAGCCATCCGGCTTACACCGGTGTGATGCTCTGGGTCTTCTGGGAAGGCGGGGGATGGAAACCCGAATGCGCGCTCTGGCGCAAGGACTGGAGCGAGAAGCCCAACGCCAAAGTCTGGCGCGATCTCGTCGGCAAGCAGTGGCGCACCAAAGCCGACGGCAGCACGGATGCCATGGGGAGGTTCACTACACGCGGCCATCGCGGCCTGTATGAAGTAAGCGTGGAGGCAGGAGGCAAGAAAACAACCATTCCATTCAACACCGAGGGCGGCTCGGGCATTTTGCGAGTGGTGCGATGAGTATCATTATCTCCACGTGCCCGTCTTCTAAGAACACCAGCAGGCTTTCCCAATGGCTCAGGCATAGCGGGTCGCCTGCCTCATTAGGTTTTGGGGGAGGTGAGTTTGGTGGCTTTGGAAATGGAGGAGTTTTTGTTCAAGGGCTTCGATGAGCAGGCGGCTGGTGTCTTATTTGGAGTTCAGCCTTCAGGCTGTCGCTGGCACGGTATAAAGACGAGAATCTCGTGCCGGAACAAATGTGAGCCAATAACAACAGAAGCGATGGAGAGCCAGTCTGCAGTATAGGCGCTGTGCATCGGAGGGAGTTGGGACGGGGATGCCATGACTAATTGATGACGCAGGTCAATGAAGTGATGCGCAACATTCGTCTGTTACATAGGCAGACGTTTCGCGAGACACTTTCCCATTGCAGGTTGCGTGGTCTCAGCGTAGGTGGCAAGCAGATGAAACATCGATTTGTCCATACTGACCGTGTGCAATTTGCCGACACGGACATGGCTGGCATCATGCACTTTGCTAATTTTTTCCGTTTCATGGAACGCGCGGAGACGGCATTCTTTCATTCACTGGGGCTAAGTATTTTTGACAGGCCGAAAGATGAGCTGCAGGAAGATCGTGTGGGCTGGCCACGCGTGAAAGTGGCCTGCGAATACTACGCCCCCTTGCTCTTTGAAGACGAAGTTGAGATTGAGGTGCTCGTCGAAGAAATTCGCACTCGCTCCATCCGCTTTCTTTTTCGCATGAGGAAAAAAGATGGTGAACTCGTTGCCGAGGGGCGCATCACGACGGTGTGTGTCCGCAAGGACAAGGCCAGCGGGAAAATGCGAGCTGTGGAAATTCCTGGGCGCATCCGCGATAAGATCGAAGCTGCTCCCGCAGAAAGTCTGGCGCGTCCTGAACGATCTGAGTGATGATTCGTGATTAATTAAAACAACTGAAACCAAGACAGAAACGTGAACGAGAAAGGAAACCAAAAAGGTATGAACTGGCTGACCTACGCATTGATGACGGTATTTTTCTGGGGCGTGTATGGAGTCATCCTACACATGGGGCGCGGACTGCTGCCGATGGGGTCAGAGGCACCACATGCGGGACTCAAGGCATTTCTGCTGGTGTGCCTTGCCTATTTTCTCGTAGGATTTGTCACCATTCTGGTTCTGAAATCACGCGGCACTAATTGGAGTTTCAGTGCATCGGGTGCAGGCATTAGTTTGCTCGCTGGTCTGGCCGGTGCTGCTGGTGCGCTGACGCTGGTGTTGGCTCTGGGTGCGGCTAATAAGGAGTTCGGTGCTGCGGCTGCTTCTGCGGTTATGCCGATCGTTTTTGGTGGAGCGCCGATCATCAATGCCATCGTGGCCATGATGGTTCACCCACCGGAAGGCGGCTTCAAGTCGTTGCCGTTGCCGTTCATACTTGGCATTCTTCTGGCTGCTGGTGGTGGTGTCCTCGTGGCGATGTATGCGCCCACCAATACGGGTGGCACGGTCAAGCCCGCTGCGTCTGCCGGAGCTGCGAATCACTAATGATCAAACACGGAACTCGGCGATGATTAACAAAGACCTCAAACTTACCATGCGGATACCCTTGCCGGCAGCTAGCAAGGCTCTGAGTGAGACGCAATGGGAGAAGCTCTATGCCTTGTTAGAGAAGATTTTGTTTTCAGAAAATTTCAACTCTCGCCGGCTTCGAGAGCAAGGGATCGCGAATCAGGCATCTGACATCAAAGGTCTAGAAGATTTCATAACGCGAGTTCCGTTCACTTTTAAGGAGGAGATACTCAAGGATCACCTCGATCATCCACCTTATGGCACGAATTTCACCGAGCCGCGTTCGCGCTACACCCGCTTTGCCCAGACGACCGGCACCACATCGGGGCAGGCGATGGCCGTGCTCGATACACCCGCGAGCTGGGACGCGATGCTGGCCTGTTGGCGACAAGTCTATCGCGCTGCAGGAGTAAAGCCCGGCGAGACGATTTTCTTCGCATTCTCCTTCGGTCCATTTCTCGGATTCTGGACGGCCTTTGAAGCAGCGGCACGGGATTGCATCGTGATACCCGGCGGCGGATTGAGCACCAAGGCGCGACTGGAAATGATCGCCCGTTATGGTGCGACGGTTCTTTGTTGCACGCCAACTTACGCATTGCGTCTAGGGGAAAATATTGGCCCGCCGAGTGGAGTCAATTTTGATCAAATCAAAATCAAACGTGTCATCGTCGCTGGCGAACCCGGAGGCTGCCTTCCTACCACTCGCGCGAGGATTAAAGACTTGTGGGGCGGGGCGAAGGTCTTCGATCACCATGGACTGACGGAAATTGGCCCAGTGAGTTTTGAGGACGCAGAACATCCGGCGAGCTTGTGCGTTATGGAAGATGCCTATCTATCGGAAGTCATTGATCCTGCCACAGGATTGGAAGTCATGGACGGTGATGAGGGCGAACTCGTGCTGACCACACTGGATCGCACGACCAATCCGCTTCTGCGCTATCGCACGGGCGACTGGGTCTGCAAGCATCTCATCAATGGACGGCTTTATCTCGAAGGCGGTGTGCTCGGGCGAACCGATGACATGGCCGTGATCCGCGGAGTGAACATTTATCCTAGTGCGATCGAGAATGTCGTGCGTCGCTTCGCTGAGGTTGCCGAGTTTCAGGTTGAGCAGCGCAAGGTGGACGCGATGGATGAGATCACGTTGCTGGTGGAACTCGAACCCGGTGTGGATGAAGAGGTCATTGATCGCATTCAAGAACGGTTGCGCGATACATTCTCGCTGCGCATTCCAGTGAAGTCATCGCCGCCCGGATCGCTGCCACGTTTTGATTTCAAGGCGCGACGCTGGCGGAAAGTGTGATTGGAGAGCAAGCAAGAAGTTACTGGCAGCTTTGGCCCCATCTGCCATCTTCGATCTCTCATCTCCACATTTCCCATGCCACTCGTCGAACTCCGCAATGTTTCCAAGGCTTATCGCGATCCGGGATCGGGGATGGCCGTTCCTGTCTTGCAGGGAATCACGCTGGCGATTGCAGCAGGAGAATCGGTCGCCATCGTCGGGCCATCGGGCTGCGGGAAGAGCACACTGCTGAACATCCTCGGCACCCTTGATGAACCGGATGCGGGCGAGGTGATTTTTGATGGTGAGTCGGTCTGCGGACTGAGTCCTGCACGGCTCAGTGAACTGCGCAGCCAGAAAATCGGATTCATTTTTCAGCTTCATCATTTGCTGCCGCAATGCACCGTTCTGGAGAACGTTCTGCTGCCCACACTCGCACTCGGAGTTCGGCCTGATCCTAAATCCGTCAGGGATCGGGGGATGGAACTTCTCAGTTCCGTGGGGTTGGATCAGCGGGCGGGTTACAAGCCTGCCCAACTCTCTGGGGGCGAGCGTCAAAGGGTCGCAGTGGTGCGGGCGCTGATCAATTCTCCCAAGCTTTTATTGGCAGATGAGCCGACGGGATCGCTTGATGAAGCCAATGCACGAAATTTAACCGATTTGATGGTCAATTTAGTTGATAAATTCGGCATCTCTTTAGTGCTAGTAACGCATCAAATTACTCAGGATGAGAGAATGAAGAAGTTATTAACATTACATGACGGGCGGGTAACCTCGGAGCGGGGTTTATAGGGTGAAGATGAGCCTTTTCACGCATAATTTATGAAATCAAGCAGCCTTGTTCTGGCCTCGCTCCGGCATTATTGGCGGAGTCATCTGGGGCTGCTCTTGGGCGTGTTTCTCGCAAGCACTATCCTGAGCGGAAGCCTTCTGGTGGGTGATTCTGTTCGCGCAAGTCTTCGCCGAGCGGCAGAACAGCGTCTGGGGAAAGTGCAGTCCGGGCTGATTGGTGGCGAGCGCTGGTTCACCGAAGAACTTGCCCGGAAGACTCACTCCGCACCGCTGATCATAGTGAATGGATCCGTCGCCGCGTCTGGCGGCCAAGCGCGAGCAAACACGGTGCAGGTGCTCGGAGTGGATGATGGATTTTGGAAGCTGAGTCCTAGATCGCACGAAATCGTTCTCGAAAAAGATACCCTCGCAGTTAATGAATCGCTCGCGCGCAAACTTCACGTCAACGTCGGGGACACGGTGCTCGTGCGCCTTGAGAATCCCAGCGCGATCTCACGCGATGCCCCGCTGTCTGGTGAGGCGAATCAAGACGATACCCTGCGTCGGAAAATTGGCGCCATCGTCAGCGGTGAAGATTTTGGAAACTTTCAGCTTCGAGCATCGCAAATTGCGCCAGACAATGTGTTTATTCCACTGGCGGATCTGGCGGAGGCGCTGGGGAAAAAGGGTAGGGTAAATGGGATTGTCTCCGCGAATGAAGAACCCGCGCTACACCTCAAGGAGAATACCTCCATTCCTTGGGGTGAAGTCCAATGGGAGCGGGTGCCAGCATTCAATGACACAACGCTGAATACCGTCGCATCTCACGAAGACTTCGGGCTTAAGCTCGCGCATCTCAAATCCGAATGGGAACTCACCACAGATCGAATCTTTCTTGATGACGCTATTGCGGAAAAGATTCTCAAGACCGTTCCCAGTAGTCACGGCGTGTTGACATACTTGATCAACGGATTTTCCTCCGAGAAAGGGCGTGCGCCTTATTCCTTTGTTTCAGCTGCATCGGCAGTAGCACCCTCTGAAGGCGGGACCGAGAACTCAACTGTCATCACTCAATGGCTCGCTGACGACCTGCAACTCGCCATCGGCGACAATCTCGAAATCCGCTATTTCACTGTCGGTCTGGGGCGCGAACTCAAGGAGCAAACGGCCAACCTCAATGTGTCGGCTATATTGCCGATGACTGATCCCCGAGTGAACCCGTCATGGACGCCGGATTTTCCTGGCGTGAGCGATGCCAAAAACTGCCGCGACTGGCAGCCGGGTATCCCGATGAAACTCGACGCCATCCGCCCGAAAGACGAGGACTACTGGAAACAATACAAGACCACGCCCAAGGCCTTTATCAGCCTGTCCGCCGGGCAGAAGCTTTGGGAAAATCGCTTTGGAAAACTCACGGCCATTCGTTTTCCAGACACGGGGCAGGATCTGAAAAGTATATGTGAACAACTTGTGAGTAACCTGCGACTTGCTGACATTGGCCTGACGGTTCGCGACTTTAAGGGAGAGGCAACGGCGGCTGCGCGGGGCAGTGTGGATTTCGGCGGGCTATTTATTGGATTGAGCGTATTTATAATCGCTTCATCATTGATATTCAGTGTTTTGTTGTTTGTTTTTACGATTGAAAAACGAGCTGCACAAATCGGCCTTTTATTGGCTATCGGCTGGCGAGAAAAGCAGGTGCGTCGCTCGATACTAGGTGAAGCAGGTCTGGTTGCCCTCATGGGGACAACTCTCGGACTGCTCGGAGGCGTGGCCTACACTAAACTCGCGCTTTTTGGACTGAACAACGTCTGGAGTGACGCCGCCGTGGGCTTGAAGCTGAGCTTTCAGGCCAGTCCGGCGACCCTGGCCATCTCGTTCTTTTGCAGTCTCATCGCCACCCTGGGAACCCTTTGGTGGGGCAGTCGGAGACTTTTCAAAACCCAGCCCAAAGACCTGTTGGCTGGAGAGGTGTGTTCTTTAGTGCGGAAAGCCTCAAAAAATTCGACGGAGCCAAATCCGGGCGACCTTCTGAGTAACACAGTCGTCTCGGCTGTGTGTGTTGCGGGCGTCTCGCCCCGCAAGGCGTCTTGGAACCCCTCCTCGTGGGCGAGACGCCCCCGGCACACGCAGGCCAGAGGCCCACGTTACTTGCTTAATGACACACGCAACGAGCGGTCTATGCTAAAGGCTGAACTCCAGCAAATTTCGCCTTGGAGCCCACGCTTTTGGCTCCGCTTCCTCCCGTTGATGCTGTTCGTTTTAGCGATTGTCCTCTCCATTCTTGGATCGCGTGCCACGAATCCGGAGAAAATCGCGGGAATGTTCTTCGGCGCGGGCTTCATGCTGCTGGTCGCTGGCCTGATGCTCATTTCCAGACGGATCAAATCGGCGGCACTGCGCGAAAACACAGCCACCAGCCTAACGCAAATCGGCGTGCGAAACATCACCCGTCGTCCCGGTCGCAGTCTGGCGGTCATCGGCATGATGGCCGGGGGAATATTTCTGGTCATCGCGGTGAATGCCTTCCGTCTCGGCCCCGAAGTTGATCCGGCGAAACCCGACTCCGGCACTGGCGGATTTGCCTTGATTGGTGAAAGCACCTTGCCGATCTACGAAGACCTCAACACGCAGGCTGGGCGCGATGCGTTTGCGTTGGATGACAAGATTATGAAGGGCGTCCGCGTAGTGCCGTTTCGGGTAAGGGATGGGGATGACGCGAGCTGTCTTAATCTTAACAAGGCGCAGCGACCTATGCTGACGGCGGTCAATTCCAAGCTTCTCGCGGACCGGAAGTCCTTTTCATTTACCGAAGGATCATGGACTGCGTTGCGGGGCGGCTCGCCATCGGAAATCCCCGCAGTAGCTGATCAAGCCACTGCGATGTGGGGTCTTGGTAAAGGGATTGGCGACACCGTTCCTTACACGGATTCCCAAGGGCACGAGTTCAAGGTCAAGCTCGTTGGCTTGCTCTCGGGCAGCGTGTTGCAGGGTAAGATCATCATCGACGAGGAGAACTTCCTTGCGAAGTATCCTGATTCTGCGGGCTACAAGTTTTTCCTCGTGGATGACGCAAGTAGCTTGGCTCTCCAGAGCCGAGATGCCGGTGAGCACACGCCCGGCTCTGGAGAGCCAGGCTACGGACAGAACATCGCCGCCGTCAGCACCCACCTCACGCAACAACTCGAAACCCGCGGCCTTGCGCTTCAATCCACTGTTGCCCGACTTGCTGCCTTCAACGCTGTGCAGAATACCTACATCGGCATCTTCACGGTGCTCGGCGGACTCGGCGTGCTGCTGGGCACGGCTGGACTCGGCGTGCTGACGATGCGCAATGTTCTGGAGCGGCGCGGTGAATTCGGCCTCATGCAGGCGCTTGGTTTCCGACGTCGCGCCTTGCAAAACATGGTGCTCAGCGAGCACGCCGTGTTGCTCGTGGGCGGATTGATTCTCGGTCTGCTCAGCGCGGCCATCGCGGTGTGGCCGAATGTGAAACAAAGCGGTGGCGCATTGCCGGTGGCATTTCTGCTCTGGCTCAATCTTGGCATCCTGCTCTTTGGCATCATCATCTGCTGGTTTGCTGCTGCCTGTGCGGTTCGAGGCAAGTTGCTGGATGCTGTGAGAAGAGAGTAGGTCCCGTGAGTAAATCAATCCGCTGGAGCACGATAATTCGCATAGCGAGCACGTTGCTCCGACGTGAGATTTGCGGGATCAAAGCGGGGGTCGGGCACTTTGTTGATGCGGGCATAGATGACGTTAGCCATATCTGTGGCACAACTCTTGATGTGCTCGGCCTTGGTTCCGCTGAATAGTTCATCCACGGATTCGCGGAAGAGTTTCAGCCAGTGATCGAACTGCGCACGGCCCATCTCGGTGAGCGGCACGAGTTTGGCGTGGGCCGCGAGCGGATTACCCGTGTAGCCACCGCTACGGAATAAGACTGTTTCCCAAAAAGCATACATCTTGGGCAGATGCGTTTCCCAGTTGGTCTGCGCGACTTTGTCGAAGATGAATCCCAGCACGCCGTCAGTGCGCACACGTTCGTAGAAGCGGTTGACGAGTTGTTCGATCTCGGTGCGTCCTGCGATATCGGGCAGGGGATTGGTGGTGTTCATAAATGTGATTATTCTTCCTCGCGTTTGATGAATCGGTGGCGATGCCAAAGCAGCCACGACACTCCAACAATGCCCCAAGTCCATGCGGCGTAGAGATAATGCGAAATCTGAATGCTAGGGAGGCAATCTGCGGACGCGCGAGTTGTCGCGGCGAGCACGACGAGAAAGATCAGGATGCGCGCAAACCAAGACTTTTTAGAGAAGCCATCAAGCTCGCCGCTGTGGCCGAACAGCACCCGGCTGGCGACGATGATGATGAGCAATCCAAAGCCGCCGATGTAAAGTAGATGCTCCAATGCGACATGACGCGCATAAAAGAACGCTGGTGATGCCAGTCCAACGCAGCCGATGGCGAGTGCAAAAAAGAGTCCTTTGGGCAGAGTTCCCACAGGCTTGCACCATTTGATTTCACTCAACAAATAGATCGCCGGAACCAGTGTGCGTAGTGCATAACCGGCGACGATATGGCCCCATGCTTCCAACGGGAAACTGGCAGCAATCAGCACGGCAGCACTTGCCGCACGGATGAGACTGCGCTGCCGTTCCGCGCTCGAAACAGGTTCACCAAAACCGCCTCCGAGGATGCGTGGGAAAATGAATGAACCGATGCCCAGCACAGGCGGCAAGAGGAGGCCTTGATATAACAGTAATCCTGCCAGGCGGAACAGCTTTGCATCCAAGAATGTCGCAGGCAGAAGCCACATGATCGCGCCCGCGATGCCGCACAGAAGTCCAGTCACGGCCAGCAGCATCTGCGGTGGCGGCCAGTCTTTGCGGAACTTCGCAACGCGTATGACGAGCGATGTCAGCAAGACCACTAGTAATGCGAGAAAGCACGCATCGCCGGCCTTCATGTGCAGTGTGAGGTGTGACACGCCGCAAGCCGTGTGCAGCATCAGCAGCGTGATCAACTCAGCAGGTGTGAGCTTGGGAGCCGTGGCCATGCGCGGACCTGCTGTGCCGAGGAAGCCGACCACAAACGCGCCGCCGAAGGCCTCGACCATTAATCGCGCATGAACGAAGCTCGGGTAGAAGGCGAGCTGGCCCGCATAGAACAAGGGCCACAGCGAAACACCAACGACACTCCAGAGCATCCCGCTGGCAAAGAATATTCGGAACGGTTCCGCCGCCAGCCAGCGCAGCCTGCAAGTAAAGGCAGACTTACGTTTGGTATGTTGGCAAGCGGGGAAGCTCATGGGGCATCAAAATTTGATGCTGGTCATGACATAAACAAAATTTGCATCGCTGCCCGCTCCGGTATCTTTTAGGTAGCTGCCCGAGAAGAAGTGCGAATAGCCAGCGGTGACGCTGAAGTTCGCGCAGGCCGTGTAAGTGACGAGTGCGTCAATTTCGCTGCCTGCATAGTTGCTGGCATCGGCGTTGGCATTCCTCACGGTGGTCTTGGCATTGGCGCGCCGCCAGGTGTCCGAGGTGCTGGCGAGCCAGAAGGAATGCCAGTCGAGTCCGGTGGTGATCTTGGAGGTGGGCTTGGCACTCAGATGCAGCACGGCATCATGCAAATTACTCCA
Organism: Verrucomicrobiales bacterium; assembly: GCA_038230495.1. Classification (GTDB taxonomy): domain Bacteria; phylum Verrucomicrobiota; class Verrucomicrobiia; order Verrucomicrobiales; family Verrucomicrobiaceae; genus VFKE01. The sequence continues at coordinate 28,828 of JBBRNC010000026.1, forward strand.
CGAGAACAGGTCCATGTAGCCGTAATTCGGGTGATTGGTGGGGTAAAGATTTTGGAAGGCACCTTGTTTGCCATCGGCTGCATTACTGTCGCCGCTGCCGTAGCTGTATTCGAGTCCGATGCGTGGCTTCCATGCGCTGCCAAAGGTGTATCCGCCCTCGATGTAGCTAGCGAAGGCGCTCAAATCCTTGCCGCTGGCGGTTCCGGTTTGCACGGCGAGTTCACCCTCATAATCCCACGCACCGAGCGCGCCGGGCTGTGATTTGATATGAGAACCAATGGTGACAAAGTGATCGTCGCGATTGGTGTCATTCATATTCAGCACATAGAGTTCGGTGTCCTGAATGCCGCATGTCGGGATGTGCGCATAGATGCCTGAGAAGATGGAATTCCAGTTACTCTGGTCGAAGCCGCTGCTATCCGGCACGACAACGGATGAAACAAAGACATCCACCCAGAGTCCATCTTTCCCAGTCCAGCGAACCTTCACGGCGTCAAAGGTGCGTGAGAGATTGCTCCATTCAAGCGGGCCGATTAGACGTTGGTCGCCATAGAGCAGAACCTGACGACCAGCTTTCACCGAGAGCGGGAATGCTTTGCCATCGCCGATTTCGACATAGGCCTGGCGAATATCAAATGGGTTATCACCCTCGGCACCTAGCACGTTAGGAATGTTGGGCCGGTTGCTGCCAAACTCGCGACTGTCCTGGCCTTGCACAAAGAAGGTCAGCCAGTCCACGGGCTTTAGTTGCAAGCTGATGCGGAAGCGATTTAAGAACCATGAATCGTCATTGATCGTTTTTAATCCGCTGTTGAAATCGTAGTTGTTGTTGCGGTATTCGAAGCGCGTTTGATCTTCGATGCCGAAGACAATACGACCTTCGGCAAACGACAGTGGATTGGGCGTGGCGACGGCTGTTGGCGGAACGGCAGTCCCGGAGGTTGGATTGACTCCAGCTTGTGCAGAGCAAACCAAGGTGAGAGCAAGGGCGAGGATGTGTTTAGTTTTCATGGTTGAAGAAGTTTGCGCAAGGCTTGCATGGTGGGAGTGATGTCAGCGCCGAGGGCCTCTTCGCGATGCACAACGGCACCATCGGCATCGAGCACGGCGATGAGATTGGAGTGAGCGAAGATTCCTTCGGTAGCTTGGAATTTGAAGTTCAGCGCGACGGCAAGTTGGCGCACCGTTTCATCAGGCGCGGTCAGAAATGTCCAACGCTCCGGGGTGAGCTTGAGCTCGGTAACGGTGCCGCTCATTTTTTCTGGAGTGTCGTTTTCCGGGTCAATCGAGAAGAAGACAAACCCGGCTTTGTCAGCATCAGCGCCGAGTTCCTTCTCGATGCGCTGCATATCGCCAATGATGCGCGGGCAGGCGAATTTGCACGAGGTGAAGCCCATGGTGATGATGCGAACCTTGCCGCGCAACTTCGCGAGCTTGATCGTCTCGCCGCTCTGGTTTCGCCATTGACCGGGCAAATCATAGATCGTGGTGAACGCTGTTGTAGCGAGTGCTTGCGGTGCCTCCTTCACCGGTTTCGCACCACGGAACCCGAGGCTACCTACGCAGTAATCTCCCTTTAGACTTGAGCGAAACGCATAGCGCATGAAGGCAGCGTAGTTGCTCACATCCCCGGCGAGCAGCGAGCTGGCACCGCAGAAAAACTTTCGATCCAGTGAGTCATCGCCGCGTGAATCGCCCAGAATCATGGTGGAGTTAAAGTCCTGAACCCATTCCCAAACGAGGCCGTGTAACCCGCGCAGGCCATGCACATTGAGCGATCCACTGTGAACATTCTCCAGCGCGCTGCTGGCAGGTTTGGAATACCACTCCAGCAACAGGCCCAGAAAAATGGGGTCACTGGTGGCATCGGGGCGTGTGGCATCGGCGCGCGCCACGAACTCCCACTCGTCTTGCGTGGGAAGACGTTTGCCGCTGCTCTCGCAATATGCTTTTGCGGCGAACCATGAGACATGTGTCACTGGTGCATCACGAAGTTTCTCGTCGCCGAGGTCAAGATCGCCCGCCCAGTGCTTGAGGTAGTTCGCATCAGCCAGAGTTTTTTTTACCTTTGATCGCTGCCATTCGGGATGCTGTTTCACGAAGTCGAGAAACTGCGCGTTCGTCACCTGCATCGTGTCCATGAAGAACGGCTCTACTGCGCGTGGCTTGGCACCCTTGGCGTAGAGCGGCTTGTAGTTTCCGCCGGAGATGAAGACCATACCCGGTGGTGGTTCCGCCCATACCCTAGCTGACACGATGCCGAGCAGGTTGAAGGCGATCACGAGGGCTGTCTTCATCACGTGGTGTGTGTTGTTATCAATGCGTCCCTGGAGCTGGAGGCGCTGGAACCGTGGCGCGCACTTCCTTTACCGTGTCAGGCAGCACTTCACTTCCGTTGTTGCCCCACTGGTTGTAAACATACGTCAGCGCGTTGGCCACCTGCTCGTCGTTCAGACCAAGCTGCGGCATGATACTTTCATAAGTCTCGCCGTTGACGGTGACCTTGCCCTGCAAGCCGTGCAGCACAGTGGCGATGGCCCTCTTCGGATCGGCATTGAGATAGTCGGACTTTACCAGCGGTGGGAAGGCTTTCGGAATGCCTTGGCCTTCGGGCTGATGGCAGGCGAAGCAGACAGAGTTGTAAATGATCTTGCCGCGCGCGATGCGTTCATCCTTGTTCGCAGCGGGCGGCTCTTGCGTGGATGCCTGCGCGATGGACTGGATGGCGCTGCCTTCGAGCTGGTAGATGCGGTCATCCTGCTTGCCGGAATAAACAAGCTTGTTCTCGTCGCCAGTAACCTTGATCATGCCCACCGCGCCCTTGTTGAACGCACGAAAGATGGCGTGATCCACGAGAATGTAAGTGCCCGGCACTTCGAGGCCAAACTCCACGATGGCCGATCCGCCTGCGGGAATCGTCGTCGTCTGCAAATGATGCTGTGGAGAGTTCACGCCGCCTTCGAGATACACATTGTCAAAGATCTCGCCGATCACATGGAAAGACGAGGTGAGGTTCGGCCCCGCGTTGCCGACAAACAAGCGCACCTTTTCGCCGACCTTCGCCGGGGCAGCATTGTCGCCCGCCATCGCGCCGACAGAGCCGTTGAAGACCACATAGTCCGGCTTCTCCGCGAGCGCCTTCTCCATATCGAACGGTTGCAGTCCCGCCTGGCCATACGGACCTTTCGTATAGAACTCCGACTGCATGACATAATATTCTTTGTCCACTTTCGGTAGCCCTCCGATGGGTTCGACAAAGATGAGTCCATACATGCCATTGGCGATGTGCATGCCCACCGGAGCGGTTGCACAGTGATACACATACAGTCCGGGATTGAGTGCCTTGAACGAGAACACTGACTCGTGGCCCGGTGCAGTGAAGGACGCCGCCGCGCCGCCGCCCGGTCCGGTGACAGCGTGAAGGTCAATATTGTGCGGCATCTTGCTGTCGGGACGATTCATCAGGTGAAACTCCACTTCGTCATTCTGCCGGATGCGCATGAACTTGCCCGGAACACTGCCGCCAAAAGTCCAGAATGTGTAGTCCACTCCATCAGCCATGCGCTTCACGAGTTCGCGCACCTCCAGTTTCACGGTGACTTTTATTGGATGATCGCGAGTGATTGGCGGCGGGACATTTGGTGCATCAGTGAGAACGGCGTCTTCCATGCCGGATACCGGTTTGTCCTCTTGCTTCGAAGGATTCTGCATGGCTTCTGAAGTCAATGCCGGTGTCTGCGGTGCTGTAGTTGTCTTGCTAGCAAGCTCGGCCATCTGTTGGGTGAAAGACGCCTGAGATTGTTTCTCGTTTGGACTCGGGTCGCCCTTGCCGCATGAGGCAAGCAATGCGGCGATCAAAGCTGAAAAGGCGGCGTATCGAGTGCGGGTGGCACATTGTTTTGTCGGATTCATGAGATTCTGTAATGGGTTGTTATTGTTGACCCTAGCCAGTGTGCGTGTGTGAATCCTGCTAAAGACCCCGCATATATTGTATTTTGAATACAACTTTAACGCAATGCGAAACCCAACACGTAGAGGAATATTGAATCTGTGCCGCCTTCGTGAATTATAGAAACCATCGTTCCGACGGCGCATTGCCTGTGGCAATACTTCTGTTACTTCCACTTCGCGAGCGGCAGAATGTCTGGCTTTGCCTTTGGTGCATTGCCCTGTGAAAGCAGCACTACGATCCGCACCTTGCCGGTAGCTTGGAAGTGGACGGCTAGCTTCTGCGGGTTTTTCGTGGAACTGTGCTTCACTTGTTGTTGGGGTGGTTGCGGCGATGTGGCCATTTGTTTGGCTGGCAGCATGGCAAAGCTTGCGCCTTCAGGTGAAAGCAGGGTAGCGGTGAGTTTTTCTCCGCCTTGAGTCAGAACGGCAGTCGCGCCGTGGCATTCGACCTTGGCACCGGTGTGAAAGAACCACCAAATGTCGCCAGTCTTTCGCATCTGTATTTCGTCTTGAATGAGAACATCGCGCCCGACAAGCTTCATGCCTCGCTGCACGGATTTTGCAGATCGGGCGTATGCTTCGGAAAGATCAGCGATGGCGAATGGGGCTCCTGGCTTGTCTGAAAAACGGATGATCTTTGCTGTGCTGTGTGGGTCCTGATCAGGCTGGGCGTCGGGATTGATGACGAGGGTATTGTGGCCTTCGGCGCGGAGACGATAGTAATCCCAGCGCTTGCTGCCAAAATAGCCCGGCAGATTGTAGTCGTCCGATCCCAGATCTATCGCCCAGCGTTCGCCTGATGCGTCCATGACAAAACTGCCCAGATCGAGATGCGCGTGATTCATCTTGTTATCACCACCCTTGAAGCCCACGAAAGTCGCCTGGCTGTCATTCCAGTCGCTGCGCAAGGACACGATCTCTTTGCCTCGAAAATATTTTGCCAGCGGCGGATTCACTGCGGTTGGAGGGTGGTCCAGCCAAGCTGCGCCCCAGAGCAGATCGAGAGGCAATGGAGTGGTGCGGGATTTTTCCAGACGCCATGCCGCGTAATCGGGGCGGTTAAATTTCGTGGCCATCCATAGAATATGCGCACCACCGGTTCCCTTGTCGCTCGCATCGGCGAAGTTGAAACTGCGCCCCGTTGGGCCGTTCAATTGGATGGGAAAATCTGCCGTCTTGGAGAAGCCGTCGATTTTCGATAGGCCAAAATCCGTGCCCAGTGCGGTGTCGAGCGATGCTAGCATGAAGACGTTATACATCACCGCATAATCCCAATAGCCCGGACCTTCTCCCCATGCGCCATCGGGACCGAATTCTTTCATGGGCTTCTGCACGCTCGTGATCGCTGCGGAAAGAATCTCGCCTGCCAACGCCGGTTCCTCATCGGCGATGGCGAGCGCACCAAGGCTCATGCCGCCGTTGCACACTTGATTCCAATTATGCGCTGCGGCGACCCACCACTTGTTGTTGCGATAGTAATCGAGTGATTGCTTCAATCCCTTATCCACTATTGCTTTATGAAGTGCGGCGCGTTGCTCGCCATTCCATTCGGCATAAAGCCAATCATATCCAATGGCGAAGGCTGCGGTCATTTCCGCCGTATCAAGAAAGTGGCTGGGATTCCAGTCCTTGAAGCGCGCGGCGGCATTCAATTCTTTCCAGAGGCGCTCAGCGTAGCGCTTGTCTTTGGTCAGTCGGAATGTCAGCCCCAATGTCAGGGTGCGATTGAGCACCTGGCGGCTGGTGGCGAGCAATCGCTTGCCATCGGGGATGACATATTCACTGGGCGCAGCCTTGAGCAACGCATCCGCTGAACGCTTGATCTGGGCGAACCATTTCGCAGCTTCTCCATGGGAGGTCTGCATTTTCAATCGGGCGAAGTCGGCGTCGGTCGCGAGCAATCGCGGATGCGATGGCTTCAGATGGGAGAGGATTTCAGAGGCCTTCGGATTGTTAGCAGCATTCGCAGTGAACGAACACCAGAGTGCTGCCAAAGAGATTCCCCGGAGGAAAATACTCCGCCGTGCCGCAGTTAGTGGTGACAAAGTCAGAAGGCGCATTTTGAGAAGACCCTAGATGGCGATGGCCATCTTGCCTGCAACTTTTTAAATGCTTGGAGTTAGGCTCGGTTCACATCGAGAGACGGGGAGCCACAATCGTAAGACCAAAAAACTCATCGCACTCTGCCAATTTATTCCGAAAATTGTTCGTTAAATCCACTGGCCGTCGGCAGCAGTAGGTTGACGATACATCACTACCGCCATGAATGCCGACTCTGCCATGTCCGCCGCACCAGATCCAAATGAGGATTTTCTCCGGCTATGGACGCGCCACGAGCCTGCGCTGCGGGCGTTGGTGCGAGCCTGTGTCTGGCGCGCGGTGGAGGTGGATGAGGTGATGCAGGAAGTCAGCGTGGTGGCTTGGCGGAAGCTTGCCACGCTGGGCGATCCGGCGCGGTTCCCGCAGTGGGTGGCCATGATCGCACGATATGAAATCTTGATGGCCCGCCGTCGCCACACACGCGAGCGGCTGGTGCTTGATGAGGACATCATCGCAAAACTTGCCGAGGAGGGTGCGGAGGAAATGTCCATGCGCGATCAGCAACTCGATGCGCTGGATGTCTGCATCGCAAAGCTGCCAGACGAACGCCGCCAGTTGGCGCTCGCCGCTTACGCGCCGGGCGCTTCGATGAAGGAACTGGCGTCACAACTTGGCCGCACGGAAGGCTCGCTCTATCAACTGCTCGCACGCATTCGGCAGGAATTGCTCCGGTGCGTCGAGCACACATTCGCAAGAGAGGGGAACACACGATGACTGAGGACGCACTCCATTTGCTCCATGGCTATCTCAATGGCACGACCTCGGCTGAGGACTTGCCTCGTCTTCAATCCCTGCTGCGCGAAAGTGCCGATGCGCGGAGAATTTTCCGCACGCTCTCAACTGTGGATTCTAAGTGGCTGGAGCTGGCCTCTGCCGATGCAGTTACGGCGCAGTGGATGGCACCCGCCCGCGAAAAAATTGTATCCGATAAGCCACGAATGCATTGGTTCGGTTGGTTCCACTGGCGACCACTCGCTGCTGCCGCAGCGGTATTGATCGGCTTCGTGATTTGGTTTACGCAGAGTCCCATGGCAACGCTCGCGAGCGTGCGTGGTGATGTGCGTGTGTGGCGCGCACAGAAGACGATGATAGCAAAGCTAGGCTTCGTGTTGCAGGCGGGCGATTGGCTGCTCACAGGCGGCGATGGCGCGGCTGAGATTCATTTTCCCGGCGAGACAACGAGGCTCAGCATCGGCGCGAATGCGGAGTTCGGCGTCGTCACCGCGAAACCGGGTAAGCAACTGAAACTAACCGCAGGCATGCTCACCGCGAGCGTGGCGCGGCAGTCGGCGAGCCATCCGATGCTAATTCGCACACCGACTGCGAAGGCCGAGGTGCTGGGCACCAAGTTCGAGATGAGCGCTGACAAGGCGATTACGCTGATGAAGGTGGAGGAAGGCCGCGTGCTCATCGCGCGAGAGAGCGATGAAAGCGGCGTGATCGTGGAGGCGACGCAATCCGCAACAGTGACGGCGACTGCACCCGTATCTGTCATCTCGTCGCTGCCGGCGCAGTCGTTGGCCAATGCATTGATGGCACATTGGAAACTTGATGGAGATGGTGCCGATATGTCGGGAAATGGAAACGCGCTCACTCTCAGCAGCGGCGTGCTATTCAGTGAGGGGCGCATCGGTAAGGCGCTTGACCTTCACGCAGCAAAGGTAGATGTGGAGTCTCCTCGCCTCGTTTTTCCGCCGGTGTTCACGGTCGCAATGTGGCTGCGGCTGAATCCCGGCGAGGCGCGGATCCAGCCGCTGATCGGGTGCGACGGACAGCAAACGGGCGCGGATAATTTCTGGCTTTTGCTGCCGCCGAATTTTCCCGGCTCCGGCATTATGCTGAATGTGCGCGGTCATCAGATGGGTTCGCAGGCACTGGCAAGAAAGGGTGTGGTTTTCGCCGGTCAGTGGCATCACCTCGCAGTCGTCACGGACAGCGCACAAGGATCGGCTTCATTTTTTGTAGATGGCCACAATGTCACCGCTGTCGCCGGCTTGCGGCGTGATTTCAGACTTGAAGGCCCGCTGCTCATTGGCCGCCGTGTTAAGAGCAGCTCACTCCCATTCGATGGACAGCTCGATGACATTCGCATCTATGGGCGCGCGCTCAGCACTGCGGAAATTAGTGCGCTGGCCGAGGGAAATGCGGAGGCAAAACAGTCGCGGTAATTTTTTTCACAACATATATCCACTAAATCCAAACCATGAAAACTAGACAGCTGCTCGCATTCCTCCTCTCGCTCGGCTCGTTCGCCCACGCGCAATCCGCCGGATACTACCTGCCGCCGGGCGTCGCAAAAATCCGTGCGATGATCGTCGGCGGCTCACCGCTGCAGGGAGGCACGCCGCAATACTGGCGGGACTATTGCGCGGCGCAGCGGGTGGGGCTGGCGCAAACGCTCCGGGACTTGCCCGAGGTGGCGGTGGCGAGCGGGCATCCGGAGATTGCGAAGGCGCCCATCGTGACGATCGGCACTTCTGCGGGAGCGAATGCGGCTACCGCGACAGCGCTTGCGAATCCCGCGCGGACCATCGCGGTGGTCGGGCTGCACGGGGTGATGTTTGCGCTGGGAAATGATGGCTTTAACGCGAACCGCAGCGGCGAGAAGGGTGATGTGCCGGCGCTCGATTTCAGTGGCGCATATGGAATCCCGATGATTCATAATTTTGACAACAACGACGGCTTTGTGAATCCAGTGGTGCTACAGGGCCTCGTGGAATGGGGCCGCGCGCACGGAGCGCCGTGGACGTTCTTCATTCACAACGACGGGAATCACGGCGACAACAAGGTGGCGCTGAATACGCTGATTTTTCCGTGGCTGACGAGCGTGCTGGATTTGCGCGTGCCCATTTCCGGCGCGGCGGCGGATGGGACAGTGACGCTCATTCCCATCGTCGAGGCGAAGGGCTGGCTTGGTGACATCAAGACGAAGACCATCGCGAGCTATGCGACATATGCGGGTGACAAGTCGAAGGCGGATTGGTTTCCGAGTCAGGCGGTGGCGACGATTTGGAAAGGCTACCACTTTCCGCCGAGCTACACGATTCCCGCGCAGCCCGTCATCGCGCCGAGCGGCATCGTGGCCGACCTGACGATTCTCGACCCAGCAAACAACGACACGACGAGCGGCACGGGCTGGAAGATTAACGCGAATTTCAAGGAAGCGGATCAGACGGGGAGCCTCGTGAAATATTTTTTGCTCGCGCCACCGCCCGCGAGCGTGGCGGGGCTGGATTGGATCCGCCCGATCACGCCGGGGAAAAATTATTCGGCTTACACCGCAGACCCAATTTTCACCTTCCGCGTGACGGCGGATGCGACGGTCTTCATCGCGCACAGCGATACCGTGGCGACGCGGCCCGCTTGGCTTTCGACTTACACCAACACGGGCGAACAGCTCGTCGTGACGGCGGGAAATCTGAACGAGAACGCGCCGCGTTACACGCTTTTCAAAAAAGACTTCTCCGCAAACTCGACGGTGACGCTCGGCGCGAATGGCGGCCGCGGCGGCGCGTTCTATCTTACCTTGGTGAAACCGAAAGGAGGCGCGGTGCCGCAGAGAGCAAGTGCGGGCGCTGGCACTCCGGTCGCGAAAGTGACCGCCGCCGTCCCGCCGCGCACGCCTGATGCACCCGGCTCGAATGGCGACCCTCGCGCAAACGGCGCGCCCAATCCACCTCGCGGACAAAATCGGCCAGGTGGGCCAAATGGACCAACCGCGCTGCCGGAGGGCACGATCGTCGAACGCGACCTCGTGTATGGCCACGAGGGTCGGCGCGATCTGAAACTCGATCTGTATCTCCCGCCCGGCGATGCGCCGAAGCCGCTGCTCATCTGGATCCACGGCGGCGCGTGGAGCATGGGCAGCAAGAATGCGCCGAGTCCCGCGCAGCAGTTTGTCGCGAGCGGCTATGCGGTCGCCCATGTCGAATACCGCTTCAGTCAGGAAGCGCGCTGGCCTGCGCAGATTCAGGACTGCAAAGCCGCCGTGCGCTGGCTGCGCGCGAACGCTGCTAAGTATCACTATGATCCGCAACGTTTCGCCGTCTGGGGCAGCAGTGCGGGCGGGCATCTAGTGGCCATGCTTGGCACCAGCGGCGGCGTGCCGGAACTCGAGGGCACTGGCAACGACCTAAAGGAATCCAGTAACGTGCAAGCCGTGGTGGATTGGTTCGGTCCGACAGATTTTCTGCAAATGGACAAGGCGGGCAGCAGTATGAATCACGATGCGGCGAATTCACCCGAGAGCCATCTCATCGGTGGAGCGATTCAGGAGAATCGAGAGGCCGCTGCGAAGGCGAACCCCATAACCTACATCGGCAAGGGTGCGCTGCCACCATTCCTCATCATGCACGGCGAGCGGGATCGCACAGTGCCGTTCAACCAGAGCGAACTACTCCGCGACGCACTGCAAGCCGCACATGCTGACGTTACCTTCCGCCCCGTGCCAGGTGCAGGTCATGGCTTTGGTGGCGAGATCAATATCGCGCCTGTGCGCGAATTTCTTGCGCGTGTCTTTGTGGCGAAACCTGCCCCGGCAACATCCACAGCCAAGCCGTGAAATGCGAAATTCAATTTTTTGTATTCCGCTCAGTAATCAACACAATCATCGATCCGACAAGGTTACACCGGCAGTAGTTTTAAACCGTGCTGGGTGAATCGCTCAAAGTTGCTGATGTTCCGGGTAGCCACAGAGACACCTTGCGACATTGCCGCCGCGGCGATCATGCAGTCTGGATGTGAGCCGCGACGCCTTCCCGAGTAATGAAAAAGCCGCGAGGCAGTTTCCGCCTGCTGGCAGGTGAATTCTACCACGCGCTGCTCCAGCACGGCAAAGACAGCATCTTTCTGTTCCTTGCTGTGCGGGCCATTGCAGAACTCCGACCAAGCGATGGCTGATGCCGCGAGTTTTTCGCCCTTGCGAAGCCACTGCCGGATGAGCGCAATGTGCGGCGAGCGGGCAGTCACGAGATCAATGAGCAGATTCGTGTCCAGATGGATCATGGTTGTTCCCACCAGTGGCGTTTGGCCTCACGTTCCGCGCGGACTTCTTTGCGGTAGGTCTCAGCTTCTTTCACGCTGAGTCCGCCGCCGGACTGAAGCCAATCAAGAGCACTGAGAGGCTTTGGCAGGGCGCTTTCACGCTCAGCCTCTTCCTTGGCCTGCCTGACGGCGCGCCGCCTGACCTCAGCTTTGGAAACACTCCAAAGCTTGGCCAGCTCAGCCAAGGTCTTGAGGGTGTTCCTATCCAAGGCCATGCTGGTGCGTTTAAGATTAACGGCGTAACTCATGCGGTAACTATTTACCACATCGCATTTTTTCAACTCGGAAACCATTCCAATCGCAACGAACGGCTGAAATGAACAGTCAATGCTGCCAGAACTTGCTTTGAAGCGAGCGTTGACTGACTATTGAGATAGAAATTCGTAATTTTTGATTCAACCTCAATCCCCATACCATCCATGAAGACCATCCTTGCTTCTTTTGTTTTATCGCAAATTCTGGCGATGGCATTGCCTGCTCATGCTCAAGACGAGTCGCGCACATCTCGTAACGAAGTAAGACCCGTCGTCAATATAGACAGACAAAAGGCTGCAATACTTGGCATCTCGATTTCATCCATTAATGAGGCCGTCGAAAAGTTTTTTCAAACCCATGAGAACTTCAAAGTCGAGGAGTTGCATTCACTGGTGGTGAAAACCGAAAACGGGCGGGAAGTCGTTCTATCTAAGATAGCAACTATCGAGATGAAACCTACATCGCCCAGCAATCCTCCGAAGTGATGGCAACGACAAGGTGCCTTCCCGCCGTAAGAAAATACAGCATGACTTTGCACGTTCCTGAACTCGCGACGCCCCAAGCTTGTTCTGGAATAAAATTAGTGAGCAGCTTCGATGAGTTGGTCTCTACTCCCTTCAGCGGGGGTGTGAACGCGCTTTGCTGGAAGCGAATGCTGCCGGGCGATTTCATCGAAGTGGTGGAACGTCTGGGCCTAGGGAAGGGGATCACGACCATTGATGAGGAACGGCTGAAGGCTCTCGACTTGAATGATGCAGGGAAGGTAGCGCGCGAATTCATTTTGCAGGATCTGGAAATGCTCCGCTCTCGCGATCTGGCTCCTGTGTTTGATGGTATCAATGGGTATCTACACGATGCAGAGACCGGGCCAATGCGCACGGATGTGCAATCATGGCATGTGGATAGCGCCACGGTGGAGGCAGATACTTATCTCTGCACTTATCATGGTGCATCTTCCGAGGGCTTGCGTAATGAAGATGCAATACGGCGGGTGGACATTCCAGAAACACGCTCTGAACTGCTGAAACTCTACGGCGGTGAAGATGACGAGGGCTTTCTCGAATACTTAAACGACAATTTCTTCGATCTCCATTATGCGGCACTGCCTCACGCGCAGCCATTTTCGTTCGGCGTGGGAAACCTCTGGCGCGTGGCCATCGAATATCCCGGCAGCCCAGTGCCGCCCTGTGTGCATCGTGCTCCATCGACTCTGCCCGGTGAGTTACCGCGATTGCTGCTGATCAGTTGAGGTTGGGAGCTGGACTCAAGCGCACATTTTGGCGATGATATCGTTCAAGGTCGCGCTCGGGCGGAAGGTGGCTTTGGCCTTGGCTTCGTCGAGCTGATAGTAGCCACCGAGGTCAACGGGCTTGCCTTGAACTGCGATGAGTTCGGCGACGATCTTGGATTCGTTGGCGGTCAGATCAGCGGCGATGGGAGTGAACTGGGTCTTCAATTCTGCATCGTTGTTTTGTGCGGCGAGAGCCTGTGCCCAATAAAGCGCGAGATAGAAATGGCTGCCGCGATTGTCGATGGTGCCGAGCTTGCGGCCCGGGCTGCGATCGTTTTCAAGGAACATACCGGTCGCAGCGTCGAGGGTGTCGGCGAGGACTTTGGCTTTGGGGTTCTTGCAGGTTTCGCTGAGGTGCTCGAATGAGACGGCAAGCGCGAGGAATTCGCCGAGGCTGTCCCAGCGCAAATAGTTGTCTTCAAGGAACTGCTGCACATGCTTTGGAGCGGAGCCACCGGCACCGGTTTCAAAGAGACCGCCACCGTTCATGAGCGGAACGATAGAGAGCATCTTAGCACTGGTGCCGAGTTCGAGAATGGGGAAGAGGTCGGTGAGGTAGTCGCGTAAAACATTTCCGGTGACTGAGATGGTGTCCTGTCCTTTCACGATGCGCTCTAGGCTGAACTGGCAGGCTTGCGCGGGTGGCATGATGCGGATGTCGAGGCCAGTGGTGTCGTGGTCTTTGAGATACTTCTGCACTTTCGCGATGATCTGTGCATCGTGAGCGCGCTTTTCATCGAGCCAGAAGATCGCTGGCAGTCCCGTGGCGCGAGCGCGATTGACGGCGAGCTTCACCCAGTCCTGCACGGGCGCATCCTTGGTCTGGCAAGCGCGCCAGATGTCGCCGGTTTTGACTTGATGTTCGATGAGGACTTTGCCGTTGGCATCGACCACGCGCACAGTGCCCTCGGCGGGGATTTCAAAGGTCTTATTGTGCGATCCGTATTCCTCGGCGGCTTGCGCCATGAGGCCGACGTTGGGCACGCTGCCCATAGTTTTGGGATCGAGTGCGCCGTTCTTTTTGCAGAAATCAATCGTGGTTTGATAAATGCCTGCATAGCTGCTGTCGGGGATGACGGCGAGCGTGTCCTGCTGCTTGCCTTCGGCGTTCCACATTTGGCCAGAGGTGCGGATCATCGCTGGCATGGAAGCATCGACGATGACATCGCTGGGCACATGAAGATTGGTGATGCCTTTGTCGCTGTTGACCATGGCCACCGCTGGGCGGTTGGCATAAACGGACTGAATGTCGGTTTCGATTTCGGCTTTCTTAGCGGCAGGCAGTTTGTCGAGTTTCGCCGCGAGATCGCCGAAGCCGTTGTTAAAATCGACGCCGAGTTCCGCGAACGTGGCTGCGTGTTTGGCGATGAGTTCTTTAAAGAAAACCTTCACGACGTGGCCGAAGATGATCGGGTCAGAGACCTTCATCATGGTGGCCTTGAGATGAACGGAGAAGAGCACACCGTCGGCCTTAGCCTTGGCAATTTGCTCTTCGAGGAACGCGACCAGCGCCTGCTTGCGCAAGACAGTGCCGTCGATGATTTCACCGGCCTTGAGCGGCGTGCTGGCCTTTAGCACTTTTGTGGAGCCGTCCTTGCCGATGAATTCGATCTTCACATCTGTGGCTTCGGGGACCACGACGGATTTTTCATTTGAGAAGAAATCGTCCTTGCTCATCGTGGCAACGCTGGTCTTGGAATCTGGGGACCATTTGCCCATGGAGTGCGGATTCTTGCGGGCATATTCTTTGACGGCTTTCGGGGCGCGACGGTCGGAGTTGCCTTCCCGCAGCACGGGATTGACGGCACTGCCCATGACCTTGGAGTAACGAGCCTTGATTTCTTTCTCGGCATCGGTCTGCGGATTCTCAGGATAGGCTGGCAATTTGTAACCTTTGCTTTGCAGCTCGGCGACGGCAGCCTTCAACTGCGGCACGGATGCTGAGATGTTCGGGAGCTTGATGATGTTCGCTTCCGGCTCCACACAAAGCTTTCCGAGATAGGCGAGTTCATCCGTCTGCTTTTGCGCTTCGGTCAGGAAGTCAGGGAAGTTCGCAATGATGCGCCCGGCGAGCGAGATGTCTCGCAATTCCACCGCAATGCCGGAGGACTTGGTGAAGGCTTCAATGATGGGAAGAAGGGAATAGGTGGCGAGAGCCGGAGCTTCGTCAGTCTTCGTGTAGATGATGGTGGGCTTCTGGGACATAAATTAAGACCGCGAGGAAAGCACAACATCAACGCGAGGGCAAAGGTGAATGGCCAAAATCTGGCGCAGTTCCGGTTGCACGATTGCGTTCTATAAATTATGCCCTGCATCTCCATGTCTGCCATTGCCGTCAAACCATCGCGCCCGCATCTGCTCGCATTCTTGCTGGCGATGGCCTTGGTCGTGTTGGTGCTGGTGGTTGCTACGCTTGTTTTTTGGAGCATTGGAAACAAGCACATGCCAGATTTGATTGTCATGCCATTCAAGTCAAAAGATCAGGGTGAGTGGGTCCAGCGGGAAGCGTTTCTTCATGATGACGTGCTTCCGCTTATCGGGTCATCCGAGCTAACCCTTGATGTAAAAAATCGGGCCAATGAAGTGTTTCGTAGCAAGCCGACGGGCTTTCAGGTTTGCCCAATCGGTAAAGCAGGTAACACAACTTTCTTGATGGCGAAAAAACTCGCGGCCTTAGGCGAACGGATGCGTGGGCGTAAAATCGCGCTGATAATTTCTTCCTCGTGGTTCTTCAAAATCGGTGTCCCAGATGACAGTTACGCGGGAAATTTTTCACCGCTTCAAGCAATTCGATTGCTGAAAAATGAACGGCTGGAAACCGGATTACGAAAAAGGTTTGTGAAGCGGATGCAGGAGTTTCCCGTGACGCTCGACTCTCACCCCATGCTTGAAGAATATGTGAATAACGCAGAAAGTGATGGGGCATGGCCCGCATTTAAACGAACGTTGATCCGGCCACTGATTGAAGTCCAGAAAGTCATGCTCTCTTGGGAAGATACATTTACGACGGCCATAGATGCCTTGGAAATACAGCACTCGGAAATCGCATCGTCGTCGGAGCCTCGTGACATGGAGTGGGGCAAGAAGATCGCACAACTGGAAGCAGAGGAGGCTGCCTCTGAACCTAATGCGCCCATTGTGACCCGCTTGATGGTCAAGGGAGCGCACGACGATCAGTTTGTCGCCGATATGAATGCCTCCAGAGAATGGGGAGATTTCGAACTGCTGCTGGACACATTGAAATCATTCGGTGCCAAGGCGATGTTGATATCGGTGCCGATCACTGGATCGGGCATGGATAAGCATGGTATAAGTGGTTTGGCGCGTGATCAGTTTTATCGTCGGTTTGAGTCAATGAGTGCCGTGCGCGGATTCCCGGCGGTCACATTCTCCGATCATGATATGGACGATGGATTCACGATTCCAAAATCCAGTCACTTCACGCCCAGAGCCTGGCTTTACGTTGACCGCGTGCTGGATGACTTTTATCATGACCACCCATTGGGGAAGGAAAGCCGATGAAATAACAGGGATCGAATATCGAAATTGAACCCTGGCGCAAACATCGGGAAATTTCGCCCATTTTTTCGCGTTACACATTTTAACAATGAATCAAAACAACCTGCTAAAACTGCTCGAGGAAATCGCTGGCACCGACGAAGTGCATCGCAATCCCCAGCTCGATCTCTACGGAACCCAAACGCTCGACTCCATGCGCACTGTGGAGTTGATCGTCCTGCTGGATGAACAGTGCGGCGTGAGCATATCGCCTGCGGAATTTGACCGGGAAAGCTGGGCTACACCGGAAAAATTCGTCGCAGATGTGGAGGCGCGCATGGCGGCACTGGCATGAACAACACCAACGAAAAACCTGCCGGGCAAAAGCGCGTCATCTGGCTCGCCCTTTATTACTTCGCGATCTTGGTCGTGGTGATTTATCTCCATGGTCGCAGCGGTCTGGCCACACCATCATTTATTTATCAGGGATTTTGATATGAGCGGACTTCTGAACCGGATCAAAGCTATCGCTCTGGAACATGCGGACCGGATTGCCCACAGCGGCGGCGGTAGCACTATGACTTACCACGAGTTATGGGGTCGCGCCAACAAGCTCGCGACGGAGTTGGCGAAGCACAGCGCGCCCGCGACTTTGCCAGTGGGCATTCGCGGTCATAAAGAACCGGAGATGTTTGTCGGCTTCCTCGGCACCGTGCTTGCGGGGCGTGGATATATACCTCTGGATATAACTATGCCACCGGCACGAGTGGAGCAGATCATTGCCACGGCGGAACCGCTGGTTGTTCTCACTGCCGAAGAAATTGCACGCCTCACCCATGACTGGGAGTCCGCGCCGGAGCGTGCTATCCCGCAGGCTGATCCCGATGATCCATTTTATATCATGTTCACATCCGGCAGCACGGGCGATCCGAAGGGCGTGGTCATCACACATGGCTGCATGGCGGCGTTCGTGGACTGGATGCTCGACGAACAAGGACTGACTCATGGTGAGGAGATTTATCTCAACCAGGTGCCGCTGTCTTTCGACTTGTCCGTGATGGACAACTACATATCGTTATTTACTGGCGGCAGTATATACGCCCTGACACGCGATGACATCGCCAGTCCTCGCGAGTTCTATGCCAAGCTCCGTTCCAGCAATGCCACCGTCTGGGTTTCTACACCATCGTTTGCCCAAATGTGTCTCGCAGAAAAAAGTTTCAATGCCGAGATGCTGCCTGCGCTGCGCCGATTTTTGTTTTGCGGAGAGACGCTGGCGCACAAGACCGCGTTCACTTTGTTGCAGAGGTTTCCAGAAGCGGAGATATGGAATACTTACGGCCCCACTGAGGCCACCGTGGCCACGACATCCGTGCGCGTGGATGCGGAATTGCTGGCGACGCACGATCCGCTTCCGATCGGTTATCAGATGCCCGGCACTCGCGTGGTCATCAAACTTCCTGATGGCACCATCGCCCCCGATGGTGAGAGCGGGGAGATTGCAATCATCGGGCCTAATGTCAGCCCCGGCTATCTCAAGCGGGCGGATTTGACCGAAAAGGTTTTTTTCACTGAAGACGGCCAGCGCGGTTATCGCACGGGTGACAAGGGTTATGCCAAAGACGGCCTGCTCTTTTATCAAGGTAGGCTGGATTTCCAGATCAAACTTCGCGGCCATCGCATCGAGCTTGGCGATGTGGAGTCGCATCTTCGTGAAGTCTCAGGAATCGTGGACGCGGTGGTGCTGCCAGTGGAGAGGCGTGGCGTGATTGATTCGCTGGCCGCGTTTGTGGTCACTCGCGAGCCAGTTGGCGAGAACTCATTCGCTGCCGCGCAGTCGTTGCGCGAGTCTCTTGCCGCTCGAATTCCTGAATACATGATCCCTCGAAAAATTGAATTCCTTGACGCATTTCCGCTCACGGCCAATGGCAAGGCCGACCGCAAAGCCCTTGCCGCGCGACTCGCATGACGCCCTACGCTGACCTCAGTTACTTTATCATCATCCTGTGCATCGTCTGCCCGATGATGATTGCCGGTTCTCGTGGGCTTGCGGGCTGGCGCTGGACGGCACTAGCCACCGTCGGGATGGTGGTGGTGCAATACACGACCCCACTGCAGATTGTCCCGGGTTTTTTTGTGTGGGAACTGGCCGCATTAGTTTTCTTTGGTGTCTATCTGTTTGCACTGACCGCGCTGGCATTGAAGAAAATCATTCCTAGGAAATCAGCGTTACTCATTCCGCTGGGACTTCTGCCGCTAGTGGTTGCCAAATATTTTCCGTTGGGGCTGCCTGATTTTCATTTTGGATTTGCAGGCATTTCATTCGTCACGTTTCGCGCTCTGGACGTGCTCTGGATGGTATCAGACGGGGTTCTAGTCGAGGTGGGCTTACTGGATTTCATGGTCTTTCTCTTTTTCTTCCCGGCCATTTCCAGCGGGCCGGTTGATCGCTTCCGGCGATTTCAAAAGGAGTGGCGCGCACCGAGGAGTGCAGAGAAATTTTGGGACGATATAGATGCCGGAGTGCATCTCATCTTCCGTGGATTGTTATATAAATTTGTCATCGCCACCTTGCTGGAACGGCAGTTGGTGCATCATGTGCAAAAGACAGCAGGGATCATCGGCGCTATCGAGTATGCCTATGCGTGGAGCGCTTATCTCTTCTTCGACTTCGCAGGATACAGCGCCTTCGCAATTGGTGTCGGGCGATGGTTTGGCATTAATTGCCCGGAGAATTTTAACAAGCCCTTTGCCGCGCGGAACATTCGTGACTTCTGGAATCGCTGGCACATGAGCCTGTCCTTCTGGTTCCGCGACCATATCTATACTCGCTTCCTCCTGACTGCGGTGAAGGGCAAGTGGTTTAAGAAGCGCGAGACTCCGGCTAACTTGGGCTATTTCGTCTCCTTCGGCCTAATGGGCCTGTGGCACGGACTGACTTGGTATTACATCATCTACGGCATCTACCACGCTTTGCTCTTCAACATCTTCGATGCCTTCACACGTTGGAAGAAAAGAAATCCGTCGAGGCTTGCCTCACCCCATTGGAAATGGGCGGCGCATTTCCTCACCATCAATTGTGTCATCTTTGGCTTCTGGCTGTTCTCGGGTCATGGTGTTTTGAGCGAAGCCGAGGCGGCAAAGCTTCGGGTGCACCCCGCCGCGCACGAAGATCTGTTGCCGGGAGAGAAGTTCGGAGAAAAGTAATCCGAGCTATTATTTTTTCGCCTCGTCCATGCGTTGCTGGCGGAGATGATCGTCCGCATTCTCGTCCGGCATCAGGAAAAGAGCCCGGATGATGTCGCGGATTGTCGGATGTTCATGATGTTCTTCCGTTTTGACGTGCGCCCGGCGATATTCGTCGGCGAATTTCTCAGCTTCTTCAAGCGTGGCATCTGGCGGCAAGTGTTCGAGAATTTCTTTGGTAAGAACGTCAGCCATGTCGTCACCATAGTTTTTGCGCATCCCAAGCTTGAAACGTGTGGTGACGGCATGAGCGCGCAGCGTGGAGAGGCGATCGTCAATCGTCATCCAATGTAGCTTCCATGAATCATACCACGGGTCAGAATCGCCGATCGGCAGCACGGCTTCGCGTCCGGCAATGCGCACCGTTTCCAGCAGGTTGTCGAGCGCGCGTTCGTGTTCGATGAGTTTGGTCCAGGATTCAATGGCCTCGCCCGTTTCTCCCTTGCTATATCGGCTGCGGGCATCGGCTGCGTGCGAACGGATACTTTCGAGATGAAACTGCAGTTCATTCCAGGCCTTGTCCCATGCGCTGAGTTGGCCGTCTGGAATATGCGCATGGGCACGAGCCTTGGCTTCATGCAGCAGTTTTTCCAAATCAGCCTCCAAGTTGTCGATCTGCGACCACTCGGTGCGCAAACCCATGTTGAGCTGGCCAATAATGAATGCGTCGCGGTCTTTGGAGTTCATGGCGTGTGTAAGCTGCTTAACATTTATCCCTAATACGCCCGAAGTAAGCCTGTCAGTCAAAATTAAACTTTTTATAAAAGCAGGGTTGAGAATGGGGGCAGAAGTAGCATCATATTTGATTTCATCAAGACCTTCTCTAAATTGTTATAAATGCTTGAGCTTCCACAGCCAGTGACCAGCGCGACACCCGCGCTAGATGCTCTGCGCTCAACCGACGAACGCCTGTCCGAGCGAGAATGGTCGCGAGCCTATCCGCTTCTCTGGCGCGATGGCATGATGGTGGCACGCTGTGCTCTTGGAGGCGCGGAGAATGAGGCTCAGCGGGAAGATATTGTGGCCACGGCACTCTCACAGGTCATGCGTGGCGTGATTGAAGAAAACTCAGAAAGTTACAATGGAATGCCGGGCTTCGACGATCTACTGGGTATGATGAGAAGCGTCACCCGATGCCGTGTCGTGGATTTTCTGCGGCAGCGCGGGCGCCGTCGCGAAGACGCGGTGGATGAGCTTCCAGAGCCGCCGCCCGTCCCGGTGGAAGATCTGCCCTATACCATGGCGGAACTGATGGCCCAAGTGGAGACGCTCGATCCGCCGCTGCCCGACATCTTCAACGACCGTTTCCTGTTGGGCTGGAACACCACGGAGATCGCCGAACGCCGCCAGATGAATGTGAATACGCTGCTGACGTATTTTGCCAGAGGTTTCAAACTGCTGCGAGAGCGGCTCCAGCGAATGGAGGCACCCCATGAATGATGACAATCATATTCCATTGAGTGAATCACAGACTCTGAAGAACCTGATGTTGATTGACGCATTCAGCGAGGCCACGCCGGAGCAGAAGAAGCAATTGTGCAATGCACTCGCAAACGATGCTGCCCTCGCCGCGCGCCACGCCGCGCTCAGCAAAGAGGTTCAGCACATGAACGTTGCCTACGGCACGCAACAGTTGAAACAAGCGTCTACGGAAGATTACACTCCAATCCCGGCCAACATCCTCACCCGGCTCGAAAGCACGCGGCGCGAAGCCTTGGCCATTCGTCGCGGACAAGCGGACTCCCTTGCGAAAATCGTCTCTTTCCCGTCCGCAATTCTGAATTCAAAATCCAAAATTCAAAAATTGTTTCCCATCTGGCTTGCCCGCGCTGCGATGATCACGCTGCTCGGCATCGCCAGCGGTTACTGGTTGTTGCGCGATAAAGCGCCGCCCATTGCATCTGCCGCGCTCGCACCGCGCGGGAGCACCGGCCTGACCCAGCCGCTCATCGTTTGGGACAACAAACCGGATCAAAAATACGACGTGTGGATTCTGCCGCCCGAAGGCAGCCAGACGGATGCACCGGCCCTGTTCACTGCAAAGAATGTCCGTTCCCCCATAGCCTTCAACGATCTCAAGCCCACTGACGCCGCGCAGGGCCAAAAGGAACTCCAGCCCGGCAAGCCCTATCGGCTGCTCGTCTGTTTCGCTTCTCTTGGCCGTCTCGCGGGTGTGACCGTGCCCTTTGAAACCACTGCTGAGGCCGACGGTCAGATTCTCGTGCCATCCGACCCGCAGGCCGTCTTGCTCAAGGCAAGACGATTGATCGAAGCTGGCAGAACCGGCGATGCGCTGATGGTTTTAACCACGCTTCCAGAAAACCAGCGCGGGACTCCGCAAGTGCGTGTGCTTGTGGAAGAGGCGAAGAAAAAACTTCCCGCTGCGGATAAAAAACCTCGGGGATGAGGCTCTTGCGGAGAGCGACATCATCGGTAATTTTGTCACAATGTGATGACTGCGGCCAGCGATGGTTAGTGAGCAAGCGAGTG
Source organism: Verrucomicrobiales bacterium (assembly GCA_038230495.1). GTDB lineage: Bacteria > Verrucomicrobiota > Verrucomicrobiia > Verrucomicrobiales > Verrucomicrobiaceae > VFKE01. The sequence continues at coordinate 50,702 of JBBRNC010000026.1, forward strand.
TGCTTGCTTTTTCTAGTAATCTTCAACATACTCTCATCATGCGCCGTCTGACCACCATCCTCATTGCCGCGTTGCTCGCTCTTACCGGCCCCATTCTAGCTACGGAGCGCGTGGCCCTTGTCATTGGGAACGCGGAATACAAGACCTTGCAAAGGCTCCCCGCCTGTTTGCGGGATGCCCGGCTCATGGCGGACACCTTCTCCACGAAGCTGGGCATTACCATTCATGGCGGGAAGCCGCTGACTGATCTCACGGCGGGGCAGATGGACGATGCCATCCACGCCTTTGCCAATACCTTGGGACCAGACACGGAAGCCTATATTTATTTCAGCGGCCACGGCGTGCAGGCGGACGGCGTGAACTATCTGCTGCCCGTGGATTACTCCGCCAAATACAAAGTCCAGCTCAAGCGCCAGGCCGTCTCCCTTGATGACGTGCTCGCCGTGCTGGAGGGCAGCCGGGCAAAGCTCCGCGTCATCATCCTGGACTCCTGCCGCAGTCCCGGAGAGTTCCTGCCCGGCGAGCCATCGGAGAAAGGACTTAGACGCAAGGGCGGACTGGCTGAGCAGAATGTGGAGAACCCGGACACGCTGGTCTGCTTCGCTACGAAGCACGGCACGCCCGCCTTCTCACCGGATGAGCTCAACACCACGGACACCTCCCTCTATACCAGTGTGCTGGCCCAGGAAATTGTCAAGCCCGGCAAGATTGAGGACATCTTCAAGAACGTCGCCATCGGCGTGTATGCCAAGACGGAGAAGCAGCAGCTTCCCTTCACCTACGGCAGCTTGGTGCATGATTTTTCCTTCATACCCGGCGGTGGACAGCCGGTCATTGCCCGCATCACTCCCACCATGCCGGAAGTGCCAGTGCGCAATTCTACGCCGCCCGTGGTTTCAGGTGCCGACTCCGCCCTGCGCACTGCCAGCAAGACCGAGCCCTTCGTAAACTCACTGGGCATGAAATTCGTGCCGGTGCCGGGGACGAACATCCTCATGTGCACGACGGAGACCACGGTGGTGCAGTATCAGGCGGCGGGGCTGGGGTATGAGGCACCAAAGTTCTCGCAAGGGGACAACCATCCGGCGGTGAATGTTTCATGGAACGATGCGCAGGCGTGGTGCAAATGGCTCTCTGCGAAGGAAGGGAAGCGCTACCGCCTGCCGACGGATGCGGAGTGGAGCGCGGCGGTTGGGCCAAGCACCTACCCGTGGGGCAACCAATGGCCGCCGCCGAACAAC
>JBBRNC010000027.1:0-49204 GCA_038230495.1 Verrucomicrobiales bacterium
CAGCACGGAGAGTTACCTGAAAATCCCGCGCATCATCGCGGCGGCGGAGATCGCAAATGTCGATGCCATCCATCCCGGTTACGGCTTCCTCAGCGAGAAGGCCGAATTCGCAGAAATCTGCCGCGAATGTAAAATCAAGTTTATCGGACCCAGTGCGGAAGTCATCGCCATGATGGGTGACAAAAACACTGCGCGCGCCACGGCCAAGAAAAACGGCGTGCCCATCACGCCCGGCTCCGATGGCATCATCGAGACTGAAGAGGCTGCCTTCGCCATCGCGCGGAAGCTCGGCTATCCCGTCATGATCAAGGCCACCGCTGGCGGCGGCGGTCGCGGCATGAGGCCCGTGCATAACGAGGCCACGCTCCGCTCCAGTTTCCAGCAGGCCAGCTTGGAGGCGCTCAAGTGCTTCGGCGACGGAAGTGTTTACATGGAAAAACTCGTCGAGCGCCCGCATCACATCGAGTTCCAGATCATCGCCGACAGCAAAGGCCGCGTTGTCCATCTCGGCGAACGCGATTGCTCCATGCAACGTCGCAACCAAAAGATCATCGAAGAATGCCCCTCGCCGAAAATCACCGACAAGATGCGTAAACACATGGGCGATGCCGCAGTCGCACTCTGCAAGGCCATCAAATACGAGAACGCCGGGACCATCGAGTTCCTTGTGGACAATGACTGCAAGAATTTCTATTTCATGGAGATGAACACCCGCATCCAAGTGGAGCATCCCATCACGGAGGAAGTTTATAGTTGCGACCTCATCAAGGAGCAGATTCGCATCGCCGCCGGACTACCCATTAGCGAGCACGTTTTAAAATACACACCGCGCGGCCATGCCATCGAGTGCCGCATCAATGCCGAAGATCCCTCGCGCAACTTCACCCCCAGCCCCGGCAAAATAACTCACTGGTATGCGCCCGGTGGTCGCGGCGTGCGCGTGGACACCCACGTTTATTCCGGCTACACCGTCCCGCCTTATTATGACTCCATGATCGCCAAGCTCATCGTCACCGGCGCCACCCGCGACATCGCTATCCGCAGGATGCGCCGCGCCCTCGGCGAGTTCATGATCCAAGGCATTAAGACCACCATCCCTCTGCAAAGTAAAATCATGACCACCAGCGATTTCCAGCAAGGCAAATACGACATCACCTGGGTGGAGAATTACCTCTCGCACGAGGGGATGAAGGACTGAGGCGAGGGACAGGGCGGTTGCCGTAACCTGCACTGTTTTCGCAGTGGCATCACATCATCACAGCAACTTGATGAGTTCTTCCACTGTGATTTCAGTCTGGCGAAGAATGGCGCGCAGAGTGCCTCGGTCGATTTGCTTATGATTTGGAATGACGGTCTGGGCGAAGGGATCGTCCCGTCGCATAATGATGTGACTGCCGTGCTGACGTCGAACCGTGAAACTGAGTTTCTGAAGGGCGCGAACTAGGTCGGAGCCAGATACCTGAGGAAGCTTGCTCATACGGCTAGCAGAAGAGCATCGAAATGTTCTTCTGGCACCGTCAGTCCATCATCCTGAAGTGCGAGCACATAGCCTTCTATGGCTTCGCGGATGTTCGCGACGGCGGTTTCCCGGTTCTCGCCTTGGGAGACGCAGCCCGGCAGGCTCGGACATTCGGCCACCCAGAAGCCGTCTTCGCCGGGATATATGATGACTTGGCGCATGGCAAAAGAATAACTGTTGTGTCTGAAAGCTCAACTTCAACTTGGAGATTGATGTTATCCTGCCGCTTGTGAAATTTTTCACAAAATCGCCTTGCCGCACGCGACACATCGCGCACTGTCTTTTTCTGTCCTATGTCCACGACCGTCCGCGAGCTTGAAGCCCCTGATATTGCTGCGAAATCCGCGCAGCACGAGGATGCTGTGCAGGACATGATCGGCGAGAAACTGGTCATCAACATGGGGCCTTCGCACCCAGCCACGCACGGGGTGTTGCGCCTAATTCTGGAACTGGACGGCGAGATCATCACTAAGGCCGACCCGGACGTAGGCTTCCTGCATCGCGGCGACGAGAAAATCGCCGAGAACATGCACTACAACCAGTTCGTGCCTTACACAGACCGGCTCGATTACCTTGCTCCACTGGCGAACAATGTGGCATACGCCTTGGCCGTGGAGAAGCTCATGGGCTGGGAATTGCCCGAGCGCGGCAAGGCCATCCGCGTGATCTGTTGCGAGATGGCGCGTATTTCTTCGCACCTGCTCGGCGTCGGTGTCTTCGCCATGGATGTGGGCGCGATGACCGTCTTCCTCTACACCTTCCAGCAGCGCGAGATCATCTACAATCTGACCGAGCATCTCACCGGTGCGCGCTTCACGACGAGCTACACCCGCGTGGGCGGCCAGACGCGGGATATGAATGAAAATTTCATCTCCGGCCTGAAAAAATTCCTCATCGATGTGGTGCCGGTGATTGATGAAATGGACGCGCTGCTCTCGCGCAACGCCATCTTCCTTGGACGCACACAAGGCATCGGTATTATCACGAAAGAAGACGCCATTAGCTTTGGTATCAGCGGCCCCAACATGCGGGCATCCGGCATCAATCACGATTTGCGCAAGGCGCATCCCTATCTCGATTACGACAAATACGAGTTCGATGTGCCCATTGGCACCACAGGCGATAGCTACGACCGCTATCTGGTCCGCGTGGAAGAGATGCGCCAGAGCATCCGCATCTTGAACCAAGTGTTAGCTGACCTTCCCGGCGGCCCCATCAATGTTGGCGATCCGAAGAATGTGCTGCCGAATAAGGAAGGCGTCCTCATGAAGATGGAGGAACTGATCCATCACTTCATCGTCTCCACTCAGGGCATCGATGCTCCCGTCGGCGAAGTCTATTTCGGTGCCGAGAATCCCAAGGGCGAACTCGGTTTTTACATTTGCAGCAAAGGCGGTGGCGTCCCCTATCGCCTCAAAATCCGCGCCCCATCCTTCGTCAATCTCAGCATCCTATCCAAACTCCTCCCCGGCCACATGGTCAGCGACGTGCCCGCCATTCTCGGCAGTCTCGATTTCGTGATGGGAGAGTGTGACCGGTAATTTTTTCTAACGCGCTATCTCTGGGTTTTCAGATCGAATTACAAGCTTATTGATCTCATATTTACCGCCGAAATCGCCAAGTTGGATGCGAAGCATTCCTTTGAGTGATTTTTCAGGTAGGGCCAGCGCCACATCATTTGATCCAGCTTGCAAAGGTGCTTTTAGACTGAACCTTTCGGATTCTCCCGTCTCAGAAGATTCCCCGCGGATGGTGAAAGTGCTTATCCCTGGGCTGATCACTTGGCAGCGCAAAATCTTAGTGCCGCGATCAAAATTAGGGAGCTTGTTGAGGAAGATTCGCGGCCGAGCTTCATCTGCTGCTACCACCGAGATTCCATTGTTTGTCATTAGAAGATTGGCGACATCGGTAGTGGCGCTGACTGAGTTGCGCCACATTTCCGACCATTCAAAAATCTTCTTGGGAAGAAAATCAAAGTGCGCTGCGGGAGAGTCGTAGTCCGGGCCTTGGGCAACCAACCACGCAATATCGCGTTCGACAGTTTCCCAAACAACCACCGTCGGCTTCAGTTTATAGACGGCGTTGGTCACTTCAGTTTCACTTGGATGAGTCCACACATACGCAGCCCATTCAAATTGTGGTGACAGGCATGGGGTCATGTTCGTTGAGAAGGAATCGCGGAAGATGAGAAGATGTTCCTGTCCCTTGCTCGAACGAGTGACGAAGCGGAATTTTGACTCAGCCTGCGATGAAGGATACAATGCTGCCAAGTCAGCCCAATCATAGTCTATGTCGTATTCCGATTTTAGGTGAGGCTTCCAGACAGGAGCCACCTCCTCGCCTTGCTGGTTCATGAATTTCAACAAGTCCCCATCGGTCGTAGGTTCGGGATCGAACGTTGTCATAGTGACAGAGTTAGGTTCGACGTGGGCACCGAGGGTGCTAAGTTTCAATAGTATTTCTCTGGCGCCAAATGCCGCGCCCAGAAAATTCCAGTGAGAATCCTGTTTATGATAGAGCCTACCTTGCTCCTTTTGCGATCGTAACGCTCCGCGCAAATCAAGGATGTTTGCCCGGCAGTGATTCAGTTTGAGAAAGGCCAGTAGATCATCCAATCGGTGCTTGTCGCGCGCACCTTGGACATTGCCGGGCAGGTATTCTGGATAAATGGAACTCTTGTCTGGAGCCAGCACGAAAAGAAACGGGATACCCTGTTTGCTTAGCGCATCGTGGACCCTGTTCAGGTAAAGACACCAGCGCACCTTCTCAATGAAAGATAAGGTGGCAATCCCGCGCACGTCGTCCCACTCATTTGAGTGACTGAAAAAGAGCCAGCCGTCTCTGCCGATTTCCGCATCTTGGCTGGGTGAGATGTCCAGCCGATACTTGAGACCATGATGCAGCTTCACCAGTGTGTTTCTCAGCGCAAAGTGATCGTTGACATAAGATTCGACCGCCTTCGGGTAAGCTTCCAAGGTTAACGCGTTAATGGGTTTTGCCGGCCATATTGTCGCTACGCGTTTTTCATATCTTATGATTTTATCCATGGCTATTGAGTCGCCGCCTTTCGAGAGGGAGAGAATTAGCGGCAAGAAAATCAGGCCCACCGAAACCGAACTCAACACCCACGCAGCCCAAGCGCAGGCCGGTTCCTCTGGAGCCGGTTTGGCAGTTTTGTTCTCAGCTACGGAAGCCATCAGAAGCGGAAATAGATAAAGGGGTTGTAGGTCATGGCGGCCAAATATGAAGCTGACAGAATCAACAGCACGATCAGGCCTAATACTTCACAACCCTCGCGCGTCGTTCTCGAATGGATAAGCTTGATGCTGACGGAACTTTCCAACCATTCTCGAATACGGCCCCAAGGAGAAGCTGCAATCAGAATCCCCGCGATCAGCGTCCCTATGTTCAGCGGTGTGAGATAATACCACAACTTCTGTCCCGACGCAGTGTGTCCACCGAAACCCGCCATAGCCTTGATATGGGAAACCGCTTCTGGAAGGTTCTGGGAGCGGAACAGAATCCAGCCCGCGAAGACAACTACGAGCGTGTAAGCATGTTGCAAGGGGCGCCAGAGGCGGGAGATGATGTAGCCCGAGCCCAGGCGCTCCAGAAACAAATGAAGTCCGTGCCAGCAGCCCCAGAGCACAAAATTCCATTTGGCACCGTGCCACAAGCCGCAGAGGAAAAACACGGCAAACAGTGCGACATGCTCACGCAGCACGCCATGACGGCTTCCTCCAAGCGGGATATAGACATAATCGCGGAACCATGATGACAAGGAGATATGCCAGCGCCGCCAGAAATCGCGGACTGATCTAGCGCAATATGGGCGGTCAAAATTTTCCCGGAAATGGAATCCAAACATCCTCCCAAGGCCAATGGCCATGTCGGAATACGCCGAGAAGTCACAGTATATCTGTAGTCCATAACCGATCACCGACATCCAGGCCACACCCGGCGTCAGCGCAGACGCTGAAATGGCGAACTGTTCATCCACGAAGAGAGCCAGCTGGTTTGCCACCAGCACCTTCTTGGCTAGGCCGATGATGAATCGTCTCATGCCGGATGCAAATCCGGTCACATTGATATTGCGGGATGATAATTCACCGGCCAAGTCCACATACCGGACGATCGGACCTGCCAGCAAATGAGGAAACAGACAGGCATAAAGGGCGTAGTGATCCAAGCGTCTCTGCGCAGGTGTGGTTCCGCGGTAGACGTCAACTACATACGAAATGGCCTGAAAAGTGAAAAAGGAAATTCCCAACGGCAGGTGCGCTTGCACTAATGTCACGTTCTTCCAGCCTAAGAGAGAAGCGGCTTGGTTCCAATTAGCGGCGATGAATCCGGCGTATTTGAAGCACGCCAGCATGGCCAGATTGAGAAAAATAGTCACACCAAGAATCCAATGACGACGACATCCTTTTGTAGCGGGGCTTACGAGGAATGCCGCCGCGTAATTGAGCGCAACGGAACCCACTAAAACCCACCAGTGCAGCGGCTCACCCCATGTGTAAAAAGCCAGGCTGGCGAGCAACAAGCAGCCGTTTTTCAAAAATCTCGGTGCGAGCAAATAGACCAACAGCACCGCTGGCAAAAAATAGAAAACAAACAGAACCGAGGAGAACAGCATGAAGGCGGGAAGATGAAAATTATGCGCCTAAATGCAAGAGGATTCATGGACGCAGGTTCATGTGAGATGAACCTTACCCCTACCAAGGCGGACCAGAACCCAATGGCGTTCATCAGTCCTTACGACAAGCGGTCTGCGGGCGAAGTCATGAACCGCGCCCCATCTTTCGTCAACCTCAGCATTCTCTCGAAATCGCGCCATTCTTGAAGAGTCACTTTCAATTTTCTACGATTGCTTGATGACAGCGACACAAGAATTATGTTCGATGCCCCAATTGGCCTTGGGGCATCGAAATGATACATGCGCAATTCCCGCCTTAGCAGCTTGTGAAATTTTTCACAAATTCGCCTTGCCGCCTCCGACGTAGGGAGCATGATTCAAGCCTGCATGGAAGTCCCGGGCGAACTTGAATCAAAAATGGACGAGGTAATTACGCATTACCCCGTCTCGAAGCGCAGTGCTGTGCTGCCGCTACTCCATCTCATTCAGCATCACTTCCGTTTCATCAATGACGAGGCTGTGACTTGGGTGGCGAACAAGCTCGAACTGGAGCCGGTGCAAGTTCTCGAAGTGGTGACGTTCTATCCCGGCTTCCGCCAGTCTGCGCCGGGCAAGTTTCATATCCGCGTCTGCCGCACGCTTTCCTGCGCGATGGCGGGCAGCTACGAGTTGATGGAGTCGTTGTGTAAGGCGGCCAACATTGATCGTTCGCACACGGATCATCATCATCCATTTGCCGTCAGCGACGATGGCAAATATAGTATTGAGTTCGCGGAGTGTCTCGCGAGCTGTGGCACCGGCCCGGTGTGCATGGTTGAAGATGATTTCCATGAGGCCGTGAAACCGGAGAAGGCGGCGGAACTTTTGCAGAAATATTCGTGATGAGTGACGTCCAATATCTCCCCGGCAAACAGCCTCATGCTCGTGAGCATCGGTTGACCTTCCGCAATGTGGATCGCGCGGGCTTCGATCCGTCCATGGAATGCTACCTGCGCGACGGTGGCTACGAACAGCTTCGCAAAGCAGTCACGATGGATCGTCAGGCGATCATCAACGAGGTCAAAGCCAGCGGCTTGCGCGGTCGCGGCGGCGCCGGTTTCCCGACCGGCGTGAAATGGGGTTTCATTCCACCGACGAACACGAAGCCAGTCTATCTCATTTGCAACGCGGACGAATCCGAGCCGGGCACGTTCAAGGATCGCTACATTATGCATCAGGATCCCCACCAGCTTCTCGAAGGTATGGTGATTTCGTGCTTCGCGGTGAAGGCGAGCCTCGCTTATATTTATATCCGCGAAGAGTTTCCTGAGGCGGCGAAGATACTCGAGAAGGCGCTCGACGAAGCGCGTGCGAAAAATTTTCTGGGCAAGAACATCCTCGGCACTGGCTACGATTTAGAAATTTATGTCCATCGCGGCGCGGGCGCCTACATTTGCGGTGAGGAGACCGGACTGATCGAATCGCTCGAAGGCAAGCGCCCTTATCCGCGCATCAAGCCGCCGTATTTCCCTGCCGCGCTCGGCTTATATATGTGCCCGACGATCGTGAACAACGTGGAGTCGCTCTGCCATGTGAAGCACATCATCGCCATGGGCGGCGCGGAATACGCGAAGCTCGGCACGCCGAACAACACCGGCACGCGCATCCTTTGCGTGAGTGGCGACGTGCAACGCCCCGGCTACTTCGAGGTCGAGGTCGGTAAGGTCACGATGGGCGAGGTCATCAATGATTTGTGCGGTGGACTCAAACCGGGACGCAAACTCAAAGCGATCATCCCCGGTGGCAGCAGCGCCAAAGTCTTGCGCGGCGACGAGAAATTCAAACTCAAAGACGGTCGTGAAATTGGCATCATGGACATCCCGATGGATTTCGACACCATGGCCGCGTGCGGCAGCATGGCCGGCTCCGGCGGCGTCATCATCATGGACGACTCCCGTTCCATGAGCTGGGTGCTCAACAATCTCAACGCCTTCTACGCGCACGAATCCTGCGGCCAGTGCACGCCTTGTCGCGAAGGCTCGCTCTGGATGAAGAAGATCAGCGATCGCATCGTAGCCGGCGAAGCCTCGCCATCCGATGTGGATGAACTGGAGCGCATAGCTAACAATATCGAGGGCAAGACCATCTGCGCGTTCGGTGAAGCATGCTCCTGGCCGACGCAGAGCTTTGTGAAAAAGTTCCGCGATGAGATGAAAGCGGATACGAAGTCGGAGTTCGCAGACAAGATCGTCAATGACGAGACGGCGTTAGCTGCGGCAGGCTTGGAGGCGTGATTTAAAAATCACCACCGCCCCCACCACCGCCAGAGTCGCCACCACCCCCACCGTCGAAGCCCCCACCTCCGCCACTGGAGTCATCGCTGCCGAAACTTCCTCCGGAGCTGGAGTAGTCCGTATCTTGTCCGGTGAATCCAGAGTCGGTGCCGCTACCGTTGCCAAGCTGGTTGTCCGGCGGCGCGCCATAGGCAGAATTGTGACCGCCGGAGAACTGGTCATAGAGCCACATGCCTGCCGCAGCACCGAACATCCCGCCCATCATCGAGCGCATGAAACCTCCGCCGCCACTGGGTGCGCCGGGAGTCGTGCCGGAGCCGCCCGCTGACATTCCGCCGCGGAAGAGTGCTCGGATCAAAGCCAGCACCAACCACGCCACCACGCCAATGATGAGCAGCGTAACGAGCCAACTTCCTCCAGAAGATTGTTCTTTGGGCGCATCCGTTTGATAACGCGTTACTGGTGCAGGTGCCGCTTGGGAGTGAGTTGTCGAGCGTGATGTCAGATGACCCCGCATCGTCGCGGCCACATAGCTCATACCTTCGCGCAGTGCGCCGTCATTATCCTTCGCGCGCAGTTTTCCCAGCATGGTATTAACCAGTCGGTCGCGATCCGTTAGCGTGAAAGCTTGTCGCTGAGTGTCATTGCCCACGGACACTTGCAAATGGGCAGGCTGTTTTACCAGCAACACGTAAATTCCGTTTACCATCAGTTCCCTCGCGCGTTTTGTGGACCATTCATCACAAACGCGATTCACCGCCGCCTTGTCCTGCAAGTTCAGTTCTCCCCGAACATCAGCTGGGATTTCTGCAAAGGTCTCCACGCAGATATCCTTCTTTAGCCTCCTCTGCACGTCATTGATGTTCGAAGTTGCATCTGCTTTCGCCCCTTCGGAGAAAAAGCCTGCATTATCATGAATCCCCGCTGTCCCGGCTTGAGTGTTCAAGGTGCCGCCCAGCAGCGCGAAGGTTGTAGCGAGGTAACAGGCGACGTTCAAGAATCGGTTTATGCTCATAGGTAATGATTTCACGCTATCATTCGATGCATAGAAGCGGCAAGTGTTCAAAAGTGGGCGGCGTAATGTTTCATCGCGCTCATGCTTGCCTGCGCCTCGTGCTAGAGTTACTGGCAGTGATGTGCAATGCGTTGCGTTACAACGAATCTATCCAGGAATTGACTGGTGCATTTTCCGGGTTCGGTCACCTCGGCATCGTGCCGCCGGTGCGCTACAAGGTCGCGCCGTCCGAACCGGCTCCCGTGATGACCTTGCGCGGCGGGAAAGCGCAGATTGGCATGATGAACTTTGGCTTGATGGGCAGGGGATCGTCACGCCAGTTGATGGCGCGAGGCGAGACAGCTGCGGAGTTGCCCATGTTCCGCGAGGCTTTTCAGACTCGGCGTTGTCTGGTGATCGCACATGGTTTCTATGACTCGGAGGTGCTGTCGAAAACGCTACTGCAACCGTGGCATTTTCATCGGAAAGGCGATGCGCTCATGGTCTTGGCCGGGCTGTGGGAATCGCGACCCGAAGGCGAATCCTTTGCCATTCTCAGCGCAGCACCGAACGCGCTGGTGCTACGGGTGATAGACCGGATGCCGGTGATTCTACCGCACACGGCCTGGCACACATGGCTGGACTCGGAGGCGACGCGAGCACAGCTCCAGCCTCTGCTTACCACTTATGATGCAGCGGACATGGAAGCGTGGCCAGTGACACGGAAAGTGAACACCAAGGGCTTCGACGGCCCGGAATGCATCGCGCGACTGCCGGAGCAACAGGGTGATCTCGGGTTTTTATGAGGCTGGGCGCATTTGATCTGGTCGCCAGAAATTTATTCCTATTTTTCAAGGAATTGATACCATGCAGTATTGACTTTGAAGACATCTCTATATGAAAAACCAATCCATCCAAAAAACGTCCGTCTGGCTGCTCTCGATTTTCATTCTCATGGCTCTGCAACGTCCGGCAGTGGCGTTTTTTTCGAGGCCTGAGTTGGTGCCAGTGGACCGGCTGATTAAGAATGCTGAAGCGCGGCTCGCTAAAAATCATCAGAACGCCGAGGCGCATTATACTCTGGCGAGGATTCATTATCTGGCCTTCCACTTGAAGTATGATCACGCGCCTGCATTCACCCGTGGAGAGGATGGTGGTGAGCCTGCGCCGCAATGGATGGTGGGTAGGGCGTCTGGTGAAAATCGCATGGATTTAAAAGGCGCAGTGAAACTGAAAACCGAAGAGATAATCGCCCATGCCATTAAGTCTTTGCATGGCTTCGATGAAGCGATGAAGCTGGACCCGAAGAACGCGCTCACTGTGTTGGGGCGCGCCTCGCTGCTGGAGGAATTTGCCGCATGGAAAGACGCAGTGAAGCTCCCCGCGGTGCCGGATGACCTGAACCACATCACGACGGCAGTGCTTCGTGATGCCTACGCGAAAGCAATGACTCTGGCACTGCCGGAAGATTCAAAACTGAAGCATCAGCCCATTTCCGGCATCGAGAGCCTGACCTACCACGAGGCGGCAACGGCTCTGGTGCGTCTCGCCGCGAAGGGTGACTTGACCGAGGCTGACCAGAAGCAATTGGCTCAGGCTAAGCCGACCGTTGCAAAATTTGCCTCACTGTCCATGGACGCGGTCACACCTATCGTGTTTTCCATGCAGCGCGTCGGCCAGCTTGCTGATTTGCTGGATAAGAATCACACGGTGGACTTTGATCTACGCGGCTACGGCTGGCAGGAACGCTGGACTTGGGTGAAGCCGGAACTGGGCTTGCTCGTGTGGGACCCCGCGCAGACGGGGCGCATCACTTCCGCGCGTCAGTTGTTCGGCGGCTACACCTTTCAAATCTTCCGCGACACCGGCTATGAGGCGCTGGCTGCTCTCGACGACAACGGCGACGGCGTGCTCTCCGGTTCCGAACTGGAAGGAATCAGCGTGTGGTTTGATCGCAATAGCGATGCCAAATCCTCTCCCGACGAAGTGACGCCATTGCGGAAGCTGGGAGTTGTTTCGATTTCCGCAAAGGCGGAATCCTTCGACGGCATTCATCCGATGAACGCGCGCGGCATCACCTTTCAAAATGGTCGCGTGCTGCCGACTTGGGACTGGATGGCGGAGCCAGCGCTTGTGAAGCCTGAGAGACTGGCCTCAGTTAAACGGTGATTTTTGCCTGCGAAAACTGCGTCCTCAGTTGTGCCGCTCTGGGCAGTGGAAGACGTGATATTTCGCCGCTTGTGAAATTTTTCACAAATTCCCCTTGCCCCGACGATTCTCGATTCCACTTTGAGGGCGTTTCACCCTCATGAGCAATATCGCAGCCGCATCGCCCGCAGTGGACATGGTCAATGTCCAGATTAACGGCGTGTGGCAAAAATTCCCCAAGGGCACGCGCATGATCGAAGCCTGCCGTCAGGCGGAGGCGATGGTGCCACATTATTGCTATCACCCGAAGCTTTCCTCGCCGGGCAACTGCCGCATGTGTCTCGTGGAAATGGGCATGCCCCCGCGCCCCACGCCGGGCACGGAGCCGGAAAAAGATGAACACGGTTTCGCCAAGATCGGCTGGTCGCCTCGTCCGGTCATCGCTTGCGCAAACACCGTGACCGATGGCATGGGCATTCGCACCGAGGGCAAATTGTCCGAGGAATGTCGCCGCGGTGTGATGGAGTTTTTACTCATCAATCATCCCCTCGACTGCCCGATCTGCGATCAAGCCGGTGAGTGCCGCTTACAAGAATTTTCTGTCGAGCACGGCAACGGCGAAAGCAGTTTCCGCGAAGAGAAGGTCAAGAAGCCGAAGAACGTGGACATTGGCCCGCGCATCCGGCTTGATGACGAGCGTTGCATCATGTGCTCGCGCTGCGTTCGTTTCACGGCAGAGATCGTGGACGATCCAGTGCTAGGTTTCACCGAGCGCGGCAGCCACACGACGCTCAGCGTGCATCCCGGCAAACGTCTGGAAAATAATTACTCCCTGAACACCGTGGACATCTGTCCCGTGGGCGCACTGACCAGCAATGACTTCCGCTTTCAGCAGCGGGTGTGGTTCCTCAAGGAGACCAAGAGCCTCTGCACCAAATGCGGACGCGGATGCAATACGGAGATCAGCAGTCGCGAAAATCAGATCTTCCGCCAGACGCCGCGCGAGAACAATGATGTTAACTCCACGTGGATGTGCGATCAAGGCCGCTTGGATTTCCATTTCGTGAACAGCGAGTTCCGCCTCACGCAGCCGCTCATCAAAGTGAACGGCAAGCATCAGCCAGCCTCATGGAAACAGGCGGTCGCGACGATAGCCGAGGCGCTCAACAGCGCGCAGCCGCACGAGATTGCGGTCATCGCTTCCGCCCGGATGACCAATGAAGAACTCTATTTAGTAAAATGCCTCACGCGCTCGCTCAAAATCGAGCAGTTGGATGTCGTGCCCCGCACCGGTGGCGGCGATGACTACCTACGCGCGGATGACTTGAACCCGAACAGCAACGGCGTGCGCAGCATTCTCGGCATTGAACCTGGATCGAAGCTCCCGCAGATCATCGAGAATGTGCAGCGCGGACTGGTGAAAGTGCTGCTCGTGCTCGGTGAGAACGTGATGAAGTGCGGTCTCGAAGCGAATGATTTACAGAAGCTCACTTTTCTCGCGCAGTCTCACATTCTGGCCAACTCCACCGCTGAACTCAGCCACGTCGTTCTTCCTTCTGCGAGCTATGCCGAGAAACGCGGCAGTATGATCAACGTCACAGGCCGACTGCAAAAGCTTAACAAGGCCATCGAATCCCCCGGCGAAGCCCACGACGACTGGGAAATCCTGCGCAATCTAATCCTCGCCGCGACCGGCTCCAACGGCTTGCATAGCGTGGACGATGTTTTCAAACAGATGGCAGGGGAGTTTGACATCTTCCGCGGCCTTACACTGCGCGGCATCAACGAACTCGGCGTGCATGTGCTCGACAGCAATGAACGTGTGCCAATCCTCGAACGCGAAGCGGAGCGGAAAAAGGCTGGTATTATAGTAGGCTGACGTGGCACAGGTCTGCGACCTCTGTGTAAAACGGGCATTCTGCCCGTTTTCATTCCGCATCGAAGCTGCGGGCCTATGTTCAAGTTCGTCACTGAATCATGTGGATTTCGGCTGAATTTTTCCGGCCAATAAATCGCTAACTTCTTTTCCAAGTCCAAGCTCTCTTGCCTTCTCAAGCATGTAGCCCTCATCAAGCGCGTTCTTTTGCACGGCGATCACGCCTACGGCATCGCCGATCTGTCGGTCAGAAGGCGACATGCGGTTCCAGACAAGTTTGTGCAGGATCACGTCTTCCGCTGTGCTGACCCACGCAGTTTAGCCAAAGATCGTCGCGCAGATTTTTCGTCGAAACATTTCAAGCTCGAACGGATCGGATTTCAGCAGCCAGAAGTCCACCTTGAGCGCACTGCGTTGGTCGATGACATTAAACTGGTGCGACGGCTGGTAGGCCTCTCGCAGCGCCGCTTCCTCAATGAAGTAATCACCCTCAAAGGCTGCCACCATTTTTGGAATGCTCGACGGAGGGAGCTGGATCACAAAATCCAGATCATGCGTCGTGCGCGGAATGCCCCAGTAGTTGCTCGCCATCGAACCCGTGAGCATGTAGGAAATGTCTGCGCCATTGAGCCGGCGCAGAGTGTCCACAAGAAGTTCGCGCTCATTCATGTTCGCTGCGCCAGCATGATTCTCTCGCGCAGCAAGCGCTCCACTTCCTCCGCGTTTGCTCTAGGATGCTGCGCGCGGATGCCTTCGCGTGAAATTTCACAGCTCATCTCGTGCAGTCGCAGTGAGACATCCAGCCGCTCCTCCCCGGTCATCTGGCGGTAGCGCTCGATCTGAAACTGGAGGGCGGCGGCGGGGGTCATGAGAGCGCGAATCTTAGGCCGTGAAGGCGCGGCTAGCAAGCGGCGGCGGACTTTGTGAAATTTTTCACAAATTCGGGTTGCCCGCCCGCCGCGCTTCTCGTAGTGCAATGCTGACTAAGCGCCCGCCGTTGCGGGCTGAGATCATGGGCAGCTTCCTCGACAGCATTAATCTCGCATTCATCATCGCCTCGGCGGTGAAGATTGTGTTTTTCTCGTTCATGGTCATCCTCCCAATGGTGGCCTACTCGGTGTATGCCGAGCGCCGCGTGAGCGCGATCATTCAGGATCGTGTCGGGCCGAACCGCACGGGCATTCCGTTGACGCTTTTCGGATTCAAGCGCGACCTGCCCTTCGCGGGATTGCTTCAGCCGATGGCGGACGGATTGAAGTTCATCCTCAAGGAAGACTTCACGCCCGGTCACGTGAACAAATTTTACTATTGGCTCGCGCCTTGTCTCACGATGGTGCCCGCACTGTTGACCGCGGCGGTGGTGCCTTTCGGCAGCGAGTTGAATTTCGACTGGCTGACGCACTTCGGCATCAGCGGCGACTGGCTGCATATGCCAATCAAAATGGTCATTGCCGACATCGGTGTGGGGCCGCTCTACACCTTCGCCATCGCTTCGCTCGGCGTCTATGGCATTGTGCTCGCGGGCTGGTCGTCGAACTCCAAATATCCTTTTCTCGGCGGCGTGCGCAGTTCGTCGCAAATGATCTCTTATGAAATCGCGCTCGGCCTCTCGATCATTCCGGTGCTGATGATTTTCGGCGATTTGAATCTCTCCAAGATCGCGCAGTATCAAGATGCCAACGGCTGGCTACTGCTGCCGTTCTGGGGCAAAGGCCTCACCTTGGGCCGCTGGGTGTTGCTGGTCCCGATTTTCATCTCGTTCGTGATCTTCGTGATCTCAATGTTCGCCGAGACTAACCGCGCCCCATTTGACCTTCCCGAATGCGAAACCGAACTCGTCGCCGGTTACCACACTGAATATAGCTCGATGAAGTTCGCTTTGTTCTTCCTTGGCGAATACGCCGCCATGATCATTGGCTCCGGCCTGGCGGTTACGCTCTTTCTTGGTGGTTGGAGCATTCCCTTTGGTGGGCTGATTGAAAAGTGGACTGGTATCACCATGACCTATCACGCGGGTGCAACGCCATTCTGGCTCGGACTCGCGCACATCGCGTGTTTTCTCGCGAAGGTCGTGGGCTTCATCATCTTCTTCATCTGGGTGCGGTGGACACTTCCGCGCTTCCGCTACGATCAGCTCATGAAACTGGGCTGGCTGGTGTTCTTTGAACTGGCTCTCGCCAACGTAATCCTCACCGCGGTGCTCATGATGTGGTTCCCTATCAAATAACGTATGGCCACCATTGTTGTTCAACGCCCCAACGTAACACAGGCTTCCGGCCTGTGTGTCGAGCGGGCATTCTGCCCGTTCTCATTGCTTTGCGGAGAGGATCTCCGCATTACACACAGGTCGCAGACCTGTGCCACTCACTGATATGGCCACCATTGTTGTTCAACGCCCCAAACTCAAATGGCACGAGCGCTGGTTCATCTCCACGCTCTTCAACGGATTGCGCATTACCCTTGGCCATGCCATTAAAATGTTGCGCGGCAAGACGCATGTGACCATGCAGTATCCCGAACAGAAATGGGATCTGAACCTGCCCGAGCACTACCGCGGCGCGCCCGCTCTCGTCACTGACGAGCACGACCGCGAACGCTGCGTCAGTTGTCAGCTTTGCGAATTCATCTGCCCGCCACGCGCGATCACGATCATACCCGAGGAAATTCCTAGCAGCGACCCTTGGGCCAAAGTTGAGAAGCGTCCCAAGGTGTTCAACATCGACATGATCCGCTGCATCTACTGCGGCATGTGCGAGGAAGTTTGCCCCGAGCAAGCCATTTACTTGCGCAAGGATTACGCCATCACCGGCCTGAGTCGCGCCGAGATGGTTCACGACAAAAAGAAACTCTACGAGATCGGCGGCGTGCGCACCGGACTCGTCAACAAGTGGAACGAACTTAAATGAAATTCGGAATGAGGAATTTGGAACGCGGAATGAAGGACCAAGCGCAAGCACACGCGCAGATGGCCGCCGCACTCCATTCCGCATTCCGCATTCTAAATTCCAAATTATAGATGCCCTCCGCGCTGTTCTACTTCTTTTCCGCTATCACGCTGATCTTTGGCGTGATGGTCGTGGTGTGCCGCAATCCCGTGGCAAGCGCGCTTTCGCTGGTCGTAAGCTTCGCCGGACTCGCGGCCTTGTTTATCAGCCTCGATGCTTACTTCATCGGCACCATTCAGATACTCGTCTATGCCGGCGCGGTGATGGTTTTGTTTCTTTTCATCATCATGCTGCTGGACATCAAGGCTGAAGAACATGGCAAGGTCAACGCGCTCGCAGTCTTCGGTGGCATCACGCTGGCGCTGGTATTCATCGTGCAACTCGCGGTCATCCTTGGAAAGCACGATGCCGGATCGAAGACGCTCAAAGATGTGCCTGTGCAGTTTGAAGCGGCGGCAAAAACTCAGAAGGTTGAAACCATCAAAACTGATTTGCAGAATGGTGAACTGCCCGACACCAAGCTGGTGGGCGTCACGCTGTTCCATCGTTACGGCTATCAAATCCAACTTATCGGCGCACTGCTTCTTGTCGGAACCATCGGCGTGGTCATCATGAGTAAACGCGAAGTGAACTAACAAAACATGATCACCCTCAACCATTACCTCTTCGTCGCCGGGCTATTGTTTGCCACCGGCCTCGCGGGCGTGGTCGTGCGACGGAACATCATCACGATTTATATGTGCTTGGAGATGATGCTCAGCGCGGCCAATCTCACGCTCGTCGCGTTCTCGCGTTTCCACATCACCGACGGACTGCCGGACTACAATGCGCAGGCGCTCGTGTTTTTCACCATCACGGTCGCCGCCGCAGAAGTCGCGGTCGGACTTGCGATCATCGTCGCGCTCTACCGGACGAAACATAGCGTCAATGTCGGCGCAGTGGAGAAGATGAAAGGTTAACCAGCGAACAAGATGAACCCGATCACACTACCAGGAATTATGCTGCTGCTGCCGTTGGCATCGGCGCTGGTGATCTTGCTGTTCCACGGGGCGTTGAAAAACATCGCGCACCTGCTTTCCACTTTGGTCGCCATTGTCATCTTCGTCTGCAGTCTCATGCTGCTTGGGGCAAAAGACGCAGTGGAGCTTCCGCTCTTTTCATTCCTCAGCGTCAAGACCGGCGCCGGTGTGTTCTCTGCCAACATCAGTTTCCTGATTGATCAGCAGAGCAAGGGCATGATGTTCATCGTGACCTTCGTCGGGATGCTGGTGCATATCTTCTCGCTCGGCTACATGAAGGACGACGACGCCAAGGCCCGCTACTTCGGGGCGCTGTCGCTCTTCATGTTCTCCATGACCGGCATCGTGCTCGCCGACAATTTCCTGATGATGTTCATCTTCTGGGAGCTGGTCGGTTTGAGTTCATACTTGCTCATCGGTCATTGGTTCAAAAAAGCCTCCGCGTGTGAAGCCGCAAAAAAAGCCTTTATTACAAACCGCATTGGCGACTTTGGTTTCATGGCGGGGATATTGATTCTGTTCGGCATCTGCCACAGCACGCGCTTCGCTGACATTCAGACGCAGCTTCCGTTCTTTACCGAACACGCGCCCGCCTTGGTGACCATTGCCGCACTTGGTATTTTCCTCGGAGCTATGGGCAAGAGCGCCCAAGTTCCTCTGCATGTCTGGCTGCCGGACGCGATGGAAGGCCCTACGCCCGTGTCCGCGCTCATCCATGCCGCGACGATGGTTGCTGCCGGTGTTTTCATGCTGGCCCGCGCGCATTTTCTCATCGCCGCCAGCGGCACTGCAGAGATGGTCATCGCGTGGACGGGCGGCATCACTGCGCTCATGGCCGCGCTCATGGCCGTGCAACAGAACGACATCAAAAAAGTTCTTGCCTACTCCACGCTCTCGCAACTTGGCTACATGGTCATGGCGATGGGACTCAGTGCGCCGCATGAAGGCATGTTCCATCTTTATACGCACGCCTTCTTCAAGGCGCTACTCTTCCTCGGAGCGGGTGCGATCATCTATTCTTGCCATCACGAGCAGGATATGTGGAAGATGGGTGGCTTGAGAAAATCAATGCCCCTGACCTTCCTGACTTTCGCCGCCGGAACCGCTGCGCTCATGGGTGTGCCACTCACCAGCGGGTTCTTCAGCAAGGAAGGCATTCTCGCCGCTGCACACAGTCACAACGGCCTACTCTTCGGTATGGCAGTGTTCACCGCCGCGCTGACCGCATTTTACATGACACGGATGGTCATCGTCGTGTTCCTCGGCAAGCCGAGAGGCGATGGGGCCGGACATGCGCATGAGGCACCGCTGGTAATGTTGTTGCCCTTGCTAGTGCTTGCCGTTCCTTCGATTTTGTCTGCGTATGGATTCATCGCAGGGCCATTGCTGGCAATGACACCGCACGGCGAACACGGCGCCGGAAGCTTCGTGATGATCTGCTCCATCGTCGCCTTGCTCACCGGGTTGCTCACGGCAACCAAACTTTATCTCGGCAAGGACAAAGACCCGCTCAACATCCCCGTGCTGGCCAATAAGTTCTACATTGATGAATTCTATGCCGTGCTGGTAAAAATCTTTGTGGATCTCGGCGCCTGGGTTGTCACCGCGCTGGAGAAAATCTTTGTTGAAAGCCTGCTTGTCCGCCTGCCCGCCGCGCTCGCATCGGGTTTTGGAAAATGGTTCCGCCGACTGCAAACCGGCAGCCTTCAGGGCTACACGTTCTTGCTCGGGTTGGGACTGGTCATCGCCGTTTACATCGCCGTGTTCATGACTGCCAAACAATAAAATTTATGTCAGTCTCTTTCTTATCAACCCCCTTTGTTCTTGTGATCGTCGTGGTCATCTTGATCGTCATTGCCGTGGTGGGCGTGATGCTCAAAAAATGAAATTGTTACTTCCGTGAGCCCTCTCGAAATCATCATCTTGCTCCCCATCATCGCGGCACTCGCGATCTGGCTGGGCGCGCCCGCACGGTTCACGGCGGTTGCGGCTTCACTATTAAATCTCGCCGTCACAGTGGGCTTGATCGGCGGTTATGCCTCTGCTGGTGGGGCGATGGTCTGGAAGAGTTCGCATCTCGTGCTAAGCAACCCCGCGATTCATTTTGCGGTCGGCGCGGACGGCATCAGTCTTGCGATGACCTTGCTCACCATGCTAGTCACCACGGCTGCGATCTGGAGCATCGTGGACAAGGATCGCATTTATTACATCGCATCGCTGCTCATCAGCGCAGGTGCGCTCGGCGCATTCCTCAGCACGGATATCTTCTTTATCTTTGCCTTCCATGAACTGGCGCTGATTCCCACGTTCCTCATGATTGCGCTCTATGGTCATGGTGATCGCAAGGCTGCAGCTTGGAAGATCACGATATATCTCGGCACTGGAAGCTTGGTGCTGCTCACGGGCTTGCTCGGCGTTGTCTGGCTGTGCAGTCCTGACAGTGGAATGACTTTTGATTTGGCTGCGCTCCATCCTTTTATTGGCAACGACAAAACCGGATGGTGGGGCACATCCTGTTTCTTCACCTTGTTGCTTGGCTTTGGCACGTTGGTAAGTTTGTTCCCTTTCCACGACTGGGCCGCGCCAGCTTATGCGAGCGCGCCAACTCCAGTCGCCATGCTCCACGCCGGAGTTCTGAAAAAGTTCGGTCTGTATGGTCTTATCCGCATCGCGCTCCCGCTCTTTCCCGGAGTGGTGCAGACGCCTTGGATTCAGCACGCGCTGCTGCTCATGCTGCTGGGCAATATCCTCGTCGTCGGTTACGTCACGCTGCATCAGCGTCGCCTCGATGAAATGCTGGCGAACTCCAGCGTCATGCACATGGGCTACATCTTCCTCGGACTTGCTGCTGGAAACGCCCTCGGAGTGAATGGCGCGTTGGTGCTCATGTTTGCCCACGGCATTTCCATCGCCCTGCTCTTCATGCTTTGCGGCAAACTGCGCAATCATCTGAGCACCCTCGAGATGGACAAGCTCGGCGGACTCGCGGCCAATGCCCCCTTCCTCGGAGTCGTCTTCGGCATCGCCGCCTTCGCCTCCATCGGCCTGCCGGGTCTGGCCAACTTCGCCGGAGAATTGCTAGTCTTCCTCGGCACCTTCCAATCTTTCGCATGGGACAAAGGATTCACGATGTTGCACATCACCACCATTCTCTCCCTGCTGGGCGTGATCATCAGCGCGGTCTATATGCTGCGCGCCTATCGGAAAATTTTCTTCGGCGAAGCTGCGACCGGGTTGTTCATGAGTGATCCCGTCATCGCCCAGCGGGTGCCGATGTTCCTGCTGGCTGCTGTCCTGCTTGTGATCGGCTGTCATCCAGCCTCGCTGCTCAACCTGATCCAAGATTCACTCGCGGCATTGAACATTAAATAACTGTCCGCAGCATGTCACCTCTTTCCATCGAACTTAGCCTCGGCGTTTCCGCCCTTTTCCTGCTGCTGCTGGAATCGTTCAACATGGTGCCGCGCAAGAGCATCGCCCATGCCGTGATCGCGCTGCTTGTCGCTGCGCTGGTCGCGTTGATCATTTCCCCTACGACGACGGTGCCCGCCTCGATGGCCGAGTTTTATCAGCTCGACAACCTAGCGTATTTTTACAAGGGGCTGGCGCTGCTCAGCACACTGGCAGTGACGGTCATGTCGCTCGAATACGCGCCCGTTATCAATCAGTTCGTCTCCGCGAATCCTGAGAAGACGAAGGACGCGGGCCTTGGCGAATTCTACAGCCTGCCGCTACTCGTCTGTCTGGGCATGATGGTCATGGCCTCGGCCAATGATCTTGTGACGATTTTTGTCTCACTCGAACTGGTGACGGTAAGTTTCTATGTGCTCGTCGCGTTCATGCGGCGCAGTGCTGGTTCACTGGAGGCCGGCGTGAAGTATCTTATCCTCGGCGCCCTGAGCACCGGTCTTCTTGTCTATGGCATGGCTTGGCTCTACGGACTTACGGGAAAGATGACGCTCGCTGGCATCACAGATAAAATCACGCACTGGCAGGGCAGTAATGTGCCGTTGCTTTTTGCTGCCGCGCTCTTGATTGCAGGACTCGGCTTCAAGGTGGCTGCTGTGCCCTTCCAAATCTGGGTGCCCGATGTTTATCAAGGTGCGCCCACACCCGTGACTGCGTTCCTATCCGTCGGCTCCAAGGCCGCTGGCTTCATCGTGCTGACCCGAGTGGTGCAGACTTTTCTCGCCACCGATTCCGCCATTGCGCCGCAAGTCACGCAGATGCTACTCGTGCTCGCCTGCGCCACGATTCTCTTCGGCAACCTTGCCGCCATTGCGCAGACGAATTTCAAACGCCTGCTGGCCTACTCCAGCATTTCTCATGCGGGCTATTTGTTGCTGGCGTTGGCCTGTCATGCGCATGGACTCGGCTTTGCGCCCGAGGAAGTTGTCGCATTTTATCTGGCGACTTATCTCCCCATGACATTCATCTGCTTCCTCGTTCTTGCCGCAGGACGCGCGCAGGGAATAAGTGAAGACATCGTTTCGTTCAAGGGTCTGGCACGCACCTCGCCCAAGATTGGTTTCGCGCTTACGCTTGCGCTGGCCGCACTCGCAGGCCTACCGCTCACCGCCGGATTTATGGGCAAGTTTCTGGTGTTCTTTGCCGCAACACTCGACGGAAATTATGCCTCGCTGGTAATCTCGATCATCGGTGCCGCCGCAGGGTTTTATTACTATTTTAAAATCATCCTCGCGCTACATTCCAAGCCGGAAGCTGAAGCACCTGTTATATCTCTGAACTTGGGATCGCAGATACTCATGATGCTGTTCGTTGTCGCTATCATCGTGGTTGGGGTTTATCCAGACTTGATCGGGCAAATGTTGCACGCCGGTCAGTAGCAAGGGCATCTTGCCCTTGCTACTCAAAGCACAAGATTGCGTGACAGATTATTTTTGTAACCGCACGGCCCGGTCCGGCATTCTTTACTGTGTATGCGGAACCAGTGATCGCGAGAATAGTTTCTCGCGTCAAGGTATCCCGTGAAACTCTCCGGGTTTAGCCGTTTGCAACAGGTTCAGCAATGCCGGCATGAGCGGGCGCGTATCTGCGAGCCGGTTGCTTTTGGATTTCAAAGCAATAATCACGAGTCGGAGTCCTGTGAGATTCTGCTGGTGGTAGATGCCCTTGTCCATGGTCACGAGAACATCGAACCGTTCATTGGCCCGCCGGAGCAGTTCGCCATTCTTCACCCCGGCCCAGCCAATCTGCGGCACCGAGGCTGTGCTGTGCCCATGCAGTTCGCGCTGCAAGCGCCAGTCGAGATTCTCATCAAGCAGGATGTTCATGATCGGCACGCCGCCAGCATTCCTCCAAAACTTCCATCGCCTGAGCGCGCGTCACGCTTGGGAATCCCTCCAGGAAATCATCGAGTGAGTCACCGCCCTCTAGATGGTCAAAAAGGCTGCGCACGGGAACGCGCGTCCCGCTGAACACAAGTTCACCGCCAAGAACATCGCGATCACGGCTCCACGCGGAGATCATTGAGGGCTTCGACCCAGAGTTCACAGTCGCCATGCTGATAAGTATTCATGGTTCACCACGCCTTCGCAAGTGAATTACATGCACTGCTATCATCAAAAGACCCCCGCCATTTTTCTCAAGCGTGAAGCTGGACAATCTGGTAGCTGAAAGCTGGCTGTGCTCAATTGGTAATGTGTTGCGGGCTGCCAGCCCCCAACACATTTTTTGTAACCGCACGGCCCGTTCCGGCATTCTTCTCTGTGTATGCGGAAATTCCGCAGGCAGAAAATCAAACAAACAACCCCCAAACTATCATCATGAAAATTACGTCCACACTTGCCATCGCATCCGCCCTTGTTCTGGGTGTGACAGGCTTTACCGCCATACCCGCGCTGGCCAAGGCCTCTGCCGAGAACTCCGTCGCTGGTGTTTTTGGTGAAGACTTCAACCCAGGGCAAGGCCACGGCAAGTTCCGCGAAGTGATCCGCACTGCCATGCGCCACTTGCTGAACTTCCGTCACGAGACGCCACTTACTGCGGAGCAGAAACAAAAAGCTCGCAGCGTGATGGAGTCGCATCGTTCCGAGATTCATACTCAAATGGAAAAGGGCCGCGATGCCCGTCGTGCCATGTTTCACGCGGTGACTGCTTCCGGTCCTGATGCCGCCGCCACGAAAGAAGCCGCTGACAAGATTGGAAATGCCGCACGCGATCGCGCTTTGCTTATGGCCAAGGTTGCCAGTGAAATCAAACCGCTGCTCACAGCGGAACAGTTGAAGCGCGTTGAAGCCGCCCGCACTGAAATCGAATCAGAAGTGGATGCCGCCATCGCTGCGCCGCTTAATTAATAACAACGTCACTGGAAGCTGGAGCTGAAAGGCTCCAGCTTCTTATCCTTTCTTTAATCATCGCTCCAGACTAGATTCAGCTTCCCATGCAGCCCGCGCCCCGGCACGATTCTCACGAACTTAATGAGGATTTGTCGTGGGTGAAACAGGCTCAATCGGGTGACATGGATGCCTTCGATAAAATTGTCGCGAAACACCAGTCCGCTATGACCGCCCTGCTTTATCGTTTTGCTCCGATCCGTGCCGATTTGGAAGACATGGTGCAAGAGACTTTTGTCCGGGCCTGGCGAGGGCTGGGCGGATGGCAGCCTGACAAGCCATTCATGCATTGGTTGAAACGCATCGGAGTTCGAGTCGGTCTGGATTTTTGTCGGAAGCGCCAGCGCACTCCCTTTGCCCGTCTCACCGAATCAGACGGAACGGGCCGTGATCCGCTGGACTCCATCGCAGCAGACGAGTCGTCTGATGAATCAGCGAGTCACGCAGCGGATGAAGCAAAGTTCATCCTCTCACATCTACCGCCTGATGATCGCGCTCTGCTGACCCTGCTTCATTTGAATGAAATGCCGCTGGCTGAAATCGCCGAGCATTTCGGCTGGAGTCGCGCCAAAGCGAAGATCAAAGCCTTCCGTGCCCGTCAACGTCTCCGAACCATCCTTGCCCGCCATGAATACACCCTCGAATGATCCACGCGCAGACTCTGGGAAAACATGGAGTCATCTTAAAGCCGAAGCCCGGCGCGTTATGCCACCGGCGGACATTGATGTGCGGCACTCCGTGCGCGCCGCCTTGATTGCCGAGGAAGCAAAGGCGACGATGCAAATTGCCCCCACTGGTCCGAGCGTCATGGATGATCTGGCGTTGCTCGCACAGAGCATGTTCACGCGATTCGTGCTGGGCGGTTGCGTTGCATTGGCTGCATTTTCCTTGTGGAGCGGATTTGATGCAGCAGCCGGATTGAGCGCGGTCGCCGATCTGCCGGGAGGCTTGTTTTTCTCATCTTATATAACCCCTTAAATAATGTCCCCATGAATCCATCTGAAGTTCCGGTTAAACAATCGCGAAGTAAATTCAAAGCAGCACTGCTTCTCTTTTTTGTATTTTTTCTTGGCGCGGCGTGCGGCCTGGGCGGCGGGATGTTGTTGGTTCGATCATGGATTCGTCTGGCTGTCACCGCGCCCGTGAGTCATCAAGGCCCGCTGGATAAAATGGCTGAGCGCGTCGAATCCCACCTGAGTCGTTCCATGAAATTGAGCGCGGAAGAACTCCGCGCCGTGCATGAAGAACTGGCTGTCAGCACTCGGAAGGCTAAGGAACTCCGCCTTCGCGTGGGGGATGAAGTTCGGGCGCTTGCCGAAGATACGATTGTCCGAATCGGCAGTCATTTGCCCGCTGATAAAAAATCGGAGTGGCGCAAGCAGGCCACGGCAAGGCTGGAACCATGGGGCTTACTGCCCGCTGCAAAAGCGGGAACTACGCCGAAGACGGAATGATTCATCGGGGGATGGTTGCGCTGCACGCACGTCGGGTGCAAGTTTGCGCTCATTTCTCAATCCGATGAACCCGCGCTATCTTCAGCCTGACTTCGACATCTTCCAAGCACGAGCCAAATCTGGCAATCTCGTGCCGGTGTGGATCGAACTGGCGGCTGACTTTGAGACACCGCTTTCTGCGTTCCAACAAATTGATGATGGGCGTTACAGTTTCCTTTTGGAATCAGCAGAACTGACGCAGCACTCTGGACGCTATTCTCTGCTCGGCAGCGAACCGCGATTAATCTTCACTGCTCGTGGGAAAGAAATCGAAATCGAAGAGCGCGGCACGAATCGCAAGTTCACGGCAGAAGGCGATCCCTTGCATGAACTGGAAAAAATTATGGCATCCTTCAAGCCGGCGGGTCCTGCGCCGCTGCCGGTGTTTCATGGTGGAGCGGTGGGCTATCTCGCCTATGACATGGTGCGTTACTTTGAGCCGACATTGTCTGCGCCACCGCCGGACTCATTGGGCCTGCCGGACATGGTTTACATGATCGCAGACACGGTGCTGATATTTGATCACAAGCATCGCAAGCTCACCATCGTTGCGAATGTATTCACACCCGATTTTGCTTCCCTCAACGAAGCCTACGAGGCAGCGCAACAACGCATCACGCGCGTCATCGCGAAACTCGAAGCACCGCTGAAGGTAAAAGCACTTCAAGCTTTTGCGCCCGATGCTGCGACTGGTGCTCCCGCTCCGAGTGGAAATACTACGCAGGCGGAATACGAAGCCATGGTTCTCGCGGGCAAGGAGTTCATCAAGGCCGGTGACATTTTTCAGTTCGTCCCATCGCAGCGATTTGAAACAGACTACGTCGGCAGTCCTCTCGATCTCTATCGCGCACTGCGACATGTGAATCCGTCGCCTTACATGTTCTGTCTGAAGTTTCCGGGTGGCTTCTCGCTCGTCGGCAGTTCGCCGGAAGTGCATGTGAAATGCCTCGATGGCAAAATTGAAATCCGACCCATCGCTGGCACGCGCTGGAGGGGGAAGACTGTCGCGGAAGACGACGCGCTCGCGCAGGAACTACTCGCCGATCCGAAAGAGCGCGCCGAGCACATCATGCTGGTTGATCTGGCGCGCAATGATGTCGGTCGCGTGTCCGAATACGGCACGGTGAAAGTGAACGAACTGATGATTGTGGAGCGCTATTCGCACGTCATGCACATCGTTTCTAACGTTGAAGGCAAGCTCGCGTCCGACAGCAATGCCTACGACGTGATGCGCGCGACATTTCCTGCGGGCACCGTGAGTGGTTCGCCCAAAGTTCGCGCGATGGAGATCATCAACGGCCTTGAGAAGAACAAACGCTGCGCCTATGCGGGCGCGGTCGGTTATTTTGGTTTCGATGGCGCACTGGACAGTTGCATTGCGTTGCGCACTTGCGTGTTGAAAGACGGCAAGGCATTCGTGCAAGCCGGTGCCGGAGTGGTCGCGGATTCCGAACCAACTTACGAATACAACGAGTGCATCAACAAAGCGCGCGGGATGATGCGCGCGATTCAGCGGGCGAAGGAGTTGGGGGCGTAGCCACTTACTTCCGCGGTGCGACATACTTTGCGAGATCGCACATCGCGATCACTTTGCAGCCTTGGTCTTTGAGATGCTGCATGTAGCTCTCGAACTTCGCGGGGTCGGTGTTCACCCAAGGATGTTTGATGTCCGGCACACCATGAAAGGTCATCACTGCGATCTTACCGCTGCGGGCTTGAGCAACTGCGGCTTTGAATTGATCGAGCGTGCTGTCCGGTTTGCTATCGAAAGCTTGAGGCAGAGTCAATGGATCGTCTGCAGCAGGATCGAACGCTTTTGCGCCACCAGCGCGGGCGAAAAGGTATCCGCGCTCACGCAACAACTTCACCGCTGCCTCGCTCGTCTGGTAGCCGGGATAGCAAAAGCTCACCGGCTTCGGAATGCCAAATTTCACACATTGCTGCTCAATGAATTCGACATCGCTTAGAAGTTGATCTGGCTTCTGCTTGGCCACACCTGTGTGATTGCGCGTGTGATTTCCAATCTCGAAGCCCTGCTCGTGCAGTGCCTTAATCTGCTCCCAAGTCATGTAATGCTCCTTGTCCGTGAGAAACTCGAAGCCCTCGGTGATGAAAAAAGTTGCGCCGAATCCAAGCTTCTTCAGCAGGGGTGCCACAAATGTCGCGTGGCTTGCGACCGAGTCATCAAACGTGAGCACAACAAGTTTGTCTGGGACGGCTTCCAACGCGGGTGGGTTGGCCATGATACATGCGCCATGCAGCGCCAAGGCAATACAGAGGAGTTGTTTCATAAGTCTGGGTGGGAATTAAAACGCCAATTCCGTTCAAGGCTTCACCTGCACTGGCACATTCGCGGTTGCCGCATGTCCTTTGCCGTCGGTGACGTAAACAAAAACGCGATACGATCCGGCTTTGTCAGGCGCTTTGATTTCGGCGCTTTTTCCTTTGGATTGAATAAGTCCCTCTAAGGGGGTCGGCGGAATTTCACCGCCCTTTTCGTGGTGGCGTTTGGCGTCATTAATAATTTCCCAACGTATTTGCAGCTCGTCGTCATCGGGGTCAATAGCTACAACCTTGGCGGTGAACTCTTGAGAAGGCGTGAGTGTGGTGGCGCTGCACTTGATTGATTTTAATACCGGGGCGCGATTTTCGGGCGGCTTCCCGCTCCACAATTCCTGCATCAAGTCAGCTGTTGCTGTGGTCTCGCCTGATTTTAGAAACACACCGAACCATGTGGAGGTGGCCTCCTGTTTTTGTCCCCAGAGAAAGATGTAACCACCGGCGCAGGGGCCACCGGGAGCGATGGCCTTTTCATAGCATTTGCGGATCATGGCCGCCTTCTGCGTGCTGGTTGCCTCGATAGGCGCGTTCCATTTTGTTTTGGGTGATTCCCAGAAACCCTGAGGCCCGAACTCCGTCAAGACCCAGGGCTTGGTCCAGCCGATTTTGGCGAGATGTTCACGCAGATTTAAAAGTCCGCCGTAGGTGTTGATGCCGATCATTTTCAAATCAGGTGTGTTTTTCAAACCCGACACTCTTTCCTCGCTCAGGCCTGCGACGGCAGTAAATGTGGGATGCGCCGGATCTTCTTCGTGCACCATTTGTGCAAGGCGATTAAGTTGTTTCCAATATTCAATGTCACTGCCACCGCCATCGGCTTCATTTCCGAGACCCCAAAGCAGTAGTGCCGGATATTCGCGATGAAGCCGGATGGTTTTACGCACTCGTTCAAGTTGTCGCTCGCAGTGTTCGGGTTTTTTATAGGAGAACCAACTGCACTCCTTTTCCAGCCAGATGCCTGCGCAGACGGTGAGGCCAAGTTTGTCCGCTTTATCGAGTAAGGTATCGAGACCGTTATCCGTCCAGGTGCGGAAGGAATTTCCACCACGCTTCACGAGTTCATCCAGATTATTTTCTCCTCCTGCTCCCTTGATGAAATAGGGCTTCCCCCCGCGAAGCAAAGAGCCGTCAGCGGCGAAGCTGACTTTGATAGCGTCGGCAAAAGCATGGGCTGCGAAGGACAGAAGTAATAATGGAATAAACTTGTTCATCGTGCGATTCCGTTTATCGGCGGTAGGGCTTGTGTGGCAAAACAGATTGATTGCGCGATCAACGCAACTCACGCAACGCTTCGCGAATGAGTTTGTCAGTGGAGATTCCATCGGTGGAACGTTTCGCGGCATCTTGCACGGCCTTGTGCGCATCTCCTTGTTTAAAGCCGAGGGCGATCAACGCGAGCACAGCATCGGTCTGGGCTACGGCGGAGGGGTCGTTGGCATTGGCCCCGCCTTTCGCGGCTTGCCAGGTGTCCACGATGCCGACCTTGTCTTTGAGTTCGAGCACGATGCGCTCGGCAGTTTTTTTGCCGACCCCGCTGATTTTGGAGAGTGCGGCCACATCGCCGCGAATGACGTTGTCTTTGAAATCAGTTACGGCCATGCCGCTGAGGACGGCGAGCGAGAGCTTAGGGCCGACGCCGCTGACGCGATCCATGAGCAGCTTGAAGAGATCGCGTTCATCTGATGTGGCGAATCCGAACAGCGTGTGGTCGTGATCCGTGATGTGCAGATGCGTCAGGA
The DNA here is from genome assembly GCA_038230495.1 of Verrucomicrobiales bacterium. Classification (GTDB taxonomy): domain Bacteria; phylum Verrucomicrobiota; class Verrucomicrobiia; order Verrucomicrobiales; family Verrucomicrobiaceae; genus VFKE01. The sequence continues at coordinate 29,339 of JBBRNC010000027.1, forward strand.
GTCGAACTTCGCCAGTGCTGCCCACGAGCTTGTCATAGGTGCTGAGGGGCACGAGGCATTTGTAACCAACGCCGTGGACGTCAACGGTGAGCTGGCCCGGCAGGGCATCCACAAGCTGTCCGCGCAGATAAGCAATCATTCCTGATCATGGCAGTGCTGCGGGCGACGGCAAACAAAAATGCGCTGTCGCGAATGTTCACAGCGCATGGCGCACGAGCCATTCTTGAATCCACGCATAGAACTCGTAACGCATCAGGACCAGCAGACGGTCGGGGTCTTCGTCCTCGATGGATTGCTCCTGAACGATGCTTGTAGCTAGTTCGTCCGGCTGTTCGTGAAGCTTAAATTTTAGATCGAGAAGCAGCCGTGCCTGATTCAAGGAACTGAACCAGGCCATGCCGTGCTCCAGAGGAATATCGAGTCGATATTGCTTCGGACTTTCCTTGTCGCTGCTGCGCCGAACCGCTTTGGCGTCGTCGAGGTCCGAGAGAAAAATTCCGACTTCACTGGCGAATTTCATCTCCAACTCCGAGGTGACAAATTCTTTCCAGTCCTCAACAAGTTCCTCTTCCTCTTCCAGATCGCGCTGTGAAACCGGCGGCGGATAGAGTCGCTCGCGCCCGCCGGGGCAGTCGTTCATGCTGGCGTCGTCGGCGGCGAGGCGAAGGAAATCGAGATGGATTTCCTCCATCTCAGTGATGCGCAAGCGGGCGGGATTTTTCTGGAGGGAGAGCCGCATGTCAGTCTGTTTTTTCCAGCGTGGCCATAAGCTGATGCGACTGGAGTTCGCGGACGTAATGTTCCGCCCGTTCACGCGCACCCGTCCAGACGATGCTGCGACCCTGACGATGCACTTGGAGCATGAGTCGCTCGGCTTCTTTTTCTTGGTAGCCGAAGATCTTCCTGATGACGAACGAGACGTAGCTCATGAGATTCACCGGGTCGTTGTGAATCACGACCTGCCACGGCGTATCCAGGCTAATGACCGGGCGCGTAATCGTCTCTGGCGTGATGATCGTGGGCATAACCGTGATAAAATCTCACGCAGCGCGATCAAAGGCAGACGCGCCGCAGCAATTCATCAAGCGGAAGCTGGAGGCCAATGTAGAAATCGCCGAACTCCGCATACTTCGCACTTACTTCGTCGAAGCGCATTTCATAGATGATGCCTTTGACGTGATAGATGTCGTTCGCCTGTAATGTCACGCCCCATTCATGAGAATCCAGTCCCGTAGAACCGGTGATAAGTTGGCGGATTTTACCGTGCCATTGGCGCCCGATACGCGCATGGCCTTGCATGAGGAGACGACGCGCTTCTTGATCGAGCGAATACCAGTTGTCCTTTTCCTCGCGACGCTTGCTCATGGGATAGAAACAGACCACAGGCCAGTCCGCCATGTTCGGATAAAGGCGATCCTGATTGTATTTTTTTATACGCTGACGCCATTCATTGAGTCGAAGTTCTACGTCATCAGTGACTTCGATGTCCGTCGGATTGAGCACCATCTCGCTCTCGTGCCCCTGTTGCTGCTGCTGCAATTCGGCGACGATCTGCTTTTTGTATTCTTCTTCGCTGGTGGTGTATTCGCTCAGCTCCGTCATGGAATAGTAACTGTAAGCGGGCTGCAAAATGTCTGGGCCAAGGGCCAGCGTGAGCTGCTTTTCAAAGCGGTTCGCATCATGGAGATCGGGCGTCAGGAGCATGAACCCGATGTCGGCCTTCGGCGTGACGATGCTGAACGTGAGAAGCTGGGTGCGCGGATGCGAGCGGATCGTTTGCACCAACGTGGCGAAATGAGTCTTGGCCTCGCGTTGTTCCTCAGAAGAAAGCGAATCCCAGAGACCGTGGTCAATGGTGTAGAACATGTGCAGCACATTGAGCCCCTCGACCGAGATGAGCGGCTTAGTGGCTTCGTTGCTAGTGGTGGGGAAGGGGGAGGTGGACATGATTTATGACAAGTGAGTGAGGCCATGGCGGCGCACCCGAATAGAGACTTTGCATTCACTTGCGCCCGAAACAAGCCGCGTGATACGGAAAAAGAGGCACGGCTTGTGCTTTCTTCGTGGAAGGCATCGATGCAGGGGCTGCATTGATGCCTGCAAGTCCCAGTAAAATCCCCAGAAATCATTTGAATCCCCGGCCCCAGCCTATAATCTCTATCCCCCAACTCAAAAAAATCTAAGCATCATGGCAGACGTCGCCAACAAATATTCCCAAAACGCCACCGGCAAATTCTACGTGGACGATCAGTGCATTGACTGTGACCTGTGCCGCGAAACCGCGCCGGCTAATTTCACCCGTGACGATGACGGCGGGCATAGTTATCTTTATAAACAGCCGGAAAATGCAGAGGAACAGCGTCTCTGCGATGAGGCCATGGCCGGTTGCCCCGTGGAAGCCATTGGCAGCGACGGCGAGTAAAGTTGCCCTTGCGGTATCTTGCTGGTTGTCAGATGGTTTGATGACGGGCAACATGCCTGTCAATCGCACGGGCTATAACGCTTGTGCCGCTTATGCGTCGCGCATCAAAACAGCAACGGCTCCGTCACCAGCTTGTCGCCGACTGGCGAGGGGCAATGGGCGCGCCATTGATCGACAATCCAGTCGTCACGCTGCAATCCATCATCCCCGGAGTGCTCAAGGGATGGAAGCTCGACGACGCGCTCCGGCTGGATGATGCCGCCGCCGCCTGGCGTGAAATCGTGGGCGGATTCATCGCCCAGCAAACGATGCCGGACAGTCTGAAGCGCGGCGTTCTCACCGTGCGGGTGCTGCAACCGGCGATGCACCACACCTTGCTCATGGAAAAAGCCCGCCTATTGCAGAAGTTTCAGGAACGCTTCGGCAAGACCGTCGTGCGCGAGGTGAAATTCCGTCATGGATGAGGACGACGCGGAATGCTTGCCATGCAGACTAAACTCAGCGAGCTTTTATCCAAGTGAAGTGGTGTGACTTTCTGAAAATCCTGCGCGTCCGCTCTATCGAGGAGACGGATGTTGAGGGTCGCATCCTGAATGCCGAGACGAGGCGCTCGGCTTCACAAGCCATGGTCAGCGAAACCGACGCCGCCAAGTTTCTTGTCGGGCGCGCCAGCTTGCTCGATTCCAAATTAAGCGAGCAGGCGGCCATCACACTCGCAGTCCCAGGCTGGATCAAATGGGGTGGATGGGGCATCGCATTGATTGCGGGCTGGTGGCTGGCGGCACTCGGTCAGGAGCGCGAAATTAATCTTCTGGCCTTGCCGCTCATCGCCATCCTCGCATGGAACGCGGCCATCATGTTGCTTAGTCTCTTTCATGGTCTTCGCCACCAGCAAGATCATACGCCTCCACCGTGGCTGGAAAAACTTCTGGTGCGCGTGATGGGAAATCATCACGCAGAAAAAGACCCGCGGGCTGGGATTCGTTTTCGTGAGCTTGCCTGGCCAGTCATGCTTCATCGCATAAGCTTCCAGCTCCGTGCATGGCTGCACATTGGCGCGGCTATTCTAGTGATCGGCAGCACGGGCGGCATGTATGCACACGGCTGGTCGCGGGAATATCGCGCTATTTGGGAAAGCTCACTACTCAATGAAAATTCCACGCGCGTATTTTTCAATGCGCTGTTCGCGCCCGCTTCACGAATCACGGGTAGCGCGATTCCTCTCGACCAATTGCCCGATATGAGGCGCAGGACTGATTTGCCGGCAAAGAAATCTGGCGAGGCTCTGCCGTGGATTCATCTTTATGCGGCCACACTGGGCTTGTTCGTCATCGTGCCGAGGATTCTGCTAGCAATGCTGGAGCAATATCGCGCGGGCCGGGTGGTTTCACACTCATTGCGCAGCTCAGACTGGTTGGATTATGTGGGGAACTTGCGCGCATCTGTCGAAGGCGACGGAGCACCCGCCAGTGTGCTGGTGCATGGCTTGGTGATTGATGAAGCAGCGCGGGATCGCTGGCGGCGCATGGCATACGCCCGATGGAGGGACGTTGGACTCGTTGATTGTCACAGCATTCCCGTGGGCGAAGAGACGGAGTTCATTGCTGCGTGGAAGCCAACGGCATCGCGCCTGATGGTGGTTTTCAATCTCTCCGTCACGCCCGAGACTGAGGTGCAGCGGTCGCTTGTCGAGGGTTTGCTGGCGAAAACATCTGCGACTCTTCTATTTGCACTTGATGACACCGAGATGAAAAAACGGTCGGCTGGGTTCTCCGACGCTGCACAGCGTTTGACTGCGCGCACGGATTTGTGGAAGCGCATGATGGAGGGTTTGCCTGTCACATGGTTGTGAACAGCTCCGCCGGGGATGACGAGAAGACCGGCGGTGGCATTTTGTCGGTGGCAAATCGGATGCCATACAAAATGCAGGCTGTTTTCTTAACACGTGCTAGTCTAGCGCATGACTGTGAGTTTCGACACCGTTCGCGATGCCGTGCTGGACCTGCCTAAAGGAGACCAGATGCGTATTCTTTCGCTTGTGGCGCTGGAAGTGGCGGATGCGCATCCTGGCATTGACTTTCAGGACAATGTTTGTGGCGGGTCAGCAAGAGTCATTCGCACCCGGATTCCGGTTTGGCTGCTGGAATCCCTGCGCCGCAAGGGCAAAACGGACGCTGAACTGCTGGCCGCTTATCCATCCCTGAACGCCGAAGATCTGACGAATGCCTGGAACTACGCCCGGACGCACCGGGTGGAGATGGATCGCGAGGTCTCGGCGAATGGTGACGAGTCATGATTGCTCGGCTGTATTCGAACGAAAACTTCCCGCTGCCTGTGGTGGTGGAGCTTCGTCGTCTCGGACATGACTAATCCGATGATCGTCGCTTGCGCATTGCGCTTTGAATCGTATTGCCTTTGATATTGCATTCATGTCCGCGCCTTCCGACATCACCCTGAGCCTCATTTCCCATACGAACACGGGCAAGACGACACTTGCCCGCACGTTGTTGCGTCGGGATGTGGGTGATGTGCGCGATGCGGCGCATGTGACTTTGTTTAATGAGGCCTACACGCTGATCGAGTCCGGCGGCGGGCGGCTGATTCTTTGGGACACGCCGGGCTTCGGCGATTCTGCGCGACTGCTGGCGCGCTTGCAGCGGATGGAGCGCAAGCTGGTGTGGTTTCTCAGTCAGATGTGGGATCGGTTCACCAATCGCCCGCTCTGGTGTGCGCAGCAGGCGCTGAAAAATGTGCGCGATGATGCGGATGTGGTGCTCTATCTTGTCAATGCGAGTGAAAGCTTGGCGGGCGGCACGTTTGTCGGGCATGAAATGGAAATACTCGGCTGGCTCGGCAAGCCGGTGATCGCCTTACTCAATCAAACCGGTGCGCCCCGTCCTGCCGAAGAAGAGGCGGCGGAAGAGCAGGTGTGGCGCGAGCACCTTGGGAGATTTCCCATTGTGCGCGAGGTGCTGAGCATGGATGCCTTTACGCGGTGCTGGGTGCAGGAGGGAGAATTGATGGAAAAAATTGCACGCGTGTTGCCGGAGCCGAAAGGCATCGCGTTTGATCGGCTGAACAAAGCCTGGGCGCGTCGTAATGAAGAAGTATTTATAGATTCGATGCGCATTCTGGCCCATCAACTGACCGCAAATGCGCTGGATGGCGTCGCAGTCAAAAAGGAATCGTTGTTGCAAAAGATCGGCTTCAATCGCTCATCGCTCGACACCGAATGGAGTGAGGCGCGGCAGAAGCTCAGCGAGTCGCTCGCAGGCCGGGCCGAGCAGGCGATGAACAAGCTGATCGAACTTCATGGTCTGGAGGGTCGCGATGAAGAAGGGGAGATGCTCAAGGCTGCGCGTCGTGATTTTGCGGAGCCGCAGCAAGTGGAGGCCGCAGTGTGGGGCGCCTTGAGCGGCATCGCGTCCGGTGCGCTTGCGGGGCTGGTGGTGGACTTGAAAGCGGGCGGTCTCACTTTCGGCGGCGGTGCCTTGCTGGGCGGAATCGGCGGGGGATTGAGCGCCTATGCACTGATCAAGACTTACAATCTGGTGCGCGGCGAAGACAACAAGCTGCACTGGTCATGCGAGCATTTTAGAGAACAGGTCAAGCTGGCGCTGCTGAGCTATCTGGCTGTAGCGCACTTTGGTCGCGGTCGTGGCGCATGGAGACGCGATCCGCGCCCGGAACACTGGCAGCGAGAGATTCACGAGCTTGTGGAATCGCAGGCGCATGCCACGGACGCTGTGTGGAAGCGGGCCTCACACATCAATGTCGGCGTCACGACTGTGAGCGAAGAAATGGAAACCATGATGCAGGAATTTGGCCGCAGCATTTTGTTGAGGCTTTATCCAACTTCGTCATGATTAACCGCAGTTCGCGCGGCGTTCTTACCATACCAGTTGGGCCATCTGCATCAGGCTGGCAACGGACATTTCCAAGTCGAGCAGAGGCCACCTTACGGTAAAGCCTTCAGGAGAAAAACGGATGGATTCGCGCTGCTTTTGTTCAGCCCGCCCGAGCCGCGCGGAAACCTGTTCGATGCGAATGCGATATCGTCTCCCGTTTGTCTTGACGAGCATATAGGGGCCGTCATACGTGATTTTTTCGATTTTTACAGCGGGCATGTTATAGGTGGTTGGATTATAATTACCATAATCCATTTGGCGCATGTTGCAACCGCCAATGCTGCACGCGTCGAGTCGTCTTGTTGTTTTTAGTGAAAAAAATAGATTTTAAAATGGCAAAAAAAAGAAAAATGATCGTGATTTGGTATTGCTGGATTTTCGTAAATACGATATACATTCAGTATATCACCCATGTTAATTCATTGCCAAAGCAGTAACGAACTACCGACCAAAGGGCTTTTAAGACCTAAGGCGGGCGTCTTGAATCGTGGCTTCACGTTAATCGAGATGCTGGTGGTGATCACGCTGATTGCGTTGATCGCCGCAGTGTCTGTGCCATCGGTCAATTCGATCTTGCGCGGCTCCAAATTGACGCAGAGCGCGCAGTTAGTGATCGACCAGTTCACGCTGGCCCGCCAGACAGCGCTGACTAAGAATCGCGCGGTGGAGGTGCGGATATATCGTTACGGCGATCCTGAACAACCGGGGGAAGATAAGAGCGTCCCGACCAGCGGGCGGTATCGCGCCATTCAATTGTTTGATATTACTGATTCTGGCACTGCGACCCCCATGGCTAATATGGTGCGTCTGTCATCCGCGATGTGTTTCGATTCCGGCGCCCCACTTTCGACGCTGATCGGATCGGCTGCGGCCAGTCCTACTGTGCCCACACTGACATCATCTGGAAGTCAGACTGTGTCTGTGTCCACGATGGGTAAAATTTATGACTCCGTCTCCTTTCGTTTCAATGCCGATGGATCGACCAATCTCGACACAACTAAGCTATGGTTTTTGACCTTGCATAATCTCACTGACAAGGATGCCCAAGCCAACCCGCCGGCTAACTTTTTCACCCTTCAAATCGAACCCACCAATGGACACGTCAAGACATTCCGCCCCTCGCTCTAAGCGGGCGCGGTATATTATTCCAGGATTCAGCCTCGTGGAAGTCACGCTGGCCATTGGCATAGTCGCGTCGGCTGTGATTGTCGTCGTTGGTTTTTTCCCTTCGGGCATGAACACATTCCGCCAGGCCATGAGCACTTCGGTTGGCGGGCAGATAGCTCAGCAATTACTTAGCCAAGCCCAGCAGACGGATTTTCTTGTGCTGGTCTCGCCCACTAACACAGCCACCGACCCACCCGCCGCTTCGCCAGCGAACTTTACTTTTAACAAGGCCGACCGCTACTTTGACGATCAGGGGTCGGAGATAGTGCCCGCCACTCCGGGATCACCTGTTGGCGATGAGAAGCTGAAAATCGTTTACTGGGTTAGGACACGGGTCACACCCAAATCAGATTTGCCTAGTCGCGGCCCCACCGGAGAAACCGAGAACAGTGACAAGATCGCCACTGTCATCATTCAAATCGCCAACAACCCGAGCAATCAGCCGTTGGCACCAGAGACTGGTGCTGCTAACGACAGCGCCTCTCCGTCACGCAATTTGTGGAACGGCGCATTTCTATCTGACCCCTCCAAAACCAAAGTGGTGCAAAATAGTATCTATTCAACTCTGGTAAGCCGTAACCAATGAAACCAATCGCTTTCTATCATAGCCGCCGGGCATTTACGCTCATTGAGATCATGGTCTCAATGACCATACTCGTCATGCTCATGTTGATGCTCCTTTCCATGACGGGAGCGGTGCAGCGGACTTGGAGTTATACCACGACTAAGATCGAACAGTTCCGCAATTCCCGTGAAGGATTCGAGACCATCACGCGCAAACTCAGTCAGGCCACGCTTAACACTTACTGGGATTACGACAGCCCGACGGCCCCAACTAAATACCAGAGACAATCCGAGTTGCGCTTTGTCAGCGGCAATGCCCAGACACTCACCGGATCCGCCATAGCCCCCTCCCACTCCATATTCTTTGTCGCACCGCTCGGCTTTGTTAGCGACGCCAATTATCAGGGGCTGTCCAACCTCCTGAACACATGGGGTTACTTCATCGAGTATTCCGATGACAGCCTGTTACGTCCACCCTTCATCACTACTGCCATGACGCCCTTTCGCAGTCGCTTCCGGTTAATGGAACTAATGGGGCCGTCGGAGACGATGCCACTCTATAAATACACTTCTGGAAACAGTGCCTATAACGCAACCACCTGGTTCACCGACGTTCTGGCCACCTCACCTAGGCCCGCGCGAGTAGTGGCAGAAAATGTTCTTGTCTTAGTCATACTGCCTAAGTTAGCACCCGGCGAAGATAGCACTGGCACCAAACTGGCATCGACCTACTCCTACGATTCCACCGCATCCAATTCCGATCCCGCCATCAATTCCAAGAATCAACTCCCACCCGTGGTCATGGTCACCATGGTGGCAGTGGACGAACCTTCTTTTAGTAATTATCTTTTCCGGCTCAAAAGCGGATCACCTAGAACCGATCTCGGGCTGGACGGACTCTTCAAATCAGCCGGTGATCTGACCAATGCGAGTAACCCAGGTTATGCCAAGGATTTGAGCGCACTTCAGGGCACACTGGTGGCCAAAAAAATCAACTTCCGAGTCTTCAGCACTGATGTCAGCATCAAAGCCGCCAAATGGAGCCGCGCTCAGGTGAACTGAGTTGATAGCGAAAAACAGGAAACGGGAAACTTACCCCTTGCCTGCTCTCTGGAGTGCGCCAGCTTGCTGCCGCTCTCGGTTAACCAGCTTGCTGGCGGGATTGGACGCCGCCATCGCCATCCGTTCAGGAGAAGATATCGAAGTTGCTGTTTATTGTCAGGGCCGCGAGCAAGCTCGCTGACAGAGAAAAGCTGGAGCAAGCTCCAGCACTCCAGAGATCGCCAACTTTCGCCTTTCTCCTACTCCTTACCTCTTCAAATCCCCATCAATTGATAGCCATCACGATGATGATCGGCAGCACGACTGCCGCATCCGCCAGCACATGGGAAAGATCAGGGCGGAGCCGTCTGGCAAACAGATGTAGCGCGGCGAGGAGCAGAGTGCCCAGAAGAATGGCGAATGCAAAATGGATCATTTCCAACTGCAAGTGCCGACGAAGCATCCAACTTGAAAACACTGCCAGAGTCAGTAGCAGAATTGGATAGACTCGCACAATGCCGGGCCAAGTTTGGGAGATGGCATTGGCATCAAACAATTGATCTGATTTGCGTTCGTAACAGGAAATGCCGGTGCAGTTCAGCGCAAAAAGCATTCCCAACATGAGTGTCTCCGGCGAGAACGGACCTGCACAATTATAACGGGTGTAGAAATTAACTCCCAATGAACAGCCCACAGCAAAGAGATAGCCGCAGGCCAATTCCTTGGGGATTAGCTGGGATTTGCCAGCGCCTTTCATGAATAAGGTCAGCACAGACAGCGTTATCAACATGCCGCCGTAAAGATATTTCTGGGAAGATAAGATCGGGAGAATCGAAATGACTCCAATGCCGACGATACAGAGTAAGATGTTCCCGATGATGAATACGATGCGATGGTGTCTGGCCGCATAATGCAACAAATATAGGCCCACGAAAAATGCCAGCAGTGAACAATGCCACAACATGCCTGAGGGCACTTCGGTCAGGGCGACCCAAACCAGCACGGCAGTGGTGATAGGAATGATCAGCCACGCGAAAAGCTTTCTGTGCCTGCGGTAAAAGGCGTGACGGGCGCTCAGTTGATGAGTCTCAGTCTTCGCCATGCCATCGAGTGTGCGATCCACCACATAAATCAGCCAGACGGCGAGGCCCAGCGCCACCTGACATCCGGGAATGAGTTTCACATGATAGCAGCGCGCCAGAGCTTCTTGCCAGAGCACGGCCACGATTGGGGCATCTAAACTCAGAATATTCAACCACAACCACCAAGGGGTGCTCTTCGGGCCAGAGGTCGATTTTATGTGCATCACGGCCGCTATTTAAGCAAATATCCTATCAAATGTCCAATAATTTTAGCTATTGCAACGCAAATATGATATTAATTAGGGCGACCTCATAGTTTTGCCATGCTAAAGAATCGTTCTGATTCTTGTAATTGCAGTTGACCCCAAAAGTTAATTAGTATATATTAACTAATTATTGTCTCCGAAGGGCATGAAGTATCTCACTCTCATTCGGCATGCCAAGTCCAGTTGGGACGATACCATGCTCAACGACCACGACCGTCCGCTCAACGAGCGGGGGATTCGCACGGCCCCCATAGTGGGGAGATTTCTTTCTAAGACCTATTTTGGTTCCAACGGCACCCCAGCTTTACTGGCCAAGCCGGATCGACTTATTTCCAGCACGGCGAATCGAGCCAGAGAAACGGCCGCCTTGATGGAGCCTGAACTGGACGCGGGCCATACAATAGTGGATCGCTGTCTATATCTGGCTGAACCCAAGACGCTCTTGCGGTTCGCTCGCGAGCTGGACGATCGCTGGAGTCACATCATGGTTTTCGCTCACAATCCGGGCATCAGTGCTTTCGCTGATCGATTACTCAAACGCGGCGAGGTGGAAGATATGCCCACTTGTGCGGCTGCGCTGATTGAGCTGCCTTGGGATTCATGGTCGGCCATCGACTGGGAAGAAGGACGGCTGATTGGCTTCGTGACGCCGAAATTGATCGAGAAACGTTTTGCGGACGAATTGATGCCTAGACAGATTTGATCTATGCCCTGTGGGGTGCCGGCTCTCAGAGCGAGGTCTTGTATAAGAATGAATGGCCGAAAAGAACGAAAGTGTGCAAAAAAGGTTTGATCAGAACACCAGTTTTGAATCTTTCAATTCTTTCGGCCCACCGTTCCGAATTTTACTTCTTCGCCGCCATTTCAGCGTCTCGGATGAGCTTCTTGTAATCTGCTTCTGAACCGTAACCACTGCGTGAGGCCAGCTGCTTGCCGTCCGCTGATGCGATGACGACAAAGGGCAGAGTATTACCCTTGACATTGAACTTGGAGGAGAAAGCTTTACTGGACTTTGGATCGTCGCAGTTCACATCGGCATAGACAAATTTGGTGGAAGGAATGGCGACCTTGCCCGATTTGATCATGGCTTTCAATGCTTGGCAGTTGCCGCAGTTTTCCCGGCCATATTGCAAAAAGAGCATCTTCTTGCCTTCTTTGGCCTTGGTGAGGGCGTCATCGACCCCGGTGATTTTAGCAGGGGCGGCGGCCATGACTGCGGTCATGAAGAGAAGGGCGAGAATTTGAAGTGAGGTTTTCATTTGGTGGAGCTCGATCATTAGCATCATCAGCAAATTAAAACAGGAAAAAAATTTCCTGTTGACCACTGGACGGGTGGAACTATTCTTGCAACCCATTTTTTAATCAAACTCGAACCCTACCCCAAGCTATTCCATGCCCGAAATCCAAGTCAAAAAAGGTGAACCTGTGGATCGCGCGCTTAAGCGTCTGAAGACCAAACTGGAGATGGAGGGTATCCTCGAAGAAGTGCGCCGCCTGCGCTCGTTTGAAACACCAAAGCAGCGTTCCGCCCGCAAGGCCCGCGCCACTGCTAAGCGCGGCAAGATTCGTTTCCGTTTCTCCATGAACAAGCCCGCCGAGAGGCAGGTGACAGAGACAGCTGATCTCGTGAGCTAAGCTTGCGTCTGCATATACTTTACTAAAAAAGGCTTCCCGTGAAGGAAGCCTTTTTTGTTGGGCACTGCTCTGTCTGGCAGCGGCTGTCAAAGCCTGAAGAAGAAACTCCAACTGCTCTCGCGACGCGGCGCTTCATAGTATTGGCGGGATGAACTGCAATGATCGTCATCGCGACGCTGTTCGCGGCAATGGCAGGAACTGGGATAATGCGAGATCCATTTCCAGATGTTCCGGCCACAGTGGTCGCGTCCGACGATTTCATGGGTGGCGTAGATGGGCTTGCCGCATTGTGTGTAGCCGACAAGTCGGCCATCGTGATTGGCATTGGCAGTGCTGATTGGCAGCATGGCCAAGGTTCCGATGAGTGCGAGAAATGAGAGGGTTTTTTTCATGGTGGTTTTTGGATTGCACAACATTCGACGATGTCGGCTCCACCATATTCAAGCCTCTGAAAATATTTATGAGATACCAGCCAGCCGAAGAAGCTTGAGCAACCAGAAACCCAGAAGACCAGTCACGGGCAAGGTGAAAATCCACGCCCAGACAATGCGGTTTACTACGCCCCACTTCACGGCGCTGAGGCGTCGGGTCGCGCCCACGCCCATAATACTCGCGGAAATAACATGCGTCGTAGAGAGCGGGATGCCGTTCCAGCTTGCAAGGTTGATGACCAGTCCAGCGGAGGTCTCTGCGGCAAAGCCATGCACGGGCATGAGCTTTACCATCTTGTGTCCCATGGTGCGGATGATGCGCCAGCCTCCCACGGCGGTGCCTGCGAACATGGTCAGCGCACAAATCACGACAACCCAGTCTGGTATGGGGAGTTGTCCTTTTTTGTCCAGATGAAGGTGTAAAAATCCGAGCCAATCCGGCAGATGATCGAACGCGCCACCCTTGGTAGCCGTTAGCATCGTGAGCGCGATGATGCCCATAGTCTTCTGGGCGTCGTTCGTGCCGTGGCTGTAGCCCATGAAGGCCGCACTGACAATCTGAAGCCGACCAAAAATCCGGTTCACATGAGAAGGCGCGGACTTTGCAAAGATGGCATACAAGGCATACATCAGCAGCATGCCTATAGCAAAACCAACGAGCGGGGAGATGATCATGTATTTGACCAGTTTCGGCCACAATCCCGTGCTCCATTTGAGCACGTCCCAACCCTTCGCAGTGGAGGCCACTGCCGCGCCGCACAATCCACCAATCAGCGCATGGCTGGAACTAGATGGCAGACCCCACCACCAAGTCACTAAATTCCAGATGATCCCAGCGATGAGCCCCGCAAGCACGGTGACGGGCGTGATCACATTCACATCAATATAGTCCTGACCGATAGTCTTGGCCACGGCAGTGCCCATTAATGCGCCGAAGAGATTCGTGATCGCTGCGAGCATGATCGCGGCCCGAGGCGTGAGCACCTTGGTGGAGACCACCGTGGCGATGGCATTGGCGGTATCGTGGAATCCGTTGATGAACTCGAATGCCAGCGCCGCGAGAAGAACGCAGAAGAACAGCGTGAGCATGGCGGTCAGGAGTATTTCAGCACCATCTGGAAGACGACATTGCCCGCGTCACGACAGCGGTCGATCGCGCGCTCCAGCAATTCGTAGAGGTCTTTTAAGATGATGACTTCAATGGCCTCGACCTTCCCGTTGTAAAGCTCGCGCAGAAGATCCATCATCAACTTGTCACCATCACCTTCGATGTGTTGCAAGCGATCCTGCATGTCCTGGATGGCCTCGATCCCGGATTTCTTTCTCAGACTTCCGACCATGCCGACCACTTCAACGGTTCCCTGATCGAGTAGCGAGATTTGTTTGGCGACGATGTCGTTGGCAACTTTCACCGGACAGACCACGAGACGTTCCGCGATTTTCTCCACGGTCTTCGGCACCTTGTGTAAGGCACTACTGAGGCCCTCGATGTCCTCGCGATCCAGCGGCGTGACGAAAGTGCGACAGAGTTTTTCCGCTATCTCTTGTGTAAGCTTTTTATGCTTACGGCGACTCTGCCGGATCGACTCCAGTTGCGCACTGGCGTCGCCGCCGAGATGGGCGATTACATCCTTGAGCAGGAGGGCGCATTGGCGAGACTCAGAAGCGCTGGCTTCGAGCAGATCGTAGAAGGCTTCGTCTTTTTTGAAGAATCGGCTGAGCATGGTGAGATGGTTAGGGTGTGAGTGCGTCAAGTGACATTGTGTGACATTTTACGCAAGCAGGATTTCGCGGCTTCGATCCGCACAAGTTCGGCAAATCAGCACAATCCCGATTCGAGCCATCACGGTCGCGGTTGACTCAATGCCGCGCAGACACACCATTGCTCATGCATCCCTCTTCAGACGCTCTCATTAGCAATCCCGACGACCTCAAACCGGACACGACCTGGCGCGATACAATATGGGCCTGGACCAGCGAGGAGTCGTTGGTGGATCATACGACTAAGGCGCGACTCTGCGTGGCCGCATTACTTCCCTTTGCAGATCGCAAACCCGACTGGGACGGCTTTGTCCGCAGCATCGCGTGGATGCAGCGATGCGCGGCTCATTACGGAGTCGAGATCGTGTTCGTGCTCAATGCCGACACGGGTTACATCTTCGATCTCTCGCTCGAAGAATATCGCGAAGTGCTGCGTCGTTTTCGCGAGGCTTTCCCTGATCAAAGATTCATCGCGGGCGTGACCGGGCCGGATGCTGGCGCGACCGAGTTCAAGGCCGAGCGCTATCTCCCGATGCTCGATGCGGTGCAGGCACACGATAATTGCGAGGCCATGCTCATGACCTCGCGCACACTCAATATGCCCGACCCGCAACGCCGCCGCGATGCGTATTTCCAGATCGCGGAGCATCTCACCGTTCCCGGTATCGTTCACGCCTTGGAGCCGGCCTTTGTGCCTTGGGCCACGCCTTATGAACCGTGGTTGTTGCATGAACTAGCCCGGCATCCGAAGTTCATCGGCGGCAAAGTCTCCACTCTGGACGAGCCGCATTTCCTCTATTGGGCGGCTATGGGCAAAGCGTTGAAACTCGATTTCTCGCCGCACAGTGGCGACGATTACGGCATCGCCACGGCCATCCGGCTCGGGCTGCCCTTGCTCATCGGCGCTGGAGTCAGTGCCTGCCCGCTCATCTGCGCCGCCCGGTCAATGTGGCTCGCGAATAACGCGGGCCGATTCGATACCCGGGTTTACAAACTCTTCGAGGCCATCCAGTCCTTCGAGGACATCGTCTTTCGGCTCGATGAAAAAATGAGCGCATCCGCCTACAAGCACAGCACCGCCCATGTGCTCCACGCCTTGGGCCTGATCGCCGCGCCGGAAGCTCATCCCAATTGCAAAGATTTGCGCCCATCCGATGAAGCCTCCCGGATTACCGAGGCCATGCGCCGTCCATTGAGGATCGCTCAACAGCTAAAAATCCCTGAATTTCCGCCAATAAACATAGACAAGAAATAGACGACAAAAAATAAGACTAGACAATATCGCGACATCTGCCCAATATGCATTTGTGAAAACACTACAGACCACCGCCCCGAAAGTTCGCCCCAGTGCAACCGTAAACGCTGGACCTGAACAAGACCACACCGCAGACATCGCCATGCTCCAACGAGTTGGCCAGCGTGACGTTGCTGCATTCCAAGAGCTTTACCGCAAGTTCAGCGGCCTGCTCTACGCCACCATCTATCGCGTTCTCAACGATCATCAGGACACCGAGGACATCATGCAGGAAGTCCTCGTGCAAATTTGGCAGAAAGCCCACGTCTATGAACCCGCCAAAGGCAAGCCCTTGACCTGGATCACCACCATGGCCCGCAACCGCGCCATCGACCGCATCCGCTCCAAGCAGCGTCGCAGCAAATTGAACGACGGCTTTGAGCAAGAGAGCCGCGTGGTGCAGCCAGAATTCGTGGACGACACCAGCGATCTCGTCATCTCCAGCGAGAGAGAGAGCGTCGTGCAGAACGCCGTGCTCGATCTCACGCCCGATCAACGCGAGGCCATTCAACTCGCCTATTTCGGCGGATTGACCCAGAGCGAAATCGCCGAACGTCTCCACGAGCCACTCGGCACCGTGAAGGCCCGCATTCGCCGTGGCGTGCAGCGTCTTGAGCAATCGGTGCGCCATCGGCTTTGATCAGTTCTCGCTTTTAAGGGAGCGCGGGCGTCTCGCCCGTTCAGTAGCCTGCCCACCTTCGTGCTCCAATACAATTCCATGGATCGCGTTGCGCGCGCAGAATCGCGAGCGATGATACACGATGCCTCGACTCCGCATCCGTTACGTTGCGTTCTGTTTCTTTGCCTTGCTGACCACCTCTTGGGGCAACCCCAAGGAAGTGAGTTATACCAAGCTCGGATACGATAACGGCATCTTAATTGATCCCGATACCAAGCAGGCTTTCACTGGTATCGCCCGCGATCATCACAAGAACGGTGCGATCAAATCCGAGTATCCTATAAAGGACGGCAAACTTCATGGCACCATCAAAGAATGGTTTCCCGATGGTAAACCGCTCTCAGAGATCGAGTATTTCAATGGCGAACACCACGGCCTCTGCAAAGAATGGACCTCAGATGGCAAGCCCTATCGGGAGTGCGTTTACGAGCACGACCACCTTGTCAGTGAGAAAAAGCTGTAGGACGATTTTGAAAATCGTCAAACGTGTCACGACTTTCAAAGTGGTTCTACCTTCGATGCACGATGAGGAGTGCGAGCAAAATGCCCACGCTCCCTCCCATTAGTAATCAACTTTCAACTTTCAGCTTTCAACTTTCAGCTTTCAACTTTCAACTTTCAACTTTCAGCTTTCAACTTTCAGCTTTTTCAGCCCCCCCCCTCAAACCACCCGCACTTGCTCCGCGCTTCCAAGTGTAGCCACCGTGCCATCATCGAGCTTCACGATCAGCCAGCCTTCTTCATTAAGGCCCGCGACCACGCCCTCGGTCATCACGCCATGATGCTGCGCGCGAATGCGTTTACCCATCAGCCAGCTACGCCTTTGCACCTCAGCAATGACCTCTGGAAACCCGCGCTGCCATTTCTTTAGTGCTCGCTCCAGATGTTGTAGCAGAGAGATGGCCAGCAGCGTGCGGTCGAGAATTTTGCCGCCGCATTCATTGCGCAACGAAGTGGCAATCTCCTGCAGCTCGGGCGGGAATGCCGCAGTGTTCACATTCAAGCCCACGCCCAGCACGATGAACGAACCTGCCGCGCCGACATGAGTTTCCGCAAGGATGCCGCAGAATTTCCGATCCCGCAGGATCAGATCATTGGGCCATTTGATTAGCGGATGAAGCGCCAATGATTCCTCGATAGCGCGAGAGATTCCCCACGCTGCAAGTGTCGCCAGTCTCGCCCAATGCTCAATCGCAACTTCAGGTTTTAATAGAATCGAGAACAGCAAATCTTTGCCCGGTTCCGAGCACCAGCGGTTCTCCCGCCGACCGCGCCCCGCGCTTTGCGCCTCCGCAAAAACAACAACCCCATGCGGCCAACCCGCAAAGCCCAGTTCCCGCACATGATCGCTCGTGGACGCGATTTCTTCATGCACCTGAATTTCCGAACCAATGGCATGACCCGCCAGCGCTGCCGAGATGCGTCGGGCTTGCAGGGGTTGGCCTGAGAGCATATTGGACAAAGGTTTAATCATCAAACTTGAGGTTCAAGGAAGATTCAATATTCAAAAAGACAATCGCATTGATACTCATGCCGCACCAATCTGGCCATTGAGATTTGAACCGCCGATTATTCAGGGGGATAGGCATTCAGTGGGGTATGTAATTGTTCGGGTGGGGTAGGGCGGCCATCTTGGCCGCCGTGCCATGCGTCCCGCTTGGCACAAGGGCGTCACGCCCCGTTTTGCTGAGATCCCTACATCATCTTGGCCGCCATACCCCATGAATTTTTGCCCCCTTGCATGAATGAAGAAAAATGAGACACTCCCGCCTTCATGCCCGTCCGGTTCCTCATCGTTGACGACTACAGCGCTCATCAAAAGCTGATGTCTAACATCATCCGGTTCCTCGGCGGTGAGTCCATCTTCGCCTCCAATGGTCACGAAGCCCTCGACCTCGCGCAGCGCGAAGAGTGCGACATCATCCTCATGGATTTGCAGATGCCACTGCTCGGAGGCGTTGCTGCCGCTGATCAACTCATCCAAGGCTGGCCCGCAGGCCAAAGACACCCCAGCATCATCGCCGTCACTGCGGATAATTACCCCGAGCGTCGCGCCCTATGCCGCGCCATCGGCATGCAAGGTTTCATCGCGAAACCATATGATGCCAACACCCTCCATGATGCCTTGCAGCAAGTCATCATCCGCGGTCATTGCTGGACCGACGGCCCGCCGCTGCGCCTGCTCGACATGGCGCGATTCTTAGAGTCCGTGGATGGCGGCGCTGAAATAAAATTGCTGGAGTTTTCCGACTGGGCCGCATCCATGCCCCGATCATTAGGTGAGCTATTCGATTCCGTCAGAGCATCCGGCGCGTCCGCCAATCGTGACCGCATCGAGGAACTTCATCGCGATGCCGCGACCCATGGCTTCATCAAATTGGAAGCCGCGTTATTTGAACTCCGTCAGGAAACTTCCAAGTTAAAAGCATCCTGGCTCGACAAAGTGCTAGCTGATTTCGACCACTGCCTCATCGCCTCTTACGAGTCCATCCAAATCGAGTCTTACAGTTCGATGACAACGCAGCCCGCGAGTCTCGTCGCGGCTCATCAAACCTAGGCGAAGCCCAAAAAAGAAGCTGAAAGGAAAGGAGCGCGGACATTCGCTGCGCGGCTTCGCAGCCTGTCCGCTTCATCATATAAGCGAAGCCCAATTTCCAGAAGCCAGATGCCAGAGGCATCAACCTAGAAACCTCAGTTGATAGCTGATGGCATATAGCTGATCGCCGTCCGACCGGAGCGTGGGCACTTGCGGTGAGTTTATCGAACCCGTTCAGCCCGCTGCACCTCATATCAACCTAAATCCGGGAATGAGAACCACGAATGGACACGGATGAACACAGCCGAGCTATGCGAGACAGACAGCCCCAAGCTGCCCGTAGGGTGAGCAAAGCGAATCAAATAATCAAAGACTTATGATGATCGTTAGCTTCACCCAGAAGGTGAACCCCAGCTTTCCCACAACCCACTCATCATTTGATTCGCTTTGCTCACCCTTCGGGCAGCTTGCGGCTGTCTATCTCGCTGTGCTCGGTTGTGTTTATTCGTGAAAATTAGTGGTTCAATTTTCCTTTTTAGCAAAGAACGCCGCGTGGACGCTGGTGTGGGACCGGGAGTAACGTGGGCCTCTGGCCTGCGTGTGTCGAGGGCGTCTCGCCCCACGAAGGGGTTTCATGAAGCCTTGCGGGGCGAGACGCACCGCAACACACACAGCCGAGACGGGCTGTGTTACTCAGGAGGATCAAGGAACGGCGCGTTTCCCCACTCGGCCCTGAGTCAGCCGCAGGGCAACCGCCGACCGAAACAACCTCCGCGACAGCGGCGATCTTCCCGCATCCCATGAATAGCCGAAAAGAGCGCCCCCCAAAAGAATGTCCGCCAGAGACCACAAAGAGCAGAAAATTCTTGATCCCTTTTTCGATTCTTTCGGCAATTGCTCTGCACCGAGCATTCCTCTACACGGCAAGATCCCCGCACCCGGTCCAGGTTCAGAACATGGGTAACACAATAGGTTCAATACATGGGTAACACCTTGCAGGTCGAGAATCGCTGAAGATTCTCGACCATGCCATGGAAAGAAACCCAAAAAATGAACGAGAAAATCGAATTCGCAATGAAG
>JBBRNC010000028.1:0-49193 GCA_038230495.1 Verrucomicrobiales bacterium
GCGACGGCGTCGCGCTTGAACTGCTCATCATAGTGACGGCGTGTGGCTTTGGTCTTGGTCTTTTGTTCGTCGGTCATGTTCATGTTGCTTGGGTTGTATAACCCTATTTTTCGTGTCCACATAAACGAAGCAGGTCCAGTCGAAGGGGAACGAGTGCCGCCCTGGGTCAGAATCCAACACAAGGCAGCCCTGAAAGGGCGGAACAATAGTGTCTTTTCCATATGACCTGAATAGTTACGAATGATGCTTGAATCCAATGCTTCCAGTATTCCAGTATTCCAGTATTCCAGTATTCCAGTATTCCAGTATTCCAGTATTCCAGTATTCCAGTATTCCAGTATTCCACCATTCCACCATTCCATCATTCCAACTTTCCTTTCCACCCTTCCGCCTTCCTCCTTGAAAGTGTTTTACAACATCGGTGAACTCTCCCTGCTCCCCGGCCCGGTGGCGCTGGCCATAGGTGTCTTTGACGGAGTTCATCTGGGACATCAAAAGGTCATTCATGCCGCGCAGGATTTTGCAGCGAAGCAGGGCGGAACCGCGGTGGTGATGACCTTTGATCCGCATCCTCTGCGGGTGCTACGACCCGAAGTCGCGCCGCGCCTACTTTGCTCGACCCGGCACAAGCTGCGTATTCTCGAACAATGCGGAGTTGGCTGCGTTTACGTCGCACCATTTGATGAGGCCACTGCGAAAACATCGGCAGCGGACTTTGTCGGGGCACTTGCCAACTCTTGTAAGCCACTCGGCTTTGTCTCGGTCGGATACACTTGGACTTTCGGGATGAATCGCGAGGGAAACATTCACAAGCTAATGGAACTCGGCGAAAGTCATGGCTTCGGAGTCTATGGCGTGCCGGCGGTGCAAGTGGATGGTGAAGTAGTCAGCAGCACGCTTATCCGCGAGGCCGTCAGGGTGGGGGATTTTGCCAGAGCCAGACAGCTCCTCGGTCGCGAATATACGGTGCTCGGCAAAGTGGTGCATGGCAAACAACTCGGACGACAGATCGGTTTTCCTACGGCGAATCTCGCTGTCGAAAATGAAGAACTTCCTCCGAACGGAGTCTATGTGGTGTCCGTGCAAACGACCGGCTCGCCGCATCCGATCATGAAAGGCGTGGCGAATCTCGGACTTCGTCCGACCGTCTCAGATGGAGCCACAGAACGGTCGCTCGAAGTTCACTTGCTAGATTTCGATGGCGATCTCTATGGCAGCGAGATGGAAGTCGCGTTCATCAAAATGCTCCGGCCAGAGCAAAAGTTCGCTGACTTGGATCAACTGAAATCGCAAATTGCATGCGATGTCGTCATGGCACGGGAAATCGGTTTGGGTTGAGATGAACTCGAGCGTTGACTTTGTTGTAAACTGTGATAGATTTTTAGTATCATGAAAACCGCAACCGTTGCCGATCTTCGGAACAATTTTAGGCGCGTGTCCTCTTGGATTGAGCACGGGGAAACCGTTCGCATCCTCAAGCGTGGTCGCGCCTTCGCCCAACTTACCGCCATCCCAGCGGCTGAGAGTGGCGGCGTCCTCGTGAAGCCTGACATTATGGCCCAACTCAAAGAAGTGTGGGGTGATCGAGTCTTCTCGATGGAAGAAGTTGAGGAAATGCGGGCTGCTGAATTAGAAGGTGAAGAGGGATGATTGCTTATCCTGACACTTCGTTCTTGTGCGCCATGTATCGGCAACAGGACAACTCGGGTCGGGCCGCCAGCCATTTCGCTGGAATGCCTGAGCCTCTGCATCTGGCTTCCCCTTTGTTGTTCGAGTTCCGGCAGGCGACGCGCTGGCAGGTTTTCCTCCATTCTAAAAATTCAGCCAAGGGATTTGATCGGAACACTGCGTTCGCTGCCTTGGGAAAACTCCAGAGTAATATTTCGACTGGAGCCGTCGTGGTCGTGCCAGTCGATTGGGCAGATGTGGCCAGCATCGCAGAGCGGCTCTCAGCACAATACACTTGGGCTGAAGGATGCCGAGGCTTTGATGTGCTTCATGTGGCTTCGGCTTTGCATCTTGGGGTCAAGGAATTCCTCACCTTCGATGGCAATCAGAAGAAACTTGCGGAGGCCGAAGGGTTGTTCGTGCCGGTATGAAGTTGAGAGTTGAGAGTTGAGAGTCTGACTTCCGTCCTCTGACCTCTGACCTCTGTCTTCCAGTCAGGTGTCTGATTCAGAGCTTGCTCATACGCGATGAAGGGAAAAGGAGGACGGGAATGCAGGATTTGCCAAGCCCCTCGCTTGACCAGAGAGAATTTTAGCTTACCTAAGCATTCTACACATGGATGACTTACTAATTGCCTCAATTGTCGGGCGCGAAGTTTTGGACTCGCGCGGAAACCCCACGGTGGAAGTTGATGTTCTTCTCGAAGGAGGAGCAGTCGGACGCGCGGCTGTCCCCAGTGGCGCCAGCACGGGCGAGCACGAGGCGCTGGAACTGCGTGATGGCGATAAAAAACGCTATCTCGGCAAAGGCACGCTCAAGGCGGTCAAGAACGTCAATGAGATCATCGCCGAACATCTCGAAGGTCTCGACGCCACTGAGCAAGTTGCGATTGATCGCGCGATGCTGAAACTCGATGGCACGAAGACGAAATCAAAGCTGGGCGCGAACGCGATCCTCGGCGTCTCCTTGGCGGTCGCGAAAGCCGCAGCGACCGCGCTGGGAATGCCTCTTTATAAATACATTGGCGGACCAAATGCAAAAGTGCTTCCGGTGCCGATGATGAACATCATCAATGGTGGTGCTCACTCCGATGCGCCGATTGATTTTCAGGAATTCATGATTGTGCCCAAGGGCGCGCCTACATTCCGCGAGGCGCTGCGCTATGGCGCGGAGGTGTTTCATGCCTTGAAGAAAATTTTGCATGATCGCGGTCTCAGCACGGCTGTGGGTGACGAGGGCGGTTTTGCTCCGACTCTGAAGTCTGCGGACGACGCTCTGGCAGTGATTTCGCAAGCGGTGGAAAAAGCTGGTTACAAGCTCGGCAAAGACATCTTCATCGCGCTGGACGTCGCCTCCAGCGAGTTCTTCGACAAGGAAAAGAAGAAATACGTCTTCAAGAAATCAGATAAGAGCGTCCGCAGTGCCGAGGAACTGGTGGCCTACTATCAGGGCTTGCAGAAAAAATATCCAATCATCTCCATCGAAGACGGTTGCGCCGAAGGCGACTGGGCGGGCTGGAAGAAACTCACGGATGCGATGGGTGCGAAAACGCAGCTCGTCGGCGATGATCTCTTCGTGACCAATGTCGAGTTCCTCCGCAAGGGCATCGACTTGGGCGTGGCTAATTCCATCCTCGTGAAAGTGAACCAGATTGGCACACTTACCGAGACGCTCGACAGCGTGGAACTGGCGCATCGTTACGGTTACACCTCAGTTCTCAGCCATCGCTCCGGTGAAACGGAAGACTCCACCATTGCTGATCTTGCCGTTGCCACGAATTGCGGACAGATCAAAACCGGATCACTTAGCCGCTCCGACCGGATCGCGAAATACAACCAGCTTCTGCGCATTGAGCAGGAACTGGGTGATGACGCTGTTTACGGTGGACGGATGAAGGTTTGATTCGCTGCCTGAGAATATGAAATCGGAAGAGTTTAACTACGATATGAACCCCCATTCCAATGGGGGCGGGTGGATGGCGCGCGCTACAGTATTCAATCTGTGCCTGCTCACCGCCCTGATCGTGCCGATGCTCTTCTTCTATTATAAATCACCTTCGCATCAGGAGGACGCGGAGCGCGCCAAGCTTGCTGTCTTGGAAGTTAACCGGGACGCGCTGAGGGGCGAGCGCACACAGTTGAGGCAGAAGCTCGACCTCATCCAGAAGGATCGAGATTATCTGGAAGTGATGGCCCGTGACCGACTGCAAATGCAGAAGGACGGGGAAATCATCCTCCGCTTCGAATGATGAATCGTCGATGCAGTGCTGCCCTTAGAGCCAGATTGCATGTTTCTCCAGAAGCGATGAATTCATCTTTCGTTAAAGCCAATATTTGAGTTTCAAGAAAGCATGTTCCTTCGTCCCAACATTCTTGACCGATACATCTGGCGACAGGTTTTCGGCTCCATGCTCACGGGCGTGATTGTGCTGACTGGCGTCATGGTCTTGGGAAATGTCTTTAAGGAAATGGAGCGCCTGTTGGGAGACACCTCGTCCCTGCCCTTGATGGCCGCCTTGGAATTCATCGCCTATGTCATCCCGTATTCTCTTATTTTCACGATTCCTTGGGCCATGCTCACGGGCATTCTGCTCGTTTTTGGGAGGCTTTCTGCTGACAATGAATTGACCGCGCTGCGCATGACGGGACGCTCTATGCAGCGTATCTGCGCACCGGTTTTTCTGCTGGCGATCATGTTGTCCGGGGTTTGTTATTTTGTGAACGTCAAACTCGCGCCGTATGCAAAGTCACACATCAAACGTCTGTTTTACGATCTCGCTCTCGAAGATCCTGCTTCGTTGTTCCAGCCTGGAAAAATTCTCGATCGATTCCCCGGTTTCCGCATCTACACAGAAGCGAGAGAAGGGAATAAGTTGAAAAACTTGGAGATTTTTGTGACTGATGCGGGCTTCAATAAAAAGTATATGCGGGCCAAGTCTGCGGAAGTAGTAATCACTCCAGGAGTGACAGATTTTGTTCTCAAGCTTTACGATTGCCATGTGGAAATGCCCAAGGTCGAAGGCCTGATAGATCCAATTAACAACTTGGACCCTCCTGACTTCGGAGTGACTTACTTCACCTTTCCATTGGGTGAAATGAAAGAAAAACTCGAACGCGTTACCGCGAGCATGAAGGACACAGACACGCTCTGGAGTGAGGTGCGCAGCGGCAAGGACAGCAAGGGCAATACCCTGACACCCAAAGTCATTTCTGCCTCCCTAACCGAGGCTAATATGCGTTACAGCTTTTCTCTCGCCTGCTTCACCTTCTGTCTGATTGGCATCCCACTCGGAATTACTGCGCAGCGGAGAGAGACATCGGTCGGCTTTGCGCTCAGCCTCATCGTGGCTACGTGCTACATCGTCTTCATCATTTTCGCCAATACCATGAATGAAGACCCGAAGTCGTATCCGCAACTTCTCATGTGGGTTCCGAATGTGATTTTCATCGCTGTGGGAGCCGTGCTCTTCCGCAAACTGATGAAGAAATAACGAAGGATCATTCCTCGTCCAGATAGGCCGCGAGTTTTTCTTTGAGGTCGTTCCGCGCTCGGAACAACAGGCTTTTCACCGCAGAGAGGGACATGCCCAGCACCACACAAATTTCCTCGTAGGGCATGTCTTCGTATTTTCTCAAGGCCACTGCCATGCGCTGCTTTTCCGGCAAACTCTGAATCGCCGCATCAATGGCCCGCTCCAGTTCTTCTTGCTGAACTTGCACGTCAGGATTCGATCGCTCAGGCGCAGCATGATCGAGATGATGCTCCTCCAGTTGCGCCTCGATGGAGATCTCGCGCTTCCGCGTGCGACGACGCATTTCATTGAAGACCAGATTGCGCGTAATCGTAAAGAGCCAGGTTGTGAATTTTGCAGAAGGTTCGTAGCGAGCGGCGGAACGCCACACTCTGATGAAAACCTGCTGCGCGATGTCGTGCGCATCGTCGAGATTATTCAACATCCGCGCCACCGTCCCGATGACCGCACGTTGATTCAGTTCGACAAGTCGCTCGAAAGCCTTCACGTCGCCGTCACGGACCTTCATCATCAGGCGCACGTTTTCCTCGTCGCAGGACGGTTCGGTCGCGGTAGGTGCTGTGGGCTGCTTCCAGTCGTCCGGCATGTTCCAGAGAGGAGATTCCTCGTTAATTGCTATCGGTGACAAGATTAGCGTGGACATCGCTAGGTAAACAACTGGAAATGCACAAGGTTTCGAGCGCGTGCCGCAATCGTTGTCCTGATGCCTTGAACATCCGGCCCTATGTTCCATCTTCCGCATCCCGTTTATGTCACTAAAATCATCCACGCCCACTGAACTCGCGCCAGGCCTAATCCGCGTGCGCGGCGCGCGGATGCACAACCTGAAAAACATCGACGTGGACATTCCGCGCGGGAAACTGGTTGTGCTCACTGGCGTCAGCGGATCGGGCAAATCCTCGCTGGCTTTCGACACTCTCTACGCGGAGGGGCAGCGTCGCTATGTGCAGAGTCTTTCCGCTTATGCGCGGCAGTTCCTTGATCGACTGGACAAGCCGGATGTGGATTTCATTGATGGCCTCTCACCGGCTGTAGCCATCGAGCAACGCGCCTCCGCGCCGAATCCACGTTCCACCATCGCGACCGTAACGGAGATTTATGATTATCTCCGCGTTCTCTACGCTGCTGCGGGAAAGCCGCACGATCCGAAGACGGGTGCGCCACTGAGTAAAATGACTGCGCCTGAAATCGCGGACGAACTGCTGGCATTGCCGGAAAATACTCGTGTTATCGTGCTCGCGCCCGTGGTGAAGCAGGCGCACGGCGATTTCCGTGCGCTCTTTGAAAAACTCCAGCGCCAAGGCTTTGTCCGCGTCCGAGTGGATGGCGAAATTTTAGAGCTAGATGACAAGCTGAAAACGAAGCGCGCAGAACCGCATTCAATCGAGGTGGTCGTGGATCGGCTCACAGTGCGCGAGGGCGTGCGCGTCCGCTTAATGGAGGCCTTGGAAAGTGCGCTCAAATGGAATCCTCGTGAAGTGCGTTTCTTAACAGGCACAGCCGAGCCGCTGGAAGTGCGCAGCTACACAACTGCTTACACGAATCCAATGACGGGCCAGCCTCTTGATGACTTCACGCCCAAGCATTTTTCCTTCAACACTCATCTCGGCGCCTGTCCCGTCTGTGAAGGCGTGGGCGCGGTAATGGCTTGCGATCCAGGTCTGCTAGTGCCGGACACGGAGAAATCCATTAAGGACGGCGCGGTGAAAGGTTGGTGGAACAAGCAGCCTAAACTCAAGGCGCTGCATGAACGCACGATCGAGAGTCTCGCGAAATTTTACCGACAAGATATGTCGGCGAAGTTCAGGACACTCACGGATGAATTTCGACGCGCCTTGTTTCACGGCACTGGCGAGGTTGCTGTTCCAACCGGCTGGAAGATTGATGCTAACAAGCGAAGTGTATCGAAGCCATTCGAAGGTTTGGTGCCGATGGTCGAGCGTATGTTCGCGCGGGCCAAAGGCACATCATTGAAAGCACAATTGGCCCGCTATTTAAACCCGCTGCCGTGCAAAGCATGCGCTGGGAAGCGACTCAAGCCTGAAGTGCTGGCGGTGAAACTTGAAAGTGGCACAGGCTTGAAGCCTGTGTGTAAATCGGGCATTCTGCCCGATCACTCGGATCGTGAATGCGAGCAGAATGCCCGCATGACACACAGGCTTCAAGCCTGTGCCACACTTGGCATTCACGAATTCACGGCGCTCTCAGTGCGGGATGCGATTGTCTGGATTCAGGGCATGATCTTGTCAGAATTACAAAAAGCATTCTGCACGGATTTGCAGCGCGAGATATTGAAGCGGCTTGAGTTTCTCAATGAAGTCGGGCTGGGCTATCTCACACTGGATCGCGAGAGCGGATCGCTTTCAGGCGGCGAAGCCCAGCGTATTCGGCTCGCTGCGCAAATCGGATCGGGGCTGGCGGGCGTGCTTTATGTCCTCGATGAACCAAGCATAGGACTGCATCCAGTGGATAACGAGCGCTTGATCGCCACGCTGCAACGGCTGCGCGATCTGGGTAATTCAGTTCTCGTAGTCGAGCATGATGAGGAAACCATGCGCACAGCAGACTGGATCATCGAACTGGGGCCGGGAGCTGGACCGCACGGTGGGCGGATCATTGCGCAAGGAACGACTGAAGAAGTTATTCGCAACGACGCATCCATCACCGGCGCGTTTCTCAGCGGGCGACAGAAGATTCCAGTGCCGCCTGTCCGAGTCGAGCCGCGGCAAACACAGGCAAATTTGCCCATCGATTCCAAATCCCGAATTCCGAATTCCAAATTTGATACTGCTTGGCTCACGATTCAGGGCGCATCAGAAAATAATCTTAAGAACGTCACCGCTTCTTTTCCGCTGGGTTGTTTCACCTGCGTCACCGGAGCCTCCGGCAGCGGCAAGTCATCGCTGGTGGACACAATTCTTCGCCGGGCGTTGATGCGACATTTTTATGGAGCCAAGGACGAGCCGGGCAAACACGAAGGCATTCTCGGACTGGAGGCCATCGACAAGGTGGTCGTGATCGATCAGTCGTCCATCGGACGATCACCGCGCTCCAATCCTGCGACATATACCGGGCTATTTACTCCGGTGCGTGAACTCTTCGCGAAGTTGCCCGCATCGCGCGTTCGTGGTTATGGCCCCGGACGTTTCAGTTTCAATGTCAAAGGCGGACGCTGCGAGAAATGTGAGGGCGATGGATTGCTCACGATAGACATGCACTTTCTTAGCGATGTGCAGGTTACTTGCGATCAGTGCGGCGGGAAGCGCTACAATTCACAGACGCTGGAGATCGCTTATAAAGGCCGCAATATCGCAGAGGTTCTCGATCTCACGGTGTCCGAGGCCTGCCGCTTTTTTGACCGGCAGCCGAAAATTCTTCCGATGTTGCGTGCTCTGGAAGATGTCGGATTGGGCTATGTCAAACTGGGTCAGAGCGGCGCGGCTCTCTCTGGTGGCGAAGCGCAGCGCGTGAAATTGGCGACAGAACTGGCGAAACGCGCGACGGGCCGCACCTTGTTTCTATTGGATGAACCGACCACGGGTCTGCATTTCGCCGACATCCAAACATTGCTGTCCGTTCTTATGCGATTGAGGGACGCGGGGAACACGCTCATCGTGATCGAGCACAATCTCGACGTCATCAAATGTGCCGATTGGATCATTGATCTCGGCCCTGGCGGAGGCAGCGGGGGCGGTGAACTGATCGCGGCGGGCACACCGAGCCAAGTGGCCAATTGCCAACGCAGTGTCACGGCACCGTTTCTCAAGAAGTTGCTTATGGTTGATGGAGCGATAGTTTGAAGTTATAAAGGCGAGGGCTAAGCTAAATAAATGATGAAGACGCGTGCGCAATTTTCACTGACATCGAAAGGACTGGCGGTGCTGGTCCTGATCTTGTCAGGCGTGTCTTCTTCAGTCGCGCTCGCCAAGGATTCTCAGCCAGCGCTGGCGGATCGGCCCGAGTATCAGGCGGCCTTGCTCGCGCTAGATGAAAAACTACCGCAGGCGGCGGCAGTGAAGTTTGAGCGAATGCTCAAGGATAAGTCGCTGACTCATGCTGAGGCATTGAAAGTAAGTGCTCGTCTGGCGGACGCACTTGCCCGTTCACGTCAGCCGGAAAAACTACTGATGGTGCTGACCTTTTATGAAGTTCCAGATGCGCTTTACTGGAAAGCTCAGGCATTACTGCTTGCAGGGAAATATCGCGAATCTGAAGCGACTTTCCGCACCTATATTGACAGCCCGAATCCCGCATTTGGTGTGTTGGCCAAGCTTTCTCTCGGGCAAGTTATTTTCGCCGAGAATCGCGAGAACACCGGACGCAAGTTTTTCAAGGAGCAGGCCGATAGCAATGTTGATCCAATCATTTCGCATAGAGCGCAATTATGGATGATGGAATCAGAAATCTTCTCTGGCCGCTCTGAGATGGTGCTTCGCCGATTGGAGAACAGTGATCGCGAGAATCCCGAACTGGAATTTGTCAGAGCCAGCGCACTCATTGAAACTGGCGAGGCTGGTTCGGCAGTGCCTATTCTACGTAAGCTGCTCGAAGGTGGAAAAAAACTTGATCATCGACTTCACGATGCTGTCGTGTTGCACTTGGCGAATGCGTTAGAGACGACAGGACGGGTGCGCTCTGCCGAGAAGCTTTTGCAAAGGTTCATCAAAGAGAGCGAATTCAGTCCGTTTTTTGATCAGGCATTCGCGTCACTGGATCGTGTAAAATCTGCCGAAGACGGAGTCACCGTGGCGAGATATAAAAGCATGGCCGAGGCAAAGGACTTACCAGAGAGGCGCTCATATGCGATGTTTTATCACGCCAAATGGCTTGCGCAGGAGGGTAAGTCCGATGTGGCATTGAAAGAACTTGAAGAGTTCAGAGCCTTCGCGCCGGGCCATCCGCGCGCCAGTGAGTCGATGCGACTGCTAATGGCCATTCATGGTGCGATGCATAACGATGACCGGGTGCTGGAGCTAGCGCGTGAATGGCGCGCCCGATATGGATCCGGTGGCGAAGACATCGTGGACTTCCTTACGGGTATGATACGATTTTCCCGAAGCGAGTATGCCGATGCTGCGGCACTCTTTCAGCGTTCTGCCGATGCTGCGGGAAACATCATGCTGAAGCAGCGTGCGCTCTATAATATGGGCATCTCGGCTCTGAAAGGGGCTTTGCCTGCGGAATACTCACGAGCAGTATCACAATTACAACTGCCATCTGATGCGGGGACAGATGCTAATACTGCACCTCCGGTAACGACGGTCGCGGCTGATCTGATAATTGCGCGGGCCTTACATCTCGCGGCCATAAGAGGCGCTGGTGCTGAAGATGCGCTGCGTGAGTTCATAAAATCGTATCCTGATCATTCACAATGGATGGTCGCACAGATTGCCCTCGCAGAATATTGTTTGCTTGATCTGCCTCCGCGCGTGAAGACCGCACAGACATCGCTGGATGCCGCTGCCACGAGCAAGGATAAATCGCCCGAATGGCGAGAACGTCTCGACTACGCACGAGTCTGGCTGCGCGAAGCCGAGGAGAATTTCAGTGGCGTGGCTGAGGAGGGTTTGAAGTTTATACAGAGTTGGCCAAAATCTTCCCATCGTGACGAAGTGCGAATGAAGATCGCGCAGGCATACTACCGACTGGAGGATTTCCCGAAGGCGCGGGCGCAATTTGAACTCGTGGAAGATGAACATGCCGAATCGCCATTCGCGGAAGTGGCGCAGTTTTTCGCAGCGAAGTCCGCTATGTCCACGCTCAACGCGAAGGATTTGGACAAGGCGCTCGATCTCTTTAAGGATGTCGTCATTCGTGGTGGACCACTGGCTATCGAGGCTCGGCGTCAGCAGGCGCTCATCAAAAGGCTCCAAGGAAACGAAGCTGATGCACTGATAGTGATTGAGAGCCTCCTCACCGCGAAACCGCCACCAGAAGGCGACAGCCTTGTCTCGATGCTGATTGAAAAAGGCGAACTGCTCGCGCTTCAGATTCGGCAAGATCCGAAGAAGCTCGAAGAAGCGGCCACCGTCTTTCGCAGTGTGACGCAATATGCTGCGGCTAGTCGCTTTTGGCGAATCAGAGCGGGTGTCCTTCTCGCCCAAAGCTTGCAGCGCCTTGGCAAATCGGACGAGGCCATCGAAGCCTGCCACGATGTCCTCGAAACATGTCTCGCCGCGAATCTCTCGCAACAGCTCACACTTCAGGAGCACACTTGGCTATACCGCGCTGGTTTCATGGCCATTGAAATTCTCGAATCCCAGAAGCAATGGGACTCTGCTGCACGAATTGCCGATCGCCTTGCGCAGACTAGTGGTGAGCGTGCTAAGGAGGCCAAGGATCGCGCCACGCGCATTCGGCTGGAGCATTTTCTCTGGGATAAATAAGCTGCGACGCGACGAATTTCTTGCGACTGCGCGGCACTTGCCTAAACTGCGCGCCCCTATGCGCGACCACGTCAAACTATTCATTCCCGGCCCTATCGAAGTTTCTGCGGACACCTATGCCGCAATGTCCAAACCGATGATCGGACATCGGAGCAAAGACTTCCAAAATCTTTACGCCGACATCCAGACCAAGCTGCAGAACTTGTTTGGCACCACCCAGCAAGTCTATATCAGCACCTCGTCCGCATGGGGTGTCATGGAAGGTTCGCTTCGTAATCTCGTGAAGAAGAAGGTGCTCAACTGTGGTTGCGGCGCATTCTCAGACAAATGGTTCGATGTCAGTAAACGCTGTGGCAAGGATGCTGCGGAATTGAAAGTTGAATGGGGCCAGCCCATCACCGCCGCGATGATCGAGGCCAAACTCGCCACTGGTGAATTTGACGCGCTCACGCTGGTGCATAACGAAACCTCCACCGGCGTGCTTAATCCTCTCGAAGAAATCGCCGCGTTGAAGAACAAGTTCCCGGACGTCATGTTCATCGTCGATACCGTCTCCAGCTTCACTACCGTGCCAGTGAATTTCGATGCGCTCGGTATCGACGTCCTACTGACTGGAAGCCAGAAAGCCCTTGCGATGCCGCCCGGCATGGCCCTCTTCGCCGCGAGCGAGGCCGCTTATTCGCGTGCCAAGACCATCGCGGATCGTGGCTATTACTTTGATTTCATCGAGTTTCAGAAAAACGGCGCGACTAGCATGACGCCCAGCACACCGTGCATCTCGCTCATCTACGGATTACAGCATCAGTTGAACAAATTCTTCGCCGAAGGCCTCGACAATCGCTTCGCGCGACATGCCAAGCTCAACGGCATGGTGCATGAGTGGGTGCGGAAGCACGGCTTCGATTTCTTCGCGCCCGAAGGCTACCGCAGCAAGTCGCTCACTTGCGTGAAGAATAAAGATGGCTTCGATGTCGCGAACTTTGTCAGCACGCTGAAGAAACGCCACAACCTCGCCATCGACGGCGGCTACGGCAAGATCAAAGGCCAGACCTTCCGCATCTCCAACATGGGCGACGAGACAGAGGCAACGATCAAGGAGTTGATCGCGGCGCTGGATGATACGATCGCTTCTTTGTAGTAGCCGACGTAAGGAGGCTCTATCTTTCAGCCCATGACGCGCGCAAAGCCACGGAGGTCAGAGCCTCCTCACGTCGACTGCTACCAGCGGCAGGTGCTTTCCGTCTCCGCCCTCCGCTACGAACGCGGAGCGCGCCTGATCCTCGACGACATCAACTGGCAAGTCAGGGTGGGGGAGCATTGGGTGATTCTTGGTCCGAATGGCTGCGGTAAAACCTCGCTCATCAATTTACTCACGGGCTATGACATGGCCACAGCGGGTGAGATTGACGTGGACGATGCGCGGTTCGGCGAGGCTGACTGGCGCGAAGTGCGGAAGCGTATCGGACTGGTGGCGAGCACGCTGTCGTATTATCTGGAGCCGAGCGAGCCGGTGATTGATGCCGTGGTCAGCGGGCGTGAGGCGATGATCAATCTTATCGGTGATGTGAAACCTGCACTAGTGCGCGAGGCGCGGGCCTTGCTCAAACGCTTTGGCTGTGCGCATCTGGTGGATTCGCGCTGGGGTGTGCTTTCTCAAGGCGAGCGACAGAAGATTCTTATCTGTCGTGCGATGATAGCAAAATTTCAGGTGCTCATTCTCGACGAACCCTGCGCCGGACTTGATCCGGTGGCGCGTGAACATTTTCTCACCTGGTTGCAAGTTCTCGCCGCCAGACGCGGCGCGCCGTCACTGGTGTTGGTGACGCATCATGTAGAAGAAATTCTACCGTGCTTCAATCGAGTGTTGTTGATGAAGGATGGAAAGATTCTCGCAAGCGGAGAGAAGGGCAAAGTGCTTACCAGCGCAAACTTGAGTCAAGCCTATGGGGCTAAGCTCAAGCTGACACCAAGCAAGGATCGGTATCGGCTGAAGTTAATTTAAGGCAGTGTAATCTCCAGCCACTCCAACCCATCAGTCCCGGCAACGATCCGGCACGCTGACTGACTCGCAGGCAGCAGTAGAAAATCTCCACTGCGTATTTCACTTCCATCCATAGTCCCTTTGCCCTGCACTACTGCGAGGCACATGAAGTCATCATCATCGGGCTTAATGGTCGTGGATTGATTCAATACCAAAGTCGCGCGTCGAGTCGCAAAATGAGCGCACTTAGCAATCATGCCATCGGCAGCGGGCGATTGCATCGTTGGCTCGAAGTCATCGAAGTCGATGCACTGCAATGATTCAGCCACATGTATCGGCCTTGGTTGTCCATCAAGCCCAGTTCGGTTCCAATCAAAGACCCGGTAAGTGGTGTCACTGTTCTGCTGAATTTCATAGACCAGCAAGCCTGCGCCGAGTGCGTGTATGCGGCCTGATTCGACAAACATGAATTCACCTGTCTTGGGTTCCATGGAATGCACCAAGTCAGCAACAGTGCCGTGCCGCAGGGCTTCTTCAAAAGAATCGCGCGTCACGCCCTGCTTCAGTCCAGCATAGATTCGTGCGCCCTTGTCTGCGTGAGAGACGAACCACATTTCTGTCTTAGGCTCGCCACCGAGTCTGGCCGCGACAGCCGCCGGTGGATGCACTTGGAGCGACAGCACATCGGAGCAGTCGAGGATTTTCAAGAGGATGGGAAAACGCAGTGCGGAATGCTCGTGATGCTTATGCCCGAAGATTTCATCGCGATGCTCCGTCCAGAGTTGATGTAGCGTCAGACCTTTGAGTGGCCCTTCCGCGACTATGCTCTGAGCTTCAGGCCGGTCGCAGAGTTCCCAACTTTCACCATAGGGCCGGGTGTCAGGCAGCGTGCGCCCTAGCAATGCCTCCAAGCGACGCCCGCCCCAGACGCGGGTTTGGTAGATGGGCTGGAAACGAAGCATGGTCGTAATGATGGATGCTTGGAAGTATCCGCGCAATCGCTCAACGCTGCTTGCCGTTGAAATTGAAGACCAGTGCGTGGTTACTCAGTGAGCCGTTTTCAAATCGCACTCCTTCACTAGCTAGTAGTTTCAGTTTGCGTTTAATTTTCTCACCGGAAGTAGCCCCGGAATATCCGCCGATGGTCAGCGTGGAAGTGATCACGCGATGGCAGGGAACTTCTGGTGCGAATGGATTTCGCTTCAATGCCTGACCGACGGCTTGTGCGGACTTGCAGCCGATGGCTTTTCCAATCAACGCGTAGGTGCTCACCCGCCCCTGCGGAATACGGTTGATGGCGTTATAGACTTTTTGCTCGAAGGCGGTGGTTTTTCTCACCATAGATTTTGGCAGTAATTTCTGCACAACTTGGCGGAATCGACGGGACTCGAACCCGCAACCTCTGCCGTGACAGGGCAGCGCTCTAACCAATTGAGCTACAACTCCAAGTTGATCCGTCGCTTGTGCGAACGGGCGGGCAGAATAGCGGGCTTCGCGAGCCACGCAAATGATTTTCAGCCCTCAATCTCCAATTTCACGTCGTCGAAGTAAATCGGCGTGCCAGAGAATGGCGTGCCCCAGATGGAGCATTTTCCCTGACCTTTGAGGGCACTGTCTTCGTGCTTGATCTGCGGCTGTGCAGGTTCCGCAGCTCCAGCGGGCCAGGCTTTGCCCGAGATACTCCATATGCCCTGAGCGTCTTTCACCGCTTCGAGTTTTAGATTCATCCATGCATCGCTCGTCCATTCATAGGGCGCAGACTTGATGACCTGTTCGTTCTTCACTAATTGCAGTTCTTTCTTTGCGCAGACAACAATGAGCCGGTAGCCGCTCTGGCCATGGACGCCGATGCCGAATCGCGGAAAGCTACGTCCACTTTTACTGGCAAAGACTCGCGTCTGAATACTGGCGGAGCCAATGGCCGAGCTACCGAGAAGCGCGCAGCCGTCCACCAGTGGATCAATACCGATCTCAATGGCCTTGCTCCCGTCCTTCTGCTTAATGCGGACGGTGCCGTCCACGACGAAGACTTCAGCAGGCGGCTCGCCTTCAGTCCATTTCTCACAATCGTAGCTGAGTTTTTTCAGGTCTCCTCCACAAGCCTGACACGCGATGAGCGTTATCAAGGTCATGGAGACGATCCGGCTCATGGTGAAAAACTACACGACCTCTTTCATCAGCGTCAGCGCTTCTTCGACGCGCGCGCCTTCGTGCACGATGGCGGCGAGGCTGCGAGCGATGGCGACGGGATTCTTATGCTGCCAGACATTGCGCCCGATGGCGATGCCAGAGGCGCCGGCTTCCATGGCATCGTGCACCATGCAGAGCAGATCGAGATCGTTGTTCATCGCAGCACCGCCCAGCACGATGACTGGGACGTAGCATGATTCCACGATGCGGCGGAAATCCTTGACCGTGCCATTAGTCGGATACGCAGTCTTCACCACATCCGCGCCCAACTCGGCAGCGAGCCTCACAGCGAATCCGATGTTCTCTACCGTGTATTTGTCGGATTGTCCGAGTCCGAAGGGCAGCGACTCTAGGATGACCGGGATGTCGATGTCCATGCTTTCACGAATCAGATCGGCGCAGGATTGGATGCTGGATTCTTCATTGCCGGACATGGGGAAGAGCATGTTCATCACGGCACTGGCCCCGACCATTTCCGCATCGGACAAGCCGTAAACCGGAATGCTGCCCGCGCCCGGCCCAGTGGTGCGAACGTTATAGACATCCGTGCGCAGACAGATGCCTTTGCCGGTGATCAGGTCGCCTGCGCGCAAGGCGAGGCCGAGGTTCATCACATAGCCGTCCACGTAGGGATTGAGTTGGTCGAGGAGCATGAAGGGGTTTTCCAAGCCCGGCACTGGCACGGCCACACCGTGGTCCATGGGCAGAATAACGGTTTTGCCTTCGTGAAAGAATGTATCGAGATTTTCCTGTCGGTTCATGATTGAGCCTTATCCATGACGTGGGCACGCTTCGATGTAAAGGCAAAGTCGCATCTCTTGATCTCCGCGTAGTGGATTGAAAAAATCTGCAATGCCGCGTGCAAACAAGGCGGAGATGGGCAGAATGCAGCGCATGAAGATGAAGCCAATCTGCCACACCCTTGCGAGCCTATGAGAATTGTCCGCGTGATCGATTCCCATACTGGCGGACAGCCCACGCGTGTCGTCATTGAGGGCGGGCCTGTTCTCGCGGGTCACACAGTGGCGGAAAAGCAGCACGCATTTAGTGAACATTTTGATCACTTCCGATCCAGCGTCGTGAACGAACCTCGTGGCAGCGACGTGATGGTCGGGGCCTTGTTGCTCGCGCCCGCTGATCCCGCGAACACGGCAGGCGTGATCTTCTTCAACAACGTCGGCGTCCTCGGCATGTGCGGTCACGGCACCATCGGCCTCATCGCCACACTGTCCTATCTCGGTCGCATTAAGCCGGGCACGCATCGCATCGAGACCGCCGTGGGCATCGTCATTGCGGAGTTGCATGAAGACGGTCGCGTGTCTGTGCAGAACGTGGCCAGTTATCGTAAGGAACGCGCGGTGGAAGTGAGCCTGCGCGACGGACGACGCATCAGTGGCGATCTCGCGTGGGGCGGCAATTGGTTTTTCCTCGTGGTGCGGCACGGTCAGGTGCTGGAGCTGGCCAATGTTGAAGCGCTCACGGAATTCTCTTGGCAAGTCCGGCAGGCCCTCAATGCCCAAGGCTATCCAGAAGTGGATCACATTGAACTCTTCGCCTCCTCACCATCAGGCCACGCGCATTCGCGCAACTTCGTGCTCTGCCCCGGTAAGTCTTATGATCGCTCGCCCTGCGGCACCGGCACCAGCGCGAAGATCGCGTGCCTCGCAGCCGATGGAAAGCTCGCCGAGGGCGCGGAATGGATTCAGGAAAGCATCATCGGCACTCGCTTCACTGGCAGTTATAAATGGGACAAGAAAAACCCCGGCCATGTGCTGCCCACCGTCACCGGTGAAGCCTTCATCACTGCGGATAGCAATCTGTTGTTTGTCGAACACGATCCGTTTTATCACGGCATCATCTGAGGCATGAGTAAAGAAGTCGTCATCATCGGCGGAGGAGTCATCGGCCTGAGCACGGCGTATGAAGCCGCACAAGCCGGACATAAAGTCACGGTGATCGAGCGCGAGCAAGCGGGCCGCGACGGCTGCTCATTCGGAAACGCGGGCATGATCGTGCCCAGTCATTTCATTCCGCTGGCCGCGCCCGGCATGGTGCAGCTCGGATTCAAATGGATGTGGAATCCTGAGTCGCCCTTTTACATCAAGCCCCGGCTCGATCGCGAACTCATCGCGTGGGGTTGGAACTTCGTGCGATCCGCCACGCGCCAGCACGTCGCACGTGCCGCGCCGCTGTTGCGCGATCTCAGTCTCGCCAGCCGAGGCTTATTCGAGGAATTGTCCGCGAAGCTTGGCGATGAATTCGGCCTCGTGAAGCGCGGGTTGCTCATGCTTTGCAAGACACAGCACGCTCTCGATGACGAAGCGAAGACCGCCGCCGTGGCGCGCGAGCTGGGCATTCCCGCCGAGGTGCTCGACGCCCGGCAGACCGCCGCGCAAGACCCCACCGTGCGCATGGACGTGACTGGCTCCGTCTTTTTTCAGAAGGACTGTCATCTTAATCCGGGTCGATTCATGAGTGCGCTGCAAAAATCATGCGAGCAGTCCGGCGTGAAATTCCATTGGGCGACAGAAGTCACTGGCTGGCGCGTCGAGAACCACCGCATCAAAGCTGTCACCACCACTGAAGGCGAGATCACCGCCGATGAATTCGTTCTCTGTGGCGGCGTCTGGTCATCGACCGTCGTGCGAGACCTTGGCCTCTCCATCCCCATGCAAGCGGGAAAGGGCTACTCGCTCACACTTGTGCAGCCCCGACAGCTTCCCGCTCTCTGCGCCATCTTCACCGAGGCCCGCGTAGCCGTCACGCCCATGAACGGCACACTCCGCTTCGGCGGCACCATGGAGATCGGCGGCCTGAACCACACGATCAATCCCCGTCGCGTGCAAGGCATCATCAAGTCCGTCCCGCAATACTATCCCGAATTCCAAATCGGCGACTTCGCCGACATCATACCGTGGCACGGCCTGCGCCCCTGTTCCCCTGATGGCCTGCCGTATCTCGGTCGCACCAAGAAGCTTGGCAACCTCTGCATCGCTACTGGACATGCCATGATGGGCCTCAGCCTCGCGCCCATCACCGGCAGGCTCATGTCTCAAATACTCTCCGATGAAAGGCCCGACATCGACCTCGCCCTGCTCTCGCCGGATCGCTTTGCGTGAAGCGTGCTGCGGCATTAGATAAAGTCATTCATTCACCGTAGAATTACGTCATGAGCGAAGACACAGAAGAGAAGTCACAGGCTGGGAGATGGGTCATCGCCATGGTCTCAGTGCTGGTGGTTTATGTGCTGAGTTTTGGACCGGTTTGTGCCTTGGCAAATAAATACTACGATTCGCCGGAAGCAGCACAATTCCTGATGTGGACATTCTACAAGCCTCTGGAATGGGGGTGTGAGCGGTTGGGGCTGGAGAAATTGAGTTCATCTTATTACGCGTGGTGGTGTGAGATATTCCATGCCCCGTATTAACTAATACCCCAGTGTGGCATCCGCGATTGAGCCGTGCGGAATAATCTTGTCTCGCAAAGAATATTCTTCCGCCTTTATCCTTCATCCTTTTATCGTAGCATCCAACCATGAGTGAGGAGGAAGAAGATAAGTCACAGGCTGGGCGGTGGATCATCGGCGTGGTCGCGGCGCTGGTGCTTTATGTGCTGAGTTACGGGCCAGTTTATGCTTTCGTGAAAAAACATATAAAGTCGGGATCAGGGGAGGAAGTAGTGGCAAGCATCTACGCACCGCTGAGCTGGTTCGCTGTGAATACTCCGTTGGGTGTCCCGATGGCGAGTTATTGCAACTGGTGGTGTGCGGTGTTCGATGTTCCGGTATATTTTAATTACGGACCCCGCGAGCGTGATTGATGGGAGAATAATGCTGGCAGCTTAATACTCTCCGATGAAAAGCCGGATAGCGACATCGCCCCACTCTCGCCGGATCGCTTTGGATAAGTATCCTTCTCAGTAAGGATAAAGCGAGTGGTCAGCGACACACGTGCGGTGCTGATTAATCACCGCGCAGCGTGATCTTGTTCACGAAGATTTTTTTCTCAATAAACTCGGGCGCGGCCTCGCCCTCCGGCTTGAAGTTGAAAACTCTAATCGATGGTTTCTTTTCATTGCCCGTAACGACGACAGCGTTGACTTCAAAATGTCGTGCGCTGCCTTCAGCCACTGGAGTGGGCTTGATCTCTACCGTCAGCGAGTTCTCGCCGTCCTTCAGTCCGCCGATGATGAGATGCTGCTCGGCACCGTCACGCACCACTGGCAGGGCAAAGCCGTTGACCGTGGCGCTGGTGGCGTAACCTAGTGAAGTGATCTGCAAGGCGGCCATGTGATCCGGCGCAGGGCAGACCTTGGGGGTGGGCGGCACGATTCCGCTAGGCGAGAACTCCGGGACATTGAGCGCGCCAGCGTTTCCGTTTTTGAGCGCTGCGAGAATTTCCGGAGCAGACTCCAGATTAATCAGCTTCACGGTATCGAACTTCCAACGGTTGGATTCATTGATGAACTTAAACATCACCAGTAGTTCTGGGATATCGCCGGGATCGGGAATGCCGAGATCTGCTTTACCGAAGTAAATTAGATTCGCGGTCGCGCCCTTCTCTTCGGCCTTGATGAAACGCAGCGTGCTCGTCTCTGGCGCACGCAACGGAAAATCAAAGAGTGCCTGCGGGAACAACTGCTTCTGGCTCACAATCAGATTGCGTGTGAGCACCTGCCGACTCGTCGCCGTGCTTTGTTGCCAGCCCGCGAGATCGTGAGTTGAGATCGCTGCGCGCCATGCCGAGAAAGTTTTTTCCAAGTCGCGCCGCAGCGCTGCATCATCCGCCGATGCGTTGAGTGCGATGGCCAGAAAGGCGGCGAGGATGAATTTCATGGGGCGACGTTAGCAGCTAGTGCGGCGGAGGCAAAATAGATGCATGAATATTGCCGCAAGTCCTGACAGCCTATGCAATTAGAGATTTAACAGAATCCTCAACCGGTCTTCGATTTCCGCCATCGTGTGTGGATTGACTGAGCCCCAGCGCTTGACCAGCCTAGCCTTGCTGACAGAACGAATGGCTTCGCACATGATGTCGGACTCGTTTTTCAGTCCACCTTCAGGCGCTGCCAGATGCACATGCCAGGGAATACCGCGCAACGTCGATGTGATGGGCAGGATAACCACAAGTTCAGCTTTGCTGTGATTGAAGGCGCTTACGGAAATCACAAGGACGGGACGCTTTCCTGCTTGTTCGCGTCCTTTCGTTGGATCGAGATCAGCGAGCCAGATTTCTCCACGTTGAGGTGTCGGTGCCATGAGTGATATTAATCCCGGTTCCTACAATCCATCGCTCAAGGTGGCGTCGAGTGATTCCAGTTCAAGACGATAGGACTTCCATGTTTTGCTGTTCTTTTGGACGACCTCGTAGGCTGCGGTGGCTTTTTCCAGAAACATCTGGCGGCGGTAGCTCTCCAGAGCTTGATCCAGAATATCCGGCATGGGGGATTTGGTCTGTCCTGCGAGCTGGCTGAGAATGGAGTGGCCTCTGGGTGAAATGCGGACGGTTGCGGATGGCATGGGTGAAATTTAACATGGCGTGAACTGATGCGTCAATGTATTTGAATACACATTTGTATTAAAAATGCGGTAAATCAGGAATGAAAAAAGCAAGCGTATACCAGGTTTTTTTGGAGCGCACGCGCCCCCGCGTGCTGTTGTCCGCGCCTTCGCGGACAACTCTGAGAACGTCCTGATGGCGTTGCAATATCAGTGGGTTCCACCCTTGCCCTTCACTTGGGCGCGTGCGCTCCAATAGGAACTGGCATGCTGCTTCACCGCGCCACGTCTAGAACTTCCAGCTTATTAGGAAAGAGCGAAGAGCCATCGGGAAGTGGTCGAAATCCGACGCGCTGACCTTTGCTGGATTCTAGTGACTTTGCGAGCACGCTGCCGTCTTCGAAGCCGATGACAACCTTGCCGCCGATCCAAGTGCGACCGGGCGCAGAGGTTCCGGCGAGGTCAGGGTTCCACTTCGGTGGCCACGTGGCGTCTGCCGGACTCTCATAGACCAGCGGGATGTTTCCCGAATCGGAGTCGGTGACACCCTTCGTCATGGCCCAATGATTCTCGTGTGGTTTCAGGGCCTCGGCAAAATCCGGCGCGCGACCAATGTTACCGTCGGGGATGCCGTCGCTGCTGTTGGGGCAACCGAAGATCGCTTCCGAGTCGGCAACACCAGACTTGAACAATTCGCGAAAGACTTCGTTCGAGGTGCGCGCATTGGGCAGTGCGAAATCGGGGTAGTTGCCATTATTATCGGCTGCATAAAGTTTCAGGGTGGTGATGATCTGTTTGCAGTTGTTGATGGCTTTAGTCACATTGCCTTTAGCGCAAGTTTTAGCAAAAGTTGGAACGATGAGCGACACGCCAATTGGAATAATAAGCAATAAAGTATATCCCAGACGAAGCCCTGATTTCGCGCACCAATAACCTTCCACTTCGGTGAGGCTACGACTGATTTTTCTGAGCGCCACTTTTGCAAAAATGATAGCAAGCAATGGAGCGAGCAATAAGGGGGCAATCGAAATTGTGCTAAGAATTTCCAGCCGACGGATTACGCTACCCAAGACGAAAATAAGAAAAAAGATGATGGCCGCATACCCCAGTGCCAAGCTCGCTTTGGCTAAAGGATTCCGCACGCGGCCAAGTTTTCCATTTGGAGTAATCACAAAATCCGTCAGTGCCGATAATGGCTTCCAATCAGATTCCGCGTCACGCCTCACGAGATCGCCAGCCTTGTATCTCCCTTCCTTGATGCCAAGCCTGACCTGATCCGCCGTGAGGGGTCCGTGAGGCTGGTCATCGAGCTGGATGAAGTAATTCATTGGCTTCAACGCGCCACGTCGAGGACTTCAAATTTCTGTTCCGGCGTATTGGCGGGGAAGATCGGGGTTCCGTCAGCACGGGGGCGTAAGCCCACTCTTTCGCCCTTGGTGGACTCTAGCGGCAAAGCCTCCACGCTGCCGTCATTGAAACCGATGATGACCTTTCCGTCGCTCCATGTGCGACCGGGTTTGTCTGTTCCAGCAGAATTGGGATTCCATTTCGGCGGCCAAGTGGCATCTGCCGGACTTTCATAGACCAATGGGATTCTTCCGGAGCTAGAGTCTGTCAGTCCCTTGGTCATGGCCCAGTGATTCTCGCCTGCTTTCACAGCCTCGCTATAGTCTGGACCAATGCCGATGCTGCCATCAGGACGACCATCGCTGCTGAAAGGACAACCGAAGATCACCTCCGAGTCGGCCACTCCTGATTTGAAGCATAGACGGAAAACATCGTTGGATGTTCGGGCCTTGGGCAGATCGTGGTCAGGATATGATCCATTACAATCCGCCGAATAGAGCTTCAAAGTTGTGACGACCTGCTTGCAGTTGTTGATGGCTTTAGTGACTGGGCTTCTATCGGATACTTTTGAAAAAGGCGGGATAAATAGCGATGCAATGAGTGGCACGAGCACTGCCGCAATCCAAGGCCACGGCCATGTTCCTTTCTTTTTTATGCTTTCTGAAGCGGTGCCCCTGTTCATCATCATGGCATTGTTTTATCAGATTCGCGCTTGGCCTTCAATGTTTTCCGATACGCCGTGAAACAAAAGAAGAAGACAATGACGCAGGCTGTCTTGAGAACCAAGAGCCACCACGGAGTCCACCATGCACCGGTGTGGGATTCGATGACATCAGATACGCCAAAGAGCGCGAAGGCTGCGATGGAGATGCCATGGAAAGTGGGAACAGATTGACCTCGAATCCATTGTCTCGCTGCCGTTGCTGCAAATGCGGCTGCGACCAGAAACCAAAGCGCGGCTTCGCATTGGTTAAAGATGACCTCGAAATCAATCATGGAAACAAATGAAGGTTGAGGTGGATGCTTGTTCTGATCTTTCAACTTGTCTCAATAAGAACTGGAGCATGATAAATATTCTCGCGCGGGAATGACTCGTCAAGGAGCGGCGTGTTTCCTAACCGCCGTCAAAAACTTGCTGCGCAGCAGGAAGAATCGAAGCTCTGATGGTGCGTGGGGCACTTGGGGAGGTGAAGGTGCACTATAGCGGCGGTTGTTTCGGTCGGCGGTTGCCCTTCGGCCACGAGCTCAGGGCCGAGTGGGGAAACGCGCCGGTCCTTAAGCAGGGCAACTAGAGGCCACTAAATTGAATACTCTTGACCGGGGGGCATTGACGGTTCAACTCATGATATGACACTTCACGGACTATCCATCATCGCAGGCAAAACCACCGTCGCTGACGGCGCTTCTTTCCAAGTCAAAAATCCTGCCACCAGTGCTCCTCTGGAGCCTTCATTTTATGAAGCATCCGAGGCCAACGCTGATGCAGCTCTGCGCGCGGCGGATGCGGCCTTTGATGAGTTCCGTGCGAAATCGCCGGACGAACGCGCGGCTTTGCTGGAGGCGATTGCTGAGGGTATCGAAGGTCTCGGCGATGAATTGCTCCAGCGCGCGCACGAGGAGACTGGTTTGCCAATGGCGCGACTGACAGCGGAGCGCGGTCGCACTTGCGGCCAGACGCGTTTGTTTGCCAAGCTGGTGCGCGACCAGACCTGGCTGGATGTGCGCATTGACCGGGGCGATGCCTCGCGTCAGCCGATTCCAAAACCCGATGTGCGCCGCATGATGCAGCCAGTCGGGCCGGTGGTGGTGTTTGGCGCAAGCAATTTCCCTTTGGCCATTTCCGTGGCGGGAACGGATACGGTGAGCGCCTTGGGCGCGGGCTGCCCGGTGGTG
Source organism: Verrucomicrobiales bacterium (assembly GCA_038230495.1). Classification (GTDB taxonomy): domain Bacteria; phylum Verrucomicrobiota; class Verrucomicrobiia; order Verrucomicrobiales; family Verrucomicrobiaceae; genus VFKE01. The sequence goes on from JBBRNC010000028.1 coordinate 24,495, forward strand.
GTGAAAGCCCATCCGGGACATCCGGGAACGAGCGAGATGATCGCGACGGTGATCAGCGTCGCACTGGAAAAGACGGGAATGCCTGCGGGCGCATTCTCGCTGGTGCAGGGGAAGGGGAATGAGATCGGTCTCGCGCTGGTGCGGCATCCGCTGGCCAGTGCGGTGGCGTTCACGGGATCGCTGCGCGGCGGTCGGGCGTTGTTCGACGCGGCGGCGGCACGGCCAAATCCAATTCCATTCTACGGCGAACTCGGAAGCGTGAATCCGGTGTTCTTGTTGCCCGGCGCGCTGAAGGAACGCGCGGAAAAAATCGCGGAAGGATTCGTTGGTGCGCTGACGATGGGCGTGGGCCAGTTCTGCACGAATCCAGGACAGGTGTTCGGTTTGGAGAGCAAGGATCTCGGCGTATTTAGGGAGAAGACCTCGGCGCTGGTGAAAGCTTATGCGCCCGCCACGATGTTGCATGGCGGCATCTCTGCGGCCTTCGACAGCGGCGTGGAACGTCTCGGCAGCGTGAAGGGCGTGGAGCTTCTGGCAAAGTCGGATGCGCCCGCACAAGGCGATGCGTCACAAGCGGCAGCAACGGTCTTCAGCACGGATGGCGCGACTTATGTGGCCAATGCTGCGTTGCGCGAGGAAGTGTTCGGCCCGGCGTCCATCGTCACGAATTGCGGCAACAAGGAAGAACTGGAGCGCATCGCGGAATCGCTCGACGGTCAGCTCACGGCGGCGATCCATGGAACGGCGGATGATTTGAAAGAGCACGCGCGACTGGTGCGCATACTTGAACGCAAGGCGGGCCGCATCATTTTCAATGGCTTCGGCACCGGCATCGAGGTTTGCCCATCGATGCATCACGGCGGGCCTTATCCGTCTTCGACTCACAGTTTCTTCACGAGCATCGGCACCGCAGCGATCTATCGTTTCGTGCGTCCGGTCTGCTATCAAGGTTTCCCTGATGAGTGCTTGCCTGCGCCGCTGCGCAATAAGAACGACAAGGCTGCGTGGCGCATGGTGGACGGGGAGATCACGCTGGATGATGCGTGAGTGTTGTCGAAAAAGATGATAGCGATGAAGACACTGATCGCTGCAATTGCAAAAGTTTAATGGCGGGCTTTCATGTAATATAAAAAGAAGGAGCGCGAGTATGGCGAAGCCTACTCGCCAATTGTGCCTCTGGAACGTGGCCACGTTCCAGACCCGATTTTAGGCGAGTGGTCTGCGACACACTCGCGCTCCTTCTCAATGATGTCCGTCGCCATATTCACACTCGCACCTGACCCGTTCCGGTGACGATGTATTTATAACTACAAAGCTCGGGTAAGCCCATGGGGCCACGCGCGTGGAGCTTGTCGGTGCTGATGCCAATCTCGGCGCCGAAGCCGAACTCGCCGCCGTCATTGAATCGCGTGCTGGCGTTCCAGAGGACTACGGCGCTGTCCACATCGTGCTGGAATTTTTCGGCGGCGGCTTGGTTAGCGGTCACAATGACATCGGTGTGATGCGATCCGTATTCGTTGATGCGGGCAATGGCTTCATCGAGGCCAGCGACAGTTTTAACTGAGAGAATCAGGTCGAGATACTCGGTGCGCCAATCTTCCTCTGTTGCAGCTATTGCGCCGGGCCAGTTTTTCAAAACAGTTTCGTCACCGCGAATCTCCACGCCCTGCGAGCGCATAAGATCGGAAAGTGTGGCGTAGAAACTCTCCGCAATGGTGCGATCCACCAATACGCTTTCGACGGCGTTGCAGACGGAAGGCTTCTGACACTTGCCATTGATGATAATGTCGGCGGCCATCTCAAAGTTCGCGGCCTCATGCACATAGACGTGGCAGACGCCGTCGTAGTGCTTGATAACCGGCACGCGGGCGGCGTTGACGACGCGCTCGATCAGGCCCTTGCCACCGCGCGGTATAATGAGATCGAGATACGCATCCATCTTCGCCAGATGATCTACGCTCTCGCGATCCGTGAAGGGAACAAGCTGGATGCTGTCACTTGGAAGCCCGGCGCGTTCGCCTCCGCGCTGAAGGGCCGCAGCGAGCGCGGTGTTGGACTCGATGGCCTCGGAGCCGCCGCGCAAGATGGTCGCATTCCCGGTCTTGAAGCAAAGCGCCGCAGCATCGCTGGTGACGTTCGGGCGCGATTCAAAGATGATGCCAATGACGCCTATAGGAACGCGCACTTTGCGCATGTGGAGGCCGTTGGGGCGAGTCCATTCGCTGAGTAGTTCGCCGACGGGATCGGGGAGCTTGGCGACATCTTCGATAGCTGAAGCGATGGCTTCCAGACTGTTCTGACTCAGCCGGAGCCGGTCCACCATGGGCTTGCTCAAAGCGTTCTTCTCCGCACGGGCCACATCTTTCGCATTGGCTTCGAGAATGGCCTTCTCCGCATGACGCACTTCCTTCGCCATCGCGTTCAAGATGTCATTCTTCTGTGAAGTCGAGAGCTTCACCAATTCGCGTGAAGCGGCCCGGGCGCGTCGGCCCATGTCGAGAATAGCGTCTTTGATCTGATCGGAGGTCATGAGGTCGGAGACCATGCCTGCGGATGGCCCAGGCTCAACCTTAAAGTCTTGACGCGATCGGGCGAATTGAAGCGCAAAGGAAACACCCATTATTTAAGAATTTTGAGTAATTTGTTATTATTAATAGAAATAATATAAATTCTGTGTTGAAAATTATCACAAATGAGTTTCATTATGTATACCATTCGTAATTTCTATAATATAACAACAACAGTTCACTCAGCCATGTCACGTTTACGTTTCTCTATACTGCTCCTGCTCACAGTCCTCGTCAGCAAGATCGAGGCGCAGACACCGGGCTTGACCACCAGGCAGCCCATCGGTGCTTATCTGAACAACGCATTCCCTACAACGTCTCCAGGTTCTGGCGGGGCATTTACTTTGGAAGACGCTTTTCCGGGCGTGACTTTTGTTGATCCGATCAAGATGGTGCAGCAGCCGGGGACATCATTTGTCTGGGTGATCTGTCGTCAAGGCCAAGTGTGGAGACTGGATAAAAACTCTCCCGCGACCACGAAGACTCTCATGCTCGATCTGGCGTCGAACACACTCGGCTTTGGTGACAGCGGATTGCTTGGCATCGCATTGCACCCTGAATTCGGTCAGCCGGGTTCGGCGAATCGCGGCTTTATTTACGTCTGGTATAATTTTGTTCCTGACAATACGCCTTCAAGCAACTCTCATCTGAGTTTCGACCGGCTGTCGCGCTTCACTGTTCAGGACGGTGCCACTTCCATCTCGAGGTCCAGCGAGTCCGTCATGATCAACCAGTATGACGAGCATGAGTGGCACAATGGAGGCGATATGTTCTTCGGCCCGGATTCATTTCTCTATATCGGCGTCGGGGATGAAGGCGATCTTGGCGAGCCTTACAACAACGCCCAGAAGATTAACAACGGCCTGTTTTCCGGCATGTTGCGTATTGATGTGAATCAGAATCCCGCGCTAAGTCATGCCGTGCGACGTCAGCCGCTGGCTGGTGCTACCATAACAGCAGTGCCTTCCGGATGGCCTGCGACTTATACTCAGGGCTATTTCATTCCCAACGACAACCCATGGGTCAATCCCTCAGGCACGGTATTGGAGGAATTCTATGCCATTGGACTAAGGAATCCTTATCGTATGTCCTATGATGCGTCATCGGGCAAGACGCTCATTGGGGATGTGGGGCAGGAAGCAGCCGAGGAGATTGATGTCCTCGAAAAGGGGGCGAACTATCAGTGGTCATATCTCGAAGGCACCGTTGCTGGACCCAAGTCAAAACCCGCCGTCATTCTCGGCAAAGAGACGTCTCCCATCTATTCCTACTCTCATGCTGGTAGTGGCAGGTGTATAATCGGTGGCTACGTTTATCGCGGCAGCAAGCTTCCCGGCAATCTGGCTGGCAAATATATTTATGGCGACTTCGTAACCGGACAGATTTGGTCCCTCGACTGGCAAACGCCCGGTGCCCAGCCAGTGCAGATCTATCAAATGCCTGCAAGCTCGCTCACAGGATTTTCCGTGGATGCGAACAATGAAACCTACGTCACCACGCTCGGTGCCTCGGGTCAAGTTCTCAAGCTCTCAGTATCAGGCGGCACGGCGCAACCACCGGCCACCTTGTCAGCCACCGGTGCCTTCACGAGCCTTTCCAATCTTACCCCGACTACGGGCATCGTGCCTTACAACGTCAACTCGCCACTCTGGTCAGACGGAGCAACCAAGCAACGCTGGGTCGCCCTACCGAATGACGGCGCACCTTATACCAGTAGCGAAGTCGCCAAATTCTCCGCGACAGGAATCTGGTCGTTTCCGGTGGGCACGGTGTTCATTAAACACTTCGAACTCGGCACGAATGACGCCAATCCCGCAATCCGCAAGCGTCTGGAAACACGGTTCCTCGTGAACGGTTCCAATGGCTGGTATGGCGTCACTTATAAATGGCGTGCAGATGGAACCGATGCGGACTTACTCACGAACGGCGAGAACTTGAGCGTAACTATAGCCAACTCTGGCGGCGGCACTCGCACACAAAACTGGACCTTCCCGAGTCGCGGAGACTGCATGAACTGCCACACGCCCGCTGCAGGCTTTGTGCTCGGACCGAAGACGCGGCAGCTCAACGGTAACTTCACTTATCCTTCGTCTGGAATCAACTCGAACCAGCTCGCAACCTGGAGTGCGATCGGTATGTTTGATGTGACACTTAGTTCTGCACAGATAGCCAGTTACAGCAAGACAGTGCCTCTGACAGATACAAGCGCCTCTCTCGAACTCAAGGTGCGCTCTTACTTGGATTCCAATTGCGCCCACTGTCACCAGCCCGGTGGCGTGCGCGCGAACATGGATGCCCGTTTTGATACGCCCCTCAACCAGACGAACATCGTGAATGGCCCGCTGTTCAATGATCTAGGCGTCGCAGATGCCAGGATTGTTGCGCCCAAAGATATCACTCGCAGCATGATGCACATTCGCGCGAACAGTCTCTCCGGCATCAAGATGCCGCCTCTAGCCAAGAATGTTGTTGATACCGCCGCTGTCACCGCGCTCGCGCAATGGATCAACTCGCTCAGCACATCGGGCGGACCGCAACCAAATCTCGCAGGCACTGACGTTGGCTTTGTCATCCCCGCAGGTTCCACCACAGGAAGCGGCGCGTCAGGCAGTTATACCGTGAATGGTTCCGGCTCCGGGATTTATGATGTGGCCGACTCTTTTCAATATGCCTGGACCACGCTCGTAGGCGATGGTGAAATTCGCGCCCGTGTGAACAGCCAGACTAACACTAACGAATGGGCCAAGGCTGGGGTCATGGTGCGCGAGACGCTCGACGAAGGATCGCGCCATGCAGTCTGCTTCCTTACTCCCGAGAACGGATTCGGATACGAATACCGTGCGTCAACAGATCAGCCGAGCGAGTTCTTTTATGGCCCTTCATCAGCCGCCGCTCCGAATAACTGGGTAAAGATGGTCCGCTCTGGCGACACCCTTCGCGGCTACGCTTCCGCCGACGGTCAGAACTGGACGCTCATCAATTCGGGAACCGTGCCCGGTCTTCAAACCACAGTGCGCATTGGCCTCATCGTAACTTCATCTAATAACGGCACCCTGAGCACGACTACCTTTGACAATGTGCAGATCACTGGTGGTGCATCGCTGGTCAACCAAGCGCCATCAGTAACACAGCCTGCGGATCAAGTCACGGTTCGTGGCGCAGTCGCGAGTCTGCAAATTCAGGCGAGCGATCCCGAAGCCAATGCGCTGACTTATAGCGCGAGCGGACTGCCAACGGGTCTTTCGATCAACGTTAGCACCGGTCTCATCAGTGGCACTGTGAGCACCAGCGCTGCTTCTAACAATAGCGTCACTGTCAGCGCATCGGACGGTTCATTAAGCAATAGTAAGACATTCATCTGGACCACGAATGCGCCTGGTGCGGCACCCACATTGACTGGCGCCGACATCGGAACTGTCACCCTCGCTGGAAGCACGACACTCAATTCCGCCACTGGAATCTACACTGTCAAAAGTTCGGGGTCTGGAATTGCCGGATCATCGGACGCGTTTCAATTCACCAGCACGGCACTGGCCGGAGATTGCGAAATCAGGGCACGAGTGACGAGCCTGACAAATACGAATTCATGGTCGAAAGCTGGCGTAATGATTCGTGAAGACATTTCTGCGGGCGCACGATTTGGGCTGGTTTGTGTCACGCCGTCCAATGGATTCGCAGGGAACTACCGCACCACCGCCGGTGGATTGCGCGAATACGCTGAAGGTCCGGCCTTGAATACTGCGCCCAATAACTGGGTGCGCATCGTGCGCGCCGGAAATACGATTACGGGCTATACATCTGCGAATGGAACGACGTGGACACAAATGTTCAACACAACCCTGCCGAACCTCGCCAGTGTCGTCCGCTACGGACTCGCGGTGACCTCAACTGACAACTCCCAACTGGCAGCCGCCACTTTCGACAATGTGCTGACCATTGGTGGAACATCTCCGGTCAATCAAGCTCCTATCGTAACGCAGCCTGCTGATCAAAGCACACCACGCGGCGCAGTGGCGAGCCTGCAAATTCAGGCCATTGATCCCGATAACAATTCGCTGACTTATAGCGCAAGTGGACTGCCTGCAGGTCTATCCATCAATGTTAGCACTGGCCTTATCAGTGGCACAGTGAGCACCAACGCGTCTGCAAGTAACAGCGTCACTGTCAGCGCATCGGATGGTTCATTGAGTGACAGCAAGACCATTATATGGGCCACGAATACGCCTGGCACAGCACCGACATTGACTGGCGCAGACATCGGAAGTGTTTCATTCGCGGGAAGCACGGCGCTCAATTCGGCAACCGGCGTATATACTGTGAAAAGTTCCGGCTCTGGAATCTTCGGCACGGCTGATGAATTTCAATTCGCCAGCACCGCGCTCACTGGCGACGGCGAGATTAAGGCTCGCGTGACTGGTCTGGTAAACTCAAATTCGTGGTCGAAGGCGGGAGTGATGATTCGCGAAGATATGACCGAAGGCGCGCGGTTCGGCATGGTCTGTGTCACTCCGGGGAATGGATTAGTGGGTAACTACCGCACCACCGCTGGGGGTTTGCGCAATTTCGCAGGAGGGCCAGCCTTGAACGCTGCGCCTAACAACTGGGTGCGCATCGTGCGCTCCGGAAGCCTGATCACAGGTTACACGTCGTTCACCGGGACGACATGGACGCACTTGTTCTCCACGACATTGCCGAACCTCGCCAGCACCGTGCGCTTTGGACTCGCAGTAACCGCAACCGATAATTCTCAACTGGTCTCCGCCACGTTCGACAATGTGCAGGTCACCACAGTAGCTCAGGCCAGTCAAAGTCCGGCCATTACCCTTGTCGCTTTGGATGGAGCCAAGGTTCAACTTTCGGGTTATCCTGCAAGCTGGAGTCAATGGCAGAGCACTTATGGAAGCAGTTCACCGAATACCGGGCTGTTGAACTATGCGCTGGGTCAAGACCCACGCAGCGTGATGGGAATGAGCGGCCTGCGTCTTGTGAAAGCGCAGGACGGACATTACGGTGTGCAGTTCAAGCACCGTGCTGATATTTCTGATGTGACGTATCGCATCGAGACCAGCACCGACCTTACCAGATGGAATCCACTGAATGCTTCACCCGTCTCCGTTGATGGATCTGATGGCACTCGCACCGACACTTATTCTGTGCTTGATGCGTTGCTCGGCAATGCGGATGCCACCGTCTTCATTAGATTGCGCGTTAATCATACAACGAGCGGACTCAGCGCGACTGGGTATCCCTTGTCACTTCAGCGCGTATCATTTGCCGCAGGCAGCCAGACGCTCGGTTATGCCAATGTCAAAACGCCTATTTTCGCAGGACGCTTTGCCGACATGCCATTGATCACAATCCCGAACTGCTATCTCGAAGTGTGTGATGGCCCTTATGTCGGTCATCGCTTCGACATCGGCAGTGATGGTCGCGCGAATGCCGCATCTTTTCGCAACACGTCATCTGCCTTGCCCAACCTTGCTGTTGCACAGGTCGTTGTCCGCCCGCATGTGACGCTGGATGATGCGCTCGACAAGACCAAGCTCATCAGCGGAGCCAGTCCCAGTGTTTCAGACAAGGCCAGCTTCTACGTCGGTAGCGCTTATGTGAGCTACTGGCTCTACAACGCCACACCAGCCGATCCATCGAAGGCCATTTGGATTAAAGCCGATGACACAAGCCTGTCCAATGCTGGTGGTCGTATTATCGCGCCGGGTGAGGGGATGTTCCTCAAATCCAGCCGGAACACTTCAATGATCCTCGGTGGCCATCTTCGCATGAACTCATTTGTCCAAGTGCTTCGCCCTGGGCAGAGCCTCCTTGCCCAGCCATTCCCACTGGCAGGCAGTCCGGCCCTCAGCGGCTTCAACAGCACCAATGGACTCATCGCATCCAGTCAAAACACGAGCGCAGATCAGTTGCTCATCTGGAACGGAGATACCACCGGCGGAAAGTCTGCCTTCAACACTATCTGGTATGCGCAATTGGCCACATCAGCGCATTGGGTCAGCGCGAATGATGCCACACTAGCCGATCAATCAAACGCTCCGCTGTTCCAGCCAAATCGCGCCGTCTTCCTGAAACGCACCAGCAGCACGACCACCACGGTTGTCATTCCAGTTCGCTGGAACATTTCACCATAACATTATCTTCAGGCATCTAAGGAACCGCTAAATATATGGGAGCGCGTGTATGGCGAAGCCTACTCGCTCATTGAATTAAAAACAGCGAGTGGTCTAGCGACACCCACGCGCTCCCAATGGGAATCAATTCATTGCTTTCACCGAAGCTTGATGAACTCCAGCCCTCGAAACCATGCTGTGCTGAGTTTCTCTACCAGCGCCTCCAGCGCGCCGGATTCCCAAACAGGTAGGCGGAGTAGGGGAAGCCCGATTGTCCCGTGGAGGTTGTTCACGAACATGTCGCGCTTCCGCGCCCGAGATGAATTGTGCGTCCAGTCATCTAGTTCAATGGCGAACACCGGGGCCATGTCCTCGTTCCGGCAAATGAGAAAATCCACATGCTTCTGGCTGATGGACTGGAAAGTGTGCGCCCCATAGTGCTGCACGAAATCGGCAATGCGCGGCTTCACCAGAATCGTGCAACGTCCAGCGGCGAGCCGTTGCAGTTGATGGAAGAACTGCACCTCTGTTTGAGTCAGCACCGGCTTGATTTCATAACGGCCAGCCAGCGGGGTTCTGGTGCCAGGATGCAGGGCGACGAGTTTTGACATCAGGAAATTTAACATGCATGTCAACAAAGGATTTTGCCTCTCCTTTATAAATTTTAGAGCGGGGGACCAGCGCACCAGTTACGCACCCCAAGGAACGGCGCGTTTCCAACCGCCGTTAAAATCCCTGCGCAAAGCGGATAACAACGAGAGGGAGAGTCTTGCCGCTGTCGCGGTCAATGATGGTTGGCGATTGCCAATCGCCAATCCTTGTCATGCGCCGTCTTTGGTGGATTCAAGAATTTTTGAGAGATCGTTTTACTAATTTCAAGAAACCGTTTCGCCAGCCATGCCAGAGGTCTTTAACAATTTTTCTGCACGCTCGCCATGCGCATGTCCTACCAATATCCATGCTGCTGAGTAGAATTGCAGCAACCAAAAGCCTGCGTCTTTATCACTCACTATACAGTGCCAAACATCAAATACACCATCACCACGACTGTCATGACGTCCGATCTCTTGCACCTGACGAATCAATGGAATTTTTGACCAATCGAGCGGTGTTACAGCAGTGCTCAAAAATACATCCATTGAGTAGTCGTAGTCTGGACGCAATGCACGCAGCAATCCCTTCACTAGTTTCACGATATACGGATTAATGCGCTGGACAGGGAAGCTTAGGAAATCCACAAATTCCGCGCTTAGTCCGCCATCGAAGCTTGGAATCAATCTAAGTTGCTGCTTCACCTCACTAAAGACATTTTTTCTGAATGCAGGTTTCTTCTCAAAAATTAGTGCCGTCTTTTCATTAAAAATTTTACTGCCGGGCCCTTCGTGAGCTGCAGAACTCAGCCAAACCATAAACGCTTCATCGTCCATTGAAAGCTTGTCATTATGACACTCCTTGCAGGCCCAAACCCAGATCAAGTCACTTGGGCGAGGCTTTGGAAACAAATTTCTCGGTGGCACATGATGTCGCGTGAGCTTCTTGAAAGCCCCACATAAAAAACAGCTCTTTTTATCCGTTGGAGCCATGATCATTGTAACGCAGCTTTCAAGGGGAGCACTTTTTCGTGGATCGATCGTAAACGGCACCCGAGACGCTGTGCAACTGTAATAAAATAAGATCAGACGTAAAGCATAGGCATAAAGGAAGCAAAAACTAGTCAAGCTCTGGAAAATTCTGCCTCATCTTTAACACATACAAGACGGGAAGGGCTTATCCTAGATTTCAAACTGAGTCACTACCATCATATTTTACATTACATATATTGTATAAAGTTATTGATTGTGGCCAAATATGTAGAATTTCGTAGTGAGGGAACTCAATGCTGACCGCCATCCCCGTTTTGCCAGAAGCGTGGAAAAGGCGAAGCTACTGGGCCAGTAGTTCGTGGATTACTCTGATGATCTTGCTGCGTCGGGCACTGGTCACAACGCCGCGTCGCGATCCGCCCATCAACTTGTCTTTTCTGATGACGTGAATCAATGAGCAATCGGCTACCGTCCTACCGTCCAAACCATCCTGCCCGTTCAAGACGACTTCGTAGCTTTTGGGCACTATGTCTGGCCTCAACGACCGACATGCGAGCGCGTTCAAACTTTTGACATTGGCATTCGCGCACATCAGTTGCGGCGAAATGATCACTACCGGATGCAGATCGTTCTCAGATGGGAATGGATAAGTCCAAATTTCCCACTTGTTCATTCAGCCAAAAGTTTCGCTCCAGCTTCCACCAGACTGTTCTGCCACTCGGCGTGTTCAGGTGAAATATTGAACTCAATTTTTTTCACCATTCGGAGTGACGGCTTCTTCTGGGCGCGGCTCGAATAAGACTTCTTAACAAGGGCGAGCACACGCGATTTCGGGCTTCCCGCACCTCGTTTTGTGCTCCAACGAAGCGCTTTACTTTTGGTGGGAGTTTTTTGCTGAGCTTGTTTTGCTACGGCAGGCATGGAAGTCACGATAGAATGTCCGAGTTGGATGTCAATCAAGCAGGGCTGCCAAATCGTCTTCCGTAAGACCGGGCAGCGTGAGCGGGTCGTCTTCCACGGCGGAGGCCATGATTTGGCGTTTGGTGGCTTGGAGTTTCAGGATCCGTTCCTCGACGGTGCCGCGCGCGATGAGTCGGCTGGCGGTGACGATGCTGGCTTGGCCAATGCGGTGGGCACGGTCGATGGCTTGGGCTTCGACGGCTGGGTTCCACCACGGCTCCAGTAGGACCACATGGTCGGCGGCGGTCAGGTTTAGGCCGTAGCCGCCGGCTTTGAGGCTGATGAGGAAGACTTTTCGCGCAGGGTCGGTTTGGAACGCGACGACTTCGGCGGTGCGATTTCTCGTGCTGCCGTCCAGATAACTGAGACCGATGCCCTGCTCCTCCAGCCAAGTCCGGGCGAGCTTCAACATGCCGGTGAACTGGCTAAACATGAGTATTTTATGGCCTCCGGGCAGCGCGTCCGAAACGATATCACTCAAGGCTTCCCATTTGCCGCCCGTAGCCTGGCTCTCCAGAGCCGGGTCAGGAGGCGCTTGCGACAGATTTTCGGCAGAAAAAACATGCCCACTGGTGCTGTTGGCGGCTTGGGAGACGCTCGGCTCGACTCTGGAGAGTCGAGCTACATCACCGATCAGCCTCAAATCATTGCAAATCTGCCTCAGGCGCAACAGGACGGTGAACATGGTCATGCGGGCGGAGCCAGCTCCGGAGCGACGGCGAGCCTGACGGATTTCTTCCTGCCCCTCTTCCAAAACCCGGCGATAAACCTCTTTCTGCTGGGCGCTCAGCTCACAGAAAATGACTTTCTCGACCTTGTCCGGCAGCTCGCGGACGACCTCCTTTTTCGTCCGGCGCAGGACAAATGGCCCCAGCCTTGTGCGCAAGCGGCGGAGAAGCCGACCACTGTCTGCGGGATCGGTCGCGGCGGACGCCAGCGGCTTGGCGTAACGATCCTCGAAATCTTTACGGTCGCCCAGAAAGCCCGGTTGAACGAAGCGCATGATGGACCACAAATCCCGGACGGAATTCTCCACCGGGGTGCCACTTAAGGCGACCCGGACTGGCACGCGAAGCTGACAGGCCGCTTTAGCGGCAGCGGTGTCGGGATTTCGGATGTATCCAGCCTCATCTAGCACTAATCCAGCCAAATTTATTTTACAATATTCAGTTAAATCATTGACAAGCAATGAATAAGTTGTTAATATAACGTCGAATATAGAATTATTATCTTCTAATAATTGGCGATCAATGCCATGATTTATTTTATATCGTAATTCTGGTGCAAACTTTTGAAGCTCAGCTTCCCAGTTGCCTAATAGCGATGTGGGGCAAATGATCAGGACCGGGCCTGATTGCATCAAGTTATTCACAGGGTTGCTCACAGGCTTCAGCCAGCGGAGTAACGCCAGAACTTGTAGGGTTTTGCCAAGTCCCATGTCGTCTGCGAGCAAGGCTCCCCGGCCCGATTCGGCTGCGGCGATCAGCCAGCGCACGCCCTCGATTTGATAGTCACGTAAACGGTCTACCAGGTCGCCAAGACGCCGTTTGACCTCTGCCAATTCGGGCAAAGCAAGTCGGGCTAGGGGTTGATTCTTGACGTAATAATCATTTAATATATGCTGATTATCAGCGCTCAAAGCCAGGCCGCCATTGTCGCCTAGTCGCGCGCCGGATTCTGAGATGAGCGACTCGAAATCATCGCATGATTCGGAGTCGAGCACATAGACCTGACCCTGCTTTCCCCGGACGGCGGACTGCTTGCTGCGGAGCAATCGGAGGACTTCGTTGCGCGGAATGGAGAATCCATCCGCCGATTGATAGGAAAACTCCATGTCCAGCCAGCCGCGTGATGGACCGCCGAAGGCTGACCCGGTTGATGCGGGCGGACTACTGTCTCCCCGGCTTTTCACCAGAGGGGCTATCCGTCGCCAGCCGCTGAAGGCACTGCGCCAGCGGTCGGTAGTGACGACTTGATATTTACGTTCGAGTCGCGGCAGAGCAGACGCGAAAAATTCTGCGACTTCCCGCTCCCCGCGCAGTTCCCAATCATCTGACGCTCGAGCAGCGAATCCCATCGCCTCCAGTTCCGCCCGTAGGCGCGATTCGCGTGCCATGTTTCTCTGATAAAAGACCAGTCCGCCGCCCTCGGCCTGGATCGGATAAAGATGATTCTCCCGCTCTGGTTGCTGCGGGCGGATGGAATGGCGCACGGGACCGACCTGCGCCTGCACGCGCGCAGTGGCTTGGCGCGGCGAGCCATCGAGTTCGATGATGAACTGTGGTTCGGCAAGCACGAGCCGGAGATGGGACAAGGCTTCGTCAGTCTCCAAGTTCACCGTTTGCTCAATCGCGTCCAACCACGAGGCCAGCCAGCGCAAATCACGCACGACTCCCCCGCTCGTTTTCGCCAGACATTCGTGGATGAGTTTTGTGACCTCTGGGCTTGAGGCCGAGAGCGGCGCCAGTGTTAGCGATTCCTTCTGGAATAGCCAACGGTCTCCGGCCACAAGGAGCGGCGTGTTTCTAACCGCCGTCAAAAAACCTTCCACGGAGTGGGCAAAATCAGCTGCGTTAATTGGCGCATTCGCGCTGGGGGTTTGGTCGGCGGTTAGAAACGCGCCGTTCCTTGGGGTATGCGACGCTTCAAAAGAAAATGTCACGCTTTTCGGCTGCGTAAATTCTGCGTGTATTGCCAGCATACCCGCCGCATCCTCTCCGACTGTGATTTTCTTACGCTTCTCCACTGCTGCGCCCGGTCGTCCATCCCACACCCGAGGATGTCCATCGAGAGCGGAAAGAAAACCATCCAGCGTGGCGGGTTCCAGAGACAGTGGGCCGGTTTGGGCATCGATACCCTGCGCGGCAAGCCACACTGAGAGCGGATCGGTTTCTTCACCGCCGGGCTGGAATTGAAGGAAGACTGGCAGGCGACCGTTGCGGGCAGCAGTTTCGATTTTTTCAGAAGGGATCCAGACATCGAATTTGCCGGGGCGGACGGGCTTTGATGAAACCGCCCGAGGACTGGCAACCTTCGACTCGATGGGCTTGGGCATCACGCTTGGAGTTTGCCCTTTCTGTAATTCTGTCAAGGCCACGGCCAGGGCGTGGGCACATACAAGTCCCCTCGCCTGCGCGTCCACGCAGGAGCAGCGGCACTCGGCTTTCGTCGGGCCTTGCACATCGAGCGACACCGCGAACTTTCGTTTTCCCTCGCGCACCACACCGCGGAAGACATCCCCTTCCCTCGCCGAATTCTCCACCGTGCCCAGCATCACGCGCTCGCGGGCGGACTTCATGGCCTGCCAGCCGCCGAGATCGCCAAGTGTTTTTTCCGTGATGAGCATATCTTTTTCGTTCGCGCTGATGAAGGTTTGTGATGAAGTGCGGGCGACTAGTCGTCTATGAGAATCGTTGCCATCGCAAATCAAAAGGGCGGCGTGGGTAAAACCACGACCTCCATGAACCTGTCCGCCGGTCTCGCCGCGCGGGGCCAGCGCGTGTTGCTGGTGGACCTCGATCCCCAAGCCAACGCCACCAGCGGTCTCGGCCTCGAACAGGAAGACGGCGGTAGCCTTTATCCCTGCCTCGTCGGCGACACAGATGTGCGCAGTGTCATTCGCAGCACGCGACAGCCGAACCTCTCGATCATCCGCTCCAATCAAGAACTGGCCGGTTGCGAAATCGAACTCGCTCAGGCGGGTAATCACCTCAGTCGTCTGCGCGTCGCGCTGGAGCCGTTGCGCAATGGTCAGGCTTTCGATGTCGTCATTATTGACTGCCCGCCGTCTCTCGGCGTGTTGATGACCGCCGCGCTCGCCGGTGCTGACGAACTACTCGTGCCCATTCAATGCGAATACTTTGGGCTGGAAGGTCTGGCGAAAATCGTGAATATCGTTCAGCAAATTCGTGACTCCGGGGCTAATCCCACGCTGGCGCTCGAAGGCATCGTCCTCACGATGTATGACTCGCGCGCCAATCTCGCAAATCAAGTGGTCAACGACGTGCGCACCTATTTCACTGAGGTCGTCTATAATACTCTCATCCCACGCACCGTCCGCCTTGGCGAAGCACCCAGCTACGGAAAGACCATCATGGAATACGATCCGAATGGCCGCGGCTCGCAGGCGTATCAAGCCTTAGCAGTCGAGTGGCTCCAGCGACACACCGCGAAGCCAACACCTTGATTCATATTTCAACTTTCAGTTTTTCCTCCTCTCCCATGCCCTTCCAGACCATCAAAGGCTTTCGTGATTTCCTCCCCGACGACTGCGCGCAGCGGAACTTCATCTTCGACAAATGGCGCACCACGGCGGCAGCGCATGGCTTTGTGGAATACGAAGGCCCCGCGCTGGAGGTCACTGATCTCTACCGGAAAAAAAGTGGCGACGAGATCGTTCATCAGCTTTTTAACTTCACCACCAAAGGCGACGAGGAAGTCTCCCTCCGCCCCGAGGTCACGCCCACACTGGCCCGAATGGCCGCCGCGAGGCATCGCGATTTCCGCAAGCCGATGAAGTGGTTCCAGATCGGGCCTTGCTATCGTTACGAGCGTCCCCAGCGCGGACGTCTCCGTGAATTTCACCAATTCAATCTCGACATTCTCGGCGAGACATCGCCTGCTGCCGATGCGGAGTTGATCGCAGTCGCCATCGCCTCGCTCCGTGCCTTCGGCTTGGAGAAAGAAGACTTCGCCATTCGTCTGAGCGACCGGAAACTCTGGAGCGAATTTCAGACTGCACAATCCATCGCCGAAGAGCACAGCGCCACCTTTCTCCAGATCATTGACAAGATGGAGCGCGCGCCCGCTGAAGCCACCGAAACCAAGCTCCAGGCCATCGGCACCAGTCTCGATCATGTCCGCGCTTTCATCGCCGGAATCAGCGACGACCATCCGGTCTTCGCGGAAATCAAAGCCAATCTCGCCGCACGCGGTTTGTGGGACTTCGTGAAGATTGATCCCGGCATCGTCCGTGGACTTGCCTATTATACAGGCGTTGTTTTTGAAGCCTTCGATCTCCGGCACGGACTTCGCGCCATTGCTGGTGGCGGACGTTATGATAATCTCGTCAGCCTGCTCAGCGACGGCGGCACCGACCTCCCCGCCTGTGGTTTTGCGATGGGTGATGTCGTGCTCGGTGAACTGCTCCAGCAGACACCTGCCGCAAAAGAAGATCTCGCCGCATACATCAAGCAAACTCAGTCTGTTGATGTCTTTGTCATCATCGCTGATGAAACCAAGCGCGCTGAAGCCCTCGCCATCACCCAACAACTTCGCGATAGCGGACTGCGCACCGACTATACTTTCACGCCGCAAAAAGTCGGGAAGCAGTTCCAGTCCGCCGAAGTATCTCGCGCCCGTTTCGCCGTCGTCATCGGAGCAGAATATCCCACGCTCGTTGTGAAGAATCTCCACACCCGCGACCAAATGGAAGTGCCTGCTGCGAGCTTGTTGGGGAAGCTCGCGGAACTCATGGCCGCACCGGAGTATCGGAATTTGATTGTGTGACTTGCGCTCCGAACAAGTGGGTGACAGAAATCGATCTGCATAAAAAAAGGCGAGCGTGTCGTGAGACCACTCGCCAAAATTTTGCCACATAGCGTGGACAGATTTCAGAAGCACAAGTGGCGAATATGCTTCGCCATACTTGCGCTCGTGATCAATGATGATGGCAGTCTAATTAGCTCCCGCCATGGACGTTGATATTGGTGGCTTTGTTGCTGCTATCGTGCCCAACGGTTGCAAGCATACCTACTTTAATATCCTTCGCCGTGCCGCGCTGACCATTCACCAGAATTTCAGTGAATTGCCCGATGCTATAGGTATGCGCTTCCTTCGCTGTAACGGTGATCGAAGTATCCGATATTGCGGTCACTTTCTCATGAATCACCGGAACCTCCTTTTTAGGAGCGTGTGGCAGTTTTGTTTTTCCCTTGGCTGAGGCAGCGACAGGAACAGCGAGCGTGATTCCGAGAATCAGGCAAAGCGAGGCAAGTTGGCAGAGTGTCTTGTTTTTCATATGAGTATTATTTTGTTTGGATTTTTTGTCTTCTAATGAGCGGAAGAATGTCGAGGAGTCTAGTTTTCAACGATGACAGTTTGATCCGCTTGCCTCGGAAACGACCGCCTTTGTTCCATCTTTCAACAATTTGTCAGATATGCCTGCACCACGTTCGCAGCACGATTTGCAAAACGTCAACCACCCGCTAGGCTTAAAGCAATTCCGACAAACACTTAACTCAACCCCGCGCCCGCGGGGCCGAAATTGTCACGTAGTCACTAGCCATGAAGCAGACATTATCCGAGATCAACGCCCTACGTGCCGCAGGCATCATAGGCCAGTGCGCTATCGGCGGTGCCATGGGAGCCACATTCTATCTCTAACCCATTTCAACTTTCGATCTCGACATCTTCGTCATCTTCGAGAGTTCGCCGCTCATCCTCACCCTCACGCCCATCTACGACTTCCTTAAAGCACGCGGCCACACAGCGGACGCCACGCTATCCTCATCCACGACTGGCCCGTGCAGTTCCTGCCCGCTGAGTCCGCCCTGTTGCGCGAGGCTGTCGAACAGGCTCGCGAGATTGGATTTGAAGGCACACCCGCACGCGTCATGAGTGCCGAGCACCTCACGGCCATCGCCCTGCAAACCGGACGCGGCAAGGACTTCGCCCGACTCCTCACCTATGTAGAGACAGACTGCGCGGACACTGCCAAATTGCATGACATACTCGCCC
The DNA here is from genome assembly GCA_038230495.1 of Verrucomicrobiales bacterium. Lineage (GTDB taxonomy): Bacteria > Verrucomicrobiota > Verrucomicrobiia > Verrucomicrobiales > Verrucomicrobiaceae > VFKE01. Next base: position 42,465 of record JBBRNC010000028.1, read on the forward strand.
GCCACGGACTAGTTCCTGCTTGGCAGCACTTTGAACAAACCTTCCTGCACAACCCATGAGTCCGCTCCTGCAACAAACACTCGCATCCAAAGCTGAGCGCCGCAAACGCCTCATGGCCCTGCCCTACCCCGAAAAAGTCCGCATCGTCGAGCAAGTTCGCGCAGCCAGCCGAGAAATCCGCGCCGCTGAAAGCATTCCTAAGCGCACTCAAAACTGGTCGGGCTGGCGAGATTCGAACTCACGACCTCTTGCACCCCATGCAAGCGTTCTACCAGGCTGAACTACAGCCCGCGATCCAGTTTTTGCGAGTGGGCACTAAGCCCGGCTGCTTGGAGATTGCAAGTGCGAGATGCTGCGGAAATTCTGCCAGACTCAAGACATGCTGGAGCAGCTGACTTGTGTGGTGATTCAAATAACGCGCGCAATCCATCGCATTTCATCTTGCACGTTCTCATGCGCGCATCACATTCTGCCCCCACCAGATGTCCCAGAAAGTGAAAGTTGCAGTTGTCGGCGCGAACGGTTATTCCGGTCGGGAATTGATGCGTCTGCTTTTGCTGCATCCAAATGCAGAGATCGCCGCTGTGACATCGCGGGCGCTGGCGGGCAAGCCGCTGGTCGGCGAGTTCCCAAGAATGCGCGGTGTGATGAACGCGGATGCGTTGCACTTCATTACACCTGACATCGACAAGATCGTGAAGTCTGGCGCGAGGATTGTCTTCCTCGCTCTGCCGCATGGCGTGGCGCATGAATTCGCCGGTCCGTTGCTGGATGCCGGACTGCGCGTGATTGATCTCAGTGCGGACTTCCGGCTAAGGGACGCAAGTGTTTACGCAAAATATTACGATCATGCTCATCCTGCACCGGAGCTTCTGAAGAAGGCGGTTTATGCCTTGCCTGAGATCAGAAATTCCGAAATCAAAACGGCGCCAATCATTGCCTGCCCCGGCTGCTATCCCACGAGCATTCTTCTGCCGCTCATTCCCCTGTTGCGCGCCGGATTGCTGGATGATTCTCCCCTTTCCATCAGCAGCATGAGCGGCGTGAGTGGAGCTGGACGCGAGGCGAAGACGGCCTTCATGTTCTGTGAATGCAACGAGAGCGTGCGCAGTTACAGCGTGCCGCGGCATCGGCACATCAGCGAGATTGCCCAAGAACTGGACCTCGCTGCCGGTGGCAAAGTTCGTTTCAGTTTCGTTCCGCATTTGGTGCCAGTGAATCAGGGAATCTGCACAACCATCTTTGCTGGCTTGCGCAAAGGTGCATCGCTGGAAGATGTGGGATGCGCTTTTGCTGCGGCTTATTCCGGACGGCCATTCGTGCGGCTGCTCGGAAAAAATGTTTCACCGGACACCAAGAATGTCACAGGCACGAACTTCATCGACATCGGTTGGGCGCATGATCTTGAGGCTGACCGACTCATCCTCATGAGTGCCGAGGACAATCTTGTCAAAGGCGCAGCCGGACAGGCCGTGCAGAACTTTAACATTGCCTGCGGCTTCGATGAAACCACTGGCCTGATGGTGCTTTAATCCGAACGCAGCCGATATTTTTCATGACCAAGGCATCCTCACTGGCAGTTGATTTCCCATTCAAATCCATCAGCGGCGGCGTCACTGCGCCCAAGGGATTTCGCGCGGGAGCCATTGCCTGTGGCATCAAGAACCCCAAAGTTCTCCGCCTCGATCTTGCGCTCATCGTTTCCGATCTCGATGCCAAAACATCAGCTTGTTTCACCACCAACCGGGTCAAGGCTGCGCCGGTGCGAGTTTCCGCGCAGCACGTGAAGAGCGGTGATGCGCGCGCTATCATCGTGAACAGCGGCAATGCTAATGCCTGCACCGGTCCGCAAGGCATCACGGATGCCAAGGCGATGACGCGCGAAGTGGCCGACCATCTCGGCATTCGCATGAGCCAGGTTCTCGTCGGCTCCACAGGAATCATCGGGATGCCAATGCCGATCGAACGCATTCTGTCCAAGATCGAGGAACTTACCGATTCCCTGCACACGAAAGGTTCCGACAAGGCCGCGCAAGCGATCATGACCAGCGATACCAAGCCAAAGAGTTACGCCATCGAAGTGGAGTGCAATGGCGAGACATTCCGCGTGGGTGGCATTGCCAAGGGAGCTGGGATGATCTGCCCGAACATGGCTACCATGCTGGCGTTCATCACGACCGATGCCGCAGTCGATGCCTCGGAGTTGAAACGCGCGACTCAGGCCGCAGTGGAGCAAAGCTTTAATCGTATCACCATTGATGGCGACACCAGCACGAACGACACCGTCATCGTGATGAGCAACGGCGCATCGAGTGTGCCCCTCATCAAAAGCAAATCTCCTTGCGCTGAAGTCTTCCGCGCCGCATTGCGCCGGGTCATGGTAGAACTCGCCAAGTTGATCGTCCGCGATGGCGAACGCGTGACCCGCTTTGTGGAAATCAGAGTGAAAGGTGCGCGCAATTATCAGGATGCGAAAAATGTGGCCGAGACCGTAGCAAAATCCACGCTCGTGAAATGCTCATGGCATGGAGGTGATCCGAACTGGGGCCGCGTCATGCATGCTGTGGGCTATGCCAATGCGCGTATCCGTGAAGAGCTGGTGGATATTTATTTCGGCGGCTTGTGCGCAGCCAAGAACGGACTTCCCGCAGGAACGCCTGTGAAGGAATTGGAGAAGGTCACGACGCTGCCCAGCTTCACCGTGACCATTGATCTGAATCTCGGCGAGGCAGACTACAACGTTTACACTACCGACCTCAGCGAAGAGTATGTGGACTTCAACAGCAGCGAATACTCTGCCGCCGTTCATGCCAAACGGCAGACAGGTTTGGCTTGATAGTGTATCTTTGTCGAAACGCCATGCTCCACAACGATCAAATCCGCAAAGCCGATGTGCTCACCGAAGCGCTGCCTTACATGCAGAGCTTTCGCGGCCAGACTTTTCTCATCAAAGTCGGTGGCTCCGCCATGGAAGAAACTGCGCTAGTTGACAGCCTCTTGCGCGACATCGTTTTTCTTGAAGCCGTCGGCATCAATCCCGTCCTCGTTCACGGTGGCGGTAAGGCCATCAACAAGGCGATGAAGGACGCTGGATTGGAAGCCAAATTCATCGGCGGACTACGCGTCACGGACGCAGCGACCATCGGCATTGTTGAAGAAACTCTGGCGCGCGTGATCAATCCTGATCTCGTCCAGCGCATCAAGACGCTCGGGGGCAAGGCGCTGGGACTTCCCGGCACCCAAGTCTTTCTCGGCAAGAAAATGCTAGGCAAAGATCCCGCGACAGGACAGACCGCTGATCTTGGATTTGTTGGCGAAGTCATTGATTGCAACACCGAGATCATCGACCTCGCGGTCGCGGGTGAAGTCGTGCCCGTCGTCTCGCCCGTGGCGAAAGAAGCCGGCACTAGTCACACCTTGAATGTGAATGCCGACATCGCCGCCTGTGCGCTCGCGAAGAAATTGAAGGCTAGTAAACTGATCTTCCTCAGCGATGTCCTCGGCGTCATGCGTGATCCAAAGGACAACGCATCATTGATTCCGACATTGAATGAGGCCTCGATTGTGCAACTGAAAGCCGAGGGCATAATCTCCGGCGGCATGATCCCGAAAGTGGACAGCGCGCTCGATGCACTTCATGGCGGAGTCAAAAAAGTTCATATGATCGACGGGCGTATCCCCCACTCGCTCGTATTAGAAATATTCACCGATCACGGCATCGGCACGGAAATCACGCTCTAGCGCCGGAGGCGGCGGAAGAATGGAATGATGGAATGAAAAGCTGAGAAATATTCATGATAGCATATCAAGTTCAATTCAATGGAAAAGCGGTCGCCCTTGCAGGCCTTAACCAAGGAGTAGTTTCTGCAATAGCTAATTGGGTATTCGTTCCCAGCGATCTGGCAATTGACCCGGCAACAGATTGGCGCGCATCATTTTCATTGGGCGGTCTTGATAATGCGACCAACAAGCATCTTCACTGGTTCAGAACCGACTTGCGTATTGGTGACGAGATCACATTGAAGCTAGTGCAAGTTGAAGAAGTGGATGCCCCTAAAGAACCGCTGTTCAGTAAATCGCCGGAAGAGATAAAACAGATTCTGAATGAAGAATTTGAACGATCGCGAAATGCTGAACAAGACGACGGAACCAAATCCGCCTAGCATAGCTCCGCTACTTGAGCACGCATACACACTTAATCTTCCACCCTTCCAGTTTTCCATTCTTCCACTCCTCCATTCTTCCCCATGACAGACGCAGAAAAATTCTCGAACTACGTCGTCCCGAACTACGGGCGCTTTGATTTCTGGCCTGAGCGTGGCAGTGGCGTGAAGTTGTGGGATCGGGACGGCAAAGAGTATCTCGATTTCGCAGGCGGCGTCGCAGTGTGTCCATTGGGTCATTGTCATCCTGAAGTCGTGAAGGCCATCAGTGAACAGGCGGCGAAACTTATCCATGTCTCGAACTGGTATCACATCGCGCAGCAAGGCGAACTCGCACGGATGCTGGTCGAGGATGTTCTTGGCATTCCGGGTAAATGCTTTTTCTGCAACAGCGGTGCCGAGGCCAACGAAGGACTCATCAAGCTCGCGCGCAAATTCGGCGTGCTTCGCCCCAAAGCGGACGGCTCTCCGCGCTATGAGATCATCACGTTCACCGGAAGTTTCCACGGCCGCACCATGGCCACCATGACCGCATCCGCACAGGAAAAAATCCACGGCGGATTCGGTCCGCTAGTGCCCGGTTTTAAATATGTGCCGTTCAATGACATCGCCGCGCTGGAAGCCGCGCTTTCTGACAACACCGTTGCCATCCTTCTCGAACCCGTTCAAGGCGAGAGCGGCGTCAATCCCGCCACACCGGATTTCCTCCGTGCTGCTGCGAGCCTTCGTGACAAACATAATCTTCTGCTGCTGCTCGATGAAGTGCAATGCGGTCTCGGCAGAACTGGCGAGCTAGGCGGCTGGCGCAGTATTGTCCCCGGCGACGATGTTCTACCCGATGGGATCAGTTGGGCCAAGTCCATCGGCAGCGGCTATGCGCTCGGTTCCTTCTGGGCACGCAGTCGGGCCATCTCGGATCAAGCCAATGCTCCCCTGCTCTGCGACATTCTCGGTGCGGGTTCACATGGCACCACTTATGGTGGATCGCCCTTGGCCTGTGCCACCGCCATCGCCACACTAAACGTAATCCTGCGCGACAACCTCGCCGCGCACTCCAAAAAAATGGGCAGCATGATCGCGAATGAAGCATCATCTTGGAAACTGCCAGTGCTCAAAGAAGTCCGCGCCTTTGGTTTCATGATCGGATTTGAATTCAATACCGACTTGATCGAGTCCCGCGAAGACTTCAAAGCCAGCGGCAAAATCCCTTCCATCTGGATCGCGAAACAACTCATGGATGCCGGACTTTTGTCCGTTGCCGCAGGGCCAAAAGTGCTCCGCTGGCTCGCCCCCATGAACACCACCGAGGCCGAGGCCCGCGCTGGATTGAAGATCATGCGCGAGGTCTTGAGCCGGGTGGTTTGAGTTTTAACGTCCCGCGCTCATGATTTGGATTTTCTTGGCTTCGGCAACCTCTTCAAATCCTTTGTGGCCTTTTCAAAATCGGCATCTACCGCGCGCGGTGAGGCATCCAATAGCACCCGATACTTGTCATACTCGATCTCCGCTTTGGTCTTCGCCTGATCAGCAGAAATCTTTCCCGCATGATCCAGTAGCTCGTGATCGGAAAGTTTCAGAAACTCATCCAACTTCACGATCCAGTCGCGCATCGTCATCACCTTGCGCTGGAGCGCCCGCAGTTCCGCAAATTCGATGTAGGCAGTCACGATGCGGTTCAGCGTGTCGAGTTCCTCAGCGTCGAGGTAGTTCTTCGCGATGGCCACATCATCCTTGCGGATGATGCCGCCGGGGCGCGTCGTCTTCAGGCCCATGAAAGGCTGGCCCACATTCACCCTCGCATGAATCACTTCTGCCGCCGTCTGGCCGTGCGCCGCCCAGTGCATCTTGTTCTGCACCGTGGCAAAGAACTTCTGCGACAGATCCGTGTCGGGCGAGTAGTCCACACTCGTCGCATAAATATCAAGCACCTTCTGGTAGAAGCGGCGTTCCGAGGAACGGATGTCGCGGATTCGCTCCAGTTGCTCATCAAAGTAATCCTTCTGCCCCTTGCCCGGTGGGTTCTTGAGCCGCTCATCATCCATCGTGAAGCCCTTCACCAGATACTCGTTCAAGCGCCCGATGGCCCACTGCCGGAACTGCGTGCCCCGGTGGCTGCGCACCCGGAAACCGACGGCCAAGATCGCGTCCAGATGGTAGTGCTCTACTTCACGGGCCACCTGCCTCTTGCCCTCGATTTGAACTATCCGGAATTTCCGGATAGTTGCTTCCCTTCGCAGTTCACCCTCGTCGAAAATGTTCACCAAGTGCTCATTGATCGTGCGCACATCCTTTTGGAACAACTCCGCGATGAGCGCCTGCGATAGCCACAGCGTCTCGTTTTCAAGGCGGCACTGAATGCGCGTCCGGCCATCCTCCGTCTGATAGAGGATGATTTCAGAATTGGGCTGGGGGTCGTTCTTCATGATTGGACCTGCTTCGTTTATGTGGACACGAAAAATAGGGTTATACAACCCAAGCAACATGAACATGACCGACGAACAAAAGACCAAGACCAAAGCCACACGCCGTCACTATGATGAGCAGTTCAAGCGCGACGCCGTCGCCC
>JBBRNC010000029.1:0-49136 GCA_038230495.1 Verrucomicrobiales bacterium
CAACTTTCAACTTTCAACTTTCAACTTTCAACTTTCAACTTTTCACCCCTCCCATGCCTCCCCTGACATTTAAAGAATTTGTCCAGCGTTCGCTCACCGTGGGCGGGATTGTGTCCGCGTTCCTCGTCTTTGCAGTCATCGTTCTCTGGCTCACGACCCCGGCTATAGTCGGGTGACCCCCGTGGCACAGGTCTGTGACCTGTGTGTCGATCGGGCATTCTGCCCGATCAATCTCCGCAGTCACGTAAGTGCTGCGTCTCACTGCACTCAATAGCCACCCACATCATCACCGTAGCAAGGGAGTCTCGCCCTTGCAGTGCTTGTTTGGCGCACAAAAATGCCCACGCTCCGTTGGGCTTCGATTTCCCGCTGCGCAGCAGGATTTTGACGGCGGGCAAGATTCCCGCGCTCCATTGAGCTTCGATTTCCCGCTGCGCGACAGGATTTTGACGGCGGGCAAGATTCCCGCGCTCCTATCCAGTAACCAATAACCAATAACCAATAACCAATAACCAATAACCAATAACCAATAACCAATAACCAATAACCCATCACTCATAACTCCCCTCAATCCTTAGCAAAATACCGCTCAATCGCGCTCACTAATCCAGGGATACTGTGATCCTTCGCTTCAATATCAATGCGGAGACCGCGATCCTTCAGCGTCTTCGAGGTTATGGGGCCGATGCTGGCAATCTTGATCTTGTCGGACAACGGTAGTTTGAGATCGAGGAAATGCTCCACGGTAGATGAACTCGTAAACGTGATCACGTCCGCGCCTTCTTCCTTGAAGCGCGTGATGGCGTCGCAGTTCTCTTCCGTTTCCGGCACGGTGCGGTAGGCGATGGCTTCGTCCACGATGGCTCCCATGCCCGTTAGTTCGTTGGTGATGACCTCGCGCGTCTGCTCGGCTTTAACCCACAGGATCGTCTGGTTCTCGACATCCACTTTTTTGAAGGCCTGAATCAGGCCCTCGGCCACGAATTTCTCCGGCAGCAAATCAACGGCCAGATGATATTGTTTGATCTTGTCCGCCGTGCCGGGTCCGATGGCGGCGATCTTCGCGCCGCCGATGCTCCTCGCGTCCTGAAAGAGCTTGTAAAACATCTCGAAGAACTTGTCCACACCGTTCGGACTGGTGAACACAATCCAATCGTAAGTGTGACAGTCCATCACGCTCTGTCCGAACTCTTTCATGTCCTTCGGCGGCTCGATTCGGATGGTCGGCAGTTCAATCACATCTGCGCCGAGTTGTGATAGTTTCTTGGTCAGTTCGCCCGCTTGAGTGCGGGTGCGCGTCACAACGATGCGCTTGCCAAAGAGCGGTCGGTTCTCGAACCAGTTCAGCTTGTCGCGCTCCAGAACGACGGAACCAATGACACACACAGCAGGTGCTTTGAATCCGGCATCGCTGACAATCTTGGCGATGGTTTGCAGCGTGCCTTCAATAGTCTGCTGACGTCCAGTCGTGGCCCATCGAGTGAGTGCAATGGGCGTGGCTGGCTTGGCTCCATGCTCCATGAGCTTGCTGGTGATTTCATCAATGCGCTCGACTCCCATGAGCATGACCTTGGTGCCATCCGCCTGAGCGATCTTCGCATAGTCGAGCGAGCTTTCCGGCTTCGTCGGGTCTTCGTGTCCAGTGAAGATCGTGAGCTGCGAGCAGTGTGAGCGATGCGTCACCGGTATGCCCGCGTAAGCCGGACCCGCAATGGCGGAAGTGATACCGGGCACGATTTCAAACGCGATGCCAGCGTCAGCCAGTTCCTGCGCTTCTTCTGCGCCGCGACCGAAGAGAACGGGATCGCCGCCCTTCAATCGCGTCACCACTTTGCCCGCACGAGTCTTCTCGACGATCAGCTTATTGATGCCTTCTTGCGTCAGCGTGTGATCTTTCGCTTTCTTGCCGACATAGATTTTCTCGGCCTCGGGTTTGGCAAAGCGCAGGAGTTCGGGATTGCTCAGGTAATCATAGACGACCACGTCTGCGAGTTCGAGGCACTCTTTTCCGCGCAGCGTGAGCAAGCCGGGATCGCCAGGGCCAGCACCGACGAGATAACATATTCCAGTGGATTTTTTTGATTGGGTCATGATGAAGAGAGGGGCTGGTGGTTTTGCACACGACGCGCGAGAGCGGCGGCGACTTGGCGTGGATCGGAAAGCGGGGCAGCATCTTCTGCGGCAAAGGGCGGTGCAGTTGATGCGGCTTCATCAAAGACCAGCACTTTCATGTGCATCGTATCGCCCTCAATCCATGTGTGCGCTCCGATAGGTGTCTGACATCCGGCTTTGAGAAGATGAAGGAATTCGCGCTCTGCTGTGACGCGGGCGAAGGTGTCGGTGTGATTGATGGCACGGAGCGCGGCGAGAGTGCGGGTGTCGTTCTGGCGGGCTTCGATGCCGATGGCACCTTGTCCGGCGGCGGGGAGAAATTCGGAGCAGGGGAGGACTGAGGCGTGGAGTGTTTTGCCGTCAATGAGCACGGGCAGAATGCCCGTGTTACACACAGGCTGCAAGCCTGTGCCACTTATGAGAGAGAGGCGTTCCAATCCGGCGCGAGCGAGCAGCACACCGTCGAGATCGGATGGAAGAAAAAGTTTCCGCACTCTGGTTGGAACATTGCCGCGAATCTCCACGCAGACGACATCGGGGCGCAGCCATTGAAGCTGACGAATGCGGCGCACACTGCTAGTGCCGATTTTTGCGCCTGCGGGCAGCGTTTGCCAAGTGAAACCATCACGGCTGACGAGCACATCTTCAATCGGTGCGCGGGGCAGGGTGGCGGCAATGCAGAAAGTCTCCGCGATCTGCGTGGGCACATCCTTCAAGCTATGAACCGCGGCGTCGATCTCTCCGGCAGCGAGAGCGAGTTCGAGTTCCTTGGTGAAAATGCCCTTATCCAAATGGGGACCGTCGGTGAATTCGCGGAAGCGCAGATCGGGACGCTGGTCGCCAATGGTGCTGATGATTTTTCTTTCCACACGCAGTCCCGGATGTGCGGCTTGCAGAGCGGCCGTGACCATTTCCGTCTGGCGCAGCGCGAGTTCGCTGCCGCGGGTTCCTAAGATGAGCGATTCAGGGTTCAATGTTGAGCGTTCAATGTTCAATGTTCAACGTCTGCGACGGCAAGTGGGTGAGGACCGCAGGAGCGGGGGGCGAATCTTCCGCGTAGCCGAATTTTCGCAACTGTTCCTCGATGATTTCCTCGCATTTCACCAGGGCACGTTCGCGTTCGCGACGCCCCTCGTCGGCGATAGCCTGAAGCGCATCCACGTCATAGAGATAGACATCGCTGATGTCATTGATCGCCGGGTCCACATCGCGCGGCACGGCGATGTCGATGATGAAAAGCGGATGGCCGCGCCGACGGTGCATCACTGGCTCGATGAGGTCGGGCGTCACGACAAAGTGCGGGGCGCTGGTGCTGCTGATGACAATATCCACATCATGCACCGCCTTTTCCCATTGATCGAAAAGCAGTGCCTCGCCCTTCATTTCTTTCGCGAGTTCAACAGCGCGATCGTGACTGCGATTGGAAATAAAAATGCTTTTCGCACCGCGAGAGAGCAAGCTTTGCGCACAGGCGCGGCTCATCTCGCCCGCACCGATGAGCAGCACTCGGCACTCGCGGAGATCGCCAAAAATTTTCTCCGCAAGCTCCACCGCAACCGAGCCGACAGAAGTGGAACCGCGCTGAATGGTGGTCTCATTGCGCACCAGCTTGCCCACGTTGAACGCGCGTTGGAAGAGTTTATTGAGGTCGCGCCCAGTGGCTCCAGCTTTGAGTGCGCTGTCGTATGCGACTTTCACTTGGCCAAAAATTTCCGTCTCGCCGAGCACCATGGAATCAAGGCCGCTGACCACGCGGAAAAGATGTCGCGCGGCGTCGCTTTCGGAAAGATGATAAGAGGTCAAGGCCTCGCGTTGCGCTGGTTCGAGCGCGAAATGTTCCGCAAGATGAGTGCGCAACGCATTGAAACTGTCCTCCGATTTTTCATTGCGGTGTGCCCCGTAAATTTCCACGCGATTGCAAGTGGAGATCACGACACTTTCTTCAAAGCCCGGCAGTGACTTGATCTGCTGTGCAGCCTCGGGCAGCTTGGTCTCGGCAAAAGCCAGCCGCTCGCGCAACTCCAAGGGAGTAGTGCGATGGTTGACGCCGAGACAGAGGAGCATTGGGGGAAAGGAAGAATGGAAGGGTGGAAGATTGGAAGGATGGGAGTCAGATTTTTCCAGTGACAAACCACATGGAGAGAAGGGGAACCAAGAAGCCGAGAACGGCCAGCCACGCGGTTTGACGGGCACTGAGGCTGCGCCGCCACATGAGCAGCGCGATGATGATGTAGAGCGCGAGCACGATCCAGGCAGCGAGCATTTTGCCGCTGGTGATAGGCTTGTTGATGCTGAAAGTCGTGGACATCGCCAGGCTCAGAAGGACGACGCCGAAGAAGACCATGCGCACGATGGCCTTGGAGAGATCATTGATGGGGGGGAGCTGGTGGAAGAGCGCGTTAATGCGGCGTTTTTTCAGCAAGCGATCCTGAAGCAGGAACATCACGCCCGTGATGCAAGCGAGCGCGAAGGCGGCATAGGCGATGAGCGCCACAGTTTTATGCAGTTCGCCAGCAATGGTGACGGGTCCCTTGGGATCAGTCATCAGGTCCCATGTCCCAGCCCGAATCAGAGAAACGATCTGCAAGAAAGCAATGAGTGGTGCAGTGAATACTCCGAGAAGCGACAGGCGATAAGTCGCGCCCACGAGGAAATAAAGCAGCACGATGCACCAGCCGATAAAGATGAATGCCTCGAAGTGATTCGTCAGCGGACAGCGCCCGTGCTGTTGGCCGCGCAGGTAGAGAAAGACGCTCTGGAAAATGAATCCAGCGGCCATCGGCACCAGATGCCAGCGGTTTTCTCGCCATTGACCAGCACGCAGCGCGACCATGGCGTGAACGACCCCACCGAGAAAGGCGAGGGTGGAGCACACAATGAGGAGGCGCGGAATGTCCATGACAACAGATGACCCATTCCGAATGACGAATCAATGCCCAATGACAGATGCGCGATTTACATGCCGGCAGGTTTCGGACGCATTAAAATTGCTGGCGGACCCATTCAGAGCAGCGCGTCATTGATCAAATAATGGAGGTCTTTGCAAAAACAGTGCGAGATTTGCGGGGATGGGAATTCATTTCCCGAAAGAATCCAATTGCCTGAATGCTCTGCCGGAGCCTTACTCCTCCCATGGTTTCCATGCAAGACATCAAGCAATACTGCGATGCCATCGCCGCCGCCTTCAAGCCGCAGCGAATCATTTTGTTTGGCTCACACGCGTATGGGCAGCCGACTGAGGACTCTGATGTGGATGTGCTGGTGGTGATGCCGAAGTCGAAGCGCACGGCCATGCAGACAGCGATCAAGATCCGGGAAAAGGTGGATGCGGATTTTTCGGTGGACGTGTTGGTGCGGGGTGAGAAGGAAGTGGAGCGGCGCGTGCGCGAGCAGGATTTGTTCATGACACACATCACCCGCGAAGGCCGGATCATGTATGATTTCGCTACCCAGGCAATGAAGCAACCCTGAAAAATGCCAATGATGCTAAACAGCATGCAGGTGCGATAAGGAAAGAATCACGAGGCGCATTTGGCCTTAAATTGTAAACGTTTTGAAGGTGCCGGGCTGCGACACCTCTGCCCTCCTGCCACTTGTGTTTTTTCAAACCCGATTCTACAAATTCACTTCACAAACCTTTCAACAAGCCAATGAATAAAAATATCTCGACACTACTTTTTGCAACCGTAGCGCTGGTGCTCGGCTTTGTCTCAATCGCATCAGCCGCCGGCAAACCGAATATCGTCCACATTGTCGCTGATGATCTCGGCTTCAAAGATGTGGGCTTCAATGGGGCCACGGACATCAAGACGCCGAACCTCGACGCGCTCGCTAAAGGCGGGGCGAAGTTCAATCAATTCTATGTGCAGCCAATGTGCACGCCCACGCGCGCGGCGTTGATGACGGGGCGTTATCCATTTCGCTATGGTTTGCAGACCATCGTGATTCCCGGCCCCGCTGGTTATGGACTCGACACCAGCGAGTATCTCATGCCGCAATGTCTCAAGGATGCTGGTTACGCCACGGCTATCATCGGCAAATGGCATCTCGGTCACGCGGACACGAAGTATTGGCCCAAGCAGCGCGGTTTTGATTACCAATACGGCGCGATGATCGGCGAACTCGATTACTACACGCACAGCGACGCCGGGGTGCTCGACTGGTTCCGCGACAACAAGCCTGTGCATGAAGAAGGTTACACAACTCAACTCCTCGGTGCCGATGCGGTGAAATACATCAGCGCGCAAGACGCGAAGAAGCCCTTCTATCTCTATCTTACCTTCAACGCCCCGCATACTCCTTATGTGGCCCCAAAGGAATACACGGACCGTTACCAGAACATTGAGGAACCTACGCGTCGCATCTATGCCGGAATGGTTACATGCCTCGACGATGAAATCGGCAAGGTAGTCACCGCGCTCGATAAAAAATGTTTGCGCGAAAACACGATCATACTTTTCCACAGCGACAACGGCGGCACGACCAACGCGATGTTTGCCGGTCAAATGGCGGACTTGTCCAAGACCAAGCTGCCTTGCGATAATGCTCCGTATCGCGATGGCAAAGGCTCGCTCTTCGAGGGCGGTTGCCGCGTCGTTGCTTGTGCCAATTGGCCCGGCCACATCAAGGCCCAGACCGTGGACGGTATCATTCACGGCGTGGACCTTTATCCTACACTGGCGAAACTCGCCGGAGCTTCGACAGAAAAGTGTAAGCCGCTCGATGGTGTCAATGTTTGGGATACCATTGCCGAGGGCAAAACCTCACCGCGCACTGAGCTTGTCTATAACGTCGAGCCATTCCGCGGCGCGATTCGTCAAGGCGACTGGAAACTTATCTGGCGCACATTGATCCCGACGAGTGTGGATCTCTACAATCTCGCAGAAGATCCTTATGAAAAGAACAACGTCGCCGCCGCGCATCCCGACAAAGTTGCTGCGATGCAGGAACGTCTCAATGTGCTGGGCAAGGAATCTGCCAAGCCTCTCGCGCTGATGTATGTCGCCAAAGTGGGCCTAGCCCACGGCAAGCCGCTCATGGGTTCCGTGGACGGCAAGGGTCAAGTCTTAGTGGAAGGCGATGGCCACTCAATCACCGACGAAGGCATTGGCGACTCTGAAGTTCCAGCCGAGACTCCGAAGAGTGGCGGTTCTCACTAGCGATCAACCAAGCACTTTAGGCTTCAAGTGGGTTAGTCCTTGACCTAACCTCCTTGAAGGCATAAGCCGCTGCGCATGAACTCTTCCGTTTCTGACCGACTCCGCGCCGCGATCCGTGATGTGCCGGACTTTCCGCAACCGGGTGTCGTCTTTAAGGACATCACGCCCGTGCTGGCGGACGCGGAACTGATGCGACTGGCCATTGATGCGATGGCGGACATGGCGGGTTCGCAGCGCGTGGATAAAGTCGTCGGCATTGACGCGCGCGGCTTCATCTTCGGTGCATTGCTCGCCGCGCGACTGGGTTGCGGCTTTGTTCCAGCGAGGAAAAAGGGCAAGCTGCCGTGGCGCACGCGCGGAGTGGATTATGCTTTGGAATACGGCACGGCTTCGTTGGAGATGCACGAAGACGCTCTCGCGCCTGGCGAAAATGTTTTGTTAGCTGATGATTTGCTGGCCACGGGCGGCACGGCGGGCGCGGCGTTGAAGCTCATGAAGGACACGGGGGCCAATGTTCTCGGCTCGGTTTTCTTTATTGAACTGGGCTTTCTCAATGGCCGGGAAAAGGTGCTGCCGTTCGGGCCAGTGCAGTCGGTGGTGGCATTCTGATTTTGTTTCATGTCCGCACCGCGCGTTCCCTCACTTGCCGCGCTAGCGCGTGAAATGTTGGCCCCGACTGCGGGCAAGCAACGCTCGAATCAGGAGATGGAGCGCGTAATCAAACGCTTCCGCAAAATCGGCGAAGAACGGATTAGGATGCTCCATCGCGCCGGTGGCAGCGGCGTTGAAGTTTGTGAGAAGCGCTCAGGCATGGTGGACTTGGCTCTGAAATATCTCTGGGAGCATCTCACTGCCAGAGAGGAATTTGCCGCTGTGAGTAAGACGCCATTGAGCCTCGTCGCGACTGGAGGATATGGAAGGGAACAGATGAATCCGAGCAGTGATGTGGACATGCTTTTTCTGTTCTCCGGCAACGGCACTAATGCGCCGGAGGCGGTAGGACTGCTGGTAACGCAGTTCCTGACTATGATGTGGGACATCAACTTCAAGGTAGGTGATAGCTCCACGCGCTCGGTCGGTGACACCATTGTTCAAGCTAATGCTGACAACCAAGTCAAGACTGCGCTGATCGAAGCTAGACTTGTCGCTGGCGATGAAAAACCTTTCGCTGATCTCCAAAAACGTTTCGACAAGCAATGCATGGCCGGGCAGGAGACCGTTTTCTTGCGGCTGCGACAGGCGGACTTGCGCGAGCGGCACGCTAAGCACGAGAACACTCCCTTTGTCCAGGAACCGAACGTGAAGACGGGCTGCGGGGGCCTGCGCGACTATCACAATCTTCTCTGGACGGCCTATGCGAAGCAGCGCACCACGCGCTTGCGTGATCTGGTCAAGCCGGGACTGCTCACGCCCACTTCACTTCGCGAGCTGACGCAGGCTCACGAGTTTCTGCTGCGGACGCGCACGGAAATGCATTTCATCGAGAAGCGCGAGCATGACCTCCTCACGCTGCGCCTTCAAGGCACAGTGGCCACTAATCTTGGTTACCGTCAGAAGGGTATGCTGGAGCGCATCGAGGCTTTCATGCGCGACTACTACACGCATACGCGAAATATTCTCCAGCGCGGAAACGAATTGATGGACCGATTCCATCTCGACACCCTCGAGCAGGAACAGCGCGGCGTGATCGGTTTCCTCGCGCGACGTCGTGCGGGCAAGCAGGAGAAGTTCGACGGCTTCATTAGTAAGAACGAGCGCCTCTATCCGGAGAACGAGCACATCTTCAAAGACGATCCGGCTAGGATGATGCGCATCTTCATGCACACGCAGCAGCGGCATCTGCGCTTCAGCCCCGAGCTTTATCGTCTGATGCAGAAAAACTACGGGCTGATCAATCAGACCTTCCGCTACAGCAAAGCCGTGCGCGAAAGCTTTGAGGCCATTCTCTCATGCAAAGGCGATGTCGCACGCGTGCTGCGCCAGATGCATCGTGTGGATTTCATTGGGCGCTATCTTCCTGAGTTCGGTGCGCTGACCTGTCTCGTGCAGCATGAGTTCTTTCATCGATACACTGCGGACGAGCACACACTCCGCACGATTGACAAGCTCGACGACCTCGCCGGTGCGCCACGCGCAGGAATGGAATTTTATCAAAAGCTCTTCCGCGAGATGCAAGAGCCGGGCCTGCTCTATCTGGCCCTGTTGCTCCATGATTCAGGTCGCGCTGCGAACACTCTCACGCACAGTGACGAGAGCGCGAACTTAGCCAGTCGCGTCTGTCGCCGTCTTCAGATCAAAGGCGAGCGACGCCGTTTGCTGATGTTCCTCGTGGATCATCATCTCACGCTTTTCAAATTCGCCACCACGAAGAACCTCGACGATCCGCAGGTGATTGAGGAATTTGCCAGCATCGTGCGCAACCAGTCTTTCCTTGATGCCTTGATGGTTATGAGCTGTGCCGACAGCCAAGGCACCAGTGAACACAGTTGGACGAACTGGAAGGAGAGCCTGCTGCGCCAGCTTTACAGCAATGCCCGGCGTTATCTGGATGATCCTACGGACTTTACGCGCAGCATGTCCGCGCCGCTTGAGGTTCTGCAATCCGAGGTCATGACCATTGTCGGTGAGGATTACGAAAAAGAAACCACGGCCCATTTCACTCACATGCCACGGGGCTATTTCAACTTCCGCGATGCCGTCACCGTCGCGCGACATCTTAGGCTCTTCCGACTGTTCTTCCTCAAGTTGGTTGAGGGTGATGCTCATACTGGCCTGCTGCCCACGCTGGAATGGGACGAGCGCCCCGAGCAGGGTTGCAGCGTGCTCAATGTCGTCTGTTGGGACCGCCACCTGCTTCTGGCGCGAATCGCGGGCGCACTCGCAGCGAACAATATTAACATTCTTTCCGCCGACCTCTTCCAGCGCACCGATGACGTGGTGCTGGACAGCTTCCGAGTCTGCACTCCCCACTTCACGCCCATCACGAATGAACGCACGAAAGCACGGGTGCAGAGCATGATCGAGAAGGCATTCCAGAGCACGCAATTCGATTTTAGCGAACCCATCGCTGAGAACCGCCGCACGAACAAAGGCATGGATGATGTGGCATCAGAACTGCCACAGCGTATAAATCTCAACAATGAACTCAGCCCTAGTCATACCGTGCTGGAGCTTCAAGCCATCGACCGCATCGGCCTGCTGCATGATGTCTTTATGGCCATCGGTCATCTGGGTGTGAGTGTCTGTCATGCGCGCATCAATACGGAAAAGGGCGTTGCCTTCGATGCTCTCTATCTGCAAAACAATGCCGAGCAAAAGATCACCGATCGCGACTTACTGCTGAAACTCAGAGAGGGTGTGGACCGCGCGGCCTTCGTTTAATGTCATGCCCAGCGAGCCGCCCCTCATTCTCTTTGACGGCGTCTGCCATCTTTGTGCGTGGTCAGTTCAGTTCATCATCAAGCGTGATCCGCATAGCGTCTTTCGCTTTGCCTCCCTCCAATCAGAAATTGGCAGAGGCATCATGCGACAGCACGGACTCGATGAAACCGCGCTCGATAGTTTCATCCTAGTCGAAGACGGACAAGCCCGGCGCGAGAGCGATGCCGCGCTGCGCGTCTGCAAACATCTGCCCTGGCCGTGGCGCTGGTTCCCGCTGTTCTTGCTGGTTCCACGCGTGCTGCGCGATCCCGTTTATCGCTTCATCGCCCGCAATCGCTATCGCTGGTTCGGGAAGTCTGATGCTTGCTTGATGCCAACACCGGAGATGCGGGCGCGGTTTCTGGAGTAGCAGGAATGGCAGGAACAGTGTGTGAACATTCTTCGGAACTGGCTTGCGTTGCCTGCACATGGAGAATACACTGCCTGCATTGTGAATACGCAATACACTATCCGCGCCGTTATCCCATCCATTGATCAAGCTTTGCGTCGTCGTGCCAAGCGAGAAGCGAAGAGCCTCAACGCCGTCGCCATCGAAGCCCTTGCGCGCGGCTTGGAACTTGAGGCGATACCAGTCGAACACACAGACCTCGACGCCCTCATTGGTTCATGGCAGGAGGACAAGGCGTTCGATCGGGCCATCGCGGATTTCGAGCGAGTGGACGAGGAGGCGTGGAAATGAACGTCGCGCTGGATACGAACGCCTACAGTGATTTCATGCGCGGCGATGATAGTCGCGTCCACATCATCCGCAGCGCGCGTCAGATTCATCTTCCGCTTATCGTGCTGGGTGAGCTTCGCGCTGGGTTTGCGGCGGGTAACATGAAATCCGCTAATGCGGCGAATCTCCAGCGTTTTCTGGGGAGTCCCCGTGTCACCATTCTCGCGCCTGATGAGCAGACCGCGCATTACTATGCGCAGCTTTACGTGCAGCTTCGGAAAAAAGGTGTGGCCATTCCGACTAACGATCTCTGGATCGCCGCGCTCGTCATCCAGCACAATCTCGTCCTCTGCACCTCCGACAGCCACTTCCGACATCTGCAACAGATAGTGAAGTGTTGAAGGCTGTTATCAGCTGCGACCCTTACAACATCTTCCTTGGCCGTGGCGCTGGTTCGCAGTGTTCCTATGGACGCCGCGTGTGCTGCGCGATCCCCTCTATCGCTTCAGATGTAGCTCGCGAGTCTCTTCGCGGGTGAGTTGGAACGCAGGATGTCTGAAGTCACTTCCGCAATGGGTTTCCCTTCGGGGCTTTGCAGCGCGGACTTCGTATCCCCAATACTCAAGTCACAATGGCTTCATTCAGACAATCGCTCAGCCTGATCGGTGACCAACCTCAGCCGCTCCTCAATCTGCGGTGTGAGTTGCCGCCACTCGAAGCGCCAGTTCCAGAACTCTCCGCTCTGGCCGGGAATGTTCATGCGGGATTCGCTGCCGAGACCGAGCACGTCTTGCAAAGGACAGACGGCAAGTTGCGCTTTGCTCTGCCAGACGTGCTTGATGAAATCCCAGTTCAATTCGCTGCCATCGGTCTTGGTGTAGTTCAGAATCGTGCGCCGCTCGGCATCGACCATTTCCTGAGTGCGGGTGGTTGCGCCTCCGGCTTCGCTTTGGAAGAGGCCGAGCACGGTGTCGTTGTCGTGCGTGCCGGTGTAGGCCACGGAGTTCTCGGGGTAATTCTCCGGCACATATTCCTCGGCCAGAGTGTCGGCACCGAAAGCGAACTGCATGACCTTCATGCCGGGAAAGCCCTGCCCGTCGCGCAGTGCGACCACATCGGGCGTGATGATGCCGAGATCTTCGGCAATGACGGGCACGTCGCCCATGTCTTCGCGTAGGGCCTTGAATAGGGCATCGCCGGGCGCGTCCACCCATTTGCCGTTAATGGCGGTGGCTTCGCTTCCAGGAATTTCCCAGTAGGCGGCGAAGCCTCGGAAGTGATCGATGCGGACGATGTCCACGAGCGAGAGAACTTTTTTCATGCGCTCTTTCCACCAAGCAAATCCGGTCTGCTCATGCCGCGCCCAATCATAAAGGGGATTTCCCCATCGCTGGCCGGTCGAACTAAAATAATCCGGTGGCACGCCGGCCACTACGGTTGGGTTGCCATTGGCATCGAGATGAAACAGATCGCGGTTAGCCCAGACATCCGCGCTGTCGTGCGCGGCGAAGATGGGGATGTCACCGACGATGCGGATGCCCAACTCCTTGGCACGGAGACGCAGCTTGTTCCATTGACGGTGGAACATGAACTGGAGCGCTTTGGCATCGGCGATCTCGGCTTCGAGCGCGGACATGACCTCGGCCATCGCGACCTCTTCGCGCAACGCCACATCGCGCGGCCATTCCGTCCAGGGCTTCAAGTTGTGAGCTTCCTTGAGCGCGGCAAACATCGCCCAGTCATCGAGCCATGCGGCCTCATGCGTGCAGAAAACCTCGAACGCGCGTTGCAGCAACGGGCTGGCATCGCATTGCGTGATGAAGCGTCGGGCCGCGAGTTTCAGAAAGGCGGTGCGCACTTCGATGACGGGACCGAAGGCGACATAGTCATCGGGGAACTCCGGCAGTAACGCGAGATCCTGCGGGGTCAACATGCCGTCGCGCACCAAAGAATCAAAGCTGATGAGCAGGGGATTGCCTGCGAAACTGGAGAGCGATTGATAGGGCGAGTTGCCATATCCGGTGGGGCCGAGCGGCAGCACCTGCCAGACTGTCTGGCCCATGCGATGCAGGGACTCCAGCCAGAGTTCCGCGCCCATTCCGATTTCACCGATGCCGAATCTTCCCGGCAGCGATGTGGGATGGAGCAGAATGCCGGAGGAGCGGGGAAGGGGAAGCATCGGCCATCATGGCGCAACAATCGTGCCGCATCAAATTCTCAACGCGCCGGCAGGCGCATTGGGATTTGCATCAGGCATGTTTGTCATGCGCCGCCCCATGGATTTCATCTTTCTCAGTGCTGGCATTAGCGGCGGCTTGGGCCGCTTCCTTTTGTTGCCTGCGAACTTCATGCGCCCGGCGGTAGCCCACGAGCTTGCGGTGTTGTTCATCCCAAAGCCGGAACGTAAACGATTTCATGCTGGAGAGCAATGTCACCGCCTTCACTTCATGGAATAGAGGATGGGAATGGTGGCATTCTTCCAGATTGTAATTGGGAATGCGAGGGCTGAGGTGATGGATGTGATGGAAGCCGATGTTGCCGGTGAACCATTGGAGGATTTTAGGCAGCTTGTAGAAGGAACTGCCCTCCAGTGCTGCGGCGGTGTAGCTCCATTCTTCTGCGCGCTCCCAATACACCCCCTCGAACTGGTGTTGCACATAGAACATCCAGATGCCTGCGGAACCTGCTAGGCCGAGCACGGTCATTTGGATCAACATGTAGGTCTTGAACCCAAAAACAAAGCTCAACGTGGTCACCATCCCGACGATCGCCAGATTCATCCATAATACGGAAAGCTTTTCGCGACGGTTCGCCTTGGGTGAGGGGAAGCGCTCCCGCACCATGAAGAGAAACAACGGTGCAATGACGAACAGAATCACTGGATTTCGCGACAACTTATAGGCAAACCGCTTCCAGCGTGATGATTCGATGTATTCCTGCACGGTCATCGTCCAGACATCTCCTGTGCCGCGGCGGTCAAGATCGCCGGAGGAAGCATGGTGCAGCGAGTGCTCCCAGCGCCAGTGGTAATAGGGCGTGAAAGTCATCAGGCCCGAGAAGAAGCCAGTGATGTCATTGGCCAGCTTGGACTTGAAGTAGGAGCCGTGGCCGCAGTCGTGAAAGATAATGAAAATCCGCACCAGAAAGCCTCCCGCCAGAATCGCCAGTGGAAGCGTGAGCCAATATGATACGGAGAGACTGAGATACATCAAATACCAGAGGATGCCATAGGGCACGAAGGTGTTGATGATCTGCCACGTCGCCCGACCAATGGAAGGCTGCTGATATTTGGCGACAATGGCTTTCCACTCCCGGACGGTGGTTTCGTTTTTGCTATTGGCAGGTGGGGATTCGATGTCAGTCATGAAATTATCTGGATGAATCTGTTGAATGCTTGAATCTATACGCTTCAACTCAGACTTTCAGTATAGTGATTGCTGCTAAAACCGCAATTCATTTCCATGAATCAGGCAAACAGCCCCAGTGCGAAATGCAACCCCTTTCGGGACCCTTGCGCATATCACACGAGCTATGATGGATCATCACCCGCGTCTTTGATTTTCAGGCCTGGGAGGGGCTGCACCTTGTCCGCATAGCGGTCGAATCGATTCGACAGGATCAGCAACGTCGGAGCCCAGAGACCGACGAAAATTCCAAAGCGTTCAGCGTGGGCTTTTTGCTCAGCGTCTGTTCCATTGAGGAACCACCAGATTCCAATCGAGAGGGCAATGGACAGGATGCCAGTTTGAAAACAAACCGTGCTCAGGGTGCGGCAGATGTGGGGATTCATACAATGAAGACTATCGGATATGGGAAAACAAATCCACGCATGGATTGTTATTTTGTTTGCACTGGCGGTGGATGGCAGGAGTCTGCGGGCCATACGCAGAAACCTTGATGAGCCAGCCAACCTATAATCCTAGCGATGAACTTTGGAGGCCCCCTTCGGATGTCTTGGAGCTAAGGGAGGGAATTTGGCAGCCGACCTCAGTATCTTTGGTCTCGTATCCCGAGGATGGAAATGAAACCTGTCTTCAGGTTGAGGACGGGAGTTACTGGTTTGCGCATCGCAACCGTTGCATCATTGAGACGATGAGGAATTTCCCCCCTCAAGGCACGGTATATGACATCGGAGGAGGCAATGGCTTCGTGGCATTGGGAATGCAAGGCGCGGGGCACGATGTAGTCTTGGTGGAGCCTGGCAGCGGCGCTCGAAATGCGATTCGGCGGGGCGTCAAAAAGGTGATCTGGGCGACACTGTCTGATTCGGGATTGCGGGCGCAATCAATGCCAGCAGCGAGCGCGTTCGACGTAGTGGAACACATCGAAGATGATGTCGGCTTTTTAAGCGAAATCAAAAACGCATTAGAACCAGGAGGCAGATTATATTGCACCGTTCCGGCGTGGAATTCACTCTGGTCTGACGAGGACATTCAGGCGGGACACTTTCGTCGCTACACAAAGGATTCATTGACCAAGACGATGGAAAAGGCGGGTATGGAGGTCGAATACGTGACTGGAATGTTTACCTGGCTGGTGCTGCCGGTGCTGGCATTAAGAGTGCTGCCCTATCGTGTGTGCGGCAGCCGAAAGAGAGACTTGAGCACGGTGCGGTCAGACCACAAATTGCCGACATTCTTGAATGGAATCGTTGGGAGCGTGCATGATTGGGAGTTGTCCCGCATAAGGGCATCGAGAATGGTGTTTCCTTGCACCAGCTTATTATGCGTGGCGCGTGCGCCCCATCACGAAAAGGTTTTCAGGGAATGAATACGAATAAACTAGCTAGAGTGCATTGATTGATGCGTAGTGAAGTGTAAATGATGAACTGTAATCCCTCGCAACATGACACCTGCACAACGTTCTGGATTGGTTTTCATATTCCTCTGTATCGCCTCGACCGTGATAGGTCAGTTGCTCGTTAAATTTGGCATGACACAGATAGGTAGAGGGCCATCGAACTTGAATGAACTACCGCTGTTCTTGATCAGGGCCTTGTTTAAACCTGCAGTATTCGCGAGTCTAGTGTGCGCACTTTTTGCAGCGCTTTGCTGGATGGGGGCAATGACGCGGTGTGATTTGAGCTTCGGCTATCCCTTCATGTCATTGGCAATTGTGCTGGTGGTGGCACTCAGCCCGGTGTTTTTCGGGGAGCATGTTAGCGGCAAGCAATGGGTCGGTGTGGGTATTGTTTGTTTTGGATTATGGGTGGGAACTCGTTCGGTTTGAGTGCAAATTCCGTGAGTCGATTGCCTGCTTAAGCTGACCCGCCTTCCCCATATCTCCGTCTATTCTGATTTACTGCTCTGTGTAGGCGGTCAACAAGTATCAAACAGGTTCCACAAAACAATAAATATTGAAAACTAGAGTGGCAGGCATTGCACAACCAATTACGATTAATCCGGATTGTGCTTAATTGTGCCAATTTGCAAAACATGAAATACATTTATGACATATCTTATCTCGCTAGATAGTTCACCGTGGCTCTATTGGACCCTATGCGGTATCTTCTATTTATGGGTAACGTCCTTATGTTTTGGCGTGCCCGATAAAGTTCATGCGCCAGGAATTCTAGCCCAGGTTAGGCCAGCATGGCTTGGCTGTGATAGCACGTTTTTTATAGCACTTACTGTGATGCTCTTTGCGTTTCGCTGGCCTGTATTTTTTTTCCCATATCAATTTAATCCAGATGAATCAACCTTCATATCCTGCACTTTAAATCTGCATCACGATCCGGTGTTCTTCCGTTCAACTCTAGGATATCACTTGAATATGTATCCGCGTATGTTGCCAGGCTTGCTGGGCCTGCCGCAGAATTTCATGACTTCACGCATCATGGCTCTGCTCGTCGTATGCGGCACCCTTGCAGTGTTCCATCGCACCTGTCGATTGTTTGCATCTTCAACGGCGGCGCGCTTGGCCACGCTGGCTCCGGCAACATTCTATGCTCTGACCACCAAGGGCGATTTTGTCCATTTTAGCAGTGAGCACATCCCTATTTTGCTTCTCTCCGGCGCTATTTATTATACACTCAGAATTCCAGAAGAGAAAAAACGTCCTTCGTGGATTGCATATGCAGCGGGCTTATTGCTCGGAGCTGCGCCGTTTGCAAAGAATCAAGCCACCTACTTTGCACTGGTCATTACTCTTTTTTGCTATGCATTTATACTCAGGCGCAATGAGCTATGGCGCGAGAAGTTGCGGACATGTTTCTGGCTTACGTTAGGTGGAATGACGGTTCCTGCATTAATTGTGTGCCTGTCATTGATGACGGGCACGCTTGATCGCTTCTGGCAGGGCTATGTCGTGATGAGTTTAGCATATGTCGGGAAAAGCGATTCTTGGCTCAATAGGATGTCGGACATTCCGGAATTTCTCGAAATTGCCCAGGATTTTAGAGGTTACTTTCGTGCAATGCTATTGACGGGCTTCATGGGTATTGTTTGGTTGGTTTACAAACGAGGTTGGAAGGATTTGCCACACACACAAAGACGTCTTGTCATTTTCTCGTCAATAGTGCTTATAATGGGAATTTTTACGGCATTTGTCACAGGACGCGCATATTCTCATTATCTTTTATTTATTGTATTTCCTTCTGCTTTTTGGGCGTTCGCTATGGGGGTAGCCTGTTTGAGCACGAGCCATAACCAACAGATTGATTCACAAAAAAATAATACGCCGTTAGCAGTTATTTGGTGTGTGGTTGCGTTAGTTAGTCAATTTGCTGATTTCGCGCTTTTACCTAATAATAGTAAAATACGAGGGCGAGTGCGCGAATTTGTTTCCGTTCCCAAAAGTGAGATTGGAAAAGAAATATTGCGCTATGGTCATTCAGGCGAGGCTTTGGGTCTTTGGGGTTGGATGTATCAGTATAATGTGGAGACTGGCATGAGGCGTGCCGCGAGTGACATGCTTCTGGAATATTTGTGGGTGTTGCCAATTCAAGGACGCGACTTGTCTAACGCAAAATATCTCGGGCTTATCCCTGAATTTTTCAGAAAATTATATATCGATGATATAACGCGATCTAATCCACCTGTCTTTGTCGATGTTGTAGCGCCAGGGTCGATGGCTTACACGGATCGTAAACTCTATGGATATGAAACATTCACACCGCTTGCTGATTTTATTAAAAAAAATTACCAGCTCGTAAGAGAGATCAATGGCACCAGAATATTTGTGCGTAATGACCGGCTGGCGGAGCTTAATTTATCGCCGAATATTTTTAGAGTTCCCAGCCCCCAAAATCTTGAGGATGAAATTCTGCGGAATCAGAAGCTCGTAGATGCCACGCCCAATGATCTCATCGCACAGACGAATTTGGGTATAGCACTGGAAGCAAACAGACATTTTGAATCTGCACTTGTGCATTTTCAAAGCGCCGCAGAAATACAACCAAACAGTGATGTGATTCTCAATCATATGGGGCGGGTATTGTTGCGGATGGGACGCATGGAGAGTGCGAAAATCTATTTTGAGCAGATACTCAAGGCCAATCCGTCAGAACCTTTTGCACTGAATAGACTCGCTTGGATTTTGGCTACTTCGCCCAACCCTCTCATTCGCAACGGGCCGGTGGCACTTCAGCTTGCAAGCAAGGCAAACAGCACGCCTGAAAAATTGACGCCTAGTTCGATCCAAACTCTGGCAGCGGCGCTTGCTGCGAATGGCAGATATTCCGAAGCATCAATGAACGCCATAACCGCAATGAATCTGGCATCATCACTTACTGACATTCCACTCGCTGATAGCATTTACAAACAACTCAAATACCACATCTGTGAGGAACCATTCATGGATTGCAGCATCTTGGAATCAGTCCAAGGCGCAGAAGGCCATTAAGAATTGTGTCTTTTGTATTCCTTGATTTACGGGAAACGAAATATTGTAACACTTCAATCCAATCAACTCACACCGCGAAGATGAATTTTGAAGTGAAGACATGGCAAATTTGCGGATGGGCACAAACCCACGAACTAAACCGCGACTATCACGACGCCGAGTGGGGCGTGTCGCTGCATGATGACAGGCAACTCTTTGAGTTCCTCATCCTTGAAGGTGCGCAGGCTGGCTTGAGTTGGCTGACGATTTTAAAAAAACGGGAGAACTATCGGCGTGCGTTCGACGGATTTGATGTAGAGAAGGTCTCCCGTTATGGCGAGAAGAATATTGCGTCGCTGCTTGAGGATGTAGGCATTGTCCGTAACCGCCTGAAAGTCCGCGCTGCGGTCATCAATGCGCAGGCCTTTCTCAGGGTGCAGGAGGAGTTTGGAAGCTTTGATCAATACATCTGGCGGTTCGTTGGAGGTCAGCCTATCGTGAACCGATGGAAATCCATGAAGGAGCTTCCAGCGAAGACGAAGGAGAGTGATGCCATGAGCAAAGATTTAATGCAACGCGGGTTCAAGTTCGTCGGCTCCACCATCTGCTACGCGCTCATGCAAGCTACTGGCATGGTGAACGATCATACCATTGATTGCTGGCGCTGGAGCGAGTGCCAGAGGAGCGCGGGCCTTCAGCCCGCAACCAGAATGAGCGCGGGCTGAAGGCCCACGCTCCATTCAGATCATCCGCGCGAACTTGGCCTCGATGAGATTGTCGAGATGTTGCACGAGCGATTCATTTTCCAGCTTCGCAATCACGTCCTCGATGAATCCGGTCGCGATTAGTTTGCGAGATTCATGATCAGAAATGCCGCGGGCTTTGAGATAGAAAAGTTCATCCGCGCTGATGGGTGCGCAGGTCGCGCCGTG
The DNA here is from genome assembly GCA_038230495.1 of Verrucomicrobiales bacterium. Lineage (GTDB taxonomy): Bacteria > Verrucomicrobiota > Verrucomicrobiia > Verrucomicrobiales > Verrucomicrobiaceae > VFKE01. Next base: position 20,124 of record JBBRNC010000029.1, read on the forward strand.
GCTGCATTTGACTTGGTCGGCATTGATTTCTAATCCGGGCATGGATGCGGCTTCGGCTTCGTCGCTGTTCAATAAGTTGCGACACTTCTGGTAAGCGTCGGTGTAGTGCGCACCTTTCTCAACTTGGATAAGTCCGGCGAAGACGGTCTTCGACTGATCATAAAGCGCATTCTTGTAAAGCAGATCGCTGTAGGTGCGGGGCGCGATATGATTTTGCAAGGTGCGCATGTCCACGTTCTGATCGCCGAATGGCAATGACACGCCCAGCATCTCGCTGCGTGCACCTTCGCCGATGAGGTCGCTCACGGTTTCATTGCGGCTGAACGCAGCACCCAGATGGAGTTGCAAGGCTTTCACCGTAGCATCGCGCCCAACAGTCGTAGAGGAAATGTGCAAGGCACGGGACTTGAGCGAGAGTTCTTGGGCGTTGACGTAAGTAATGCGGCTGCCGGGTCCAGCGACGAAGTCGGCGACGGCGATGCTCTGCGTCGCTTCATCGTGTAAGGAACCATGATGATCCACGACCGTGACTTGCGCGTGATCGCCGGTGACGATCAGCGTGTGCGGGAAGACGAGCGCACCTTCGCCACTGGTCCAATGAAAGACTTCGATGGGATGTTCCAGCACTGCGTTCTTGGGCGCAATGACGACCACACCTGCGCGGACGTGAGCGAGATGCAGTGCGGCGAATTTCTCTGAGCCAAGCTGGGCTTCGCGCTTCATGAGATATTGCTCGAGCACGTCGCCGTGGGATTTCAGAGCTTCCGCGAAAGGCAGGCAGATGACGTGGCACGGGCCTGTGGCCTGTGTGTCGAACTGGCTTGCAGCCAGTTCATCATCTTTGGCAACGGGCAAAATGCCCGTTGAACACACAGGCTGCAAGCCTGTGCCACTAGTATGAACGAGCACATCATTCACGAAGATGAACTTTGCTGCGGTCTTCTCGAGTCCATGCGACTGCTTGATGGCTTGCTGTTTGTCAGCATCAGTCGGCGTAGTCGCTGTATGCAGTGAATCGAGAGCCAAACGCTTTGCACTGGAGTAGCGCCAAGCCACATCCTTTAGTGCCGGCATCGGCAGTGATTGATACTCATCCCATGCAGCCTTGGCACGATTCTGAAACCATGCGGGAGCGTCGCTCAAGCGGGTGAAATCAGGCGTGAGATGTGACTGGGCAGACGAAGCTGATGGTGCCAGTGTCGACGCTTTAGATTCTGAAATTGGGACGGCAATGGACATGGAAAATTCTTGGCTCACTCTTAATTTGTATTGTTATCCAACCGATCCTTCCATCTCCAGATCGATGAGGCGTTTCAGCTCGACGCTGTATTCCATGGGGAATTCGCGGACGAGGTCGTTGATGAAGCCGTTGACGGAGAGGCTCATGGCTTCGGCTTTGCTGAGGCCGCGCTGTTGCATGTAGAATATTTGTTCGGCACTGACTTGGCTGACGCTGGCCTCGTGCTGAGTGGCGTGCTGGTTGCCGCGGACGTTGATGGCGGGATAAGTGTCGGTGCGGCTGCTGCTGTTGATGAGCAAGGCGTCGCACTCCGTGTTGTTTTTACAACCCTTGAGATGCTTCGGGATGTGAACCAGGCCGCGATAAGTGGCCCGGCCTTTGCCGATGGAGATGGATTTGCTGATGATGTTGCTCGTCGTTTCATCGGCGGCGTGAACCATTTTGGCGCCGGTGTCCTGATGCTGGCCGGTGTTGGCCAAGGCGATGCTGATGACTTCACCACGGGCGCGCTTGCCCTTCATGATGACGCCAGGATATTTCATGGTGAGGCGACTGCCGATGTTGCAATCGATCCAGCGCACCTCAGCGTCTTCCATGGCGAGACCGCGCTTAGTGACGAGGTTGAAGACATTGCTGCTCCAGTTCTGGACAGTTACATATTGGATCTTAGCACCTTTGAGCGCGACTAATTCGACCACAGCGCTGTGCAGTGTGGCTGTCTCGAACTTCGGCGCGGTGCAGCCTTCCATATACATGACCTCTGCGCCTTCGTCGGCAATGATGAGCGTGCGCTCGAACTGGCCGAACTGTTCGCTGTTAATACGGAAGTAAGCCTGGAGCGGATGCTTCACCTTTACGCCGGGCGGGATGTAGATGAACGAGCCGCCGCTGAACACGGCACTATTTAGTGCGCTGAATTTGTTGTCGCCAGTGGGGATGACTTTGCCGAACCACTTGCGGAAAATCTCGGGATGCTTCTGCAATGCTTCAGAGCTGTTGAGGAAGATGACGCCCTGTTCTTCGACGACTTTTTTCACGTTCGAGTAAGCGGCCTCGGAATCATACTGAGCCTCGACGCCAGCGAGGAATTTTCTTTCCTGCTCTGGAATGCCGAGGCGGTCGAAGGTGCGTTTCACATCCTCGGGCACGTCATCCCAACTGCGTTTCGGCTTTTGGCCGTCGGACAGGTAGTAACGGAACTGGTCGAAGTGAATGTTCTCCAAGTCTTTCGTGGCCCAATGCGTCGGCATTGGTTTTTCAAGAAATGTCTTGAGGCCGTGCTTACGGAACTCGCGCACCCAGTCCGGGTCGTTCTTCACGTCGGAGATGTAATCAACGGTCTTCTCTGTGATGCCGAAACCCGAGTTGTATTTATGGTCTTCGGGAAAGCGGAAGTCTCCGACGTTGTCGGCTTTGATGTCGGAGATGTCTGGGGTTTCAGTAGTCATGGCGTTAATTGGGTTAGTAAGTTGGTAGGTTTTAGCGTGCGGCGAGTTCTGGGGCCTCTACGGGTTTGCCATTCAGCCAGAGCTCAGACTCGGCAAGGTCTAGGTCATCATTCCAGACGATGCCATAGCCATGCGGGTCGGCTTTGACACTTCGGAAAAAAGCTTCATTGCGAAGCAATTGAAAGGGTTCCTCTTCGAGTCGCGGCTTGAAATCATAAAGCCGTTTTGCGTTGTTGCGAAACGTGACCAGCAGATGGTGGTTGGCGAGCGCCTCGACGGACTCAACTCGTGGATATGTCGGATAGGTGCTCATTAGTCCAAGCCAGGAAGCTGGGTGAATTTTTTGGTCGTCCACATCTCGCGCAAGGATGCCTGATGAATCTCCGCCCACTCCCCGACAAATCGTTGTGCGCGATTTGGCAGGTCGCCCTCCATCAACTCCAATGTTTCAATCGCAAACACGCCCACATGCTCTCCATACACGGCATGAAAATGAGGCAAGCCGTGTTCTGAAAAGAACATCTTGATGATAATTCCATAGAAGCGTGCGATCGCTGGCATGTTGGAAATATAGTTTGAAGCAGGTTAAAAAAATCAAGCCGCAGCAGCGAGTTCGTTCTTCGCCCAGTCGTAGCCTTTTTCTTCGAGGACGAGTGCGAGTTCCGGGCCGCCGCTGTGGACGATGCGGCCATCCACCATCACGTGGACAAAGTCGGGCTTAATGTAGTCGAGCAGGCGCTGGTAGTGAGTGATGACAAGGAAGCCGCGTTCGTGCGAGCGCATGGCGTTGACGCCCTTGGACACGATGCGCAATGCGTCGATGTCGAGACCGGAGTCTGTCTCATCAAGCACACCGTATTTCGGTTCCAGCATCATCATCTGAAGGATTTCGTTGCGCTTTTTCTCGCCGCCGGAGAATCCTTCGTTCACACTGCGAGCAGTGAAACTGCGGCTCATTTCGAGTTCGTCCATGCGCGCATATAGGCGTTTATAATAGGCGACTGCATCAATGTCTTCGCCCTTCGGGAGACGGGCCTGCAAAGCCGCGCGGATGAAGTTGGCGTTGCTCACGCCGGGGATTTCAAAGGGATATTGGAACGCGAGAAAGAGTCCGGCGCGGGAGCGGGCATCGACTTGGATACTTAGTAAGTCGAGGCCATCCAGCGTGACGGTTCCCTGCGTAACGGCATATTCTTCATGACCAGCGAGCACTTTGCTCAAGGTGCTTTTGCCAGAACCGTTCGGCCCCATGATAGCGTGGACTTCGCCGGGCTTGATTTCGAGGGTAAGTCCTTTAAGGATTTCGCGGTCAGGAATGCCGGCGTGGAGGTTTTCGATTTTGAGGGACATGGGAGAGAGGAAGATTGGAATGATGGAAGAATGGAATTGCGATTTCAGCGAGGAGCTTTGGGGGCGCAGGTGGGGCAGAGTCCTCGAATGGAGATGTCTGCGCGAGTCACTTTGGCTCCGGGCGGAAGTTGCCAGAACTCAGCAGGCGCAAAATTTGCCGCAGGCAGCGCGTCAGTGACCATGCCGCAGGCGTCGCAATGGAAATGGACGTGCTCATGCAGGTTCGCACAATACCGCGACTGTGACCGCTCCACATGCACCTGCTTGATGAGGCCGCCGGTGGTGAGGTGCTCGAGACAATTATAAACGGTGGCCAGCGAGATATGCGGCGAGCGATCTTTCACCCGGGCGAAGACATCGTAGGCCGTGGGGTGGTCGGTGGACTCGGCGAGGACTTGGAAGACCTCGCGGCGATGCGGGGTCAGGCGGAGATCGGCCCCCATTACCGCCAGACGGCAATCCAAGGCGCTGGCTTTGGGCGTTGATTTGCGAGGTGTGGGAAGCATGACAAGTCCATATTAGAACCATTCTAAATCAGGTGCAAGTCAACTTTTTAGAATTGTTCTAAATAGCCTGATCGTCGAGCAAACGTAGCAGTAGCACTTGAGATAAATCCGCGCTAGATTCCGCGCTACATGAAACTCGGACTCATCGGTTGTGGCAAAATGGGCGGCGCGCTCCTCGCGGGCGTCATCAAGGCGAAACTCGTTAAACCCGCGGACATCTCTGTGTGCGATGCCATCGCCGCAGCCTCCGCCGCGATGAAAAAACAGCATCCCACGCTCAAAGTGTGCGAGGACGCCGTCGATGTCGCCAGCCGGTCTGAAGTCGTCATACTCGCGGTGAAGCCAAAAGACATGAAGAAGCTGCTGGATGGCATCGCGGCTGGGCGTGGTCCGAAGTCCAAGTTTCCTAGCAGGCTCTTTCTTTCGATCGCTGCCGGCCTCACGATCAGTCAACTCGAAGGCTGGCTCGGTGGGAAACATCGGGTCATCCGTTCCATGCCCAACACCCCGGCGCTGATCCTGCAAGGAACGTCCGCGTTCGCGCGAGGAAGCACGGCCACCGACGCGGATGCTGCAACGGCACAGTCTATTCTGGGGGCTGTGGGAATTGCCAGTGAAGTTTCCGAAACTCTGCTGGATGCCGTCACTGGACTTAGTGGTAGCGGTCCGGCTTACGTTTATAGCATCATCGAAGCTCTGGCCGACGGCGGCGTTCTCATGGGATTGCCTCGCGTCACGGCGCTTCAGTTTGCGGCCCAAACCGTAGTCGGTGCCGCGCAGATGGTCATCCACACCGGTGAACATCCCGCTGCCCTGCGTGACAATGTCGCTAGCCCCGGTGGCACCACGATCGCAGGACTTGAGCAACTGGAGAAACACGGCCTGCGCAATGCGTTGCTGCAAGCCGTGCGCGCGGCGACCGAGCGGAGCAAGGAATTGGCGAAAAGTTGAATCGATACCCGACTATTTTGTCCACCCGCGCAGCTTCACGTGCACCTGCGCGGCCTTGCCCATGTAGTGATCCATTTTGTAATCAATCGCCGACTTCAGCATGTGCTCCTTCGCCTTGTCAGCGTGACCGAGAGCTTCGTGATAAAGGCCAAGATATAAGTGGGCGTAGCAAAGCTGATTGCGGAGTTCCTCGCTGCCGGGATCGCCTTTCACCGCTGCTTTCATCACAGCTTCCTCGGTGCCTTGGCCGGAGAAGAGTTCATGCACTTGCTTCATCGGCACGCGGGCGTCGCCCTCGATGGAAATAAGCGACTTCCGCGCCGCCTCAACGCTCTCGGCACGCGCAACACAAATGAAATGCCACGCCGCGTTCTCAACATCGTGAGGGTTCACCGTTTGATGCAGCTCAAATTGCTCGCGCCCCTTCTTAAACTCGTCTGCATAGTAAAGCGACATCCCGCGCTGCCAGAGTTGCGGCGCTGCCTGCGGGTCGAGTTCGATGACCTTGTCGAACGCGGCGACGGATTCCTTCGGTTTCGCGTCGTAGAATGCTGCGACGCCTTCGCTCATCCACGCGTTCGCGTTTTTGTCTGCTGCTTCGCTGATTGAGACAACGACTAAAAATGAAAGTGCCGCAGCAACGGCGCGCAGCACTTTGGACTGCGGCAGCCTGCTGCCGCTTTCGCACACGCAGCCTGCTGCGGTGCGGAGTGGGATGCCGCAGCAGGCTGCGGGCATCAAAGCGGCAGCAGGCTGCCGCAGTCCAAATATGTTTCGGCTCATCCTCACTACTCCGGCTTGTAAAACTTTCCTAGAAACTCCAGCACTTTCGCGCGGAGTTCGTCGCCATTGACCTCGCCGTTGTGGCTCCAGATGATGTCGCCGTTGGGGGCGACGAGGACGCTGTGGGGAATCGGCCCCGGCCATTTTGGATCAAGGGCTTTGATCAATTCATCCTGATTCGCTCCATTAAAGATGTAACTGTTGGTCGTGCGGCCTTCCGCTTTGAGCGAGGGCTTGAGACGGTCAGGCAGCGAAGCATGGTTTTTCTCAAGGAACGCCTTCACCGTGTCCTTGTCCTTCGCGTCGTCCATGCTGATCGTGATCAATTCAAACTCGCGCAGGCCGAACTTTCGGGCTGTCTTCACCAGCTCGGGGAACTCTTCGACGCACGGTCCGCACCATGTGGCCCAGACATTGAAAAGTCTCAGTTTCTTCGTCCCGTTCTTACGCAATGCAGCCACTCCTGCGGCGTCGATCAGTTCCACATCTACGGGCTTCTTCTCCCAATTCTCGATCTCTGTGGCAACGGACGCTTTTTTCTCCATCCACTTCGTCGAGCAACCGTGCGGTCGCGTTTCTTCCACTGGCACCGGCTTGCCCGCAAGCACGGCCTCAACCGCATTGCGTGCATCGGGCGATTTCACCGTCGCGGGATCGGCGTAGCGCGAGTCATCGAACGCGCCCTTGTAGCGCAGTTTTCTTTCCGCATCGAAGATGAACACATGCGGCGTGGCGAGGCAGCCGTAGGCTTTCGCTGTGCGCTGAGTTTCGCCATCGTAGAGATAAGGGAAGTTGAAGCCCTGCTCCTTCGCGTGAAGCTTCATCTCGTCAAAGCTGTCGTTGTATTTTGAGTAGCCCAATTCGTCGTCGCGCAGGCCCGAAGGATTGTTGGGGTTGATCGCCACCAGCGCCACGCCACGCTCTTTCGTATCCTCGACAAGCTTCTTGATGCGACCTTCCGCAGCTTGCGAATCGGGGCAGTGGTTCGAGATGAACGCAATGACCAGCACCTTCGCATCTTTGTAATCCGCCAGCGCATGTGTCTTCCCGTCGATGCCCGGCAAAGAAAAATCCGGTGCAGCGTCGCCGATATGAAGTTCGTTCAAATCAGCGATGGCGGAACTCTGTTTCGGCTTTTGGACGGGTTGCTTGGCTTCTTCTGAGAAGGAGAGAGTCAGAGTCGTGAAAGCCGTGAGGGTAATGAGTAAATATAGATTCATTGCGTAAAGGTTTAATGAACAAGAGGAATTACTTCAATCAGCGGCACGAACCGCTTAAAATCCTGCACATTGCCCGTCAGCAATTTGCCGATGCTGTTGGCCTGCATGGTTGCCACAATGTTCGCATCATGAATTGGCTTGCCTTTAACTTGGTAGGTCTCGACGAGTATACGAAGCTTTTCTGTGACAGCAGATGTTTCGTCCGCCACCCAAAATTCTGCCTCAAAACGCTCCAAGTCTGCGTTCAGCGTCGATGCATCAAACGCATTTTTCTCATTCATCTTCCGGGAGACCACCACCGCATACTCGCGCAGCACTTGTCGGTTGATCCAGATTTCACATCCGGCAGTTTGAATTTCGAGCAACCTGGCACGCGCATCTTGGTGGAAAGGCGAATCAGCATCGTTCGCGTGAACGAGCACATTCGTGTCCACGAAGACAAGTTCAGCGCCCGTCGTTGCCATAGATTTGGCTCCGGCTGTAGGTTTCGCCAGTGGTTGTTCCAAGCCGATGGCTGGCAAAGGCCAGCTTGCGTCGCGGTGCGCGTTTGGTTTCTTCCAGCAAGACGAGCACAGGATACTCGCCTTCGTCAAGCGTTGTAGGCACACGAACGGCAAGCGAGTGATCTTTGGTCACTTTCGCGATTGATTGAAAGGAGATCATAATAGGACAACTTAGAGGAATTAACCGATGTGGTCAATCCACCTTCGGCGCAGCGGGCAACATTTTTGAGACGACCCAGAGCAACGCAACAATGACCACTCCCAGCGAGGCCCAGAGCCAGGGGGAGCCGGCGCTGATATCGGTTGATTCTTTCTTCATAGCACGGAGAACTTCCTCGTTGCCGAGCGTGGCTTGCTGCTGCCAAGCATAGAGAAGTTCCTCACGAACGAGCTGTAAATCGTAGCGCGGCGCATAGGCTTCTTCGTTGCCATAGTAGAGGGCGAACGGTGCACTGTCGGTGACTTTGGCGACGACGGAACTGACGCCGTAATGCAATTTCACATCGGCAATTTCTATCGGTGGGTTGTCGCCATTGTCTGTTTCAATAAAAAACTCACCCGGAATATTCCACATTGCGAGCGGCAGCGTGAACTCGTTATCTTTGCTGCTACTCTGCTTGGTCCAAAGCGCGGAACCGAGATACGTGCGCTGCTCATTGCCCATGTGATCTTTCTGTTTTGCCCATACCGAAATTGTGCGTTCAAAAAGGGGAGTAGGCGATAAGCAAGTTAGTCGCGTCACTGGCAAGCCAGCGAGCGGCATGGTTGCCTTCCACAGTGAAACCGTGCGCCGTTTCGGATCGCTGTCCTTTGTGATTACTGGCTGAATGCTGCGGCTCTCATTCGTTTGATTAATAATAAATGGAATCTGTTTTCCATTCTGGATGACACGCAGATCGGCGAGCGAAGTCTGCGAATGAGCGAGTGTCTCGGCATCTAGCATCACGCCAATGACGCCCGTATGATTTGCAGTGATTGCTTTGCGGTAGCGCCATTTCTGGAGATCAATGTTCGCGCCCTCGGGCTGCACATCCGGCAGGGCGGGCTGTTCTTTGTAATCTGGATTCGCTGTGAGCACTCCTACTTGCGCTTTTGCTGCGCTGCCCTGACGCAATTGTATATCGAGCATTGCAAGATCGTAACGTGGCGCGTTGACGTTGCGATTGCCAGTGACGAGTTGCCATGCTCCGCTGTCTTGTGCGTAAAACACAAGTGACACGGGCTGACGTGTGGCCTCGATACTACTCACGCGCAACGGAGCGCTATCGCCATTATCGAGCGTGAGCATGAGTTGCGATGTGGGGATAAGATTATCAATGGGAACATCCAACGATTCAGTGCTAAGTCCGTCATTCGTGGTCACGCGATAGATGATCGCTGTCGCAACGGGAATGCTGCGAGTCGTGCCGTTGTTATCTTGTGAGTAGGAAACGGTGACGCGCCTGCTGAAAAACGGATCGGATACGATAAGGCGCAGATTCGCCAGATGCAGATTCGCTGCGCCGAGGTCCACCGTGAGAGCCGTTGCGCGAGACTTTTCTTCAGTTTTCGTAATCGCGACTCCATGAGGAACCGTGACTGGCTTCTGATTGGTGAATTCAATACGCGCAGCGGTGAATGGCACGGGCTGCGAGTGTTTGTCATCTAGTGTGACGCGCAGTTTTCCATAAATCGCGGACGGAAATGAAAAGCGCAAGTTGCGCGCTCCATTCGTCTGACGGAAGACGACGACGTTCATGGCGATCACATTCCATTGCGCGCCGTCGGTGCTGGCCTCGACTCGAGCGGCCTTGATAAAATTATCCGAGGGTGTTTCCAGCACCAGTGCCTCGATAGCATTGTCGCTGCCGGTTTCGAGTTCAATCACGGTGCTGCTCTCGACGATGCCGGATTTAAAATTGCGCACCGCAGCCGAGCGCGGAGGCGTGAGCGTATTGCGCTCGATGATGAAGGGCGACTCCAAGCCTGATGGCGAGAGAAGTCGGAGATCCTCAAGTCGCGGGCGGGATGCATGGAGCGTCTCTGCAGGAAGCTCCAGCCGCGTGATGCCGGGCGCGGTGACGGTGATCGGCTGTTGCTGCATCCAAGCGGATAGATCAAGTGCGGACAAGTCGCGGCTTGTGAGGGCTACGATTAAACAAAAAAGATAGGCGGGTAATTTCATGTGTTATGGCTCGTTTGTTTTGGAGAGGAAACGTTGATAGAGGAACGAAGCCAGCAGCGCGATGACAGCCACAACCATGAGCGCACCGATGCGATAAATGCTCGGCAAGCTTGCCAGATCATGCACGAAGAGTTTGATCAGTGTGACGGCCAGCAAGCCGATGCCAGCATAGCGTGCACCTTTCGCGCCTGTAGCGAATCCGATGATGAGTGTGATCAAGGCGAACACACTCCACGCCATGCTATAAGTCATGTCGCGCGCGAAATTGGAACCGCCGAAGCTCAGCGTGATGAATTGCGTGCCCGGTTCGGTGAAGTAATCGGCGATCTCGATGTTCAGCAGCACAAAGAGCAACACTCCGCCGAGTGACCAGAGCACAGCGCGTATATTGACATCTCCGATGCGATCATTCGGCGCGGTGAGCCAGCGAGCGCCGAGCATCATGCTCACGGCGGCGATGGTGTAACTGTAGAGATGCCAATTGAGGATCGCCGTCGCGCCGCGCGGATAATATTCGAGCACAGCGGGATTCAGCGCGAGCCGCGCGAAAGCGATGCCGAGCAGCGCGATACCAGTGCCGATCAGTCCACGATGCGGCACGCGCTTAAAGAGCCAGATGAGCGCCGCGCCCTCCATCGCCCAAGCGAGCGTGAGCCATTGGCGTTCAAATTGGATCGGGAAAATGAGCGTGATGAAAAGCAGTGCCACGCCGCCGAACCATGCGAGCTGGCCGTTGCGCGCATCGCCCTCAGATTTCACGGCGCGGAGCACACCGAGAAGGCTGATGATGCCCGGCAATGCAAACACCGCGGGGACCAGACCGAGACGATCCGCCATTCCGGGAAACGATTGTTTTGCAACATCATAGATCAATACAAAATGGCCGATGCCCGAAGCGGCGGACGCGGCCCAAGGCAGCACGGATTGTTTGAAAGTGTCGCGGAAGACGAACGGATAAACGGTGAAGAGCAGATGCACTCCGGCATACCAGCAGAGCGGAATCAACGGCAGTGCCGAATCGAAGTGTTCTTGATGCCACACGCCTTCGAGCGCGACCATGCAAGCGAGGCTGGCGAGGCAAAGTGCTGGAACTCGCGCAATCTTGGCGAGGCCGAGCAAGAGTAGCACGAGCAACAAGCCCAAGCCAAACACCGGCGACGGATTCAGCACTGGCAGCCGAAGCGTGGCCATGATGAGCAATAGGAACGGCAGCGCTGCTGACAGCACGGGTAGCGCGGAAGAAACACGGTCATTCAATGTCGGTCCTTCGCCAGTGCGCTTCAGCACACCGGAGTATCGTTTTGTCAGCCAGCAGCCCGCGATGACGAACACGGCGGCGAATCCTCCGAGCACGATTAGGAATGAAGGCAGCGCGGTGATTTGTGGTGGCACCTTGCACAGCCAGGAACTCACCACGATCAACGTGAGAACCAGTGCCGCGATCACGGGCAGGAGGACTCCAGAAATTAGTGCTGCAATAATCACGCACAGATCGGCTAGCAGGATCGCGGGCCAAATGATGAACGACACTTCCTCAAGCCGCAGCACCGGCAGCAGCATCAGCACGATGATGAGCGGTGGGAACCATGGGCTGAATGCGCGAGGTGCTGCAAGTGCATCACTGCGCAACCTGCTCCACACGATCGGGAACGCCGCATGCATGATGCCGAATACGAGATAGACCACGAGCGCACCGCCCAGCATTTCTGGCTCGAGTTTCTTCGCAGTCCAGACCACGATGTGCAGGAACGTTCCCAGTCCCGCCGCGACTTGCGCGATGTTGATGCGCGGTGCGACGATCACTATGGCGAGCACGGCGATGTTGATGAGAAACACGTAACCGTAGAGCAAGAACGTGCGGCTGGAAATGCTGCCGTAATCGAGAAAGACAAAGGCGGCGAGCAAGCCGAACACGCATAGCGCGAGTGATGCGCCGATGGGATGTGAGTCTTCGTCTTTCGAATGGCGATTGCGCCATGCTGCAAAGGTAAAGAGGGCGATGAAGAAGATCACGATGCCCATGGGAATGAACGTTGCTGTGCCTTTGAAGTAGTGTCCTTGGTGGAAGAACTTCACGAACCACGCGAGTTGCATGAGCGCCGTCCCGGTTGCTGCCAGCGAAGAGAGAAAGAGCCAGCGACGATGTTTCACCACCATCAATAAACCGATGTCCAGCAACGCGATGTAGCCGAACAGACCAAATGGATTGTCATGTCCAGTGGAGCAAAGAATCGGGGTCAGGAAGCCGCCCAACATGCCAAGCACCGCGACGACCAGTGCATTCAGCCGCACCGCGAGCAAGAACGCGACGGCAGTAATGAGCGCCATCAATCCGAAGGCAACCAGCGCGCCCTTCGGTTCCTCGCCGAACAGGTGATAGAGCGAATGAGCGCCAAACGAGACGCCATATAAGATGAGCACGCCTGACGCGCAAAAAGTTTGTGCGAGCACGGTGTATGCCTGTTTCTTATGAACAAAGACTCCGGCTATAAGCAGCCCCGCGCCCATAATGAAGCCAATCGCGACTCGCGCAGCGGGTGGAATCAGATCGTGGTCGAAGGAATACTTGATGAAGAACGCGACGCCGAAAAACAAGGCCAGACCGCCGAGCCACGCGAAGAGTTTTACGCCGAGGAATTGCTCGAAGTTGAGTGCGGGTGCCTTGCGCGATGTTACTGGCTCAACTACGTGAGTCTTGGGTGTCGGAGTCGCGGCATTTGCCACCGCAATCGGTAGCGGTGGAGGGGTGACGCTGGAAACTTTTTCGCGTGGGAATGCAGGTGCGCCGGGAACTGGTGGGGATTCTTCTTGTGGCAGTGGCTTGGCTTCCGGTTGCGTTTCGACTGCTTTCGCTGGCGCTACAATGTCGGTTAATTTTTCACGTCGTAATTCCAAATCGCTGATTCTCCGCTGCATCTCACTCAACTGGATGCCCAAGACTCGCAGACGCTCGCGAAGATCTTCCGTGACTCGTTTTGCTGTGCCGGATCGCGCGAAGGCAGCAATCGGCAGGATGAAAACGCAGACGATCAGAATGAGCCCGATCAGAATAAGTATACCTTCATAATCATTCATGGAGTGATGAGGAGTTGAGTTTCAGGTAACTATTAAGGTCATACCGAAGGGAGCCATTGTTCCGCCCTTTCAGGGCTGGATCAACGCATAACAGACGTCCCAAGGCGTTGCCTTGGGCTGGCTTGTAGCAGGCCGTTGGCCTGAAAATCCCCCTGCGCCAAAGTCCATGCATGGTTGCACGTTTCCCCTGTGTAAAAGTCCATGTATCGCTGCCTGTTTCACCCCTGCGCCAAAGGCGCCACACAAGCCAGCCCAGGGCAAGCGAGTCGCAGGCCCTGAGCGGAGTCGAAGGGGAACGAGTGCCGCCCTGGGTCAGAATCCAAGGCGAGGCAGCCCTGAAAGGGCGAAACAATAGTGTCTTATCCATATGTCCTGAATAGTTACCGTTTTAGATTGAATCGTTACGCACTGGGATACCTCACCGTTTTTCCACCTTCACGGTGCGAGTGAGTTTGAGTGGGGCTTCGATTTCCGCCTTGGCACCTGGTTGGCCGTTCGCGCCTTTGCCGAAGGCTCCGCTATATTTAAATGTGCCGGTGAATTCAGTGTCTATATCAACGAGGTCACGCAGGCTGCGGTAGATATTGCCGTTGATGGTGATGTTTAATTTTCCACCGTTATCGAGCGCACCAATGAAGTGACCACTGACAGTTATATGAGCGCAGCGTTCGTCTTTGTGTTCGGTCACTTCTTCAAATTTGCATTGAAGGTCGGCATCGAGTGGTAAGGCGGATTTTTTCAAGGCACGGAGATCGGGCTTCCAAGTCTCACCGACACGATGCGCATTGGGGCCGAAGATCAGGCCGAGGGCTTCGGTGAATTCGATGTAAGCGGCGAACTGTTTGAGCGCGGTGGTTTCGGCAGCAGCAGCTTTTTGTTTATTGGCGAGATTGAAAACCCAGTGCCCGTTTACTTTTTTGCCGTCGAGTTTCTGGCCGAGGAGATGGCCGGCTTCGTCCTTAGGAGTGCTTTCAAGGCCGATGGTGAAGCGGACATTTCTGCTGCTTTCGCGGACATCGGCTTTTTGTTGATCGGCGGATACGATGACGCGCTCCACGATGTCATTGATCATGGCGTTGGCCGTGCCTGAGAGTGATTCTTTGCCGACGGCGAGCGAGAAGGTGCCGTGCTCCAATTTGATAAGGACTTCCTCACGCAGCGTGAGACCTGCGCGGAGCGGATTGGTGTTTGAGAGAATGACCGACTGACTGCGTCCCGTTCCGGTCAGCGTGACAATGATTACCACGGCGAGAATGAAAATAGATTTCATGCGGCGCAACTAGCCATGACGCGTCCGGCAGGCAAGCGATTACGTGCGCTTGACTCGACGCCCCGCGCGTGGAGACTGCGCTCCGATGCAGGAAAATGAAATCGCGCTTGCTGCGAAAGATGTGCACCGCCACTACAAACTTGGCGGGCACGACTTGCATGTGCTGCGTGGCGTGTCGCTGGATGTGAAGCGTGGTGAACGTCTGTTTCTTTGCGGCGCGTCGGGATCAGGCAAGACGACATTGCTTTACGCACTCGGTGGACTTGAGAAGCCAACTTCTGGGAATGTGTTTATTTCGGGTGAGTCGCTTTATGAACGCCAGAAAGGACAACGCGTGAATCCAAAACGTGGGAGAAAGGCATATAAGCGCTTGGCCTTGATAACATTGGTTATGGTATTGATTACGCTAACGCTGTTTTATTTAGGTGTTCCGTTGTGGTCGTTATTTATCTGGCCTCTTCTGTTTATGGTGCTTTTAAGTCAAGAGATTGAGTCGGTGTCTGGTCAGCGAGCCTTAATTCGTAACGAGTCGCTCGGATTCGTTTTCCAAAACTATCATCTCCTGCCTGATCTCTCGGCGCTAGAGAATGTGATGCTGCCTTCGCTGATCGGCGGCAAACCGGCCCTAGCCCGTGCGAAGGAACTCTTGGAGCGCGTCGGTCTGGGGGAGAGGTTGCAACATCTTCCGACGGAACTATCCGGTGGCGAACAGCAGCGTGTGGCTTTGGCGCGGGCGCTGATCAATGATCCTGCGATTATCTTGGCCGATGAGCCTACGGGAAATCTCGATGCGGCGACTGGCCGACAGATCATGGATTTGCTTTTTCAAATCGTGGATGAATCCAAAAAAACTTTAGTCGTGGTGACACATGACGCGAACCTCGCCACGCGCGGCGACCGCAAGCTGGTCATCACTCGCGGCGAGGTCGAGTTGAGCTGAGAAGTGCGCTTGCAATGAAGCGCGCGCCGCGCAATCTACGCGCTCACGATGGCCTCTCCCACAACACTCATCTACCTCGACGGCAAACTCGTTCCTGAAGCCGACGCTAAAATCAGCGTGTTCGATCACGGCCTGCTTTATGGCGACGGCGTCTTCGAGGGTATCCGCTTTTATAATGGGCGCATCTTCAAGCTCACGGAGCATCTGGTGCGTCTCTATGAATCTGCGCGCTCGATCTGCCTGAACATTCCATTGACCCCTGCGGAGATGGAAAAGGCGGCGCTCGATACTGTGGCCGCGAACGGTTTGCGCGACGGTTACATCCGGCTGGTAGTCACGCGCGGAGTTGGTTCGCTCGGGCTGAATCCCTATCAATGTCCGAAGGCCAGCGTGTTCATCATCGCGGGCAGCATCGCACTATATTCTGCTGATAAATATTCTGTCGGTCTGACCATGATCACCTGCGCGACGCGCCGCCCGGCTCCGGCTGCGCTTAGCCCGCAGATCAAGTCGCTCAATTATCTCAACAACGTGATGGCGAAGATCGAGGCCATCCAGGGCGGCGGTGAAGAAGGTATCATGCTCAATGAGCAAGGCTATGTGGCCGAGTGCACTGGCGACAATGTTTTTATCGTGAAACGCGGCGAGGTATTCACGCCACCGGTTTCCGCAGGCGGGCTAGACGGGATCACGCGCCGCACAGCGATTGATTTGCTCAAGGAAATGGGCGTTCCATGCAGCGAGGTGAACATGACGCGGCATGATATTTTTACCGCTGACGAATGCTTCCTCACCGGCACCGCCGCCGAGGTTATCGCCGCCGTGGAACTGGATCGCCGGAAGATCGGCGACGGCAAACCCGGTGCGCTGACCAACAAGCTCATCGAAAGATTCAAGGCATTAGCCAACTCCACAGGAACTCCGGTGACGTATTGATATTGGCGATGAAGTGTGACATGTGCGATCTCGAAGCTGCGGTCTTTCTCACTCAGATTGTGGATGGGAAGATGACGCAGGTGAATCTTTGTGAAAAGTGCTCGAAGGAAAAAGGCGTCACTGATCCCACTGGCTTTCAGCTTGCGGATTTTTTGATTGGCACCGCTGGCGCAAAGAAAGCGCAGGCTGCGGCTGTTGAAGACGACAGCCTAGCCTGTCCAGAGTGCGGATTCACTCGGGCGCATCTTAAAAAAATTGGACGTCTCGGTTGTCCTGAGTGCTACCACACCTTCGCGGCTGATTTGGAAAACATGCTGCGGGCCATGCATAAAGGAACGCGTCACATTGGAAAAGTCCCCGGCAAGACCGCGCCTCCCGCGATCACGAGCGGACGCACTCCAAGGGTGAGCGTCAAAAAGCGGCTCAGCGAATTGAAGGATTCCATTGATCGCGCAGTGGCCGAGGAGCGTTACGAAGACGCCGCCCGGTTGCGTGATGAGATGCGGGACATGGACTCCAAAAAAGACTGAGCGGTTCCTCTGGGTTTTCTCGTGCAATCGAGAATCATCCGATGATATTGAACCAAAGCCCCCGCTTTGATTTCAGAAGCGTAGTATATATAGAACCACATGCGTCTCACCACTCTCCTCAAAAACCCCGCCGACTGGATGCAAGGGCACGGCCCGCATTCAGACATCGTGATGACTTCGCGCATCCGGCTGGCGAGGAATTTGCGCGGTCGCCCTTTTCCCGGCTGGGCATCGGAGCGCAAGCGCGTGGAACTACTGGCTGATGTGCGCCCGGTGGTGGCCGGATTGGCTGTGATGAAAGATAGTTTCGACGAAGAATATTCCAACTTGAACAAAACTCGCAAACAGGTGCTGGTGGAGCGGCACTTGGTCAGCCGTGAGCACGCCGCGCGCTCGACTGGATGCGCGGTGGTGATCGATCGGCGGCAGAGCGTGGCCATCATGATTAATGAAGAAGATCATCTGCGGATGCAGGGAATTCGCGCGGGTCTGGATCTGCGCACGGCTTACGAGATGATCAACGCGGTGGATTCAGAACTCGAACGCGGGCTGGCTTACGCATATGACCAGCGCCTTGGTTATCTCACCGCCTGCCCGACGAATCTCGGCACCGGCATGAGGGCGTCAGTCATGCTGCACCTGCCCGCACTGGCCCTGACCGATCAGATCAAGCAAGTGATGAACGCCGTGCACAAGATCGGTCTCGCCGTGCGCGGTCTCTATGGCGAAGGCACTGAGGCACTGGGAAATCTCTTTCAAGTTTCCAATCAACACACGCTTGGCGAAACCGAGGCGGAGTTGATCAGCCGCATTGAAGGCGTGGCTGAGCACATTGTGCAGGCGGAAAACAACGCGCGGGAAAAGCTCCGTATGGAAAGTCCGACGATGCTGCATGATCAGGTCGGGCGCGCTTACGCGACACTGCGGTTCGCGCACATTTTGAACTCCAAAGAGGCGCTGAATTATCTTTCGCTGCTGCGTCTCGGTGCCGATCTTGATTTGATCTCCGGTTGCGACCGTAGTTTGATCGACATGCTGCTGCTGGAAATTCAGCCCGCTCATTTGCAACTCGTCGTTCGCAAAGATTTGTCGCCTGAAGAGCGCGACAGTCGCCGCGCGGAAATTACTCGTGAAAGGTTGAAATCCGTTCCCGGGCCTCTTAACGTATCTAATAATGACGCGGACAGTTCCGCGCAACCCCCTGACTCCGATGATGAATAACTTTACCCCACGCGCCCAGCAAGTGCTGGCGCTCGCCCGCAAGGAAGCTGATCGCTTCAATCACAATTACGTGGGGACCGAGCACTTGCTCCTCGGTCTCATCAAGCTCGGCCAAGGCGTGGCCGTCAATGTGCTCACGAAACTCGGCGTCGATCTCGACACTGTGCGGATGCAAGTCGAGCAACACGTCGGCTCCGGCCCCGATACCAAGATGGCGGGCAACATCCCTTACACGCCGCGCGTGAAAAAAGTTCTCGCTCTGGCATCGAAGGAAGCGAAAGCACTGAATCATTCCTACGTCGGCACGGAGCATTTGCTTCTTGGCTTGCTGCGCGAGGGCGAAGGCGTGGCTGCGCAGGTTCTGCGTAATCTCGATGTGAACCTTGACAAGGCCCGCAATGAAATCTTGAAGGAGCTTGATCCCAACTTCGGCGGCGAAGAAGAAGATGGCGAGGAAAGTGAAAACGCCCCTGCTGGCGGCGGACAAAAGAAAGAATCGAAAACACCAGCATTGCGCGCTTTTGGTCGCGACCTCACCGAGTTGGCGGTGAAGAATGAACTCGATCCCGTGATTGGCCGCGCGCCGGAAATTGAGCGCGTCATCCAGATTCTCTGCCGTCGCACGAAGAACAATCCCGTCCTCATCGGTGAGGCTGGTGTGGGCAAGACTGCCATCGTCGAGGGCCTGGCCCAAGAGATCGCGCAAGGCAACGTGCCCGAGCTTCTTCGCGATAAGAAAGTCATCGTGCTCGATCTCGCCCTCATGGTCGCAGGCACAAAATATCGCGGCCAGTTTGAAGAGCGCATCAAGGCGGTGATGGATGAAATTCGCCGCACAAAGAACGTCATTCTTTTCCTTGATGAGCTTCACACCATCGTTGGTGCTGGTAGCGCGGAAGGCGCGATGGACGCCAGTAACATTCTCAAGCCCGCGCTTTCCCGTGGCGAATTGCAATGCGTCGGTGCTACCACGCTCAACGAATATCGCAAATACATCGAGAAGGACGCTGCGCTCGAACGCCGCTTCCAGGTCGTGAAAGTGGAAGAGCCGAGCGTTGAAGATGCCATCCGCATCCTGCAAGGTCTCAAGGGCAAATATGAAGCGCACCATAAGGCCCGCTTTGATGCGAAGGCGCTCGAACAAGCCGTGCATCTGAGTAGCCGGTATCTTCCTTCGCGTTATCTCCCGGACAAGGCCATCGACATCATGGATGAAGCTGGCGCCAAAGCCCGCATCTCCGCGATGACGCGTCCGCCGGAGATGAAAGTCATCGAAGCCGAGATGGAACAGATTCGCGCCGAGAAAGAGGTCGCCATCAAGGATCAGGATTTTGAAAAAGCCGCCAGCTTGCGTGATCGCGAGAAAGACGCGAAGAAGCGTCACGACGATGTCTTGGAAAACTGGCGCGCCAACAACAGCGAGCGCATCGTGGACGTCACCGAAGATGACATTATGTCCGTGGTCAGCAAATGGACTGGTGTTCCGCTTCAGCGCATGGAGCAGGCCGAGGCCGACAAGCTGCTCAAGATGGAAGACGAACTCAAGAAGCGCATCATTGGTCAGGACGAAGCGGTGATCGCGATCAGTAAGGCTTTGCGCCGCAGTCGCGCCGACCTCAAGGATCCGAAGCGCCCCATTGGCTCGTTTATTTTCCTTGGGCCGACCGGCGTTGGTAAAACCTATCTCGCGAAGAATCTCGCCGAGTTCATGTTTGGCAGTGCCGAGGCGTTGATCCAACTCGACATGTCTGAATACATGGAGAAGCACACGGCCAGCCGTCTCATCGGCGCGCCTCCCGGATACGTCGGATATGAAGAAGGCGGCCAGCTTTCCGAAGCCGTGCGCCGTCGTCCGTATTCCGTTGTGCTTTTCGATGAAGTGGAAAAAGCGCATCCTGATGTGATGCATCTGCTTTTGCAGATTCTCGAAGAAGGCAAGATCACGGACAACTTTGGCCGCAAAATTGATTTCAGAAACACCATCGTCATTCTCACCTCGAACGTCGGTGCCGACAGCATCAAGCGTCAGACTTCGCTCGGCTTCGGCGCCATGTCACAGGACAGCGGAGATTATGAAGGCATGAAAGGCAAGGTCCTTGAGGCTGCGAAGAAGAACTTCAGACCGGAGTTCATCAACCGCCTCGACGATCTCATTGTCTTCCGCATGTTGGATAAGCCCGAGCTGAGCCGCATCGTGGACCTCGAAATCTCCAAGGTGCTCGTGCGTCTTCAGAAGAAACGCATCACCCTTACGCTTGATGAAAGCGCACGTGATTTCCTTATCAAAGAAGGCTACGACCCGCAATACGGTGCGCGCCCCATGCGTCGTGCCGTCGAGAAAAACATCGAAGACCCGCTTGCCGAGCATCTCCTGCGCGGAGATGTGAAGGAAGGCGACTCCGTCAAGGTCATCTGCGAACCGGAAGCGAAAGCGCTCAAGTTCATCAGCCTCGGCGAAGTCACGCCTGAAACTGCGGGAGCGGTGGCGGGCAGTGGGGGAAGTGTGTAGAAGCGTTGCGCTCGCTGCGGCTAATCCATCAGTTGTCTCTTGGCACCAGCCATGATAAGCTCGCTATCGTGATAGCTTGACCGCATCATCGAAAAATGCACCGTCGCTCAGGCGGATGCAGCCTCCGGGTGGCAAGGTTGGGCTGACCGCACACCGCGCGAACGCCTTGAGGCTCTGGAAAGCCTCCGGCTGCTGCGCATTCCCCGCCTTCCCGATGGATCTCTACCCCGACTACAAAGAGTTCTTTCAATTGCTCGGCGAAGAGGGCGTTGAATATGTTGTCGGAGGCGGCTATGCCGTCACCTGGCATGGCTATCCCAGCCATGCTTCCCGCAAACGCAGCAAGCGGAAGGGGAAGTGAGCCTGAACAGAAAGTGTCCGCCCCAAGTATTCTAACGTTTTTTTCAGATGGCTTCACATCCGCATTAGCTCCCCCTTTGAAGTTGCTCTGGTTCGGATTTGCGACACTGTTAAGCATGGTTACTGCACTCGATACTTTGAACGCCGATGGGCGCGTGGTGATTTCGTTTCCTGAGACTGCGCTTTCGCAGCCGGAACGGGAGGATTTTATCGCTTTCCTGAAAGCCGAGTGGATCGTGCGCCAGAGCCGTTTCAGTGATGCCAATGCGCAGAGCTTCGCCAGAGAAGTGGACGCGGGCTGGTGGACGCGCAATCGCGAACGCATCCTTCGCCAGATCGGTGTCGCATGAACCGGCGTGTCGTCATTATGTCCCCAAGTATTGGCTTTTGACTCAAGGAACGGCGCGTTTCCCAACCGCCGTCAAAACCCTGCCGCACAGCGGGAATAATCGAAGCTCTGAGCCGGAAGGCTGCGAGTAATGAAAAAAGAAAGAATGCCGCTATCGCGGAGATTGTTTCGGTCGGCGGTTAGGAAACGCGCCGCTCCTTGAACTGATGAGCGACAGAAAGTGCCTATCCCATGCATTCACCAAGACACCGTTCCGCCGTTTGATTGCTCATATCGGCAAGATGCGAACTCGGGACTTAGACTCGTCAATGGTAAGAAGTGCGCCGCTCTCCAATGCCTCGCCGTGTGCTAGCAGAGCACTCAGGAAAAGTGGGCCAAGATGGTCAGGAGACACATCCTGAGTGCGAACCTGAATGACACTCGGACTGCCGTCCTTGCTGTGTGCCAGCAGAATGCCGAAGTCGAGGTCGTGGGTAAAAACCACGCAACTGTTGTCGCGTGCCCACTGCATGATTTCGGTGTCCGGTGCGTTCCCGGCACCGATGTTCGACCAGTGAATCGCCACGAAGCCGTGCCCGTGTAAAAACGGCACCCATTCGGGCGACAGGTTCATGTCGATGAGCAGTCTCACGCCAAGGCCAAAGGCACCTCAAGTTCCTCGACACGCCAGGCGGCATAAGAAAGCGCCTCACGGATGTCCTCGTCTGCCAGATAAGGATACAAACGCAGAATCTCCTCGTGGGAGCGGCCTGCGGCGACGAGGCCAACTATAGTGCCGACCGTGACGCGGAGGCCGCGAATACAGGGCTTGCCGCCCATCATGTTCGGGTCGTGAGTGATGCGGGTGAGTGCAGGCATGGGGAGAAGCTACTGGAAAGTGGAAGACAATGCACGCCGAATTACGACACGCGTGGAAACGCCATATCAACGACTCCAAGCTAAGAATCGGCAGGGGTGGGATCGTTGCTTCGCAGGCGGTTTTTTGTCAACTTTTGCAGCCTGACCCCGCTTCCCGTTCTCCTGGGAAATGCCTGTTAACACTCAATCAAGGCAAAAAGGTGTGAAAAAAGGATAAATGCTTGCTGCATTCCCGCAGATTATTTAATCTAAACTGCGTGAGCAAGCCAGTGCGGACAGTTTTAATATTGGCGGTATTGATCGTGGGTTTCCTTTGGGTTACGCGGACCACCGTTAGCTATAGTGCCATCTGTGCAAAATGTCTTGTCCACGCAAAAGGGCGCGAAAGCAGGGTGCTGGGGCTGACGTTTAGCAATCACATTGAAGTATTGTCCCAATCGAATCATTCTAGATTCAGCGATACAATGCTGCCGCTGCCTGATCCAAAGATTTACTCTGTTATTCATGGGCATTCTTGCGAGCATGTCTTTAAACGTGGCGGCATGGGGATTTCATCTTGGGGCAGATTGGTTGCGGAAGTTTCCCTGAAGAAGCGGTATTTTCTGAGCGCACCAGCGCCATAGCTGCACTTTTTCGTCTCTACCGGAGAATCGAACACAAAAAATACGCCGCCGAATCCTATGCTGCTATTGATTCTCTTCTCCCCGCGAACACGCCACTTAAGGAGGCATTAGCTCTCAACCGATCCGAATCTAGATCACTGCAAAGCCAGCTCCAGTCGTTTACTGACACACTGAATCTGGTCGCGACTGAAGATGAGTGGCGTCGGCTCAATGATTATGCGCGTGCTGCCTTTTCTGGCACTCCCCCCTTTTTGAATGATCAGGCCCTGCTTGTTTCCCGGCTCTCTGATCAACATCCCGAAGTTCATAGGACAGCCGCACTGAAGCTCATGGATTTGCCGTCGCCAGATAGGTGGTCTGTGGTTGCCCAATGCCTTGATGATTACGATAACGAGGTTTCGAAGACTGCGGCGTATATCATTACCGGCAATCATCGCTTGGACCTTTTTGGCAGGGTCTTGCGAAAGCCATCTGAGATTTTCAATAAAGATTATTTTGTTACCTCGTTGGAGGATGGGGATATTACAGGTCTCCTCGCCATGGAAGATGCAGTGGTCGATGACTATTGTTTTGATGCCATCACGCGTTGCCATCGCTTTCATTTTCTTGGTCTTCTTCTCGACAAACTTAATAGGCACGATAATGAGAAGACTCTACGTGCCATCCGGACCCTGCTAGACGGACCAAAAGCATTGGATGGCGAAGGTGATCCTTGGGATCGAATCAAACCACTCAGTGCACCATTGTCCGAACTGAAGGATATTATCCGAGTTGGCACCGCCTAGCGGGTCAGTGACCCCCGAAAATGGCAATTCCTTGATGCCTGCAAGTCCCTCGCCACCAGAAAGGATCCGTTTTTTTGGGATTTTCTGTGCGACGCATATATTCGAGAGGTTTCATCTGGAGTAAATGAAACTTATGCTGCTGTGATATCCAAGGCCATGTGTGAATTAAACACCGAGCGCACCAACTTATTCTTGCGGAACGAGATCAAGCTAGATGATCACCACCGGCTTACATGTGCCTTTGCTGCAATGGGGCTACTAGCGAGTCCGTTGTTTCTCGAACCAATAAAAGATTTCCAACGGCACATGCCACGACGCTCACCGGGAAATCCTTACACGCCAGAGGAGATATTCAAGAATCCCGCCTACGCAATTTATCTCGAATATGCACTACAACGATGTGCTGGGATTCACTTGCAAACAATTCAACGGAATCAGGACGGGCGGTATGTTATTGTTGGGCCATAGTGGATATCGACAACATGATCTGACGACATAATCTGATTACTTCAATTTTCGATGACTCAGGCCGAGACTCGAGCAAGCAAGATGAACAAATAATTCATTTGCCACAAGTCTGGCAAAGGCTGCACATTGTCGGACTATGAATCGTCGTCATTTACTCTCTGTCGGTGGAGCCGCGATTGCTGGTTCCGTGTTTACTTCCCGCAACGCTCACGCCGAGGAAGGTGTGCTTGGTTTGGAGCTGCCGAAGCTGCCTTATGCGCCGGAAGCGTTGGAGCCGCACATTGATGCGCTCACGATGACGATTCATCACGACAAGCATCATCAGGCCTATATCACGAAGCTGACTGAAGCGCTCAAGGCCGCAAACATCCATAGCACTGACACACTCGAACTCGTCAAAGGCGTCAGAGGTCTGCCTGAGGGAGTGCAGACGGCGATCCGCAACAATGCTGGCGGGCATTTGAATCATACTTTGTTCTGGAAATGGATGGCTCCTGCTGGCAGCGGACTGAAGGAACCGTTTGGAAAACTAGCGGAAGCGATTCAGTCCAGCTTTGGCAGCTTGGATAATATGAAAAAAGCATTTAACGATGCGGCGACGAAGCGTTTCGGTTCGGGCTGGGCGTGGCTCGTGAAGAAGGAAGATGACAAGCTGGTGGTGACTTCCACGGCGAATCAAGATAACCCGCTGATGAAAGGCATTGTGCCTGACAGTGATCTAGGCACGCCGATTCTCGGGCTGGACGTTTGGGAGCACGCTTACTATTTAAAGTATCAGAACAAGCGCGCCGATTACATTTCCGCTTGGTGGAATGTGGTGAACTGGACTGAGGTCGCGAATAGTTTCTAGTCGATTTATCGAATCATGCTGAAAACCTATTTCGCCGTCATGCTCGGAGGAGCCGCTGGCACGGGACTTCGCATGTGGATCGCGGGTATGTTCACGGCGAAGTATGGCGAGACGTTTCCTATCGGCACGCTGGTGGTGAATGTGGTGGGATGTTTTGTCATCGGCGCGTTTGCCGCGCTCACTGGGCCCGAGGGCCCGATCATGACTTCGCTGGTTAC
The DNA here is from genome assembly GCA_038230495.1 of Verrucomicrobiales bacterium. Taxonomy (GTDB): domain Bacteria; phylum Verrucomicrobiota; class Verrucomicrobiia; order Verrucomicrobiales; family Verrucomicrobiaceae; genus VFKE01. Next base: position 45,281 of record JBBRNC010000029.1, read on the forward strand.
GCGACAGATGGTGACCATTGGTGTGCTCGGCGGATTCACGACGTTCTCGGCGTTCAGCCTGCAAACTTTTAACCTTATGGCTGACGGCGATTGGATGCGTGCTGGGCTGAATGTGATGCTGTCACTGGTGCTCTGTATGTTGGCTGTGTGGCTGGGGCATGTGGCCGCGGGTGCTGTTAGTCAGCGTTGACCAACTGCCATACACGCGAAGGGGGAAGTGGCACAGGTCTGTGACCTGTGTGTCGAACGGGCATGGCAACGCCTGCCCGTTCCCCTGAACTCTGCGCGAAGCCAATCTGAATTAGGGACGCGGTGTTTCCACCCTTGTTTCGCCGGAGACCGGCGAAACCTACACACAGGCTGCAAGCCTGTGCCACATCAGAACTCGAACGACTCCAGATTGGAGTTTCGCTTCAAGCCGCCTCAAGTTCACCTTCGAGGCGCTTCTTCTCACGCTGGCGCATGCTGGAATCCAGGGTGCGTTTGCGCAGGCGGATGCTCTTGGGCGTGCACTCGACGAGTTCGTCGGGGGCGATGTATTCAATGGCGCGCTCCAGTGAGAAGCGGATGGGCGGGGTGAGTTGGATGCCTTTGTCGGCACCGGCGCTGCGGAAGTTGGTGAGCTGTTTGGCACGGCAGGGGTTCACGGGAAGATCGTCGGTGCGGGGATTCTCGCCGATGATCATGCCGTCATAGACTTGTTCGCCGGGGCCGACGAAAAGTTTGCCGCGCACTTGAATGGTGTCGAGCGCGTAGGAGGTGGCTTCGCCGCCTTCGGTGCTGACGAGCGTGCCAGTGCTGCGCGTCTGCATGGTGCCAGCGTGCGGGGCGTATTCCTTGAAGAGATGGCTGTGAATCCCGTGACCGCTGGTGAGGTTCATCAAGTCGAACTCGAAGCCGATGAGTCCGCGCGTGGGCACGGTGGCGATGATGGTCGCGCCATGGGGATTGGTCTTCATGTCGTCGATGCGGGCCTTGCGTTCAGCGAGGCTTTTCATGACGCCGCCCATGGATTCGGCAGGCACATCGCAATAGAGAGTTTCATAAGGTTCGCAGAGGACGTTGTCGATGCGTCGGGTGATGACCATGGGACGGGAGATGACGACCTCGAATCCTTCGCGCCGCATCTGCTCCACGAGCACGGCGATCTGCATCGCGCCGCGCGCGCTGACATTGAAGATGCCGGATTTGTTGGTGTCCGCAATGGAAAGGCTGACGTTCATCTTAGCCTCGCGGTCGAGACGATCTTTGATCTTGCGGGAGGTGACGTGGTCGCCTTCGCGTCCAGCGAGCGGGCCGTCATTGACGGCGAACTGCATGACGATGGTTGGAGGATCAATGGCGACAAATGGAAGAGCCTTGGCGTCGATGGCACCACCGACGGTCTGGCCGATGTCCACATCTTCAAATCCACTGATGCCGACGATATCGCCTGCGCTGCCGACGGTGCTGTCGCTGCTGCCGCCGACTCCGGTGTATTGGAAAACCTTGGTGACCTTGACCGGCTTCGCGGCTTCGGTCTCGTCTTTGCCGAGAAGGAAAACACGATCACCGAGCTTCACGGAACCGCGCGTGACTTTGCCGATGGCGACGCGGCCAACGTAATGATCCCAGTCGATATTGGAGACAAGCATTTCAAAACAGCCTTCAGGCTCGGCTACTGGCGCGGGAATATGATCGACGATTTTTTGCAGGAGAAAGTCCATGCCGTGATGCTCGCCATCAATGGAGTCACTGATCCATCCGGAGCGTGCGCTACCGTAGAGGAACACGGCATTGAACTGTTCTTCGCTCGCTTCGAGTTCGAGGAAAAGTTCCAACACTCCGTCGTGCACAAGCTGCGGCTGCACATTGGGGCGATCCATTTTGTTGAGCAGCACGATGGGGCGCAGTCCTTGTTGCAGCGCCTTTTTCAAAACGAAACGGGTCTGTGCTTGCGGTCCTTCATAGGCGTCCACGACGAGCATGACGCCGTCCACCATCTTCATCACGCGCTCGACTTCGCCGCCGAAATCTGCGTGGCCGGGTGTGTCCACAATATTGATGATATGATCGTTCCAATGCACCGAGGTGTTCTTGGCCTTGATCGTGATGCCCTTCTCGCGTTCGAGATCCATCGAATCCATCGCGCGCTCGGCGATTTGCTGGTTCTCGCGGAAGTTGCCGCTGGCACGCAGGAGTGTGTCCACGAGTGTGGTTTTGCCATGGTCAACGTGGGCGATGATGGCTATATTGCGGATGTTGGTGGGTGACATAAATGATACAGTGTGGGGACTTTTTTTGTCCGCCGGAGTGGACACTTTGATGACGGACGGGATGTCCGCCCTGACAAAGGGGCGGAGAGAATACCTTGGAACGCCCAAAGCGCAAGTGGGGGAGTGGAAGATTGGAAAGTTGGGAAAATGGAAGGATAGGACGCGACACGTGCGGTTGCGGATGCCGATAGCTTGTGCTTTGTGCAGTGAACGCATTCTTCAATGCCGCGCCGTCGTATTCTTAAAGTCTTCAACCGCTATCTCCTCTACGGTGGGGAGGAGGCATCAGTGGAAAAAATTCACCGTCTGCTAGAAGAGGAACATGATGTCATCCGGCTCCCACTGGATAGTCGCGAATGGGTGGGAGAAGGGGCGCCGATGATGTTCAGTCAGGCTTGGCGCACCGTTTATAATCCTGACAGCCTGCGCCGTTTCGAGCAAGCCGTGGCGGAGCATAAGCCGGACTGCGCACTGTTTCACAATGTCTTTCCTGTGGGATCGCCATCGCTTTATCATGGAGCCAAGCGCATGGGCTTGCCGATCATTCAGTATGCACATAATTATCGCCCGTTCTGCGTGGCGGGCACGTTGTATGCGAAGGGCAAGGTAATCACGGTGCCGTTGCGCGGTAACTATTGGCCAGAGATTTATCATGGAGTGTGGCAGCGATCCGTGTTGAAGTCGGCCATCATGGCGGTCGCGATGAAGTTACTGCTCCGGTCGCGCTGGCTGGACTCGGTCAAGGCTTGGGTCTGTGTCTCAGAGTTCATGAGAGACCGGTTCATCGAGGCCGGGCTGCCAAAGAACAAGGTTCATGGTTTGCGCCACGCATGGGTGCCGATGCCGGAACCACCGGCGGTGACGGACGGGAATTATTATTTGTTCCTCAGCCGGTTGGTCGATGAAAAGGGTGTGGAAATTGTATTGCGAGCTTGGGAAAAAATTTCTGCAAGTCTCGGCGTGCGCACACCACAACTCTGGATCGCTGGCGAGGGGCCGCTGGAAGGCATGGTGCGCGAGGCTGCGGCGAAGAATCCGCGGATCAAATATTGCGGAATGCTTATGGGTCAGGCTAAGCGTGATGTCATTAGCAATTGCCGCGCCCTGTTGGTGCCCTCCGTCTGGTGGGAACCGCTGGGGCTGGTGACTTGCGAGGCCTACGACTTCTCCAAGCCCGTGCTGGCCGCCGCTTCCGGTGGACTGTCGGAAACGATTCTGCCCGGCGTCACTGGCTTCCTTCATGAACCAGGCAAGGTGGAATCGCTGATCAGTGACGTGCTTTGTATGGAAACATTGCCTACGGAGCACCGCCTAGAAATGGGGCGAGCGGGCAGAAGATTTTTGCTGGAGAATTTTAATGTCAGACAATGGAAAGTCAGGATCACAGAGATCATTGATCAAGCGTTGCAGGGGGAAGGTGGAAGAGGAAAGTTGAAAGTTGAAAGCTGAAAGCTGAGGCGCAGGGCGCAGTCAGAACATCGGTAACACTTTTAGGTCAGAACATGGGTAACACTCTTGCGGGTTAAGGTTACACATTCAGGGTGGGTTGGACAGCTTTAGGGCGCGAGCTCCGCGGATTCGGTTGATGGAGCGTAGCGGAA
>JBBRNC010000030.1:0-46388 GCA_038230495.1 Verrucomicrobiales bacterium
GATATCTACGCATTTCACTGCTACACCGAGAATTCCAAGCTCCCCTACAAACCTCTAGCGTGGTAGTATCGGATGCATTTCGAAAGTTGAGCTTTCGTATTTCACATCTGACTTTCCGCGCAGCCTACGCACCCTTTACGCCCAGAGATTCCGAACAACGCTTGATACCTCTGTATTACCGCGGCTGCTGGCACAGAGTTAGCCGTCTCTTCCTCTTGCGATACTATCAGACCCTCGCGGGCTTTGTTCTCGCATGACAGGAGTTTACAATCCGAAGACCTTATCCTCCACGCGGCGTCGCTCCATCAGGGTTGCCCCCATTGTGAAAGATTCTCGACTGCTGCCACCCGTAGGTGTCTGGACCGTGTCTCAGTTCCAGTGTGGCTGGTCGTCCTCTAAGACCAGCTACCCGTCGTTGCCTTGGTGGGCCATTACCCCGCCAACTAGCTGATAGGCCGCGGACCAATCAGAAAGCGGCTTGCGCCTTTAGTCTTGCGACCACATGAGGTATTAATCCAAGTTTCCCTGGGCTATTCCTCGCTTTCCGGAATGTTATCCACGTGTTACGCACCCGTTCGCCACTGAATTGTTGGATATTACTACCTAACAATTCCGTTCGACTTGCATGTCTTATCCACGCCGCCAGCGTTCGTTCTGAGCCAGAATCAAACTCTCCGAATATTTGCATATATTATTATGCTTTTTACTATTTTTTACATTTACTGCATTTTTCATGCAGAGCACTTTCTGATACTTTATTGACTGTTTGCTTGGCGTTACGCCAAACAATAAATACAAATTTAAAAGAGCTTTCTGTTATCTAAAGATGACTGCGTTAACAACGCTTTCACTTTTAGTAACTCATCCACGTTTTCGGCGGGCGGGTTCGAATGCTACCATCCATCTCATTATCGTCAACTATTTTGGCGTCTTTTTTTGAAAAATCTTTTTACCGCGATTCTTTTCTTTTTTGCACACACCTTTTGCCTGAAATCCCTCTAGGTATAGCGCACCCAGCATTGCTCACGACGAACGCCTACGTTAAATTTTATTTACGCTGTGCATTACTTAAAACACCAACGTTTCGCTGCAATATTATTCGCTATATGCGCGACAATGTTCACCCGCGAATTAACTTAATCTTTTTCACTTCTCCCAGTTCCACTTGCCCAGATAATGTCGCTTCCCGTGGAGCGATGTCTAGTTTTTACTCGATATAAAGCTGGGATACTTTATCGAGAGCCGCAACCCAGCGACTGACGTTCATTACACTGACGGCGGCGTCTTCGCGCTTTTCAATTCGGCAAAGATCATCCTTCCAGCACTGGTTTGGAGGACGCTGCCCACGACAATGGGGACGGTTTCGCCGATGAATTGTGCGGCGTGATTGACAACTATCATGGCGCCATTAGGAAGGTAACCGAGGGCCTGATGTCTTTCTTTGCCAGGCTTGACGAGGCTTATATCCATTTCATCACCGACACAAAGTTCAGGTTGAAGCGCAAGGGTAAGATCGTTGAAATTTAGCACGGTGACTCCGCGAACGGCGGCTACTTTGCCAAGGTTTACGTCATTGGTGAGCAGGCGCGCCTTGAGTTCGCGGGCGAGGGTGACGATGAGCGTGTCCACTGGCTCGTTTTCGTGCCAACCGTTTTCATGAACGGTGATGTCAATGCCGGGTGTGGCGCGCAGTCGCTGGACACAATCCAAACCGCGCTTGCCGCGTTCGCCTTTAATCGGATCACGGGAATCAGCCATGCGTTGCAGTTCATCGAGCACGAAACGAGGGATAACGAAGTTTCCATTTAGGAAGCCGGTGGCGAAAATTTTTGGCACCCGCCCGTCAATGATCACATTGGCATCCAGCAGCATAGGCTCGCCTTCTGAGGCGTCGCGGCGGAAGCGCACATAGGGGATGATGAAGGAAAACTGGTCGCGGTCACTGCGCAGCGCGAGGGTGATGCCGAGGAATCCAAAGACAAAATAGAGGCAGACTTCGATGATGCTTTTGGTGGATTCATAATCTTCCAGTGACCGCATCCATGGCAGTTCGAGAAAACCTATCTTGGTCACCAGCCAAGCGCAGAAGAGGCCGATGAGAAGGCCGAAGGTGCTGAAAGAAAATTCTCTGAATGTGAACTTGGCCAACAGGGCATCAACTAGCACGAAGAACAATCCAGCCAGGCCGCCGGCCAGCGTGCCGACCCAGACCGGCTGTTTAAATCCCTCGGCGATGGCCGCACCCACTAGGACGGCGAGCGTCAGGAATAACGCGCGAGTCAGACGGATGGACCAAGAGGCTTTCATGGGGAGGCTTGTGCGGGAGGGTAAGGTTATTCCGTGAGGAAGGCGTGATCAGGGTTTACCGCCGGTGTAGGGAGGTTGATTCCGGGGCGAGTCTTTAAGCTTGTCCGACTTGTCACGATAGAAAAGGATGCCGTGCTGCCGCATGTTTGTGATGAGGGATTTGAGTTCGTTTTTGAGCTGTTCATCACGAAGTAGTGCAGGCAGCAGGCCGTTACCGCTGCGCATGTCCTTGGTCACTTCTCCGATAGTGGCCGCGCTTTTGTCGATAGACTTCATGGCTGACTCGGCGCTTGTCATGGCCTTGTTCGCCTTCTCCACCACGCCATCCACCTTGTTGAAGGCCGGCTCCATTTTCTTGATGCTGTCGTCCATTGATTTGGCTGCTCCTTTGAAACTGGCGATGGCCTCTTTGAGATCAGTGCTGGTTTGATCCGTAAATGTTTTTTCATCAAGCCGCGCCAGGAAGGCGTTGAGATGTTTGAAGGAATCCTTGAGATCCTTGGTGCTCTCGTCGGAGAGCACGCCTTCATTGATTTTCTTTAACGAGGTTCGCAAATCCGCGATGGTAACCTGCACGTCCTTGATGACCACATCCACTTTGTCGCCGACCTGTTTGGCGGTGTCTTCGAGGCTGCTAGCCGCCTCGCCCTTGATGACGCTTCCGGGTTCTAGGTATTTAGTCGCCGGTTTGCCGCTGGGTTTGATTTCGATGAATTTGTCTCCGAGAAGTCCTGCGCTGCCTATTTTAAACTTGGCGTCGTCAGGAATCTGGGCTTTCTGATAAATTTCCAACGGGATGATGACGCCGGTGAACTCTGGATTTAGCGAAGGCTTGGCGCTCACCTTGCCGATCTTAGATCCGCCAAGCATGACGGGCGTGCCGTCCTTCATCCCAGTGCCGTCAGGGAGGGTGACAGTCAGGGTATATTTTCCCTTAAAGAGTTCGAGCACACTGCTGAACTGCAAGATTAACGTGCCGAGCAGAAGCAGTCCGATGAACAGGAACAGTCCAACGAGCAACTCGGTTTTTTTATCGCGATCTTCCATAAAGTATTTTTCTAATTTTCAATTTAAGCAAAGTCAGAATGTCACGCCGCTTCTTCCCTCGATGAAGTCTTGGATGTCTTTGTCGGGCGAATTTCGCAACTCGTCCGGAGTGCCGCAGAAGCGGATGACTCCGCCTTTGAGCATGGCCACTCGGTTGGCGATCTTGAAGACGCTTTTCATGTCGTGCGTGACGACGAGGGATGTGATGCCGTAACGCTTTTGCATACGCAGGATCATCTGATCGATCACGTCCGAGACGACCGGATCCAGACTGGCGGTCGGTTCGTCGTATAGGATGCACTGGGGTTTGGCGACCACGGAGCGGGCGATGCCAGCGCGCTTTCTCATCCCGCCGGAGAGATTGACTGGCAGCTTGGCCTTGTGTTCTTCCAAGTCCACCACCTCCAGCGCGTCGTGGACACGCTTCGCAATTTCATCGCGATCACGAATGCCCGCCTCCCGCAAGGGGAATGCGACGTTGTCTTCCACGGTCATGGCGTCAAAGAGCGCCGCATTCTGGAAGAGGAATCCAAATTTTTTTCGGACGGGGGTGAACTGCCTTTCGCGGAGGCCGATCACGCTTTCGCCATCGATCTTGATGCTACCCTTGTCCGGGTGCATCAGACCGATGAGGTGCTTCATAAGCACGGTCTTGCCTTCGCCGCTGGGTCCGATGATAACCAGCGTCTCGCCCTTATGGACGTCAATGTCCACCCCACGAAGAATGTGCTGCGGCCCGATTGATTTATGCAGGCCGCGCACTTCTATGAAGGCGCTGTTAGTGGGGGTGGACATGGAGCGTTGTGCCAGTTATTCGGTGCGCAGGACCTTGATGCTGTTCATGACGCGAACGAGAATGAGAATCGGGAACAAGCTGGCCACGAGGCTGATGATGCTGATGTCATAGAGGGTGCGGTCTGCTTGATCGCAGCGTTCAATGTAGGCATCTTGGTAACGGAGCGCAGTTGTTCGGAGTTTGTCTGTGTTGGTTTCCTGGGAGAGCTGTTTGGCAGTGGCGGTTTCGCCTTCTCTGATCTTGGCGATTTTTTCCTTGTTGGTCCAAGCGCCGTATTTGACGAATATGGCACCGCCGATCAGCATGAAGGCGACGCAGGCGCTCAAGATGGCGATGGTGTTGAGGGCTCGGGTGGTAGTAGTCAGTTTTTGTTCAGGGTTCATAGGGTATGTGTTGTTGTTGTTGTTTTATCAGGGGGATTTTTTCTTCAACCCGTTCCTAGCGGGAACAGATAATTCAGTAAAATGCTAAGGAAGAAATTGCAGATGAGCAGCGCCAGCGAGGAATAAACCACTGCCCGTGTGGTGCCGATGCCCACACCCACCGCGCCATTCTCCGCTGTCAGCCCTTGATGGCAGGAGATGATGGTGATGATGATGCCGAAGACAAACCCCTTGAACATGCCGCAGTAGAGATCGGTTTCATTCGTATGCCCAAAAACGTGATCCCAAAACCAGCTCTGCGGGATGCCGAAGCCATACACAGCGGTGCAATGTGAGGCCAGCAGACCAAAGGTGATGCTCTCCGCGATGAGCAACGGCATGGAGATGAGCATGGCGAGGAAGCGCGGGAGCACGAGATAGTCCACCGGGTGAACAGCCATCGCCCGCAGAGCATCAATTTGCTCCGTGACCTTCATGGTTCCGATGTCCGCCGCCATGGATGCGCCCACGCGCCCCGCGACCATCAGGCCCGCCAGCACGGGGCCAAGCTCACGGCACATCGCGATGGACACCATGGCCCCGACACCGGACTCCACGCCGAAATCTTTGAATTTGAAATATGTCTGCGCCGTGAATACCGCGCCAGTGAACGCGCCAGTGACGATCACCACGGCCTGCGAGCCATAGCCAATGGCCACTATTTGCTGCGCCACCAGCTTGAGGCGGAGCATGCCCGATTTCACGGCGACCACCAATTCCATGATTAGCTGGGCCAACTGCCCCAGATAGGAGAGCAAGCTCAAGATGGTGCGACCGGGCAGACGGAGTATCTCCATGGGGGAAGTCGCTAACTAAAGCACAAAATGCCTGAAAGGCAACGCGGGGCGCGTCATGTGAAGAAGCGTTTCGCTTTCTCCAAGAATGTTTCGTGCAGCGGGGAGTTGTCTTCGCCAAGGGATTTGGCGAACTCCGCGAGCTTCTCTCTCTGCTCCGTATTGAGTTGCGTCGGCACCGCTATTTGCACATGAACGTAGAGATCGCCCTTGCGATCGCTCTCCAGATGCTTCATGCCCTGCGAGCGCAAACGGAACGTCGCGCCGTTCTGCGTTCCCGCCGGCACCTTGGCGTTCGCCTTGCCTTCAAGCGTCGGCACTGGTAGCTCCCCGCCGAGCGCCGCGATGGAATAACTCAGGGGAACCGTGCAATGCAAATCATGGCCATCACGCTCGAACACATCATGCGCCTTGATCTGGATCACGACGTAAAGATCGCCGCCCGGCCCGCCGCGCACGCCCGCATCACCGTTGCCGGTGGAGCGCAGTCGCGAGCCTTCCTCGATGCCTGCGGGAATTTTTAGCCGCACGCGCGAACGGTCTTTCATGCGGCCCACACCGTGGCATTCCTTGCAGGGATCGGCAATGGTTTGCCCCGTGCCCAAGCAGTCCGGGCAGGTCTGCTGAATCTGGAAAAAGCCACGCGCATTGATGACCTGGCCTGCGCCGCCGCAGGTCCGGCATTGTTTGGTGCCGCCGCCACTCGCAGAGCCGGAGCCTTTGCACTTGGAACAGCCGCTCAGCTTCTCGAATTCCAATTCCTTCTCCGTTCCGCGAGCCGCTTCTTCCAAAGTAATCTCCAGTCCGTAACGCAAATCAGAGCCGCGCTGCGGGCCATCTTTAGCGCGTCGCCGACCACCACCGCCACCGAAGAAAGACTCGAACACATCGCCGCCGCCGCCACCGAAGACCTCGCGGAAAATGTCCATCGGATCGTGGAACCCTCCACCGCCGCCGGGCATCCCGCCGCTGAACGCCGCGTGACCATAGCGATCGTATGCCGCGCGCTTCTGCTCGTCACTGATGATGTCGTAGGCTTCGCTCAGTTCCTTGAACTTCTCCTCGGCGCTGTGATCGCCCGGATTTTTGTCCGGGTGAAACTGCACCGCGAGCTTGCGATAGGACTTTTTGATCTCGTCCTGCGCTGCGCCCTTGGCGACTCCGAGGACTTCGTAGTAATCACGTTTGGCTGCCATGTTTTTATGCGCCTGGTGTTGCAGGTCCGCTGGAAATGACTACGAGCGCCGCGCGCAGAAGGCGATCCTTTAGTTTGAAACCGCGACGCATCACCTTTAAAACAATGCCATCCGCGTGTTCCGCGCTCGGTTCTTGGCTCATGGCCTCGTGCAGATTCGGATCGAACTTCTGGCCCTGCGCATTGATTTCCTCGACGTTCTGCTCGCGCAAGAAATCCGTCAGTTGCCGCCGCACCATGCTCAGGCCCTGATAGATCATGCTCTTCTCGCTCTCAGCGCGTGCCGCTTCCAGGCCCATCTCGAAATTGTCGAGGATCGGAATCAGCGAGCGCAACAAATCCGCGTTCGCATAGCTTCGCGCATCTTGGATGTCGCGCGTAGTGCGCTTGCGGAAATTGTCCAGCTCCGCAGCGGAACGCAGAGCGATGTCCTTCCACTTTTCCGCCTCAGCCTGGGCTTCAGTGAGCGGATCAATCGCCTGAACGGGCTGCTCAAATTCACCAGCCGCATCCGTGTCGGCTGTCGGAGTGGGCGCTGCGTCTTCTGTGGTCGTCTTGCTCATAGAGTGATTCGTGGATTGAAAAAAGGGTGCGGAGTATGGACGCAGAAGGCCGTGATGGCAAGCGCGAGGGGAAACTCAAAAGTTGATCGCCTTAAAGCCGGAAGGCTTGGGAGAAATAAGCCGGTTGTGCAGCGAGGCACGAGCGGAACCACTGGTTACCGAAGTGAAATCATGCGCCCCGAAGGGTGCGCGAGAGATGCCGGAACGTTTGAGCTGAGCCAACTCCCACGATGCAATCACCACGATAACCCCTGTTCGGAAAGAACACGTCGAGCATACTCTACTTCATGCCGAATGCGCTCGTCACTGGAATCGAGACGCGCGAGAGCCGAGAGCCCGCAAAGCGCCCGTTCCCGGCGCTCTGGAACCTTGCTCCAAGGGTGAGATGGCTCAGCCCCCGCACTCTCGTTGGCAATGCGATAAACTTCTCCCACGAACTCAGTCTTCCCACGGCCAGCGGCCTCGCAAAGTCGCTGCTCCGGCGGTGTTACTTGTGAACCAAAACGCAGCGCCCGGTTGAACTCTTCACGCCACGTTCTCAAATATTCAGCACACTCACCACCGCGCTGCCACTCAAAGCAGAAGTCGGCAATCCTCACTGGTCCAGCAAGTGTCGCCACGCGCTCTATGAGCAAATCAAGCTGTCGTCGAGCACCATCGGCATCCTGCTCATGCTCGTGAAGCCACCACAACATCGTGTAAGCGTTCACATCGAATGCGTTAAGTTCGCAGCAATCGACCTGACAGAACACCGCGCAGCGAGCAATCATGGAACCGAGAGGATCGGGGGACTCGATTTGAAGGACTACGTCGTTCATATGGAGCGTGCTTTCAATTCGGCGAACAATTGGATCAGGCACAAAACTTTGTGCATTCTGACACAAAGCCACTGTATCCCACATTTTTGAGGGGGACGTCCATTATTTTGCACGACGCTACTTCTTCCGCATGGCAACGAGCGTGATGTCATCAGTCTGCGGTTCGCCGCCCATGAAGGTCTCGAGGCGCCGCAGCGCTTCCGCATACGACTGACAGCCCATGTGGGTGCCATCCGCGCCTTGTTCGCCATGGCTGGCTATGGGAGTCGGTTCTTCCAATAATCTGGATGTCGGGCTGCGTGCGACACTGCCAAAACAAGAATCTGCTCATCAAGTATCGCATAAGCCACAAAATACGGGAATCCGGGAAGATTCACCCGCCTGTATCCGCCATCCCGTTCAGGCCAGAGAAAAGGAAACTGGACAATACCTTCGCATGCACGCTCAAGCTCGCACCGAAATCGGACTCCGAGGCCAGGAACCTTCGCCTCGTAATCTCCAGTGATGCATTCAGCCTCAGCTTTTGCTTCCCGACCAAACTCCAGAAATACACTCATCTGGAGGGCGCAATCTCACGGAGCCTGCGGAAGACGTCTGCAGCAGGAACACTCACACCATCTCCGGCCTGATGACGAGCCAACCTGTCCCTAATCTCGCTTTCCCAAGCGGCTTCCGGGCTAGAATCTTCGGTTCCGTCAACGCTTTCAATGAGGGTTCGCGCGAGATTCAGGCGCTGAGCTGGAGCTAACTCGAGTGCTTGACCGGAAATAGAATCAAGGGTGACCGTCATATGGCAAATCTAGTTACCTCACCTCAAATGTCGAGGGATAATCACCTCCAAATCGTGTTCCAAGCACGTGCAGCATGCCCTCAAAGAAGGCGCACCGTGCGCAACGCAAGGACAAGATGTCTTTGTTACTTCTTCCGCATGGCGACGAGCGTGATGTCGTCGGTTTGCGGTTCGCCGCCCATGAAGGTCTCGACGGCGCGGCAGATGGCGTCCACGACGGGCTTGGGTCCGTCGGGCGCGGCTTCGGCGAGGGCTTGTTTGATGCGGTCTTCTCCGAACAGCAGGTCCTTGTGATCTGTGGCTTCATTGACGCCGTCGGTGTAGAGCAGGAGCACATCGCCGCTCTGCATGATGACGCTTATGTCCTTGGTGGCGCGCTCGAAGACTTCGCCCTTATCAATGCCGATGGCGAGGCCGGATGAGTAAATTTCCTCCACATTGCCGGACTCCTTGCGCCAAAGATAGGGCGTGGTGTGGCCGGCGCGGGCGAGGGTGATGGCTCCAGTGTCCGCAGCAGCGACGACGTAAGCGGCGGTGATGAACATATCCTGACGAATATCGGGAAAAAGATTCCGATTCACGGCGGCGAGCACGGCGGCGGGGCTGAGATTTTCCCGGGCGTTGGCGCGCAGCACGCTGCGGCACATGGCGGTGATCAAGGCGGCGGGGATGCCCTTGCCGGAGACATCGGCGATGGCGATGCCGATGTGGCTGGCGTTCACGCGGAAGAAATCGTAGTAGTCGCCGCTGACGAGCTTGGCAGGCACATTGTGTCCGGCGATTTCAAAGCTGGACATTTCCGGGGCATTAGCCGGAAAAAGAATCTGCTGAATCTCGCTCGCGTTGCGCAGTTCCGCCTCGATGGCCTGTTTGGCACTCGCCTCCTGATGAGCCTGGGCGCTGCCGAGGGCGAAGCCGCATTGCTCTGCAAGGGACACGAACATTTCCAGCGCGTGCTGCGAGAATTTTCCGCCATCTGCGCTTGCCGCCGCCATGACTCCGAGCGTGCGCTTGCCATAACGCAATGGGGCGATGAGTGCGGCGACGTGTTGCTGGAAGGGATTAGGCTCGCCACCAAACTTTGGATAATGGAGCAAGTCAGGGATGCTGGCCTCGTGCTGCGTGGTGAAGACATCGCCCAGCGCCCCCTCGTTCGGCGCGATGCTGTGCAGGCGCAGAAAGCTGGGCAGTGTGGCGGCATTGCCTTGCGACTGTAAGATGATGCGTTCTGGTAGCGCGATGAGCGGTGGACAATTTTTTGTGCAGTGTCGCGGCACCAGCGACTTCCCGGTTTCATCGAGCAGATAAATGGTCGCGCCCTGTGACTCCACAACATTGACCGCACCTTCGCAAATGAGCCGGTGGATGGTGGCGTCGGGTTTCCCATCGAGAATGGCGTCCCCCAAGGTGTGCAGCACTTCAAAAACTCTACGGCGTCGGGCAGCGCGCTCCTGATCTTCGAGATGGAACGCGTCGAGTTGCGTTACACATCGTCGCCAATTTTTACAGATGACGAACGCCGCCACCAAAATGGTGAGAAACAATATTGCCGTAACAATCCAGCCCGTCATGCAGAGTGGAAACTAGCGCAGGTATCCTTGTGTGCAAAGACGCAAACGCGGACTTGTATCGTTTAACCTCATGCCATGAAGAAACTACGCTCTGCCAAGACCGAATCTAGGATGTCGCTTATCGTGTCTGAGACAAAGAACTTACACTTTACCGGGACGAATATCGTAGAGCACAGCATGCGGGTAGCGTTTGAGTTTTACCCGACGAACGGTCTTTGATCCGAGCCAGAATCCGAAATTTTCAGGATGGGATGCGATGAGGTTTAGCGCCTCTTTGAGCTTGAGGAAGAAATCATCGCCAAGGCCTTCTCGTTGCTCATCATACCACTTCACCGCATCGTTCGCCTCGGACTGAACAAGACGATTAAAACTTAACTTCATGCGTCCGGCTTTCTGGTCTGGATGCCAGCTAGAAACTCTTCGTGTGTCAGTTCCATGTCAGGATTCAAATCCATTTCACGGGAGCGCCGCCCTGCTTCGTCCAGCCATGCTTGATCAGATTGCTTCTGCCACTCATCAGGAATGCTAGCGTAAAGCTGGTCTGCCAGCGCCACGCGTTCCGCCACTGGTAGCGAGAAAAGAGTTTGGGTTAGGCTGGCCGTGCTCATGCGTGTATTTTCGCCGAATGAAATAAAAAATCCACTAGAGATTGCACGACTCCGTATCGTGAAGAATCCCCAATCAGAGCGGTCGCGGATGAAGCTCGCTTTCGAGGAATTCGATCACATCACGGAAGCGGCCGGCGTTTTGTTCGTTCGCACTGGTCAGCGCCTTGTGTGCTTCCAGCACGTGCTCGGCCTGTTCGGCTTTGCTGCACGGAGTGTTTGCTTCCTCGCAGGTTCCAAGTTCTGCGCAGACTTGGCGACGTTCTTCACTGTGCTTGGTGCCAGCGTAATCCACATCAAGGATATAATCGAGACCTAGGCTGGTGAGGAGTTGCTGGTTGCGCGTGTTGGCATTGAGCACGCAGACTTCTCCGCCTGTCTCGCGCAGATTAAGGGCCGCGCCGGTGAGCGTGCCGAGAAAGGTGCTGTCCATGATCGGGCAGCGCTCGAGGTCCACGATGAAGTGCTTCTCGCCTTTATCCATCATCGTCTGAAAGCAGCGCTTCACTTGCACGCTGTTTTGGAAAGACCCTTTCCCTTCAACGCGCATCCAGACAAGCTGGCTGACTTGTCCAATAAGGATCGGGGCGGGAGGGGTCATGGGCGGTGGAGTGAACTGCTCTTGTCTTATGTTACGATTTTGTCGCGTAGAAAGATGATTACAAAAAAGCGCGTGTGCCATTTTCAGGCCACACGCGCTGGGGATTCGGACTACTCCCAGAGGTAGGATTTTTCCTCAGAGAGGACTTCCTTCCCGCGCACTAGGCTGACGCGGAATGAAGTAACAGGGCCATTGGTCACGTAATTGTCGCCGATAATGGCGAACTTGCTCACGTTGCTGCCCTTGGGCGCGGCGACATCCTGCTCGACCAGCATCACCTTAGCGCCAGTCTTTTGCTGACGATATTCAAGGCGCACTTTCACTGGCTGCGAGCGGTCGGTCGCCGACCAGAATACGGTATAATAGTGACCCTGACGCGCGAGGCGCTCCTTCGTGGTCACGGCACCGTGCAAAATGTATTGCATTTCAAAGTTGATCGACGGTTCGGCGGCGACAACGCGCTTATTGATGTCCGCAAGGTGATAGTATTTAACCTTGTCAATGTGTCCACCGGTGCTGGCGGCCTTAGTCTTCATGCTGCTGCAGGAAGCCATCATCAAACCGAGGCTGGCGCACACGGCGGCGCGGCAGAGAAATTTTGGGAGTCGCAAAATCATAACCAGTGCAGAATAGGGAACGAAGCGAGAATGTCAACGCGACGACAGGGAAAAGAACAAGGCGCCTCAAACCTTCCCTGCGCCTCTGCATTGCCAATCCGCCTTTCGCGCTCCAGAATCAATTCACAAAATGCCTCCGCTCATCGAAGTCAGTTATCGCAAGGGCATTCATCTGCCGGAGCCTGACCTGTGGCTAGATCCGCCGCGTAGCAAGGCGCGCGCCTTCATTTCTCATGCGCACAGCGACCACTTCGCGCGGCATCAGTTGACGATTTGTTCCTCCGCCACGCAGTCGCTGATAAGGGCGCGCTACGGCAAGCCGCGCGCTGGTGAAGTGTTAAACCTGGAGTTCCGGCAGCCCGTGGAGCAGGACGGTTTCTCAATCCAAATCCTGCCCGCTGGTCACATCCTCGGTTCCGCCATGCTCCATCTCACGCGGCTCAGCGATGGGGCAACGCTGCTCTACACGGGCGATTTTAAAATGGTTCATGGCCTGACCGCTGAACCCGCCGAGCTTCTTCAGGCCGACACGCTCATCATGGAGACCACCTTTGGTTTGCCGCATTTTCAGTTCCCGCCGCGCGAGAAAGTCGCGGCAGACATGCTGGCCTTTATCAAGACCACGTTCGATCACGACGGCATTCCGGTGCTGCTGGGCTACTCTTTGGGCAAGGCTCAAGAAATCCTCGCCATGCTAACAGGTTCAGGGTATCCAGTGATGATTGATGAATCCATCGCGAAGATGAATTCCATCTTCACCGCGCACGGATTCACCTTTCCCGAGCATCGTCCATTGATGGTCAGCGAAGCCGCAGGCCACGTCGTGATTGCACCACCGCAGCGCTCTCATGCCTTGCGCAAATTAAAGAAATGTCGCACCGCGATGCTCACCGGATGGGCCTTGAACAAGAGCGCAAAATATCGCTTCGGCGTGGACGAAGCCTTCCCGCTCAGCGATCATGCGGACTACGACGAACTGTTGCAATGCGTTGCCCAGACCAAGCCGCAACTCATCTATACTGTCCACGGCTCCACGACGGAGTTCGCCCGCGATCTGCGGCAGCGCGGACATGAAGCCTGGTCGTTGGTTAAAGAGGAACAACGGGAGCTGTCGCTTGCGTGATCGCTCGCGCATCGTATTCATCAAGATCGCAGCATGACTCTGGAACATTTATATATCTCTCCCGCACACAACTTCATCGGGCATCACGGCCATGAGCCGGGCGATGCGCCGATGGTGGAGGCGGACTCTATCGAATGCGTGACCGCACGCGGAATTCGCGGAGATCGCTTCTTCGATTACAAAGAAGATTTTAAGGGCCAGATCACTTTCTTCTCGATGGAAGTCTATGAAGATTTGTGTGCGCGCTTTGGAGTGAGCGATCTACCACCGTCCGTCTTCCGCCGCAACGTGCTGGTGCGTGGCGCTGACCTCGATTCATTCATCGGTCATGAATTTGAAATCCAAGGCGTGCGTTTCCTCGGCACCCAAGAAGCCGCCCCGTGCCACTGGATGAACCGCGTTTTTGCCGAAGGCGCGGAAGAAGCCTTGCGCGGAAACGGTGGTCTGCGCGCGAAGATACTCAGCGACGGGACGCTCAGGAAGGGCGGAAGAACGGAATGATGGAACATTGGGAAAATGGAATGATGTAATTCCGCGTTTAGTTCTTCAGCGTATTTCCAACCTTCCAGTATTCCAATTTTCCATTCCCCTGTATTCCATGCTTCCAATCTTCCGATCTTCCATTCCCTTCGCGGCGGCGCTGCTGGCTGGAGGCCGTTCCGTGCGCATGGGGCGCGACAAGGCGATGCTCGACTGGTGCGGTGCGGCCTTGTGGCGGTTGCAACTTAGCAAGCTCGTCGAATTGAATCCTGACCGGCTTCTGCTGTCGCGACGAGAAGATCAAGAATGCAAAACCCTGCTCGCCGATCACATTATTGATCCGCCTGAAAACCCCGGACCGCTCGGAGCCATCGTGCGCTGCTTGGAAATGGCGCAACTGCCGCTGCTGGTTCTCGCCGTGGACATGCCACACATGATTTACACCTTCATGGCCTCAATGTTTGAGACGGGCGATGGCATTGTTTGTCGCGGGCCGGAGGGATTCGAGCCGTTGTGTGCAGTTTATCCCGTGGGTGCGCTGCCGATAATGCGCACGGCATTGCAAGAACGGAGTTTCAAAATGCAAACCGTCGTCGAGCAACTCGTCGCGGAGGGATTAATGAAAGTGCGGGACTTGCAGCCGGATGAAGTTCCGCTTTTCTTCAACGCAAATACACCGGAAGAATACGCATGGACGAAACCCGCGCCGCCCGCATCGAACTGACGCGCATTGAGCGCGGCACAGCGCGTCATGATGCCGACTGGGTGGCACGCGAAGAGCCGCTGGAGATTCGCGTCGAGGGCCGAAGCATCGCTGTTACCATGCGCACACCGGGGCATGATGAAGAACTCGCAGCGGGATTTCTGCTGAGCGAAGGCGTGATCAAAAAGCCGGAGGATATTTTTGAGATCTCAGTGTGTCCGAGCCGTAGCGACGGCGGAAACGTCGTGGATGTCTTGTTGCGAAATGTGGAAGTGAACTGGGACTCGCTCACGCGGCATGTGTTCGCTAGCAGCAGTTGCGGCGTGTGCGGGAAGGCGACACTGGAAGCTGTGTTTGGTAATTTCCCTCCGGTCACGGCGCAATGGAAAGTCAGCGCCGCGCTTCTGCAAAAACTCCCGGATGCACTGAGGTCCGCGCAGGAAACCTTTGATCAAACCGGCGGGCTTCATGCGAGCGCGATCTTTGATCGTGACGCCAACATCATCGTGCTCCGCGAGGACGTGGGCCGGCACAACGCGCTGGACAAAGCGCTCGGCCACGCCTTGAAAGCTGGGCTGATGCCACTGGAAAATCATATCCTCATGGTCAGTGGTCGCGTGTCTTTCGAACTTATGCAGAAGGCGCTGGCCGGCGGCGTCCCTCTGGTCGCAGCCATCTCCGCGCCCAGCAGCCTGGCGGTGGAGTTCGCGAAAGAAAGCGGACAGACGCTAGTCGGCTTTTTGCGAGGCGACAAAATGAACGTGTATGCGGGAGCGGAACGGATTTCGTAGCGAGTGAATAAATAGCCGGGGTAGGCCCTTCACTGATCCACCATCGGCGCAACCAATCTTTGCCAGAATTGCCGGGATGATTGACATGAGGTAGCCGGACTCTTATGATGCGAGTTCGCGATATTAAAAATGTCTAAGCTCTCCAGCGTTCTTACTCCTGAGACTGACCGTGCGCATTACGTCGCGCAGGGGACGCTCTGTGTGCTGGCGGGCATCGTGGTGCTGGCAGTGGCTTGGACGGGCTGGCATGGGGGATTTTCTCGCTCTGGATCAGCGCCGGAGCCGGCTCCTGTGGCGTCAAACCCTTTTCCACTGCCGTTACCAGCAACACCTGCGCCACCTATTTTCCCTACGCAGCCGGTTTATACGACGCCTGTGCCCTTGCCTTATGCCCCGGTGAGTGCCGTCCCTTCTGCGGGGAAGCCGATAGAAAACCCCCAAGTAAAAGAGATGGTGGATGCGGCGCGGGAGGTGCGAAAGCTGGGCGATATGCAGGCGGCAATTGAGTCCCTGAGAGCAGCAGATTTGCGCGAACCGAATCACCCGGAAATTCTCAGCGAGATCGCTCTGACTTATGAGGCGATGGGCCTAGCAGATAAGTCGCAGGCGGCTTGGAAAAGTGTGCTGGCGATGGGCGAGACGGTCGCGGGCGGATTCCATGCTCTGGCGAAGTCAAAGCTGGAGGGCCACGAAGATGTGCCCCCGGCTGCTGCGTCGAGCAGCAAGCCAGTGTTCATCGGTTCCTGCCAAGCCTTACCAGACACAACAGTGACGAAGGGCCAGCGGGTCACCTTACGCGTTCCGATCATTGCCGCCCCTGGTGCGGATGTGGACCCTGCGCAGATGGACATCCATGTGTATTTCTATGATAAGGTAGGCAAGGATCGCGTGGAAGCATCCAAGGCTGATCCACCTGAGCAGAAATGGGTCTCGCAGCAAGTGGACTGGGCACTGCATAATGAGGAACTGTTGGACATTGTTTATAACATGCCGGAGTTGCGCCCTGATGAGCTGCGTAATTTGGGCAAGCGGAGCTACCACGGCTATGTGGTAAAACTGTTTTATCAAAACCGGCTAATGAGCCAGAAGGCGGACCCGCCTGCGTTATTGGACTTTAAGCCGGAAGGTCCCGGCTCCGCTGGCGTGGAAAATGCGCTTTTCCCAAAAAACTGACTTTCGATTCCAGCATGGTTGTCTTGTATGTTGATCCAGATTCCGAGTTGCGCGCTCGCCGCGGAGCCTTGCTTGCGGGCGCGGGTCTGACGGTTTATGAAGCCGACAATCCAGATGCTGCGGTGGCCATCGCCCAGCATCTGCCTGAGCTGGACTTGCTGCTGAGCGAGGGTGTATTGGAAGGGGATTTCACAGGCTTTGAACTCCGCGATGCCATCCGAGAGCGCTTCCCCGCGATGCACGCAGTTTTCACCAGTCGCTATGAACTAAAGGAATATGAGCCGCTGTTTGCTGGCTGCCCGGTGATACTCGAGCCTGTGGATGAGACCAAGCTGGTGCAGGAAATTTTGAATGCCCGACTGTGCGCGCAGCCACAAGCAGAAGCGGAACCAACACCAGCGGATACACCCCCGATTCTGGCCCCAGAAACCGTTCTGGGAAATTATGTCATCAAGGGCTTGCTCTACAAGGAGGCAGAAACGGAGACCTACCGTGCCGTGCAGCGTTCCGTGAATCGGGAAGTGGCGCTGGTTTTGCTCAAACCGGAGTTGATGGAGAATGTAGCGGCGATGACCGATTTCAAAGAGCGCAGCCGGATCAAGGCCGCGATCACGCATCCACGCATCGCCCCACTTTATGAGGCGCAGCAGATTAATGGCCACGCCTTTTATACTCGGGAGATGCCACGTGGCCGTTCGCTTGATGAACTGGTTCAGGCCGGGGAAAAGTATGGCGAGAAGACTCTGGTTCACCTCATCGCTGGAGTCAGCGAGGCTATGAGTCAGGCGGCACTGCTCGGCTATCATTATCGTATGCCATCGCCGCGTGACATCTTCGTAGATTCGGAGCACGAGGCCAGCATCGTCAATGTCTTTCGCCCCCAGACTAATAAGCGGCGGAATCATCCTGCTGACACCGGTCGCTTCCTATTGATGCTTCGGCCTTTATGTCACGGCACACGAGCGCGGCATTTGGTGGACGATCTCTCGCATCAACACCTCGACTGGCAGGCATTGCATAGTCACGCCGTGCAGTTGCAAGAGGAGCATCGGCAGCACAGCTTGCTCGAGCGAGCGGGCACGAAAGAAGCCCATGACATCAAGGCCGCGCGTTCCGCACAAGCCGGGCCACCCGTATGGGTCCGAATCGCACTGGGGCTGGGTTTTGTCGTTGTCTGCGTCACGCTATTTCTTCACGGTCGCGGCGAGTCAGGACCTGCGCGACCCGTTAAAGAGGAGTTCATTCCGGTGGCCGCAGGAGAATTTATTTACCAAAAGAACGAGAAAAAAACATTGTCGGGATTTTGGATCAGCAAGACCGAAGTCACCATCGGGCAATACGCGGAATTTCTCCAAGCCTTGGCAGAAAACCCGCGCGTCGCTCTCAGCTTCAACTATCCCGACCAACCAGCCAGCAAGACCGACCACAAACCGGAGAGCTGGGACGAGCTTTACAAAGCCGCCAGTGCAGGAGGATTGTTCAACAATCAGCGGGTAGATGTGAACTGCCCTGTGGTGAATGTGGACTGGTGGGATGCGTGGGCTTACGCACGCTGGAAAGGTGAGCGCCTGCCTACCGAAGAAGAATGGGAAAAGGCCGCACGCGGCAATGACGGGCGCATCTTTCCGTGGGGCAATGACCCCCGACCCAGTGCTGCTAACCTTGGCGACGATTACGATGCCAATGGCAAAAACGGTGGAAAAATCGACGGGTGGAATTTTTTACAACCAGTGGACAAAATTAAGAAAGACATCAGCCCCTCCGGTGCAGTCGGCATGGCGGGGAATGTGGAAGAATGGACTGATAGTTGGGCAGATCATCCAGATTATCCCGATAAAGTGGTGCCTGTGGTGCGCGGCGGAAGTTTTGCGATCAAAAACGCCAACAATGTGCTCACTGCGCGCTCACTAGCAAAATCCCCCGGCTCCCATTCCGTCGCCCGCGGCTTCCGCATCGCCAGTGACAAGGTGCCCGTTCCGAATCACGGCAAATGAATGCGGGCTTCGCAGATGTTTTGCCACGAAGAATTTTTTCTGCTAACATGCCCCATCTCGCTTCTGCCATGACCCGATTTCCTTTCGCTCATCCTTGCCGCTGGGCCACACTTTGCCTGCTAGTTCTAGGCCTTGCTTTTGTGACGACACTGTCCGCGCAGTTCGAGACCGGCCTCACCTTAAACAAGGACACCTACATCACCTATGAGGGGCTAGAGGCGACCGTCACCATCACCAATCGCTCCGGTGCCGATGTCGTCATGGGCGGCCCCAACGACCTCCCGTGGCTCTCGTTTGAAATCACCAATCCTGCCGGCCAGCCAGTGCCGCCCATGTCCCTCCGCTCCGAAGATAATCTGGTCTTGAAAAACGGAGCCACGATCAGCCGCAAAGTGTTGCTTTCCGAGCACTTCTCCTTTTCCGAATACGGCACATATGGGCTGACCGCCAACGTCTATCACCCGCCCTCGCAGCAATACTTCACCTCCAATCGCGCCCGAGCGAATTTCACAGACGCCAAGAAGTTCTGGTCTAAAAACTTCGGCGTTCCACTGGGCTTGCCCGGCGCGGGACAAATCCGGCGCTATGAACTGTGCGTCCTCCGCGATCTGGAGCGCACGAACCTCTATGTCCGTCTTATCAATGAGAAGTCGGACCTAAAAATCGCCACCTTCTCGCTCGGTCATTGCATCATGTTGGCCGATCCTCAGGTCACTTTGGACAAGGACAACAACCTGCACATCCTCTTCATGGCTGTGCCCCATATCTACTCCCATGTCACCGTAAATACTCAGGGCAAGATATTGAAGCGTCTCTATTATCGTGAAGTTGCGGGCAATCGACCACAGCTTTCTTCATTGGCCGACCAGTCCATCACCGTTCAAGGCGGAGAGCCATATGATCCCACTGCCGCTCCGGTGAATACCAAACCACAAGGTCATTCTGTTGGTCAAAGACCACCGGGCTTGTAAGACTGGTTACCGCGCAAGGATTTGAACCTTGTCAAAGAGATTCAGAATCTCTTGTGCTACCGTTACACCACGCGGCAATTCCCGGCTGGCCCGTAAAATAACCGCGCTGGGCAGAGACGCAAGCTTTGCTTATTCTTCCAGCCCGTGCAGAATTCTCCTTCATGCCCACTGACCCTGCATTGACTGAAGCGGCCCTCACGCACACCCTGCCGACGCCGCCCACGCTCTCGCCGACGGACTTGAGCGAGGATCAAAGGTTCATCAGCCGACAGGCGGATCGCGCCCTCCTCAGCGGTCCGAACTCCCGGCTGCGCGATCTCAAGCTGCTCATGGGCACCATCGCGGATTTCATACGGGGATTCCGTGCGCTGCATTTCGTCGGGCCGTGCATCACTGTCTTCGGCTCCGCGCGGATCAAGGAAGATCATCCTCACTACTTGCTGGCCCGACGCATGGGCGCAGAAATTGCGCGGCTCGGTTTCACCGTGATGACCGGCGGCGGGCCTGGCTTGATGGAGGCCGCCAATCGCGGAGCGAAAGATGCGGGCGGGCGCTCCGTGGGCTGCAACATTCAGCTTCCCCAAGAGCAGCAGCCGAACCCGTGGCTTGACCGCTCCGTGACCATTAAGTATTTCTTTGTCCGCAAAACCCTGCTCACCAAATACAGCTACGGCTTCATCATCATGCCCGGCGGCGTAGGCACGTTGGATGAAATGTTCGAGGCACTCACGCTCATCCAGACGCGGAAGATTCGGAACTTCCCCATCGTGCTCATGGGCCTCGATTACTGGCAGCCACTAACCGTGTTACTGAAGCACATGGCCCAAGCCGGCACCATTGCCGAAGAAGATCTCAAACTAATCCACATGACCGATTCCGTCGAGGAGGCCAGAGCGCACCTGAGTGAGTTCGCCATCAAGCAATTCGGACTGCGCTGCGTCAAAGCTCCAATCAAACACTGGCCATGGCTTTTCGAGCGCGGCGTCTGATGTTTTTCTTCGCTCAAAAAAACTAATCTTCCATTCAAGGTTAAGACCGCCGCGGAAAGCATGTAAAAAATCTGGATAAACCGCCGTCCCAGACTTCGTTACAATATCAGTAATAGGTTCTTATATAACTTCATGAAATCCATCCTCCTTGCCTCACTCTACTTCGCGATCTTCATCGGGAGCGCCATTGCTGCCAAACCAAAGCCCACTGGAGAACCGAGCCTCGACAAAATTGAAGATGTTCCCGGTCTGCCCAGAGTGCTGATCATTGGCGATTCCATCTCGATGGGTTACACCGTGCCGGTGCGCGAATTGTTGAAGGGCAAGGCCAACGTTCATCGCATTCCCACCAACGGCGGCCCCACCACTAATGGCTTGAAGAATCTCGGCGCATGGCTCGGCGACTCCAAGTGGGACGTGATTCATTTCAACTGGGGCCTGCATGATTTGAAGTATGTGCTCGCTGATCCAGCAAAGATGGTCCCTGTGGAAACGCCGGGCAGTCATTTTCAGGTGCCCTTGGAGGATTATGAGAAAAACCTAGTCAAACTCGTCGTCCAACTCAGGGCGACCGGTGCAAAACTCATCTGGTGCAACACCACGCCCGTGCCTCAAGGCTCGACCGGCCGCGTCGCCGGAGACGAGGTGAAATTCAACGAGGCCGCCTCTCGCGTGATGGATGTGGTGGGAATTCTGACCGATGACCTGCGCGCCCATGCCCTCGCAAAAATCAAAGACATCCAGCTTCCCGCCAACGTCCACTACTCTCCCGAGGGCTATAAATACCTTGCAGAGAAAGTCGCCGGAGAAATCGAGAAGGCATTGCCAAAGAAATAACTGGCGTGCTTTCTGACAGAAAAACCTCGTCTGAATGATGGATTGACGATTCACGCTCCGTTTGACACACTGACTCCAGTTACAAAACTCACCATGAACCCACCCTCCACTCCACTACCTTCCCGTCGTCGTTTTCTTAAATCCGCCGCCGCTGGCGCGGGCTGGCTCATCCTGCCGAGCGGTCATCGCCTCGGCGCACAGGCACCGAGCAACAAGCTCAACGTCCTGCTCATCGGCGTCTGGGGCCGCGGGCTAGCGCACTACGATTCCATCGGTGAGGAAAATGTGGTCGCACTCTGCGACGTGAATGAGAAACGTTTCCCCGATGCGTTGAAGAAATTCCCGAAGGCGAAGACCTATGTGGACTGGCGTCAGGCGCTTGATCACAAGGGCCTCGACGCCGTGGTGTGCTGCACCGCAGATCACACCCATGCGTTCGTTGCGAACTGGGCGCTGAATCGCAACCTGCATATTTATTGCGAGAAGCCGCTGGCGATTTCTGTCGATGAAGCGCGAACCGTGCGGGCGAACTGGCTCACAAAAAAAGGCAAACTGGCCACCCAAGTCGGCATGCAGCGTCATGCCATGCTGAATTTCAATCGTGTTCGCGAAGCGATTCGCGATGGCGCGATTGGTGAGCTCCAGACCGCGTTTGCCTGGGGCAACCGTCAGATTCGCCGCAACACGTATCCGCTCGGCGATGGCGTGCCACCGGAAGGCTTCAACTTTGATTTGTGGCTTGGCCCATCGCCGTCTCATCCTTACAATCCCGCGTATTTCAAAGGCGGTGCTGGCGCGAACTGTCTGGAGTGGAACATGTTCTGGGATTTCGGCGCGGGCCAGATCGGGGACATGGGCAGCCACACGATGGATCTTCTATGGAACGCCGTGGACGCAAAACTTCCCACGTCAGCCGAGGCGAAAGGCGATCCGTTCAATGCCGATGTCACGCCCGTGATGTGCGAGTCGCACTTCGAACATCCCGCGAACGACTGGCGCGGCCCGATCAACGTGGGCTGGTATCAGGGTGGTGCCATGCCGCGCTCGCCTAAGCCCGAGATCGATCTCACCAAGATCAGCCACGGCGCGATGTTCAAAGGCAAGGACGGCTTCCTCATCGCCGACTTCGGCTCGCGTCTCATCGTGCCCTTTGGCGACAAAGCCGATCTCACTTACTACAAGCCACGCACCAAGGAAACCGTGCTGCCGGACATCGGCCACTTCCAGAAACAGTGGTTTGATGCCTGCAAAAATCCCAGCAAACCGACCGCGTGCGACTTTGAATACAGCAGCAATATGATTGAGCAAATGCTGCTCGGCCTTGTTGCTTACCGCGTTGGAAAGAAATTCCATTACGACGGCGCGACGGGCAAGGCGACCGACTGTCCCGAAGCGAACGAGCTCATGGGTCGGAAGTATCGCGAAGGCTGGACGCTGAACGGGTGAACCACACCATCGGGCAGGGCGCTTCGCATCACGCGCGCGGATGCGCCTTGTCATAAACTTGCTTCATCCGCTCCGTGGTGACGTGCGTGTAAATCTGTGTGGTGCTTAGGCTCGCATGACCGAGTAACTCCTGCACGCTGCGCAAGTCCGCGCCGTTGTTTAGCAAATGGGTGGCGAAGCTGTGGCGGAATTTATGCGGCGTGACCTGCACGGGCATTCCTGACAGCCGCCAATATTTCACGACCACGTTGTTGATCGCCTGTGTTGTCATGCGCTTGCCGACCTTGCTGCGAAAGAGCGGGCCGTCATAGACGCCGAGCTTGCTTTGATATTTCTGCAAGGCCCGCACTGCAGGGCCGCCGACGGGACAGAGCCTTTCTTTCCGGCCTTTGCCGAAAACGCGCATGGTCTCGCTATAGACATCCACATCATCCACATTCAATCCCGCGAGTTCACTGAGCCGCACGCCAGTGCTATAAAAGAGTTCGAGGATCGCCGCATCCCGCTCGCCCGCCCAGACTGGAGCCTGCTTTTCCTTCGGCACCGACAATGGCAGCGCGAGCATCTGTTCCACCTGCGTGATCGTGAGCACGACGGGTAGTTTTTTTTCTGCCTTGGGAAGCTGCACTTCAATCAGCGGATTTTTTTTCCAGCCGTGACGTCGCGTGAGGAATTTGAAGAACGAACGAAATGCCGCAAAGTGCAGCCGGATAGTTGCCCGCCCCATCTCGGCCTTCATCTGTTCGAAGAGATATTGCCGAAAATCATCCGGCGTGAGCGCGTCCCAAGATTTGTAGCCCCGATGCTTCGCACGAAAAGTATCCAGCGCATGACGGTAATTCTCCAGCGTGCGCGGCGATGCCGTGCGCTCAACCTCCATGAACTGGAGGAAGTCGGCTACCAGTTCATCGCGCGGAATTTTAACGGACATGTGAAATTCGGAATGCGGAATGCGGAATGCGGAATAAATACAGTATCAGCCGGGCCAACACGGCAACGCACGAACACTAATTCCAACTTCCGACTTCCGCACTCCGAATTCTCCATGCTCACTAAGCGCATCATTCCCTGCCTCGACGTTCACAACGGCCGTGTGGTCAAAGGCACCAAGTTCCTCGACATTCGCGATGCGGGCGATCCCGTGGAGTGCGCCGTTGCCTACAATGATCAGGGCGCAGATGAGCTAGTCTTCCTCGACATCACAGCCTCGTCCGACGAGCGCAAGACCATGGCCGATGTGGTCGCTCGCACGGCAGAACGTTGCTTCATGCCGCTCACGGTTGGCGGCGGCATCCGCACCGTGGCAGATATGCGGGCCATGCTGCTCGCAGGTGCGGACAAGGTTAGCGTCAACACTGCGGCGGTTTTCAATCCCGGTGTCGTTGACGAAGCCGCGAGCGCCTTCGGCTGTCAGTGCCTCGTGGTCGCGATTGATGCTAAGCGCAATGAACGCGGCTCGTGGACGGTCTATACTCATGGCGGTCGCAAGCCTGCACTGCGCGATGGAAAAGAACTCGATGCCATCGAATGGGCCAGTGAAGTCTGCCGACGCGGAGCCGGAGAAATTCTACTCACCAGCATGGACGCCGACGGCACCAAAGCCGGTTACGACATCGCTTTGAACAAGGCGGTGAGCGAAGCCGTCACGATTCCCGTGATCGCCAGCGGCGGCGCAGGAAACCTCGACCACATGGTGCATGTTCTCAACGAAGGCAAAGCCGACGCCGTGCTTGCCGCAAGCATTTTTCATTTCGGCGAATTCACCGTGCGCGATGTTAAGCAGCATCTCGCAAAGCACGGAATTCCGGTGCGGCTTTGAAGTTGCGATAAAATGACTTCACGCCTCAGCACGATCACCGCCTGCGCGGCGTTGCTGTGTGGCTGCCATGATCAAGGCGCGACAACCTCGCTGCCCCAGAGGGCCTATGTCTGGCAGCGCGAATGGACTCCGGCTGTCAGCGATGCCGTCAAGAACGTGTCCGCTTCAAAGCTGGATGGCATCGTCCTTCTCGGCGCGGAGATCGTGTGGGATCATGGCCTGCCAAAGATAGTGCGCAGCAACATTGACTGGCGCAGCGTGTGGGCATTGAACAAGCCCGTCGGCATCGCGCTGCGGGTGGCTCCATTCGCTGAGACGTTTGAAGAACATGGCGAGATCACGCGAGTGCTGACCGATACGGCGAAATCATTGCTCGGCAAAATGAAAGAAGAACAGGTCCCGTGCGCGGAGTTTCAGCTCGATTTCGATTGCGCCCAGAAGAAGCTCGCGGGTTACGCGCTATGGCTGAAAGCGATTCGTGAGGCCGTGCGTCCCTGTCGCTTTGTCATCACCACGTTGCCGACCTGGCTTGATGAACCGGAGTTCGCCCATCTGCTGAATCACGCTGACGGTTATATCCTGCAAGTCCACTCGATCCCGCCGTCTGTGCCCGCGGCTCACGCGCTTGTCTGCGAACCGGATCGCGCAAGACAGTGGGTGAAAAAAGCAGCTGCGCTCGGTCATCCTTTCGAGGTCGCGCTCTCGACTTACTCGGCAGTGGTTGGTTACGACGAAGCGGGCCGACTGCGCGGTGTTGCTCTGGATGCCGTTCAGCCTAGCTGGCCCGCAGGCACCCAGTTGATGCACCTTGACTCCAATGCGGAATCACTTGCGGCGCTGGTCGCTGAATGGCGGACCATGCATCCTCCGCAGATGAAGGGCGTTATTTGGTATCGGTTGCCCGTCGCCACTGATCAGAGGAACTGGCGAGCCGAAACCTTCAACGCCGTCATTGAAGGCCGTGCGCTAAAGCATCAGCTCATCGCGCGGGCGACTGGTGAAAATCCTGCCGATCTCAGCATCGTGAATGAAGGCGACTTGGATGAGGAATTCACGGGTCAAGTTATCGTGCACTGGCAAGGCGATGCTCCAATTGCGAGCGATGCCTTGCGTGGTTGGTCCGTTCAAATCAATGAACAGCAGGCAGAATTTACCTGTGCGCAACCGCTGCGATTGCCACCGGGGACGAGCCGTGGTATCGGCTGGCTGCGCTTCGATCAACGCGCTTCATTGAATGTCGAAATCATCCGTTAAAACACTTCTGCTCGGCTTCATCGTTTGCATTTATTCGCAGAAGGCCCACGCGACCGGTGGATACGGCCCCGCTCCTCGCTGGTTAGAGAATGGTGGAATCGCCATTGATCATTCACCAGAATTTTTCTGGGAAGCCATGTTGCGCGAACGGACGAAATCATTCCTACCTCTAGAGAAACGTGTCGTTAACACAAAATCACCAGATCAAGAGGAGACGTCAAAGCAATACGCCCTAGATACGGTGAAGGCAGACACCGACGAATTTCACGAGGCAATCACCAAGAGCGTCATCAAACCAGCTGATCCGAAAGCTGCAGAAGAAGCTCATGCACAGGCCCGCAGCGTTTTGGCATCTGCCGGAGCGTTGCCAGAAAATGAGTTTGATTCCGAGTTCGCCGACTATCATCGCGGCGTGCTCGCAATGCAGTCCAAAAAGCCCGAGGAAGCCGAGGCCATCTGGAAGAAGTTACTCGCACGCCCGAAAGAGGAACGTCACTACCGGAGCGTATGGGCCACATTCATGCTGGGGAAACTAGGACTGTCTACCGAATCAAAGGATACGACAAAATGGTTTCAACAATGCCGCGCGCTGGCCAAGGATGGCTTTGCGGATGCACTGGGACTTGCTGCCGACAGCTACGGTTGGGAAGCCAAAGCAGAACTCGACGCCGATCATCGCGAGGAGGCCGCGAAACTCTATCTGACACAGCTTGCCATCGGCGATGACACCGCACTGATTTCGCTCAAAGCACTTATTCCTGATCGCGGTGTGATTGAGGGCACCATGAGTTTTGATGAGAACGCCCAGCCAATTTCACCCGATGATGCGCGTTCCGCCAGCGCTGCCGACAAGCTGAATGCGAGCATCGAAAAGGCACTTATAAGTTCAGCGAAGACTCCCACGCTTCGTTGGTTGCAAACATCCCATGTGCTCGCAACGGAAACCACGCTAGACTGGGTTTATCAAACAGCGGAGACGGATTCGAGCGGAACGGACAAGGCTCCGATGAATCGCTGCCAGCGCTGGCTGGCAGCATTGAAAGCCGCAGGCATTAAAGATGTGCAAGATGCGGATCGTCTTGGCTGGGTAGCCTACACCAGCGGTGACTATGCCCCCGCCAAAGAGTGGCTGAAACTCTGCCCGGCAGCCACGGGAATGTCGCGATGGCTTGAAGCGAAACTGCTCCGCCGCGACGGTAAGCTCGACGCTTCAATTAAGGCCATGCAACAGTCCGTGAACTTGCTCAGCAAGGAAGATGCGGCAGCACCGTCACCGGCCGCCACCAACGAGGCTCTCTACGATAACGGTCATACTAAGCTGCACTCTGCCCGTGCCGATCTGGCCACGCTTCATCTCTCGCATGCTGATTTCGTCGAAGCATTGGCACAGTTTGCGCAAACCGATCTGACAGATGACATGGCTTATGTTGCCGAATTGCTCCTGTCTGCCGATGAACTCAAAAAGTTCGTGGACAAGGAGTTTCCGCCCAGCAAGAAAAAAACGGATGCGCAGCGCAATGTCGGTGAACCAGATCAAGACCCTGATAATTTCTTTCGTGACCTGCTGGGCAGACGGCTCGTCCGTGAAGATCGCTATGACGAAGCAAGAAATTATCTGTCGCCGAAGACATTGCCCTATCTTGATGATTACGTGATAGCATTGAAAAAAGCAGCTGATCTGAAGCTGCCGAAGTCTGACCGCGCCCGTGCCTATTTCCATGCCGCCTGTGTGCTGACGCAAAACGGTCAAGATTTAATGGCCACGCGAGGAGAGCCTGACAGCTTGGGCCGTGGCCAGACGGTCACGACCATTGAACGAGAAACTGGCAAGCAGGTAACTCGCAGTGAAAACAACAAATTCGTTCCCGCAGATGACAAGAAGGTCAAATTCCACGTGCCAGTTACAAAAGAAGAGAAGAAGCGCCTCGAGCAACACAAAGTGGTTCCTTTCCGCTACGAACATTATCGTTATGTCGCGCTTGGTCTTGTGTGGAAATCAGCGGCTTTGTTGCCCGATCAGTCAGATGAACTCGCCGACATTCTCAATTCAGCGGGCAACTGGATGAAGGGTGACTACCGAGGCGATGACGAAGCCGCAGGAAAATTTTTCCAGGCCATTGAGCGCCGCGCATCTAAGACCACGATCGGTAAGGCCGCATGTGCCAAGCATTGGTTTGTGGAAGATCAAGGAGCCTGGAGTTCTGAGGAATTTAAAGCCGACGACAAGAACCGCTAAAGGAAGACGAATTCATTGAGAAGGAGCGCGAGTGTGTCGCCAGACCACTCGCCTATAATTTGGTCTGCAACGTGGCCAGATTCCATACATATACTTGGCGAATAGGCTTCGCCATACTCGCGCTCCTTCTTTTTTAGCCAGCTCGCATTTGTGTATATATTTTTGGCTATTTCTCAACTCTTTCAACGCGGCATTGTCTAACCAAAATACCGAAAGGCCGTCCCCCAACGGTCTCAGGCAACCTCAGTTGTTAGTCCGATATGATCACAATATCGCATCGTGCCACGGAAGTGGTGAGCAGTCGATTTAACATGATGATGGCCTTGTTGGCCTTCAATAGCCCAGACAGATCGGGGCTCAATTCCATCCTCTGCCGCGTGTTGGATGGGCGCGAACTGGAAGACGTCTGCCCGATTGACGCCGCGATCCTCACTCCCGACGAGTGCGCCCACTATGCTCATTTGCAATGCCCGCACTTGCGCGCTCTCGCTTACCGCACCCGAGCGGAACTCAAGCGCATGTTGGGTCGCGAGATCGGGGTGCCGCCGCAGCTTGTGCCGTTGCAATGCGATGAGCACGGCAAGCCTCGCTGCCCGCATCCACTCGCGGCAGGACTGGACTTCAGCGTGTCGCATTCGGAAGAATGCTCCCTGATCGCTCTCGGTGAAGCGGACGGCATCGGCGTGGATGTTGAGCGGATCATTGATGAAGAACCTTCCGATGAACTTCTCGGCATCGTCTTCAATCAGGAGGAGCAGGAGCAATGGCTCGAACTGCCCGAGCAGTTCCACCGTCAGTCATTTACCGAAGCTTGGACCGTGAAGGAGGCCACACTGAAGGCCACTGGCGCGGGCCTCGATGGTTCACCTCATGAGATTAGCGTGCGCTTCACTCCCGATGGCCACGCAGAGCCGGTCTTCAGAAAATCAAATTGGGTATTCGAGCGTGTGAATTTCTGCCCGCATCACGCCGCCTCCTGTGTGGTCATTCTGCCGTCGCTGGAAAATCGGCAACGCGGCATGGCCGCTTGAAGTGCTGCGACATTACTCCGGCCTGCCCCAGTGACGGTCGGCGAAGTTCATGTATTGCTCCCAGTCGAACCATAGGATGTCGTGCTTCCCGGCGCGGGAGTGGTAGCCGATGTTGTCACCCACGCTGTTGTCGGGTGTCGGTGGTTCATCCACGCCCAGTCCCTTTTTTCCGAACAAGGCATAGACAGGCTCCGCGAGTTTGCCAGCGAGGAACTGTCCCTTGGGATCGGACCACAAATCTTCGGTAGCGGTGGCTATGTAAACTGGGCGCGGTGCTATCAGTGCGAGTAGCTCGTGCTGGTCAACTGGCAGTGCGCCTTCGTTGCTGGAATACTTTTTGAAGTTCCCGCAGAACCAGTGCGGGAAGGAGTTATTGATGATGCCCACGGTCTCTCCGAAATTGCGCTTACTCAGCGCGGCACCACCGCAGCCAGAGTCATTGCTAATGACAATGGTGAATCGCGCGTCTAGTGCGCCAGCCCAGAGTGAAGTCTTCCCCAGACGCGAGTGACCAAGCACGGCGAGCTTTTTTCCATCGATCTCAGGAACGGTCTGCAAGTAGTCCGCCATGCGGCTCAATCCCCAAGCCCAGGCTCCGATTGCGCCCCATTCGTTATCCGCGGGCTTGCGTTGGCCGGGTTTGAGAAACAAGGGGCGCACGCCATCGCCGATCCCGTCCACATGATCCGGCTCGAAGTCGCCGTAGTAGGCCGTCGCCACAGCGTAGCCGCGGGCGATGATTTGCTCGAGCGGCCACCGATCTGCCGACGAACCGCGCGTGTGTTCAGTGGCCTTGTCGTTGACGTAACCGCTTTTCGGGTTGTTGCGGAACCAGTGATTGGAGAGTTTGATTGCCGGGTCGTTCGCCACCGATTGATTGCCTCCGAAATTCAGACTGACAAGCGCCGGAGTCGGATTCTTGCGCGCGTTTGGGATGTAAAGCAGCAGGTCAGCGTGCGGCTCTTCCTTGTCCGTAAAAAAGATGCTAATCTCGCGCTTTGTTGCCTTGCCGTTCAGCGCCTTTTTGTCTTCAGAAGTGACTACGAACCGCAACGCGGAAGGCTTGCCCGAAGGTGTTTTGCCATAGACTTCGCGCTCAAAAATTTGCAGCAGTTCAGGTTGTCTCTTCGTCAGCCATTCATCCACCGTGTTGATTTTGGTGCCATCAACGCAGACCAACGGATCGGGGATGGCAAGCTGGCCGACCTTGGCCTCGTCGTAGTTGGCATCTTTCCTTGCCTGTCCGCAGGACGTGGACACAAGGCCTAAAAACAACAGGGAACAAATCGCGCGCATGTAGCGAGTATGATCCATCCTGATTTTGCCGCCAGCAAAAATACATACATCAGTCAGGCCCGCGGATGAAAATTCCGATGCGCCTCTTTCAGCCGACGCTGATCCACATGCGTGTAAATCTGCGTGGTGGCGATGTCCGCATGGCCGAGCATTTCCTGAATGACACGCAAATCCGCTCCATGCTCCAGCAAATGCGTGGCAAAACTGTGCCGCAGCAAATGCGGATGAACTTTCTTCGGATCAAGCCCAGCGAGCGCGGCGCGCTTCTTCACAATCTGCCACACGCGCGCAGTGGTAAGCTGACCGCCGTTGCGATTGAGGAAGATGAAGCTCTTGGTCTTCGGCTTGACCAGCTTAGGCCGCGCGGCTTCCAGATAGCGAGTGATCGCCCTGCACGCCGCTTCGCCCACGGGAACGAGGCGCGTCTTGTTCCCCTTGCCCGTCACCCGCACCCAGCCTTCCTCGATGCTGAGGTTTTCCATCTTCGCGTTCACCACCTCGCTGATGCGCAATCCGCTCGCATAGAAAAATTCTAGCATCGCGCGGTCGCGAACGTCCAGCGGTTCGCTGCCAGTGCAGCTTTCCAGCAAACGCCGCACTTCGTTTTCATTCAAGGTGTCCGGCAATGTTCGCGTCGCACGCGGCGGCAGCACCGGCTCTGCCGGATCGCCCGCACGAAACCCGCGAGCCATCAGCCAGCGAAAGAAAATCTTCAATGCAATCACCTCCAGCCTAAGTGAAGAAGCCGCGAGGCCGTCCGCTTTCCGTTGCGCGAGAAAGTCCGAGACATCGCGTGTTACTACCGCCGCCACCTCATCCTTGCTACGCACACGCTTGAACCACGCCGCGAAACCCTCCAGCACCCGACGCACCAGAAGTTGATAATTCTCCGACAACCCGCGCTCGGTCGCGAGGTGAAGAAGAAAGGAATCAATCTGCGGAGCCACGATGGCGGAACGTAGCAGGCTTAAGATGTCGGCTCAATCTGATACCATCAATACGAAAAGATTGGAGCATCCCAAACGGCTATTGCTTCTGACGTAGCCTGACTCTCCAGAGTCGAGTTGGCTGCGTGTGCGATTACTCAACGCTCCCGACTCTGGAGAGTCAGGCTACCCATACTTCATCACCACCAATACCGCACCGTGTAAGTCAGCACCTTTTCTTCGTCGGGCTTGAGCGCCACGCGGAACTCGGCGGTCTGGGCATTGAGTTTGCTAAATGGAATGTCGTTGCCTTTGATCTCCCAGTTAGCGTAGCGCAGCATGTGCTCAACCACGCGGATTTCCGCAGGCTCGGTCTTGCGATTGCGGACTTTGATTTCAAAAGTCTCCGACATTTCATTACGACGAGTTTGGCCTGTGAAGTTCGTGCGCTTACGTTCACCGACGAGATCAAATGCGAAGCCTAGCTGGAAGCGCAGCGTCTCGTCCTTGGGCGTGTGATCCATTTCCGCTTCGCCAACGAACTGAAGTTGCTCGCCGTCCGCTCGATAGAACCGCACGCGACCCTTGGGCAGCGCGATGCCCATGTGGTTTTCCTTGCTGTTCTTGAACTCGACATAGGACGCTACTTTCTTGTTTCCCTCGGCGCCGCCGTATTCGCCCTCACCATAGAACGGCATGGGGCCGCTGTAAGGACTCATGCCTGATCCGTCATAGACATAGAATCGCGTGGAGTTCACGCCCTGCGCACGGGCGAACTCGATCTGCTTGGTCTCGCGATCGCGCAGCGTGACCTGACGCGCGATGGAATAGAGATGATATTCATCAAAGGATTTTTCTGTGACCTGTGGTGGAGCAGCGGCATCCATGGCCATTTCTCTCATCGCCATTCCCTTGGCCATCATGGCTGGTTGCGGCGGCTGAATCCTCTGCACATCACCGGCCATGAGCTTGATGTTCGCATTCTCGAAGGTCTTGCCGCTTTCGTTTTTGACAGAGACCCAGCCGACCACATCGAGCGTGCTCCCTTTCTCCGGCAGCACGAGATTGTAATCCGCATTCCACGAGAAACCGTTCGTCACATAGGCAAGTTCCGCATTGAACTTCGCAGCAGCGGCGGCCTGCAACTGCCAAGTGAAGGTCGGCTGCAAAATGGTGTTGTCGCCAAGTGAAGGAAACAACGGCTGGCCCGGCAGATTAAACCGCAGCTTGCCATCCATCTCGATGATCGGAGTGAGTCCTTCGCGACTGCCGCCCCGGATAATCTTTCCTTTTTCCACACTGACCTTGCCCATCTCTCCGTGGGACTCGAACTCGATTTCCTTGCCTTCGAAGAGCTTGAGCAAAAGCTGCTGGTCGGCGGGATCGTTGCGATAACTTTGCTCGAGAATTTGCAGAGCGATCTTGCCGGTCGCATCGCGCAGGATAACAGACTCCGGCTCCACCTGAGCCGTTGCGCCAGAGTAGTTCACGCTGTTCACGCCCGGCTTCAAATCCAGCGCGACGGAATCGCGCACAACAGCGAAGTTTTGGTTGTAAATGGTGAGCGCGGGATCGGCTTGCAGCGAGTTGCAGGCGACCAGCGCGAGGACTGTCAGGAGTTTGTGTTTCATAATCATGGTTCTGTTTGTGAAAGGTATCACGTGTGCCGTTCAATTATCTTGGGAATTACCTGAAATATATTTAGCGGGCTTGGGCGATTTCCCGGGCGAGACGTGCGAGGGCTTCGTTCATGGCGGCGACACGACCTGACAAATCGGTGGCGGTGTCAGTTGCGGCGACTGATACGCTGGTGCTGAATGGATGCGGGCTGGCAAGGGGACCGGCGACTGGTTGCAGCTTCCATGTGCAATTTAATATGAGGTTGTTGGAGGTGTCCGGCTCGAAACGTGACACGCGGATTTCCAGCACGGTCTGGTAATCGAGAGTGATGAAGTTCTCGACCGGTTGGATGTTGAGCGAGTTGGTCAGGCGGCTGAGATTGATGGCGGTGACGCGTGAGATGGCAGAATCCAATGGCTCGGCCCACACATGGTAGCTGTTCATCTGAAGCTGGCCATTGCCGCTGCGACTCACGAGCTGCTGACGGTCGAGGTAACTCGGCAACGAGGGACGGGTGATGGCGATGGCTGGAGTGCTGCCGGAGATCGGATGTTCCGGGATGAGGGGGTCCAGCAGGTGATTAACGGACGTGTCCTTCACGGGCTTGAGAACGCTGCAGGAAGCGATCAAAAGTGGAAGGGTGAGGGCGATAATGAGTAACTTCATGGCGGGGTTTCTTTGCCTGTGATCAGGGCGTTGGGGGAGCGTTTGAGATCGTTGGTAAGTTCTTTGAGTGCCCTGGAGGCGCGCTCGACTTCTTGAAGCACATTCTGCATCCGCAATAGCACGGGTGAGCGTGGGTTGGACATGTCAGAGATCGACTGGGTGGCTTCATGCATTTTAGCAATTCCAGCATCGGCCTTCGCGATGACAGATTCGAGCTCGGCCATGAGCGGGTCAAACTTGGTATTGGCCTTGGTCGTAAGCTGATCAATCTGGATGAGCGCGGCATCGAGGTTGTTGATCGCTGAAGCGAGTTTTTCATCGCTGGTCAACTTGTGAATGTCTGTCGTGATGCCAACGACGTTGTCGTTAATTTCCTTGAAGTTCAGCATGGCAATTTGTTCTTTGGCTTTGACGAGCACTTCACGGAAATCGCCCATGGCTCCGGCGAGATCTAGCGCATTGAATTTCTTCAATCCATTGCCGATGCCGGCGATGAGCTCGTCAATCTCCGTGCCGACGGTGGGGACAACGGGATAATGTTCCGCGCCTTTATAATCATAGATATAGCCTGGCGTTTCGGGTGCGATGTCGAACTCAATGTAGAGCTGGCCCGTGAGCAGGCTCTGCTGTTTCATACCACCGCGAAGACCTTCTTTGACAGCTTTAGCTACGCCTTCGTAAGTTGAAAAATCGATGCCTCCGCCAGATTCGGTATTGATCGAATGAAGTTCTTTTTCGGCAAGTTCGACGACTACGGGCAAAATCTTGCGGTTCTCTTTGCGATCAAAGATGACGCTGATGGATTTAACACTGCCGATGCGCACACCAGCAAATCGAACGTCGGAACCGATTTGTAATCCGTTGGCACTTTTCTCAAAAAAGAGCATCACATTGTAGGTCTTTTTGAAATACTTGCCGGAGCCGAACAGAACGATGGCCGCCGCGGCTATGACAAGCCCGAGGAGGGTAAAAATCCCGATGACGGTAGGGCTGGCTGATTTACTCATGAAGAAGGGTTGGTATCTGCTTGGTCGTCATCACCACGATGAAGGAAGCGGCGGACGACAGGGTTCTCTGAATGATCACGGAGTTCGGTAGGATTACCAGTAGCACCTTGGGTTCTCGTGGCTGTATCCAAAAAGATCGAGTTGTTCGCGATGGCGAAAATGCTGGCCAGTTCGTGAGTGACGATGACAACCGTGGAGCCTAGGCTGTCGCGCAGCCTGAGCACGAGATCATCAAGGCGGCGTGAACTGAGCGGATCCAGACCAGCGCCGGGTTCGTCGAGAAAGAGGATGTCAGGATCAAGCGCCATGGCGCGCGCGATGCCCGCCCGTTTGTTCATGCCGCCGCTGATCTCGGACGGATAGTAGTCCTCATAGCCCGACAGACCGACGAGGGACAATTTGTAGGAGACGAGGTCGCGGATCGCATTGGGTGCGAGTTTGGAATGCTCCTCCAGCGGCAGGGCAATGTTCTCCGCCAGAGTGAGCGATGACCACAGCGCGCCAGACTGATACATCACGCCGAAGCGGCGGATAAAACTCCCGCGCTCCTTCTCGGAGGCGGCAGTGAAGTCCTCATCGTCGTAGAGGATTTTGCCCTTGCTAGGTTCTTGCAGGCCGATGAGGTGACGCAGCAGGGTGCTCTTGCCACAGCCGCTTGGGCCCATGATGACAAAGATGTCCTTCTCGGCGACTTCAAAATTCAGGTCCTTCATGATCACGTTTGAACCAAAAGCCATCGTGAGATCGCTCACGGTGATCTTCGCCTTGTGCTGAGTTTTGTCAGGGGCGTCGGGCATGAATCAAATGTCGAGAATCGTGAAGATGACGGCAAAAGCTGAGTCGAGGATGACGACGGCCGTAATGGATGCCACGACTGCGCGCGTGGTCGCTTCGCCAACAGCGGCGGAGGATTTGCCAGCATGCATCCCTTGCAAGCAGCCGCTTACTGCGATGATAGCCCCGAAGAAGACACTTTTGATGATGCCGAGAGAAACGGTTGTCAACGTCAACGAGTCGAGGGTTTGATGCCAATACAGTGCGGGCGGAATGCCGACGCCCGCGCCCACCAACATGCCTCCGAGGATGCCAATGATGTCCGAGTAAAGCGTGAGCAACGGCATCATCACCACTAGGGCGATGATGCGGGGAAGGACTAGAAAATCGAATGGGTCGAAGCCGAAAGTGCGCAGGGCATCGATTTCCTCATTGGCCTTCATGCTACCGAGATGGGCTGCGAACGCGGCACCAGTGCGACCGCTCATGATGATGGAGGTCATGACTACACCCATCTCGCGAGCCATCGCGATGGCCACGAGATTGGCGACAAAAAGGCTGGCACCAAAACTCTTGAGCTGGGCGTTGCCGACAAACGCGAGGATCATGCCTATCAAGAAGCTGATCAAGGAAACGATCGGCAGCGCCTCCGCTCCGCATTCCTGAACGATCATCCAGAAATCACGTGCCCGGAAGCGCGCCTTGCCTCTGAAGAACCTGCCAAGCGCCAGCACAGACTGGCCTGAAAATTCCGCGACAGACTGAAGACTGCTCCCGACATTGAGTGTGATTTTTCCGAGTTTTCCGATCGTGCCAATTTTATCCTCGTCGCTGTGAGCATCACTTTCCTCCGGCACCGCCAGCGCTAGTTCCATCAGGCCGAGAAGATTGGGCGGCAGACCATCGAGCGATGGTTTTGCAGGCTCGGCATTCTCAACCGGTCCTTTGTCAATGCTCCGCAGATGGGCGAGAATGAAGGCGGGCAACGTCGAATCAAAGGAACCAAGCTTGTCCGTCTGGTAGCGAACGGGTGCCCGGTCGGGTGGCTCGCCCTTAACTTCAATAGACGGACCATCGTGTTTCCAGTTACCAGAAAGTTCCAGCACGACTTGACTGCCGTCCGTAATCCAGCTTGCGCATGGCAAAGAGGCTTCTTCGGGTGGGAGACTCCGCTTGGATAGCGTGGGGGGCATGAATGGCTCAGTTTTTCTTTATGGCGAGTGCCCCGGCTTTGCTGACCGATCAATCAGTTAAATTCCAGAGTATCATGCTCCACAAAGCATGATGCGCAAGTCGTTCACGGTCAGAACGCCATTCATGAGTAGGTTGATGTTCATATAAGTTAGCTGCTCAGTTAATGGGTTGGTTATTCGGACGAGATCGTTTCTAGCGCATCATGGACTCCGCGCTGCGCCGCTCCGAACTCTGGAAACACTTCAGATGGTGTTCCACACGGGAAGCAAGAACCTCCACCGCGAAGGCAGTTTTCCCAAGGGGATCGGCCGCAGCGAATTCGAGCGAGACCGTGATACGCGTGGTCGATTCTGACACGGGACTAAAGTAAACACTTCCCGAATGAGCACACGGCCTGCCGTGCTCGTTGATCCACGCGATGCGGATGCAGGGGATTTGTTCACAGACTTCAGCCTCCCATGGAAAATATCCTCCTGACCATGCAATCCGCCAGACCATGCGACTTTCTCCGTGTCTTCCTCCTCTGACCGCTCCACACATAAAATGGGGGATCTCGCCGAAGTTCAGCCACTTCTCATACACTAGCTCGACCGGTGTATTCACCTTGATAGAGGAGGACACAAACACCGCCGGGCGTTCATCAAGAACGCGTGATAAAGTTTCACAAAGCTCAACTCTGCCTTTCTGAGGAGGCTCGATGATGCGTGCGACGACTTCTATCTTCGGTGCTGTTGTCCATTGGCGGTTGCGGCTGGCGGGAATATGAATCGCAGCCGTTTTGGTTTGCCGCGGCGAAATCAAGGATGTCTTTGCAGAGGACAACGCGCGACTCAGAGAGGGTGATGTTTGCAGCTTCATACTGCGAAGAAGGTTGATGCTGCGTTGCATGCGCAAGACATCTGCTTGCCAGTCAACAGTGTGAGTCTTCTCTTCATGCCAACGAAGATATGGAATGCGTCGTCAATTTGCCATGGGGTGAACACCCTAATAGAAGGGGGCTGTATTTGTTCCTGCATCGCCATTATCCATCGTGGCGCGAGCACTTCGTTCTGCCTTCACAGCTTCACGTGTCGCAACCGCAGGGCATTCGTGATGACAGACACCGAACTTAGGCTCATCGCCGCACCCGCGATGATCGGGCTGAGCAGCAATCCGAAGAATGGATAAAGCACGCCCGCTGCGATGGGAATGCCAAGGGCATTGTAGAGGAAGGCGAAAACGAGATTTTGCCGAATGTTGCTCAGGGTGGCGCGGCTGAGACGGATGGCTTGGGCTATACCTCTGAGATCGCCTTTCACCAGCGTGATGCCCGCGCTTTGCATGGCCACATCGGTGCCAGTGCCCATGGCGATACCGACTTCGGCTTCGCTGAGAGCGGGGGCGTCGTTGATGCCGTCACCGGCCATGGCGACGTGTTCGCCCTCGGCGCGGAGCTGCTTCACTTTCGCGACTTTGCCTGCGGGTTCGATCTCTGCTTCCACGGCATCAAGACCGAGTTGCTTGGCCACGGCGGCGGCGGTGCGACGGTTGTCGCCGGTGAGCATGACAATTTTTAATCCCAGCGCGTGCAGTTCCTTGATGGCCTCGGCCGTGGTGGCCTTGATGGGATCAGCGACGGCGAGAATGCCACCCGGCTTGCCGTCGATGGCGACGAACATCGCCGTCTTCCCATCCTCCTGAAGTTTGACCGCCGTTGCTTCGAGCGACTCCAAGCCGGTGACTTTTTCGTTCCGCAGGAAGTCGGGTTTGCCAACCATCACCACACGACCCGCCACGGTCCCTGCAACCCCACCCGCCGTCACCGAGCGGAATTCCTTCACCTCGCCGAACGTGAGTTTTTGATCCTTCGCACCGAGCACAATCGCGGCGGCAAGCGGGTGCTCGCTGTTTTGTTCCAGTGAGGCCGCAAGTTGCAAGAATTCCTTGGCGTCAAAGCCGTCACTGGGCAGGACATCCATGAGCTTGGGTTTGCCCTCCGTGAGCGTGCCCGTTTTGTCCACGACGAGTGTGGTCACTTTCTCCAGGTGTTCGAGCGCCTCGGCATTCTTCACCAGCACGCCGAGTTGCGCACCGCGTCCAACACCGACCATGATGGACATGGGCGTGGCCAGCCCAAGCGCACACGGACACGCGATGATGAGGACCGCCACTGCATTGACAATGGCATGGGCCAGCCTCGGCTCCGGACCGATCCACATCCAGACGACGAAGGTGATCAGCGAAACCGCCAGCACCGTCGGCACAAAGATGGCCGCGACCTTGTCGGCGAGACCTTGAATCGGCGCGCGACTGCGCTGGGCTTCGGCCACCATGGTGACGATCTGACCCAGCAGGGTGTCGTTGCCCACGCGCTCGGCTCGCATGATGAAACTGCCCGAGCCATTCACCGTGCCACCGGTTACTTTGTCGCCTTTGGATTTTTCAATTGGAAGTGGTTCACCTGTGACCATGGATTCCTCCACGCTGGAGTGACCATCGACGATCACACCATCCACGGGCACCTTGTCCCCAGGAACCACCCGCAACTGGTCACCGACCTGCACCTGATCAAGCGGGACTTCCTGATCGCCGCCGGAGACGACCTTGCGCGCCGTGGGCGGCGCGAGATTGAGCAGGGCTTTGATCGCGCTGCCGGTGCGACTGCGGGCGCGAAGTTCGAGCACTTGGCCGAGCAGCACTAGAACTGTAACCATGCCGGCGGCTTCAAAGTAGATACCGACCTTGCCGCCATGACTCATCGAATGCGGGAACACTTCGGGCATCAGCATCGCCACGGCGCTGAACACATACGCCGCACCCACGCCGATGGCGATGAGCGTGAACATGTTGAGGTTCATCGTCATGATGGAACGCCAGCCGCGCTTGAAGAATGGCCAACCTGCCCACCAGACGACCGGCGTGGTGAGGCCAAACTGGATCCAGCGCGAGACATCGCCCGTCACCCATGATTGTCGGCCCAGCGCGGGAATCATGTGCGCCATGGCGAGGAGGAACACGGGCAAGGTCAGCGCCGCGCCGAACCAGAAACGTCGCGTCATGTCATTCAGTTCCGAGTTCTCCTCCGTATCGTCAGCTCCGGCAGTCGCGCTCATGGGTTCCAGCGCCATGCCACATATGGGACAATCGCCGGGATGATCCTGCTGCACCTCCGGGTGCATGGGGCAGGTGTAGATGGTCTTGGCCTCCGGCTTCCATGCGGGATTGCGTTCCAGCGCCATGCCACATTTGGGACAGTCGCCGGGTTTGTCGGACTCCACTCCGGGACACATCGGGCAGAAGTATTTCGAGGAGGGTGAAGGCTTCTTGTCGCCGTGATGATGTTGCTGATGCTCCTGCTCTCCGCAGCAATCGTGATGAGTATGATCGTCGTTCATGGGTAAAATTGCGGGTGTTCTTGATCTTTAAAAACGAACTCGCAATCCGACGCCCCAGCCGTAGTCGGAGTGCCATTGGCCGATGACCGAGGCGTTCTTGGTCACCATGTAATCGAGATGGACGCGCTCTTCCCAATAGCTATGCGTGTCGTAACGGACCTCGCCACCAAGCATCAGCCGCGGAGTGAGCGGGATGTTCTTGGAAAGTCGCACGCGCGCTCCGCCGTCGGTATCCGCCCAGACCATCGAGTCGATGTTCAGCGGTAGCTTATACATTATGCCAAAGACACCTCGGTTGTTTTCGGTGTGATAGGAATCAAGGCCGTTGTCGATTGTGCCGTTCGCGTCCAGGCCGCCGAAGAGACGAAAAAAGCGATTGTAGTAACGTTCATAAAGGAACGTCGTTTCAACTTCCGTTCCGGGCACGTTATTCCACCCGGCTTCCCATTCGATGTTAAAAATATTTTTTGTGTTCGAGAGCTCGACGTAACCTTGCGTCATGTTCGACAGCACGTCCGCCGTGCCCCAAAAAAAGAACGGGTCGTGGTAGAGCATGTTGCGGATAGGTGCGGTGTCGGGGTCAGGCGAAAAGCCTTCGTAATGCACCACCCGCGCCATGCCGCTATCGAGGTGATAGAGCAGATGGCAGTGGAAAAACCAGTCGCCAACTTCCTCGGCAGCGAATTCGATGACCGTGGTCTCCATCGGCGGAACATCGACGGTGTGTTTGAGCGGCGAGTAGTCGCCCTGGCCATTGATGACGCGGAAGAAGTGCCCGTGCAGGTGCATCGGGTGGTGCATCATCGAGCGGTTGATCATG
Source organism: Verrucomicrobiales bacterium (assembly GCA_038230495.1). Taxonomy (GTDB): domain Bacteria; phylum Verrucomicrobiota; class Verrucomicrobiia; order Verrucomicrobiales; family Verrucomicrobiaceae; genus VFKE01. Next base: position 40,651 of record JBBRNC010000030.1, read on the forward strand.
ATGAAACGAACGGTTTCGCCCTTCGCAATCTTGATCGAATCGCTGGCGTAGAGCGTCTTGTTATTCAGCGCCCAGACATAACGCTCCATGTCACCTTCGAGCGTCAACCGCACTTCGCGCACGGGGCGGTTCGGAGAAAGCGCCGTCTTCTTAACCGAGCGCAAATCCTTGTAGGGCGGGCCGGGACGCGGCCCCATGCCGTCCATCGCCAGCGGCTGCCGCGAGGAAGCATCCGGGCCGAACGGAGCATAATCCCATGAGTGCTTTTTCCCGTTGTGTGGGTCGGGAGTAGCGTCGCCTTTCATCTCCATCCCCTTCATCTCCATCCCGTCATCCATCGGCATGTCTCCCATCTTCATGTCTGCGCCCATCTTCATTGTTCCACCCATCGGCATGTCGTGATCCATCTTCATGTCGCCGCCCATCTTCATTTCCCCACCCATTTTCATGTCTTTCATTCCGTCCATCTTCATGCCGGGCTTCATGCCCATCATTTCCTCCATCGTCATCATACCACCCATGACACCGGGCTTGTCGAATTTGCCCGCATTCACTTCGCGATTGGGCATCCCCATCGTCCCGCCGGGAGTGAGCGCGAAGATATTAGAGGGCTTTAGCTTGCCCATCGCGTTGTAGAGATTGGCGTTCGGGATCGTCGGGGCGGGATGCCGCTCGCCAGTGCCGATCCAGATGGAAGCCCACGCCGAGCCATCGTGCGCGGTCGCGCGCAATTCGTAAGCGCCCGGCCCAGGCAGGCGCACGAGCACATCGTAAGTCTCGGCCACCCCGATCAGAAAACGATTCTCTTTCACCGGCTGCACGTCCTGTCCGTCGGCGGAGACGATGGTCATCGGACCGCCCGCGAATTGCAGATGGAAGAACGTCGAAGCTGCGCCATCGACGAGGCGCACGCGAACCGTTTGTCCGGGTTTCGCGGCAATATGGTGCTCCGGTTCGCCATTGGCGAGAAAGCGATCGTAGGCCACGTCGGAGAGATCCATCGGCGGCATCCGCAGCAGTTCGCGCTTCCAGAAATCGCCGAGCTTTCCGACGCGCATCGCCCCGAACATCGACTGCGAGTTTCCGCGTTGCAGAGCCGGCCACTCGCTTCCGCGCTTGAGCCAGCGGATAACTTCATGCGCGCTCTCATCCGTCCAATCGGAGAGGACCACCGTGCGGTCGAGATCACCGCTGACACCGCCGCGCCGGGGCAGGATTCTCAGCGCGCCGTAGAGTCCCTTTTGCTCCTGTAGTTTCGTGTGGGAGTGATACCAGTAGGTGCCGTGCTGCCGGATGGGGAATACATAGTCGAACGTCTCGCCGGGCTTGATCGGCGGAAAGGTGACGAAGGGAACGCCATCCATGCGATTCGGCACCAGCATCCCATGCCAGTGGATCGACGACTCCACCTTCATCGCATTGGTCACGTGAATACGCGCCACATCGCCTTCATGAAAAGTCAGCGTTGGCGCGGGAATGCTGCCATTCACTGCCACCGCCGTGCGTGGCTGACCGGTGAAGTTCACTTCTTTTTCCGCAATGGTCAGGTGATACTCCACCGTCGCTGCAACAGCTCGCTGGGTCTCGGCGGTGAAGAGAGCGAAAAGGACAGTGAGGGTCAGTCGGACAGTTCTGTTCATGTTGAAATCAAAATGGAAATAGGAATTTTGCAACCACGGCTTTAGTGACCCCAGCCTTTTTCGATCGATGTAATAGCCACCGCAGGATTCCTTGCCCATCTGCATGCCAATCTTGCTGCGATCTCTGGGCTCGAGTGTGCGGACGTTATCCGCAACAGCACCCAGACTTGTCCTCCGGCTTTGCTCCGGCGGGCGTGGACAAAAACTTTTGCCGGCAGCCGTCGCAGCAAAAGTAGAACGTCTTTCCATCGCGCTCGGCGTGCAGAGCGGTGGCTTCGTCCACGGTCATGCCGCAGATGGGGTCTTTGGTCACGGATTTCGATTCATTCATGGTGTTGTTTCTTTCTTGTTTGTTGTTGTCACTGACTTTTTTGCTTGAGTGTTTACTTCACCGAAGGGTCATCAGTCTCCCCTTCATGATGATGGGCTTCTCGGCCGGATGCCGCTCCCAGAGAATCCCGTTCCTGTGCGGTCAGCTCCGGCAGATGATGGATGAAGGCGAGCAGTTTCCAGATTTCTTCATCGGTGTGCGTGGGTCCGAAGGCGGGCATGGCTGTCATCCGGATGCCATGTTTGACGATCCAGAAGAGTTCACCATCGGACATGTCGTCTCCAGCCTTGCCCAGCGATGGCGCAGGCGGATTGATCCCCTTGGCTAACTCGGCGGCTTCCACGCCGGGTGCTCCATGGCTCATGACACAATTCTCGCGATAATGGTCCAGGCCCGTGGCGATTGCCGCCGGATTGCCGGCAAACGGATTCTTCTCGTTCGGAGCGCGCTTTGCCAACGACCGGTCCAGACTCCACGGCGCGAGTGTTCGTTCGATGAGGCCGGGCTTTACGTCCGCCCCCATGTAGATCGCGCCCATGGCCAGGAGGATTATCGGCACGAGGAGGGTGACCAGAATTCCAGCCCCAAAACTTAACAGTATCGTCCATTTGTTCTTCATTTTGTTCCTTTCAGTTAAGGTGTAAACCAATCATGGCACCCGTGTCCCTGCCATTGCCATGGGGTATAACCCTGCCACGTAGAGGCTGGGCTGGGTGTTTTTGACTTCGTTTTCATTGTCCAACTTTTTTTGATGCCGATGACTAATCATCAGACCTTCGCTTGCGGAGCGTCGGCGAGTGCGCCGGACGGCAGATGTTCCGGCAGCTTGAGTCTTGCCACGCCGATGCGGTTGTCGGCCATGCCGTAATAAACGTCGTAGCAATCGGGTAAGCCAATATCGTCGCGCCGATCTATGGCGGTGGGAAACACGACGTTGGGGACGACGCCGTGGCGTTCCTGATGTAACTCTGGTGTCAGCACGGGTTCAGGCGAACGATAGCGGATAACTTGCGGATGTTCCTTTGAAAGCACGAGCACTCCAGCCGAGTAACATAGCACGCGTGCGGACTCAGGGGAGGCCGAAAGCTCACTGACACCATGATAGACGGTCAGCCAACCGTGCCGCGTCAGAATGGGCGGAGTGCCGCCGCCAATCTTGAGCCGTTCCCATGCGGCCACGGGAGTCGCCAGCCGCTGATGAGAATCGAAGTGGCAGAGGTGATGATGCTTCGTGCAGGTTTCGTTGACGAGTGAGTGATAAGAAATCCAGATGCTTTCGCGAAGAATGTCCACCACTCGAGGATACCCGCAGTGGAGCGTTTCGTCCGGCCCGGTGCCCGGAAAAAGCGGGCGATGAATGATCGCCATCGCGGCGCGGCCCTGCGCATCGGGAATGGCGACGGGGAAAAGCAGCGCGTCCTTGTTCGCGACATCATTGAAGTCCACCCCCTCATAAGGCATGAAGATGGCGAGCCCCATGCGCTCCCAGTGAAACAAGTCCTCCGACAGCGCGAACGCGATGCGCGGCCCGCGTGAAGACAACGCTGTGTAGGTCATCACATACTTCTTCAACGGCTCGACAAACGTGATGCGTGGGTCCTCACAACCACCACCGTCAGGGCGCAGTTCGTAATCCGCCTCAGGTTCCAGTGCGATGCCAAGCCGCTCGACACCATTTGGATCACCGGCCTTATCGAACTTCACTCGCGCGATGCCGATGCGCGAGTAGTTGCCCTTGGCGACGAGCCGTGGAAACAGGTAAAGGTGGCCATCTGGGCCACGCGCGGCGGCTGGATTCAGGACGCCTTCGGTCTCCAGTGGATTGCCCGGCTCCGGTTCCATCACCACGCCGAGGCGCTGCATTTGAAAGTCATTCATCGTGGCTCAGTGGTGAAGTGCCGCAACCGTTGAGTCTATTGTTGAGGCAGTCATAAGATGGCAGTCGCTCTTGCACCGCAGCTTTGCTTTGTTTTCATCGTTGGCTCCAGCAGTTGCGCCTGGTCGTATTGCATCAAGTCACCGATGCGATCGACGCTGATGTCGGCGGCCGGATACTTGGCCAGATTCTCCGGGTCGGTGGCGTAATGGCCCTGACGCACAAAGACGGTGGTGACGCGGGAAGCCCAGCCCTTTTTCATAGCAGCAAGGAGGCGCAGCTTGTCGTCCACCAGCACATAGTGTTCGGCGGGGTAGCGCCGCTCCACATCCTCAAGTTCCATTTCCTTATGCACATAGATCAGCACGCGGCCGGCGACCGCTTCAGACAGTCCTGAGCGATCCACCTTGCGCGGTTGGAAGACCACATCGCCATCGGTGAGGATGACCGCCGCTCCCCACTGCCGGACGTGATCGATGACATCGAGCGAGTCGGGGTAAAGTCGGTTGGCGAAAGGATAGTTGACGAGGAAATGCGAGATTGTCAGCAGACCCACTTCATGCGGATGCTCGACCCGGTAAAGCTGCAAGGCGCCCAGATAATCGGCGTAACCCAGTTCGTCCCGCAAGCGCTCGAAAATGTCCCAATAATGCCGGGCATGTTCGGGACCGACCTCGCGCTGGAGATGCGTCTTGAGGTTGTCGATGACGCGGTCGTTATCGAGCAACGTGTTGTCCACATCGAACAGGAAAACGACTTCGGCCCGGTCCGAACTTTGGGGAGCTTTGCTCTTCATGGGTTTGATGCGAGCTACGAAGGCGTTTTTCCCGGGTTGTGCCAGCCACCGGGAGGGGTGACCCGTTCGACTTCGGACGGCCCCCAGGTCTTCGGCTTGTATTCGTGGACCGGCGTGTCCGCCCTCACTGCGGTATCCACAATGCGCCACGCCTCTTCCGCATAGTCCTGTCGGGCGAACAGGGTGGCATCGCCCTTCATGGCGTCGCTCAGGACGCGTTCGTAAGCGGACATCTCATCGGCGTTTGGCTCGCGATGCGCCACCAGCTCCACTGACTGCCCTAGCTTCTGCTCGTCGGGGCCAAGCACATTAAGGCCAAGCACGAAGAGAATCTCGGGACTGATTTGCAGCCGCAAGGCATTGGGTTTCAAATGGAGGTTCCGCTCCAAGGTTGTGGCCTGACGAAGCCGGACCACGACTTCCGTGCAAGTAACGGGCAGGCACTTCCCGGCCCGGAGATAGAAGGGCACTCCCCGCCAGCGCTCCGAATCAATGTCCAATCGCAGGGCCGCATAGGTCTCCACCTTGGAATCCGGCGCCACACCCTTCTCCTTCCGGTAGCCGTGAAATTGCCCGCGAAAGAGGTTCTTCTTTTTCAGCGGCGCGATGGTCTTGAGAACCTTGACCTTTGCATCGCGAAGGGACTCGCTGTCGGTGCCAGTCGGCGGTTCCATAGCTAGATTGGTCAGCACTTGGAACAAGTGATTCTGGATCACATCGCGGATGGCGCCCGTTTCTTCATAGAACCCGCCCCGGCCTTGGACGCCGAAGTCTTCCGCCAGCGTAATCTGCACGCTCTCGATGTAGTGACGGTTCCAGATCGGTTCCAGGAATGCGTTTGCGAAGCGGAAATAGCGCAGGTTGTTCACCGGCCGCTTCCCGAGATAATGATCGATGCGGAAGATCGCCGTCTCGGCGAAGGTTTTGAGCAGAATCCGATTGAGTTCCTTCGCGGAGGCGAGGTCCCGACCGAAAGGCTTTTCGACCAGCACGCGGGCGCCTTTGGCGCAGCCGGACTTTTCCAGATGTTTCACCACGACCTCGAAAATTTGGGGCGGGATGGCCAGGTAATGGGCCGGCCGCCGGGCCTTGCCC
>JBBRNC010000031.1:0-45023 GCA_038230495.1 Verrucomicrobiales bacterium
GGCAACATGTATTTTAGAGGGCAGGGCGTGACTGTGGACGAGACAGAGGCAGTGAAGTGGTATCGCATGGCAGCGGATCAGGGAAATGCGCAAGCACAGTTCCTTCTCGGCCTCATGTATGCCAACGGTCGAGTCGTGACCAAAGACGATGCTGAGGCTGTAAAGTGGTATCGCATGGCAGCAGAACAAGGGGATGCTAAGGCACAGTTCTCGCTAGGTGATATATATGCCACCGGACGAAGCGTGACCCATGATGATGTTGAGGCGGCAAAGTGGTATCGCATGGCAGCAGATCAGGGGGATGCTAAAGCTCAGTGCTCGCTAGGTGGAATGTATTTCATCGGTGAAGGCGTGCCCAAGGACGATGCTGAGGCAGTGAAGTGGTTTCGCATGGCAGCAGATCAGGGGCATACCGAAGCGCAGCGCTTCCTCGGCTACATATATGCTGGAGGACGGGGCGTGCCTGAGGACGATGTTGAGGCGGCAAAGTGGTATCGCATGGCAGCGGATCAGGGGGATGCAGACGCGCAGTTCTCGCTAGGCGAAGCATATGTAATAGGTCAAGGAGTAACGAAGGACGATGCTGAGGCAGTAAAGTGGTTTCTCATGTCAGCAGAACAGGGAAACGACCGAGCGCAATTCTGGCTCGGCAACATGTATGCCGGAGGTCGCGGCGTGGCCAAGGTCATTGTTGAGGCAGTGAAGTGGTATCGCAAGTCAGCAGAACAGGGGAATGATAATGCTCAACGCGTGATTGGCGCACTGTATACCTACGGTCAAGGCGTGACCAAGGACGCGGGCGAGGCTTACAAGTGGCTTCTGTTAGCGGGGGCGCAAGGCAATGAATCTGCAAAGAAAGATTATACAGAACTTGAACGCACGTTGACGTCTGCACAGCGGGAGGCAGGACAGCGGATGGCTCGCGAGTTCAGAAAAGTCCAGTCAAAGTAATTGCTTTGTCCTCGCGCTCATTCTAAAGAGTGGCCTGATGCCCAAGGGGCAAGCACTCTATCTGCCTTCATCAAGGGATGAAGAACTTGAACCGCGAGATTCACGTTATACAGAAGCTTTTTATTTAATCTTAATTCTTCTCGGATGTTGTGCTTATTGACCTGATCATTGCTTCTACAGGGTAATCAACATAGCCCTTGATGTCGTGCATCCAAGCGAGCTTCAAATCCTGCAACTCCTTGTTAATGTAAGCGTCATCAGACGCTTTCTTTGGCCCCAAATAGCCATTGTATGGGCCATAGGATTCAAGGCGAAATTTTGTATCTTTCCCCATCGGATCATGCAGTGAAGAATCCAACTTAACTATGTAAACCTCTCCGCTGTGGTCCACTCTCAATTGGTTTAACTGCCGATCATCCGCTTCCGCAAACAGCTCTGCGAGTTTTTGCGCGTCAAGCTCCTCAATTTGAAAAGAAGGATAACTGTAGGTGAATAACGAACGGTAATCTTCGCCAAGCAACACGGTGGCGTATGCTTCATTCTGTAGCTCCACAGGAGGAGATCCGGATATAGAGAACAGAATGACTTTGAGGCGGTGCCGTAGCTTCTGAAGTGTTGGGATGAAATCTCTATCCTCGGAAATAAGCACTGCTGCGGGAACCTCTCCCCCAAGGTCCTGAAGTCGTCCTGCAATTGTCGTATCCACACCTTTTTCCGAGGAACCAGGAATGTCGATCACATCAACAAATACTCCCACTTCAGCGCGGAATCGATTCAGCATATTCTTTTGTTGCTCTTCGCTGAACTTCTTCGATTCGGGGCCAAAGCGCTTACGTGAACAGATAAATTCTGCCGAACCACAACTGCCACTGATACTTGGAATTTCTGCCAATTTGCGATTGATTAGCTCCCTAAGGCATCGAAGTGACAATTGTTTGGCCAAATGGCCAGACGCGATGCCAAAATCGATCAACCTATTAATGCAATTTGGGCCGTCAATGATTACGGGAATGTTCTGGGTGGGTAAGTGCATGTCTATTAAAGGCTCGTTAGGTGACCATGCTAGGCTGGCGTCCCACTAGTGCGTGAAATGGGTCAGTCCACGCTTTGCAACATTTTGCTATGATAAAACCGCCGCATCAATGCTCACGGCAACGGAAACCGCTTGTTGATCTCAATCACTTCACTGCGGATTTTTGCCAGCACTTCCGGCTTATCGCGGCCTTCCAGTGCCGCGTGAATCCATGCGGCGATTTGCTTCATCTCTGCTTCCTTCATGCCGCGCGTGGTGACTGCGGGAGTGCCGATGCGGATGCCGCCGCCGAGCGTGATTTTTTCAGTATCGAATGGAATGCCGTTCTTGTTCACGGTGATGCCTGCATGATCGAGCGTGTCGCTGGCGACTTTGCCGTTCAGACCTTTGGGGCGCAGATCGACGAGCATCAAATGATTGTCTGTGCCGCCGCTGACGATGCGATAGCCCAGAGCCGTGAGCGCGGACGCGAGCGCTTGCGCGTTCTTCACGACCTGCTGCTGATATTCTTTGAAACCGGGTTGCAGTGCTTCGTGGAAGCAGACGGCTTTCGCCGCGATGACATGCATGAGCGGACCGCCCTGCACGCCGGGGAAGACCTGGCTGTTGATCTTCTTAATTAGTTCCTCGTTGTTGGTGAGGATCATGCCGCCGCGCGGGCCGCGCAATGATTTGTGCGTGGTGGTCGTGACAAAATCCGCGTGCTCCATCGGCGACGGATGCATGCCACCGGCGACGAGTCCGGCGATGTGCGCCATGTCCACGAACAGATAAGCGCCCACGCTTTTCGCGATCTCGCTCATGCGCTTGAAATCAATGATGCGCGGATAGGCGCTGGCTCCGGCAGTGATCATCTTGGGCTGCTCGCGCAACGCGACCTCGGCGAGTTCATCGTAGTCAATGCGCTCGTCGCTCTGGCGCACGCCGTATTGGCAGAACTTGTAGAGGCGACCCGAGAAATTCGCGGGATTGCCATGAGTCAAATGACCGCCGTGGGCGAGGTTCATGCCCAGCACTTTGTCGCCGGGCTGAAGCACACTGAAATAAACCGCCGCGTTCGCTTGCGAGCCGGAGTGCGGCTGCACGTTCGCGAACTTCGCGCCGAACAACTGACACGCTCGGTCAATGGCCAGCAGCTCGGCCTTGTCCACCACTTCGCAGCCGCCATACCAGCGCTTCGCGGGATAGCCTTCGGCGTATTTGTTAGTGAGACATGAACCCTGCGCGGCCATAACGGCGCGGCTGGTGAAGTTCTCACTGGCGATGAGCTCAATGTTATTTTGCTGCCGCGATTCTTCCTCGAGAATGATTTCCGCGATGGCCGGGTCACTCGTGCGCACGATGTCGGCGGCGATTTCGTGCAGCGCGTTCATCTTGCCCACGCGACGCGCGTGTCGTCCGCCAGCGAAGGGCGTGGCGATGAAGGCGTCTGCGATTTTCTGCGCGTCGGCTACTGAGGTCTTGGTGCCGCTGAGGCAGAGCACATTGGCGTTATTATGCTCGCGAACTTTTGCCGCCTCCGCTGCATCGGTCACATGCGCCGCCTGGATGCCGACGTGTCGGTTGGCCGCAATGCAAATGCCCGCGCCACTGGTGCAGACAAGGATGCCCGCGTCCGCGCCGCCAGTAAGGACTTTCTCCGCGACCGCGTCTGCATAGTCGGGGTAATCGACGGATTCCTTCGAGTTCGTGCCGAGGTCGATAACATCAAAACCTTTCTGCTTCAGATAAGTCACGAGCGCGTTCTTCAATTCGTAGCCGCCATGATCGGCACCGAGCGCGATGCGTTTGACGGAATTGGCGGCGGGATCGGCGGGGCTGGCTTGGGAGTGCATGGAGTTGGGGTTGGGATTTTTATCGAAAGTCTGTTCAATGTAAGCGAGCACGCTCGGAAGAAGTTTTTGCAAAGTCTCGCGCACTTCTTCATAAGCCGCGCGTCCGGCGCCGTAAGGATCGCTGACATCCTGGTCGCGCAAGTCATCGTCCGGTGTGAACTCGCTGATGAGATACGTTTTGTCAGTCGCCGCCGGAAACTTCTTTTCGATGGATTGCATATGACCGAGCGACAAGGCAAAAACATGCGTGGCAGCTTCCAGCATGTCCTTCGTGAGCGGACGGCTGCGGTGATGGGAGGCATCCACGCCCATTTCAGTGAGGATGTCCGCCGTGTGCCGACTGGCGGCGTCGCCGGGATAAGCGCCGGTGCCTGCGGAGCGCACTTCATAGTCCGTGCGCCCACGAACCAGATCGCGGAAGATCGCCTCCGCCATCGGGCTGCGGCAGGTGTTGCCAGTGCAGACAAAAAGGACTCGTTTCAAAATACTGGCCCGGCGGGTTCGCTCCGGGGAAACACAACATGCTGCGCGTCGGTAAATTGTCAAAGCGCGAGGGCAATTGCACTTGCTTGCACGACTGCGCGCCGCACTCTTGCCGAGCTTTGATGAATCAACCCGACGCCACCCGACTGCCGCAACCTGCGGCAGTGGAGATGGCGCGTGCCTTGACGCAACGACCGGGCCTAGTGTTTCTGGACAGCGCCGTGCCGGATCAAGCTGGGCGCTCTATCATTGCGTCAGACCCGGTGGAGATTATCGAAGGATGCATCTGGCGCGATGCGGAAAAGCTACGTGAAATGTTGCGCCAACACCGACGAGTTCAGACATTCGATCACGGCATGACGGCGGGAGGCTTGTTCGGTCATGTGAGCTTTGACGGAAAATTTCTGTTCGGCGTGTATCCGCAGTGTCGGGTTGTTGAAGGCGGAGTGAGGGCTGGCGGTTCGACTAAGCTCGCCGGAACCAGCCCCCAACACATGGTGCCACAAATCAATTTCACGCCGCAGATGAGCGAAGCGGAATTCGTCCGCATCACGCGGTGCGCTAAAGAATACATCGCCGCAGGCGACATCTACCAGGTGAACCTGTCCTATCCCTGGCTGGCAGAATGGCCGCGCGGGCTGGAGCCGTTTGATTTCTATGAACGACTTCGCAGTGCCTCGCCTGCGCCGCACGCCGCATATCTCGATCTCGGCGGCACTCAGATTTTCAGCGCCTCGCCCGAGTGCTTTTTGAAAATGAGCGGACGCAATATTGTCTCGCGACCCATCAAGGGCACGCGGCCTCGCGGCACGGACGGAGAAAGTGACCGTCGGCTTTCCGCAGAACTGGCAGGCTCAGAAAAAGAACGCGCGGAACTGGTGATGATCACGGATTTGGAGCGCAATGATCTCGGACAAGTCTGCGAGTTCGGCAGCGTGCACGTCAGGGATTTGCTCCGGCTGGAGCAGCACGCGCAAGTGCATCATTTGGTGTCCACCGTGGAAGGCACACTGCGGGAAGAGGTGGATCATCTCGCCGCCTTCATTGCCTGCTTTCCGGGCGGCTCCATCAGCGGTGCGCCCAAGAAACGTGCGCTGGAAATTATCCATGAACTGGAGCAGCATCCGCGCGAGATCTATACCGGAGCCATCGGCCATTTTGGATTCAATGGCGAAAGCCAGTTCAGCATCGCCATCCGCACGGCTTGGAAAAACGGAAGCACCGTTCGCTTTCACACCGGCGCGGGCATTGTGGCCGATTCCGTGCCGGAGCTGGAATACGAGGAGACCCGACACAAGGCGGCAGGCATTCTCAAAGCGGCAGGCTGGTGATCTCTGAGTAACACAGTCGTCCCGACTGTGTGTGTTGCGGGCGTCTCGCCCAATGCCCACCAACATCACGTGGGGCGAGACGCCCCCGACACACACCGGCCAGAGGCCCGTGTTACTCGGCAAGCGCTTGATGCGCGGAGATGGGACTTCTGTCCCGTCAGCGTCCGGCGGGTCTCGAGACCCGCCGGACGCTGACGAAGTTGGAGCTTCAACTTCCGGCCCCAAACTTGGCACCGTATATCATACCCTCTTGTTGAGATAATTAGAGCGGTTAAAAAAATAGCGTAGCCGCATCTCGTGAGAGTGCGGGACAAATTTTACGGACACGAGCTTCAAATATTCCCGCGTTCTCACGAAACGCGGCTACGTTTTAATTTAATATTTTCTAACGCATACACATGTTATTTGAATTTCTCGTATTTGATGCCGGAGGCATGTCAGCACCGTAGCCGGGGGTTGAGCCATGCGATACCCCCGGATAAAATGGTTCTCATATATCGACCCCGGCTGGGGTCGCAGCGGGGTGGTGATAGGCCGATAGGGTATGGCTGACCATGCTGGCACACCCTCCGGGGTGTTGGATCTATCGGAATCAAAACCGGTGGTGTCGCTCGCTTCGCGGACTTAACCACCGGCTACTGTGCTCAAATGCCTCCGGCATCCCATGAGGCCAGATCAACTGCTTGAATGCAATTAACTGATATAGATGGTATCAGGCAGACTGTGTGCCGCGAAGAGACTCGCGGGCTACGTTTCGCGAGCGCAAAAAAAACCACCACTTGTTTCCAAGTGGTGGGCGGAATTGTCTGGTGTTTCTCCAGCCTAGGAAGAGCTGGGAGTTAGAGACTCTTCTTCAGGGCCGAGGAGCAAACGAAGCGGACGGACTTCGAGGCTTTGATCTTCATGGCTTCGCCGGTCTTGGGATTGCGGCCAGTGCGGGCTTTGCGATGGACGACCTTGAAGGTGCCGAAGCCGATGAGTTGGACCGGACCTTTTTTGGCAACGCCCTTGGCGATGGCGTGGATGACGGCTTCGACGGCGTCGCCGGCTGCGCGTTTGGAGGTTTCGCCTCCGAGAGTTTTTTGGACTGCTTCGATGAGTTCTGCTTTGTTCATGATATTTTGATGGTGTTGTGTTGAGATTTCTCGCGTTGTGCCCGCAAGGTTTCTTGAAGTAAGTGATAAAGCGTCGAAAGCGTCAACAGATTATTGATCACTCACCCCAAAATTAAAGGAATTGACGAATGAAACAATTTTTACTCCCTGCCGAAACTCCTAAGATTCATCCCACTGCCTTCATCGCACCAGGCGCGGTGGTCATTGGCGCAGTCACGCTCGGAGAAGAATCCAGCGTGTGGTATCAATGTGTCGCGCGTGGCGACATCAACCGCATCATCATTGGCCCCCGGTCTAATGTGCAGGACGGAACCATCATCCATGTCTCGGATGATTTCCCAGCCGTCATCGGCGCTGATGTGAGCGTGGGGCATCGCGCCATCATTCATGCCTGCGTGATCGGCGATGGAACGCTCGTAGGCATGGGGGCTATCGTGATGGACGGCGCTGTCATTGGACGCGGCTGCGTCATCGGCGCGGGGTCTTTGGTCACGAAAGGAATGAAGGTGCCCGATGGCTCCCTCGTGATGGGCGCGCCCGCGAAAGTCGTGCGCGCATTGACCCCAGAAGAACAGCAGCAAAACATCGCGCTGGCCGCTAAATATATCGCCGTGTCTCGCGGTCATCGCGATGCACTATCCTAGAAATGAGAATTGAATAGCCGTAAAAAAACGTGGGGGCTTAACATGAAAAAAGCTCTACGTTTTAGCAAGTTCACCTTGAGGGTTAGCCTTCCAAGGAAAGATGGCGTCTCGCCGTCAGTGGTGCGACCGACGGCGAGACGCCATCTTTCCTTGGATCATTTCCCAATCATATACTGAAGCATGTTCTCTTGCAGGACACCCTTGCCGCATGATATGCTGACTTTATGAACAAAGACGTTGTGGAAACAAAGCTCCGCGCAGTGGTGCCGATTGATGGATCCTTCGCCGTATTTCTTGGCAACGATGAGAAAACTTTCGTCATTTATGTGGACGAGCCAGTGGGCACGGCCATTGCCATGTCCATGCGTGGCATGGCCAAGGAACGCCCGCTCACTCACGATCTGCTCGGCCATGTGTTGCGGGCCTTTGGTGCAAAGGTGGATCGCGTGGTCATCAATCACATGGAGAACGGAGTCTTTCACGCCCGCCTCATCATGAGCGCGGAGAACGAACTCCATCAACGCAAAGTTGTGGAACTGGACGCGCGCCCCAGTGACAGCATCGCGCTGGCCGTTGCCCAGAATGCGCCCATCTTCGTTTCCAATCAGGTGTGGGAACGAGTGGACGATGTGTCAGAGAATTTGGAAAACATCGAGAAGCAAGGTCATCAACGCGGACGGAAAGCCGGAAGCGAAGATGAGAAGGAGTAATCTCTGCAATCTTCCGTATTCTCAAAGCCCCGCGATTTCCCAGCCTTTGCGGTAAGAGCGATGCACGAGTTTCGTTGCTTCGTCGGAGTTGTTGAAGCTGAGTTTCTCGGCATTCCATTCCAGCGTCTGATTTGGGAAGACTGAGGTTAGGCAGCCTAGAAGAACGGCTTCAGTGAGCGGGCCTGAGTAGTCCCAGTTTGCGCTGGGCTTTTTGTCCTTTTTCAAGCAGCAGTCAATGAACTCCAGCCAGTGATCGCGTTTCTCCAATTTCGGATAGGCGCGCCCGGCAAATTTTTCTTTGGGATGAAGCATCGGTGTGCTGCCGTGCTGATGCACCAGCACGCCTTCGGTTCCAATATAGACACTACCTTGGCTGGGCCACTTGCCCTCGACTGCATCCATAATCTCTTTGGGAGGAAGCTGGTTGCCGTCATACCACGTGACCTTCACTTCTTTGCCCTCGGTGTATTGAGTGCCGGGGAAAATGTATTCTACTTTCCCGTTGATGGCCCAGTTGTCCTTGCCCGGTGCAGGACCGCGTGAAGTCACGGTAGTGGGAGATGTCAGCGCCAGCGAACGATACCACCCGCTGAACATGTGGCAGCCCATGTCGCCCAAGGTGCCTGTGCCGAAATCACGCCGCTTCCGCCAGTCTCCGGGGTGGTAGTAGTTCTTGATGAAAGGGCGTTCGCCGGCAACTCCGATCCATTTGTCCCAATCCAGTTCGGCGGGCACCGGGTCGCTCTTTTGTGGCACTGGCTCAGGATCGCCCCATATCTTATTGGAGAACGAATGCACTTCCTTGACCTTGCCGATCGCACCCTGATGAATGAACTCAACGGTGAAACGTTCCGAGAACTCGGAGGAAATCTGGATGCCCATCTGAGTCATCACGCCCTTCTCACGCGCCCGCAGCGTCATCGCGCGACACTCGGCGAGATTTTGCGCCAGCGGCTTCTGCCCATAAACATTCAATCCTTTCGCCACGGCAGCGAGACCGATGGAACCATGCATGTGGTCCGGGGTCGAGACGTTTACGCTATCGAGATTGCCCGACTCTTTTTCCAACAGCTCGCGCCAGTCCTGGTAGCATTTCACTTGGGGAAACTTCTGCTTAACCTGCGCGAAGTTTCGCGTGTCCACATCGCACACCGCGACGAGTTCCCACATCGGATGATTGGAGAACGATTCGATGTCACTCCACGACTGGCCGTTGGCACCGAAGGCCGCATGACGGAGCTTGCCATTCGGCGATGCAGCCCGCATCCCGCTGGTGACAAAAGGCGCTCCGAGGAATGCGGCGGCACTTTGCCGGAGGAATCTGCGGCGGGACGAGATGGATGGAGTTTGGTTCATAATCTGTATCATCGTAGTGTAATGCGGATTTCTTTCAAAGACGGTCAGGCAAAGACTCAAACTTCAGATTTCAAGAAGTATCAAGCTCCAAATTCCAAGCCCATCATCCGTAGTTCGCGAGTCCCTTCGCGAATATCATTGAGAAGGAGCGCGAGTATGGCGAAGCCTACTCGCCAATATTTGCGCACTCGACGTGGTCACATTCCAGACGCCCACGTGGCGGGTAGGCTTCGCCATACCCCCGCTCCTTCTTTTTTAGTAGCTCAAATTCTGTCACCCTATTGTGCGAAGCTTAATAGAGGGCGTCGCTACTACAAATCACTATGGGCGCACCACCATGAGGCTGGTGGTTTTCGGGTCCATCAAATAACCGATCCCAAAGTCCATGGGCTGCGCGTGATTCGCGGGGTCGAGATAAGCAGCGGCAAGATCGGGCTGCTCGTATTGTTTGAAGATGGGGATCGCATTGGCGTAACTGCCGTAGAGCGAAACCTTAAGCCCGTGTTCGCGCAATACACGATAAGAAATGCCACTAGGATCCTGCGCGATGCCACAAGTCTGCGTCATCAGATGATTGCGGATGTGCGAGAAATAACTTTCGTGCATCAGATAGGATGCGCTTTTCACTAGCGCGGCTGGTTTACCGAGACTGGCGGCGAAACGCAAAATCGGGCTGCCGGGCGAGAGTGCGCCATCGGAGAGGTCTTGGCTAAAATAGAAAATTCGCTTCGGTCCATTCGGGCCACGAGCGCGAATCAATAGGCCAGGCACCGTGGCCTGACCTGCGGCGAAGACAACGGGATTGCCATTCGCATCCAACCGCACTGCGTCCACGGATTCGACGACATGCCCAGTGCGCGCGAGCATGACCATGAAGACTGGCAGCACGCCGCGGAATCGTGTGGCCTGCAAATCTTGACGCATGTCTTTGGTGATGAAATAGCTGAATTGCAAAATGCTATTGAGCGAGGTCACGAGGCCGTTCAATCCCGTGCCGACATCCGATGGTGAAACGGAATTCCAAGTGGGCAGTGGCTCGCAAGGTTCCAGTCCGCAGAGCAGATAAGTTTCCGCGCGCGGATAAAATTGGTTCACAAAAAGAAAGTCCGGTCCGCTGAATGGATAGAATGCAGCACGCGCAGAGCGGAGGTCTTTGATCTCGCTGCCCGCCCAGTTTCTCACATGCTGACCGTGACGAATTTCAAAATCCGCCCAGAGATCATTTAACTTCTGGCTGTGCTCTTTCCATTCCGCCGTGGAGCGCAACGATTGAAAGGCATCTTGCCCCGAAAAGGCTGGCAGACCAGCGAGAAAACGCGCGGAGTCATTCAACGCCACTGATTCCGCCGGCACATTCAGTGCTGTTTGCGACGGAAAAAGTTCGCCCTCGCCCGCAGGCTGCGCCCGGAGGATTTGAGTGCCAGATGATGTGTAGGCAACTCCGCTTGGAGTCTTGCACTGTGCCAGCAACAGGGCGGCGGCAAGGCTGAAGATAGCTCGGGATAAAGTAGTGTGGGGCATGGAGGCACGCAGACTAGCAAACTTTGCGCCGTTGAGAAGAACGAACATAAAAGAAATGCACGCCCGCCCCGCCAGTGCTACGAAACGACATGGCCGACTCCCCAACTCACCGCGTCTCACTCGCCGCCGCCACTGCCATCGTCGTCGCCAGCATGGTCGGCACCGGCGTGTTCACCAGCCTCGGTTTTCAAATCGCCAGCATTCCCTCGGGTTTTCCCGTGCTCCTGCTCTGGGTGGTCGGAGGCATCGTGGCCCTGTGCGGCGCGTTTTGTTATGCGGAACTCGTCGCCATGATGCCGCGCTCTGGCGGAGAGTATCATTTGCTGGGGCGCATCTATCATCCGCTCGCGGGTTTTCTCGCAGGCTGGATTTCCATCACCGCAGGATTCTCCGCGACAGTGGCATTGATGGCCATGGCCTTCGGCAAGTATGCGCATGGCATCTGGCCAGCAATAAACGAACTCACTGCGGGCATCTCGGTGATTGTGATCTTGGCAATTCTGCGCATGTGCGGAGCCAAGTTCATTGAGCGATTTCACACCAGTATCACCTTGATCAAAGTGCTGCTCATTATCGCGTTTGTGGTCGGCGCGTGGACGTTTGGGAAATCAAATTGGAGCCTGATCTTGCCAAAAGCGGGCGATCAAGCGCGTGTGCTAAGCTTGGATTTCGCCAGTGCACTTTTCTATGTGATGTTCGCTTATTCAGGCTGGAACGGTGCCGCTTATGTGGCGGGAGAAATGCACAATCCCAAACGCAATGTCCCGCTGGCTCTTACTCTAGGCACGCTCATCGTAATGGCGCTCTACGTGGCGCTGAACGCCGTGTTCTTAACTGGCGGTGATTGGAAGGCGATGACCTTGCAAGAAGATGTGGGGCGCATCGCGGCAGAAAATATTTTTGGTAAAACCGGCGGCTCGATCATGGGCGCATTAATAGCCTTCGGCCTGCTCTCAACGGTCAATGCCCTCATCTGGAGCGGCGTATCCACGATGCGCGTCATCGGACACGATGTGCGCACGCTCGGTTGGCTGAATAAGACCAACCGCAAAGGCGAGCCACTCGGCGCGGTGATCACGCTTGCGGCGTTGGCCCTCATCATACTTTGCACAGGATCATTCGATGCCTTGCTCAAATACATTCAGGCCCTGCTCGAACTCTGCGCGGCTCTCACGGTCGCCGGGGTCGTTTGGATGCGTATCAAACAACCCGACAGACCGCGCCCCTTCAAGGTCCCGCTCTATCCGCTACCGCCGCTTATTTTTATCTGCACCTCCATCTGGATGCTGTATTCGCTCTGGAAGAAACAGCCCGAAGAAACCCTGTGGGGCGCGGCGACCTTGGTCATTGGCGCTTTGATTTTTCTACTGTCGCCTAAAAAAATTCCTGACAACGAGAGCGAAGTGGTCGGGACAAAGTAATTGCAATAATTCATGAAACTCCAGATGAAGTCATTCCGCTGCGCGTTTGCGGGCATTACCTTCATGCTGCGCACACAGGTTCATGCTCGCTGGCATTTGCTAGCAACGATCATCGTCATCGCATCCGGTTTCGCCTTCCATGTGGAACGCGGTGATTGGCTCGCGCTCGTGCTGGCTATGGCGTTGGTTTGGACGGCGGAGGCTATCAATACCGCCATCGAATCCACTTGCGATGCTATCACCAAGGAAAAACAGCCGCTCATCGGCCACGCCAAAGATGTCGCCGCTGGCGCAGTTTTGCTCGCTTCCATTTTCGCGGTCATCATTGCCGCGCTTGTTTTTGTGCCCAAGTTTTAACCTAAAAAAATTCATCATGCCCGACTGGCTGCAAGACCTCACTACACTACTCGGCTCATCCTGCGTCTCCATTGAGAAGCCAGTGCTCGCGGAACACAGCACGGATAAATGGCTCGCCTCAGCAGAACCGCAAGCCGTCGTCTTTGCGGAAAGCACGGAGCAAGTCAGCGCATTGATGCGATTCGCCAGCGAAAGAAAAATTCCTGTCACACCGCGCGGCGCGGGCGTGGGCTATGTCGGAGGTTGCGTGCCTGTGCGAGGCGGTATCGCGCTCTCGCTGGCGCGCATGAACCGTATTTTGGAAATCAATGTGGAAGACGGCGTCGCCGTCGTGCAGCCGGGTGTCATCACCGGCGTCTTGCAAAACGCAGCGAAAGAACGCGGCTGGTTCTATCCACCTGATCCCGCGAGCCTGAAAGATTGCAGCCTCGGCGGCAATATCGCCACCAACGCCGGCGGGCCGCGCTGCTTGAAATACGGCGTCACCCGACACTACATTCTCGGACTCGAAGCCGTGTTGGCCGACGGCACCGTCTTGCGCGCAGGTGGACGCTGCCACAAAAACAAAACTGGCTTTGATCTCATCGGCGTCTTCACTGGCAGCGAAGGCCTGCTCGGCATTGTCACCGAAGCCACACTCCGCCTGATTCCGCATCCGCCGATGCGCGCCATGATCAGCGCGGGCTTCGCTTCCTTTCCTGCCGCCGCAGCCGCCGTGCAGAAAATTCTCGGCAGCGGTCACCTGCCCTCCGCCTTGGAAATCTCCGACCGCTTCACGCTCCAAGCGGCACGCAATGAATTGGGCGACAGCGTCCCGCAAGGCGAAGCTCATCTGCTAGTCGAAGTGGATGGACAGGCCGACGCTGTGCCGCTTGAGATAGCCGCGCTGGCGAAGCTCTTGCAACAACTCAACGCTGTCTCCGTGTCCACCGGACTGGGTGACGCAGAGTGCGAAAAATTCTGGCAACTCCGCCGCGAATTCTCGTCATGCCTTCGCGCCACCGGATTGACGAAGCTCAACGAAGACATAGTCGTGCCGCGCGGCAAGCTTGTTGAACTCGTCAGTTTCGCGGAGCAGTTGCAGAAAGAAAGCGGCTTCCCCGTCGCATGTTTCGGTCACGCGGGCGATGGCAACATTCACGTCAACATCATGGTCCAAGACATGACCGACCCCGCGCAACGCGAGCGCGCCGAGTCAGCACTGGATCGCCTTTTCCAACACGTCCTCGCTCTCGGCGGCGCAATCACAGGCGAGCACGGCATCGGCCTCGCCAAACAACGCTGGTTCGCCGGAGCCATCGGCGAAGGCGCTCTCGATGCCCATCGCCGCATCAAAGCCGCGCTCGATCCACTGGGGATATTAAATCCGGGGAAGTTTGTGTAATTACCGGACGCGGCCCGGATTGACACATCCCGTATCATCCGAGAAGATCGACACATCTTGAAGGCTAACCTTACGATCCGTCTTGATTCGAGCGTCTTCAATAGCGCCAAACGCATTGCGAAGAAGCGCGGCACTACAATGTCTCTCATGGCTTCGGCATATATCCAAGACCTGACAGAAGAAGAACAGGAAGTTAATAAAGAAGACCTGCCTCCAATCACTCGCTCGCTTAGCGGATCTCTCGCTGGCTCCGACCTGTCCGTGAAAGACTACAAGTTGTATCTTGAGAGAAAATACCTCTAAGAGCCTATCCGGCAAATCAGATGTATGGCCATTAAGCTGGTCTGCATTTATTCTGCGAACCGGAGGTTCAAAAGAAATTAGCCGGTGGTGAAGCGCAGTGGAACCACCGGATATTCGCAAGCCCCGTCCAGCGCCTCGGAGGGTGCGTGAGAAATTCTGGCATCTCTCGCGCACCCTTCGGGGCGCATGATTTCACTTCGGTAACTGGTGGTTCCGCTCGTGCCTCGCTCCACCACCGGCTAATTTCTCTCAAGCCTTCCGGCTTGAATAACGTGGACACACCATTCGATTCTGACCATTCAACCCATTTTCCGGACAGACTCTGAGGAAGCGCTGAATTTTTTAGGAGCGCGTGTGTGTCGCAAACCACTCGCTGTATTTAATTCAATAAAGCCAGTAGGCTTTGCCATACACGCGCTCCTAAATTCTCTTCACAGCTTCCGTGCCGCCAACCGCGTGCGTTCTCCTTGGCGATATGTCATAAATACACGCTTGCGTCTGAAATCTCCCTTTTGACTTTTTCCTTTTCACTTATCCCTTTCCCCATGCCTTCCCACGATGATGAAATAGTTTCCGCGTTGCTCGCCTCTTATCGCGAGATCGGCGGGATCAATCATCTTGATGTCGCGAACCTGCCATCGAAGAGCGCTGTCGCGGCCATTTGCGAGGAATTGCTTCAGCTTATTTTTCCTGGATTCTACGCGGCAGAGGTCGTGGCATCCAGCGAACTGCCTTTGATCACTGCCGAGCATGTCGCGACGGTGCGCGGGCTTCTCTGCCCGGAACTGGGCCGCAGTCTGCGCTTTAAGCACGGCGATGCGAAAGACCATGGAACCGAGTCGGCGCGTATTTGCCGCGAGTTCATGCGGCGGCTACCCGTGGTGCGGAAACTTTTGCAAACTGATGTCGAGGCCGCATTTCAGGGCGATCCAGCGGCACAATGCTCAGACGAAGTCATCCTCGCTTACCCCGGACTAGAGGCCATCACCATCCAGCGGCTCGCGCACGTGCTTTATCGTGATGAAGTTCCCATCCTTCCGCGCATGATGACCGAGTGGGTGCATGGCCGCACTGGCATCGACATTCATCCCGGCGCACAGATCGGCTCGCACTTCTTCATTGATCACGGCACGGGCGTCGTCATCGGCGAGACCAGCGAGATCGGTTCCCATGTAAAACTTTATCAAGGTGTCGGCCTCGTCGCGCGGTCGCTCGCCGCAGGCCAGCAATTGAAGGGAAAAAAACGTCATCCCACATTGTGCGATCATGTCACCGTCTATGCTGGCGCGACCATTGTGGGCGGCGACACCGTCATCGGCGAGCACAGCACGATTGGCGCGAATACGTTCGTCATGCAAAGCGTTCCGCCAGATACCCTACTGGTCATGGGCGAGCAGGTTCAGCGGGCGCACAACAAGAAAAAGCGCAGTGGCGACTCGTCAGGTGATGCCAATGAGTTCACCATCTAATGCGACTCGACCGGCATGAAGACACTGAAGCAGTTGTGTTTTTCATTCGTGGATGTCATCAAGGGGCGACCTGATACTCCGCCCCGTGTCATAGAGCCGCCTGACATAACTTCTGCTAAGAATCGGGATCATGTCTTGGAAAAACGGGCGTGCCAATGGCTCATCGAACTCGGCCTGACTGAGGGCGCAAAAAACTTGCGCGTGGAATGGAATCATAAAATGCGCAGCACCGCAGGCTATGCCCGCTGGCCGCAATGGCGTGTGGATTTGAATCCACGCCTCGCTGAATTCGATGGCGAAGTCGAGCGCACCCTAAAGCATGAATTGGCGCATCTCATCGCCTACGCGCGTGCCAATCGCCGCCGTATCCAGCCGCATGGCGCGGAGTGGCGTCGCGCCTGTGCCGACCTCGGCATCCCGGATGAAAGCGCACGTCACACACTGCCTTTGCCACGTGTGAAACAGACGCGGAAATTTTCTTATGCATGCCCGTCATGCGGACATGCCGTCGAACGCGTGCGGAAATTCAAAAGACACAGCGCCTGCCTGACTTGTTGCAAAAAACACAACCAAGGCCGCTACGATGCGCGGTTCCAATTTGTGCTTAAGAAAACGCCTTAGTTCAGCAAGCCGTCATCCACGGAATAGAATTCACCGTCCGCAGGCAGTGCGCCATTGCGGATTCCTTCGAGACGTTTGCGACTGCCGCGCTCGGTGGCGGGCCGATTAGCTGCTTTGGAAATAAGACCACTGAGCGTCGGCCCCGCGATTAACGCGCCTGCGGCCAGCAAGGTAAGTGCGGCAATGGTGGATGACTTGCGTTCCATTCCGCGCCCAAAAAGCAAACCCAACGCACAGCCCGCCGCAGCGGATGCGGTGGCCAAAGTGTAGGTGTTCAAATCGTCGTCGATACGGGGCTGGGGCAAGGTGGACATGAAAGACAATACGCCTTGAATCGCATAAACGAAAATGGAATTTCAGATTGCGGATTGCATCTGAGCCAGACTTTGCGCAAACTCTTGGAATTGCGTGAGTAATTCAGCTTTCAACCACGAACACTTTCCATGTCTGCCCAAACCGCCATCAATCGCAATCTCTACGCCCTCGTCCTCGCCGGCGGCAGCGGCCAGCGCTTCTGGCCGGTGAGCCGCGACCGGCTGCCCAAGCAATTGCTCCGGCTCTTCGATGACAAGACTTTGCTGGAGCACACCATTGAGCGACTGGAGGGTCTGGTGCCCAAGGAGAATATCTTGGTGCTGACAAACCAGATGCAGCTCGATGCCGTGCGCGAGGTCTTGCGAGACTTCCCCGAGGAAAACATTCTGGCCGAACCGGAGAAACGTGACACCGCGCCCGCCATCGCGCTGGGCATCGGCTGGGTCGCGGCGCGCAATCCGCAGGCGACGATGATGGTGCTACCCAGCGATCATCTTATTAAAGATCACGCCAGCTTCCGTCAGACGCTGCAAGCCGCCTGCGACGCCGCGAGCCAGAGCGGCGCGCTCGTCACCATTGGCATCAAGCCCACCTGGGCCTGCCCGGGATACGGCTATATTGAGCGCGGTCAGAAAATCGAAGGTGCTGGCGATGTCCCCGTTTATGAAGTGAAAAAATTTCGCGAGAAACCCAACGCGGAACTCGCCGAGCATTTCCTCGCTCAAGGAAATTTCACATGGAACGCCGGGATGTTTTTCTGGAGCGTCGCCTCGGTTCGATCAAACCTCGAAACGCATTGCCCGGAGCTGGCGGAGTTCGTCACCGAGTTGGAACAATCGCCAGATTTCGCCACCACGATGCGTGCCCGCTTTGCCTCGCTGCCAAAGCTGTCCATTGATTACGCGCTCATGGAAAATGCATCGCGTGTACTCAATGTGGAAGCTTGTTTCGACTGGGATGACGTGGGCAACTGGCTCAGCGTCGCCGCCTATCTGCCCACCGACAGCGATGGCAACCAGCACAACTGCGCGATCTCAAAACTTGATGCGGGTAACAACATCATCTTCTCGCAGACACAGCAGCACGTCGCCTTGCTCGGTGTGGAACATCTCATGGTCATCTCGACTCCCGACGCCCTGCTCATCGCCCATCGCAGCGAGGCGGAGAAGCTTAAGAAGCTGGTGGATGGGCTGCCGAAGAATCTACGTTAGGCCATGTCGCGCATCCTTGGCATTGATCACGGCACTGTGCGCATCGGACTCGCACTTAGCGACGAGCTTGACATCATCGCCAATCCGCTGAAGACGCTCGATGCCAGTGAATCTGTGGAAAACGAAATCGCAGCGATCGTGCAGCAGAAGCGCGTGGGCGATGTCGTCATCGGATTGCCACTGCGCATGAATGGAGAACGCGGCAGCGCGGCGGAACGTGTGGACAAGTTTGCAGACCGACTGCGGAAATTTTTACCACATGAAGTGGCGATTCATTTTGTGGACGAACGTCTCTCCAGCCAAGCCGCGGAACGCAGCCTCGGGTTTGAGAACAAACGCCTCACGCACGATCAGAAGAAGCTCGTCGATCAAGTCGCGGCGGTGGCAATCCTGCAAGATTTTCTAAACTCGCGCAACGGACCCGATGGGTGGTTACTGCCGGAGGACGCGCCATGAGCAGCCGTAATGAGAAGGAGCGCGAGTATGGTGAAGCCTACTCGCCACTTTTACGTCTGGACTGTGGCCTCGCAGAAGACCCAATTTTAGGCGAGTGGTCTGCGACACACTCGCGCTCCTTCTATTTTAGAAAGAATATCCAGTGGATAAAGGTCACCAGAAAGTTTAAGATACCACTAATCATGATCACGAAGCAAACAGCAGCCAATCAGCTCGCCGCATATCTTCATCACGAAATTACGCTGGAGAGTTTGGTGGAGTGGGCGGAAAGTGCCTTGATGGATGGTGAGTTCGTGGAGAATGACGCACAGGAGCTTTCTTCCGTCCTCGCCCGTCTCGGGGCGGCGGACGTGCGCGCCTTCGGTCTCACTTGGGAAGATTGCGAGGAACTGCTGCACCAGCTTGGTTTTTCCGCGCATGTCGAAGTCGCCGCTGCTTGAGGTGAAAGCGGTGATGCCTCCAGAAATTGTGAGCCGGAGATTCAAACTAACCATCGCCTATGACGGTCGCCCTTGGCGTGGCTGGCAGTCGCAGCCTAGCCGCGTGACGGTGCAAGATGAACTGGAGTCCGTGCTCGCGCAACTCACGGGCACGCGCATCGTCTTGCATGGCTCCGGGCGCACTGATGCGGGCGTTCATGCGCGTGGGCAGGTGGCGCATATCACAGTGGAAGAATCATCGTGGACTGCAGAGACTTGGCTGCGGGCGATGAACTCCAAGCTGCCCATGAGCATTCGCGTGCTGCATTGTGAGGAGGTGTCGCTGGATTTTCATGCGCGATTCGATGCCATCGGAAAAGTTTATGAATACCGTCTCTGGCTTCCCGCGGTGCTGTCTCCCTTCGAGACCGGATTGTCTTGGCATCCATGGGGCGGGGTCAATGTGGATAAGATTCGCGAAGGTGCCGCCATCCTGCAAGGCCGGCATAACTTTGCGAGACTCTCTGCGAATCGCGGGGAGCAGACCGAGGCGGAACGTCGCGCGGACCCAGAGCGGCTGATCCGCAACGTCACCCGCATTGAGATCTTCGAGGAAGGTGATGTCGTGCGCGTCGAATGCGAAGGCGATGGTTTCATGTATCGCATGGTGCGGCTCATTGTCGGAAGTCTGGTGCGCGTCGCACGCGACAAGTCCGACATCGAATGGTTACGTGATCTGGTGACTAACCCAGATGGTGAAAAATCCGCGTATTGCGCGCCAGCGGAAGGGCTTTATTTGCTGCGGGTGCTGTATTGAGATGCGTTTCGTAGCAGCCGACGTAAGGAGGCTCTGAAATGGATGTTCTTGGCAATGTCTGCGGTGAAAAGTTAGAGCCTCCTCACGTCGTCTGCTACCAAAGACCTAATATCTGGCGCAGCACACAGAGCATGTCGCCAAGCTTGTTAGCATAGGGACGTTTGGGAGTGATTATTTGCCAGCCGCGCGCTTTGCCGATGGCGGCGAGCGAGGCGTTGGGATGCACAAGGACGGCGTGACCAGCGAACTCCAGTAGCGGGAGATCGGCGGCGCTGTCTGAATAACTCCAGGAGTCACGAAGGGTTGCTTCGCTGGCTGCGGCTACTGCGGGGATCGCGGCTTTCATGGCGGCGATCTTGGCTTCGTGTTTGTTGTTCACGCCGATGACGCGCGCCATGAGCGGCATCACTAGAGGAACTTCCACTCGGGTGGCGACGCAGTGATCAAAGCCGAGCACGCGGGCGATTTCTTCTGCGTAGAAATCAGGGCTGGCGGTGTTCAACACAAGCGTGCGCCCGGCTTGGCGATGTTCTTCGATGATGGCGAGCAATTCGGGATACGCCGACGGCTTGACGCTTTGCTCTGCGAATTCTTTCGCATACGCGGACAAGGTCTCGCGCTTCATGCCGGCGAGATAATTCATGAAAGCACGCTTGGCAGTGACGGTGGACACAAGACGTAACGCTTTCAGAACCGCGACGGGCACGAAGCTGAGGTGCATCACGGTGCGCCAGCGTTCGCGCTTGAGAACGAAATTGCAGAACAACGCCTGCGTGTCGAACGGCAGCAGAGTGTGGTCGAGATCGAAGAAGGCGAAGCTCATTGCAGTGTGCTACAACAAAAAACGCGGCATGTCACCATGCCGCGTTCTGTGATTTGATATTTAAAGCTTTACTCGTAGCTCGCTTGGGCGCCGCCCATTTCGCGCTTCTTGATCCAGCTCATCATGCTGCGGAGACGCGCGCCGGTCTTCTCGATCGGGTGCTTGGTGCCGGCCTTGAGGAGGGCGTTGTATTTCTTGTAGCCGCCTTCGTATTCTTTGACCCAGTCTTTGGCGAATTTGCCGCTCTGGATGTCTTTGAGTGCTTTTTTCATGCGCACTTTTACGCCCTTGTCGATGATCTTCGGCCCGACGGAAACGTCGCCCCACTTGGCGGTTTCGGAGATGGAGAATCTCATGCCGGCGATGCCAGCTTCGTTCATTAGATCGACGATGAGCTTGAGTTCATGCAAGCACTCGAAGTAAGCCATCTCGGGTGAGTAGCCCGCTTCGACAAGCACCTCGAATCCAGCTTGCACAAGCGCGGTGGTGCCGCCGCAGAGAACCGTTTGTTCGCCGAAGAGATCGGTCTCGGTTTCTTCTTTGAAGGTGGTTTCTAGAACGCCGGCGCGGGTGCCGCCGATGCCCTTGGCCCATGCGAGCGCGATCTTTTTCGCGTCCTTGCCGGGGTTCTGATAGATGGCGATGAGACTAGGGACACCTTTGCCTTCGGTGTATTGACGGCGGACGATGTGGCCAGGGCCTTTCGGGGCGACGAGGATGACGTTGACGTTCTTCGGAGCCACGATGGTCTTGTAATGAATGGAGAAGCCGTGGCTGAAGAGGATGGTCTTGCCCTTGGTGAGATGCGGCTCAATGTCTTTCTTGAAGGCAGCGGGCTGCTTGGTATCGGGAAGCGCGATGAAGATGACATCGGCTTTCTGGACGGCCTCGGCGGTGTCATAGACTTTGAATCCGCGCTGTTCGGCGACGGCGCGGGATTTGGAGCCGGGATAGAGGCCGATGATGACCTTGACGCCGCTTTCTTTAAGATTGAGAGCGTGGGCGTGGCCTTGGGAGCCGAAGCCGATGACGGCGCAAGTTTTGCCTTTGAGTGGTTCAAGGCTGGCGTCTTTGTCAGTATAGATTTTTGCAGGCATAGCTGTTGGTTTGTTATTAAGGGCGCGCAGTGTGTGTCAAGCTGGGCGGGGCGTCAATATGAAATCAAGTTGCGGGCTTCATCGCGTGTGATTATAAGAACCCAGCATGTTTTTCCATAGAAGCTTTTTGACGCGCTCCGCCAGCGCGGGGATGGCGCTGATGATGTGGGCCGGAGGCATGACGCACTCGGCGCTCGGTGCCGACGATGATCTGCTTTCCCCGAAGGTAAAACTTTCTCATGGTGGGGAAGCCTCGGTGTTTCTATACGAACCTGACGAGCCGCGCGCGGTGATGGTTTTCGGCTCCGGCGACGGCGGCTGGTCGGAATGGGAAGGCATGATCAGCAGTTGGATGGCGAGTGCAGGGATTTTTGTCGTGGGATGGGATTACCAGAACTATGCGACGGGAAACACGAAGAAGATTAAGTCCGGACCTTACAAACCGGACAATAAGGATTTTACGGCGGGAGACATCGCGAGAGATCTGGCGACATTGGCAAAGCTGGGTCTCGAGCGGACAGGCAAGCCCGACCTGCCAATCATATACGGCGGCTGGAGTTCTGGTGCATCTGTCTCCGTTCCTGCAGCGGCTTCGAAAGACAAACCAACGTCGCTCATCGGCGTCATGCTCTTTGGCGCAGATCGGCGAGGGCGCTACGGCTTGCGTGGCAGCGATGAATACGGCAAGACGCCCGTGGGGCCGGGCACATTCGATCTCTCTGAATTTGACAGCGCGATGGTGAGTCTGCGCGTGGTGCAGTTTCACGGTGGCGCGGACTTTCTTGCTTCAAATAAATGGATTCAAAATCTGAAGTCGCCGCACGCTCTTTATGAGATTCCCGGCGCGAACCACGGGTTCGACGGCCCCTCGCCGAAATTTCAGGAATGGCTCAATGACGGTATCGATTGGATATTAGGAAACGATGAAAAGGCACCGCAAAAAGTTGAGCGCTCACTCCTCAATCACAACCTCCCCTTCGGACTTTCTCCGTGGTGGCCTATCGCAGCAGTCTCGATTGGACTGACAATATTTTTTCTCTTTTCAAGACGGCATTCGGTGCGCGTGCTGGCACTCGCGGTGGCGCTGATGGGGCTGGTTGATTTACTGGAGTCGTTCTTTCAGAAGCCCGGATTTGTCATCGGCTGGATGGAGCAGTGGGTTCCGCTGGGTGTCACGGAGAACAGTCGGCTGCTTCTCTTTGTGTCCGGGGTCTGTCAGCTTGGACTTGCAAGAGGGATTGCAAGGCACAAGCGAATCGCGTGGGTGCTGACGCTGATGCTGCTTTCGCTAACGGCAGTGTTGCATCTTTCCCGGGCGTTCGACTGGCATCATGCGTTAGCTGCGGTGATCCTGATCGTCCCACTGATCCGGTGGAGAAAAGAATTCTTCGCTCGCTCGGATGCGCCATCCCTGCAATTCGCCTTTATCATGGCGGGAGTGTTTATAGTCGGACTCTGGGCATACGGCACTTTCGGGATCTACCAATTCGCAGGAAATGGAAATCTCGTGGATAAGCTCACGCCGGGCGAATGTGCCGTGGTCTCGCTTCAGGAGGTATTTCTGATGAAGACGAAATACAGCGTCGCCGAAGCCCATGCGGCGACGCGCGATGTGCGCCAATTCTTCTCCAATATGCGCGGCGGCAGCTTGCTCGCAGCCTTTGTCGTTCTCGGTCTTCTATTGCGGCCAGTTCTGAAACGACGCCATCCCGATGCCACCGACGAGGATCGCGCTCAAGTGCGGCGAATTATCACCGATCATGGCCGCGATCCGATGGATCTATTCGCACTGCTGCCGGACAAGCGATATTTCTTCGGCGCAAACGGTCAGGGCGTGGTGGCTTATGCTTTGTGGCGAAAATTTGCCGTCGCTCTCGCCGATCCCATCTGCCCGTTGGAAATGCGCCCGGTTATGATCCATGCCTTCGCCCGCTTTTGCAAAAGCCAGGACTGGCAGCCGATGTTCTACTGCTCGTATGTTTCAAATCGCCCGCTTTATGAAGAAGAAGGTTTTGCCACACTGAAGATCGGCGAAGACGCGCGGCTGGACACGAATGAGTTCAAGCTTGAAGGCAAATTCTTCCAGAACCTCCGCACCGCGCGCAACAAGGCGAAGAAAAACGGACTCACGTTCCAGTGGTATGACGCGAAGCCACAAATCGATCACGGACTTGAGGCGCAACTTCAGGTGCTGTCCAACGACTGGCTCATCCGCAAAAAAGGTGGAGAAATGACCTTCGACCTCGGATCGTTCAATCTGGACTTCATCCGCGAACACGGCGCAGGCATCGTGCGCAATCCCGAGGGGCGCATTGAGACCTTCGCCACCTGGCTCCCATTCGATCAAGGCCGAGGCCGCTGTCTGGACATCATGCGTGGTCGGGAGGATGCACGCGACGTGATGGACTTCCTCATTCTCGAAGCAATGGATCACTTCAAGGAGGATGGCATCACTCAGATCAGCCTAGGCAACGCTCCAATGGCGAATGTCGATGCCATCGAAGGGGAACTTGAAAGCCGCCGCGAACGCGCCGTGCAGTTCCTCTTTGAAAATTTCGATCAGATATACGGCTACAAAAAACTCTTCCGCTTCAAGGATAAATATCAGCCCGACTGGCAGGGGCGCTATATAGCCTACCGACCCGGCGTTCCGCTGGCGATGGTTGGTCTCGCCGTTGCCGGAGTGCATTTACCGAAGGGCTTCATGGGCCTGTTGCGCTCCTGACGGCTTGGATTGCTTGAAAGCTTTTCTTTGACGTTTGCGGCTCGGCGACTAGTCTCGCCGACTTTCCTATGAAACTGAACCTCCTGTCCCTTACCGTCACTCTTGCTTTCGCGGCCCTAGCCAACGCGCAGGAAACCACAACTCCTGCTGCTCCAGCGATTGAAACCAAACCCGCCGTCCCCCTTGATGCTGCGACTTTGAAGGAAAAGGTCAGCTACTTTTATGGAGCCGATGTAGCCCGCAGTTTCCAAGAAAACAAGGTGGACATCAGCATGGAATCTTTCCTTCAGGGCCTGAAGGACACCGTTGATAAAAAGCCCACTAAATACACCACCGAAGAACTCGAAGCTGCCATGAATCAATTTGCTCAGGCCATGGTCGCCAAGCAGCAAAAGGAAATGGCCGAGGCGGGTGCCAAGAACGCCGCTGAAGGTGAAAAGTTCCTCGCTGACAATGCCAAACGAAAAGGCGTCACCACCACCGCCAGCGGCCTGCAATATGAGATCATCAAAAAAGGCGACGGCGCAAAACCCGCCGCAAGCGATACCGTTACCGTCCATTACCACGGCACACTCGTGAGTGGAAAAGTCTTCGATAGTTCCGTGGATCGCAAAGAACCCGCTACCTTTCCCGTCGGCGGCGTCATCCCCGGCTGGGTCGAAGCTCTCCAGCTCATGCCCCTTGGCTCCAAGTGGAAGCTCTTCATCCCTTCTAAACTCGCGTATGCCGATCGCGGCGCAGGACCAGAAATCGGACCCGGCAGCGCGCTCATTTTTGAAGTCGAGCTTTTGAATATTGCTCCACTAGAATCAAATGTCTCGCCGGCTGTCGCCCCGGTTAAATAAAACGGATGCCAGTCATGATTCGCCGATGGCTCTGGATCGCCTGGAACCCGATGCGGGTTCTCTGGCTGTTCGTCATCATCACCTCCATCATCGTGCCTTGGTTGACGCGGAACCATCCCGTGCAGGCCCAGCGAGGCGAGTGGTATCCGTTCTCGAATTTCCCGATGTATTCGACGTTCGAGCCTACGGCTTACTATGTCTATGTGACGGATGAGAACGATCAGCCCATCCCGCTCTGGCAAACGTTCGGCACTTGGCCCTCGGCGGTGAAAAAAGGTTACGACGCCCTTCTGAAAACTGAGGTCAAACGCCTCAAAAGCGAAGCCGAAAAGCAAGGCGGCAAATACTCGAAGAGAATCGTCCAAATGTCCGGTGAAGAATGCCGTCCTGCGGGCGATGCCATCCTGCGCCAATATCGCGACACCAGCCCCAACAAGGACGAAGTGCTTAAGCATAAACACTTCCGGTTGCAGCAAGTGGACATCACGCTCGAAGACAGAAAGATCGTGCAGAAAACCAAACGCGTGGGAGACATCTGATGGCCGCCGACACTGCATCATCACCCTCCCGCTCCGGCTGGCTCGCCTGCCTGCGATCATTGTTCGCTTGGGAGCCAATGCGTCACGCCGCATGGGAAACATTTCTCTTTCGCGTAGGTATCGCATGGTGCGCGTGGCCGCCGATATCCCGCCCGTTGACTTTCACCACGCTGCCACGGCCTCACGGGATCGCAGTGTGGCTCGACGTTACCTTTTGCGGAAACCCGCAAATCATATCATGGCTTTCGCCGCTCGCAGGCGTCTGCTTGTTGTTATATGTGCTCAACATCGCACCGGTGATTACGCTGGTGCTTCCGCTGGCACTGAGCTTCGCGATGGGTGCGCTCTTGAATTCACAAGGCGCGATCAATCATACCGTCCAGATCACCACGCTGGTGCTACTTTCCCAATGGCTCGCCGCCTTGTGGTGCGCGACCATGCGCCGCAACAAGCCTCTCGCGCCCGGCAGCCTCAACAATGTCCAGCTTGCCGCAGACTGGGCGCGGCAGGTCGTCATGTCCACCTATGTAGTCTCGGCCATCAGCAAGCTCGTTGAAAGTGGCGGCCTCTGGTTCCAAGATTCACGCTACTTCGGCCTCCAGATCGTCAAGTCGAGCGGTATGGCTAAATACGGCGACACTGGCCCGGGCAACGATGTGCAATGGCTGGCGCAATTTATTTTCGATCATCCCTGGGTGGCCACGATCCTACTTGGCGCTGCGCTGCCGTTGGAATTATTCTCCTTTCTCGGAGTGCTCAACCGCCGCATCGCCCTCTTTTTTGGGATCACGCTTTACTTCTTCCACAGCACCGTCACGGAAATGATGCATCTAGGATTTGAGTATCACAAAATCCTGCTGCTGGTGCTATTCATCAATCCGCTGTGGTGGATGATGCACTTGATCAAGCGAGGTAAAATTGGAACAATGTAAGATTGGAATGATGGAATATCCCGCATTAGTTATTTCACTCATTCTTCCATTCTTCCATTCTTCCATTCTTCCATTCTTCCGCCTCCCGTGCTCATCGCCTTTCACAAGCCCTACGGCATCCTCTCGCAATTCACGAAGGAGCATGAATCGCATCGCACGCTGGCTGAGTTTGGCTTTCCCAAAAATGTCTTCCCCATTGGCCGACTCGACGCGGACTCAGAGGGATTGATTCTGCTCAGCGATGAAGCGCATTGGAATGCGACACTGCTCAATCCTAAGCGAGCGCATGAACGGACTTATCACTCGCAAGTCGAAGGCATCCCTGCTGAACACGATCTGGAAAAACTTCGGCATGGTGTGAAGCTGCCAGACTTCACGACGCTACCCTGCAAGGCCCTACTGCTCGATCCCGCGCCAGATCATCCGCCGCGTGTTCCGCCGATTCGCGAGCGCAAAAGCATTCCTGACTCCTGGATCGAACTCAAGCTCATCGAGGGTAAGAATCGCCAAGTGCGCCGCATGACTGCCACTGTCGGCTTCCCGACGTTGCGCTTAATGCGAGTGGCCATCGGGGCGCTGACGATGAAGTCACTCGAGCTTAATGCTGGAACATGGCGCGAACTTTCTGCCGAAGATAAAAAGCATCTCTCCATTCGCGGCCTGTTCAACGCTTGAGAAAGAAATGCTCTAGCGCTTCCATCATGCCTTCGCTGGCTGGCTTGCTGGAAACAAAACCACCGCGCTCCCGAACCAGTGACTTGACTGGATCAAGCGCATTACCCGGACAGGCGATATGCGCAGCGATGCGTCGGTCGAGCATGGTGACATCGTTGTAATTATCTCCAGCAGCGAAGACGCGCTCCGCTGGCAGTTTCAGCAAGCGCGACAGTTCGCGCAGCGCAGTGCCCTTGCTGTAATCGGCGTGACAAAATCGCAAGTAACGGCCATTGCGATGATAACCAATCTCGGACTGCCGCGCAGCTTTCACTTCGATGACTTTGCAGATCTCATCCAGTTCCGGCTCATCCTTTGCGACGATGCCAACTTGGCCGAAGTCGCCATTGAGAAATTCCGCGGTGGTGTTCACTGCCACATGCTCCTGCATCGTTGCGAGAAACTGCGAATGCTTCTCCACGAAGTGATCGTGGGCAGCGCGCGCCTTGCGATTCCATGAACCGAAATCCTTCCATGGCTTGAAGAAACCGGGCCGGTAGATTTCACATTCTTGCGCGATGATGTAATCCGGCAGCATGAAGATGTTATGCATCGCCAATCCCTCAAGCGTCTGATTGAGTCCGCGACCTGTGTTTACCACCCACGCTGCGCCGCGCCGCTTGAACTCGCGCAGCATTTCCCCCATCCCTGGATGGAACGGCATCTCGCCCTCGTGATGAACGAGTGTGCCGTCGAAATCGAAACAAAGCAGAAGTGTGGGTGTGGGTTTGGCCATGAAAATATAGGATCAACCATTATAAAAATTCGGCGACCGCAAAATCTCTACCACACGCCATGTAAGCGCGGCGAGTAATAGCCATTGCGCAGCGAGATAGCCGCGCGTGATCCATGCGCTGCAATGTCGCAGACGTATGCGCCGCATGATGCTCTCCGCGCCCCAGATTAGACTGAACACCAAGGGAAGATAGAGCGAGAGCGTGAAACGGTCTCCATCGCCTCGCGCAATAGGTGCATACCAACCATAGGCCAGTGCATAAGCTGCTAGGCAACCAACGACAAAAAGTATCGTGGCCACTGTTCCGTGACGAAGGACAAGATGCCCGGCGTGTTCCGGTTTCGGTGCGCCCCAGAATAAAAGAATAACCAACGCGAGCAGAACGAAAAAGAGCCACGCTAGATAAATGCCACGCCACTCCAGCACGCCGCGCCAAGGTTTCTGGATTGCAGATTTTTTCGCAATAGCAGTCTGCTTTGGCCAGAAGAATTCGCTGACCTTGTTCCAGGTTCCATCCTGCAATCGCGTGATCGATTCTTCTCGTGAGTGGGTGCGCAGATAATTACTGAGCGATGGACGATCCGCGGGCAGCATCGCGAGGAGTTCATCGCGAGAGTTGTGCTTATCCATCCAGCCATAGCACGTCTTGGGATCGTTGATCGTCTCTGGCCCGCCAAAGCTGTCCATCCACATCCAATAAGCCGGATAGCTATGAAAGGGATCGCCAAAGTTATCCTGCGACTGCGCCAGCCTCGGTCCGATAGTCATGAAATGCGCCGCGCCCAGCACGACGACTCCGATCAAATGATTCCGCCAGTGCCAGAGGTTAGTGCTTGAGAGCACGGAGCCTTGTCGCCGCGCGGTGAGTAACTCCCACACACAGCGCAGCGAACTCACGCCGACAAAAATCATTAGCAACGGAGAGATGGAACCCTTGGTCATGTAAGCCACTCCGCCGAGCACGCCGATCAATCCATAAATCCACAGCGAATTACGCATCAGCGCGCACACGCAGGCCACCCAAGTGAGAAAGAACAGAATAAAATAAAGCGGCTCCGGCTGGAAGTAAGCGGAGCGCGGCAACAGAGCACCGAGACCGCCCAGCAGCACCAGATTGACCGCCGCAGGCAGCGTAAAAATGCGACATGCGGCGAACCCCAGTATGATCAGGAACGTGAGCGACATGAACACATGAAACCATCGACCGCGATTGAAGAACTCACGGCTCTGGTCGGAGATTGGCACCTCGCTGCTCATGTCCGCCTCGGCGAGCTTATGATTGCCATCGGCAAACCACGCGGCCACCCACGGCCAAAGCGGCTGCACCACTCCGTCGGTGCGATGCGGAAAAAAGTTCAGCAATGGCGCGGAGAAGCCCTTGCGAAAGTCCGGCGTCAGGTCCGAACGGGTCGCGGTCGCTAAGCGCATGTTATGAAGCTGGTCATGCCCGCGGATCTGCTTGTCCGTGTTGTTCGTTTGCGTGATGAGCAGAGTGCCGATCTTCAGATAGGCGATAGCGAACAGCGCCATGAGCAAGGCAAACACCACCCAGCGCAGAAGCATCTGCTTCCTCCATTCAGTGCGTTTATCCCGCCGGGGCGTTTCTTGCTCCGTCATGCCACACTCCGATTCGGTCAGCGCAAGGGGCGCACCTTGATTTCCACGCGGCGGTTCAGGGCCTGATCCTCGATGCTGCCGTCGGGCACGAGAAGTCTTGATTTTCCAAGTCCTGCCGCCTGCACGCGCCCGGTGTCGAGCCGCAGCGAACGGATGAGCCATTGCACAACCGCATTCGCGCGGCGCTGGCTGAGTGCATTATTATATTCAGCCGTGCCGAAATTGTCCGTGTGACCTTCGATGATGAAGCGGTTGTTGGGATTGCGCTGAATGAGCAGGCCGAGTTTCATCAGGCTGAGGCGGGCACTCTCCGCAAGTTCGTCGCTGCCGTATTCAAAGAGCAAATCTGTCGGCATCAAAATCGGCGCGGTGCTGGCATTGACCTTGCCGCCGCGGTTCACGAGGTCATCGAGATTGCTGAATCCCCGCACGCGCTTGTTGGCCTCATTGCCTGCATTCTGCTGATGATTGAGCTGGTCGATGAGTTTACTATCCACGCCCTCGTTTTGCTTGTCCGGCGCACCGGGGAGCACGAGCTGCTTGGTGCTCAGCGGTTTGTTCAACGCAGAACTTTTCAAGGCACTCGCAGCCGTCATCAAATCAACACCGGGCAAACTGTCC
Source organism: Verrucomicrobiales bacterium (assembly GCA_038230495.1). GTDB lineage: Bacteria > Verrucomicrobiota > Verrucomicrobiia > Verrucomicrobiales > Verrucomicrobiaceae > VFKE01. The sequence goes on from JBBRNC010000031.1 coordinate 30,402, forward strand.
GCCACTGCCGCCAGCGAAGGTGACGATGCGATCTGCTGCGCCGTCGGCGTGCTGTCGGGCAGGATGAAATTTGTCACCTTACTGACCTGCGGCGTGAGATCGAAAGCTTTGTTCTCTGGGAGCAAGTCCACAATGTCTTGAATATCCGCCTTCACATGTGGCTGTGGCGGCTCGTCAGATGGCGCGAGAATATCCGGGATATTCTGCACCGCTTTCTGTTCCTTCAGCAATTCCGGATTGATGGTCACTCTATCGTGACGCGGCGTTTCTTGAAGCATCTTCAATGAGGAATTTTTTCCGAGTTCCAAATTGTTGAACAGAAAATAAAGCCACCAATGAAATGCCACCCCCATCACCAGTGCCACGCAGAGCCAGCCGCGCAGACTCCACGACCATCGCTCCACCTGAAAGGAGGATCGCCGCGAATTGCCCCACTCGTAAGCCGTCGTCGCCATAAGTCGTGACGCTAGCACAACCAATCCCGAGTGGCACGCGGAAAAACCCTTGAGTGATTTGCGCTTGGCGTCGCCCCTGCCCTCGCTAACATAAACTTCATGCTCCAGATCGTCTTCAATGAAATCAGTGCCGCCGAACTCTCCAAGCTGCCCACGCCGATCCAGTTCGCGCTGCTTGAGGCGTTGAACATCCAGCCTGACGAAGTTGATCAGGAAGAACGCCTCGCGAAAAAATTCGGCGTCCTCGCCCGTGGCAAATCCAAGCTCTATCGCTGCCGTGCTGGCGACTACCGCATTTACTTCGCAGTCGAAGGTGGCCACATCCGCGTCCATCGCGTGCTGAGCAAAAACACCGTGCAGGATTTTCTCTTCCGCAGCAATCTCGGCAGCGCCGGTGAAGACGAAGTTCTCGGTCAGTCGAAAAGCTTCTGGAAACTCATCGAAGAAGGCGAACGCACGCTGCGGGTGGTGTAGCAGTAACACAGTGCCTCTGGCCTGTGTGTCGTCCGGTGCCTCTGGCCCGGACAAGCTAAAGCTTGAACTCCAACAAATGCCATGACTCTCGAATCTCTTCTCTCTTCCGAATCTACCCGCATCGCGGAATTTCCCGTCGCGCGGGATTCCATTTTCATGGCCCATGCGGGTGTTTGCATTCTTCCACGCCGCGTCGTTCAAGCGATGCAGGATTATCTTGAGATGTGCTGTCTATCTCATCAGGAGAGCGGTGAGGTCTGGCGGACGCTCAATGAAACTCGCGTGGTGGCAGCGCAACTCATCGGCGCGAAGGTATCGGAGATTTCACTACTCGGGCCGACATCGCTTGGGCTTAGTCTAGTTGCGAACGGCCTGCCGTGGCAGGCGGGTGATGAGGTGGTGTGTTATCACGATGATTACCCAGCGAATGTGTATCCGTGGATGGACTTGCAGCGACATGGCGTGGTGCTGCGCTTTGTGAAAACCGACGTGCCGGGAGCTGTGACTGCAGAGGCCGTCGAACGCGTGCTGACGCCAAAGACCAAGATGGTCGCGCTTGCTTCATGCCATTTCTTCACGGGCTGCCGGATTGATGTGAACGCTATCGGGAAGATGTTGCGCGAGCGCGGCGTGCTCTTCTGCCTCGATGCCATTCAGACCATCGGCGCTTTTGATACGCGTGTGGACTACGTGGACTTCCTCAGTGCCGATGCGCACAAGTGGATGCTCGGCCCGATGGCGGCGGGCATTTTTTATGTGCGCGAGGAATTGCAAGACATGCTGCGGCCCTCGTTGATCGGCGCTTGGAATGTGAAGTCGCCAAACTTCATCGCGCAGGATGAGGTGCAGTTCGAGCAAGGCGGACGCCGTTATGAACCGGGCGTATTGAATGCAGTCGGCATCATCGGCATGAAGGCGGGGCTGGAGATGCTGCTAGAAATCGGGATCGAGAATGTTAGCGCACGGCTGCTGGCGTTAAAGGCGCATCTCGTGCCGAGACTTGAAGCACAAGGGTTCAGCGTTCTTCCACCAGCAAGCGGCTCATCTGCATCCGGCATCACGACAGCTACTCGCAACGGTGGGGCGCCACTGGAAAAAATATTCGAGCATCTGACCAGTAATCGCGTTGTGGTCTCGCTGCGCCACAATCGCGCCGGTGTGCCTCACTTGCGATTCAGCCCTCATTTCTACAATACAGAATCAGAAATTGATCGCGTGATAGAACTCATGCAGCAGGCGGGTTGATGCTATGAAGCGCCATTACATAGGCTGGTTATTCCTGACGGCGCTCGTGTTGCTGACAGCTTGCAAAGACCGGCCAGCACTCACGGTCTATTGCACGGCGAATATGAAAAAGCCCGTGGAAGAAATCGCCGCGCAATATGGAAAGGAACATGGAATCGAAGTGCGCCTGCAATACGGCCCCACGGGGACCCTGCTCAGTCAGTTACAGGTGGCGAAGCGCGGCGATCTTATCATCGTGGCCGATGACGGTTCGCTGGAAGATGCGCGCAAAAAAAATCTGCTGCGCAAGACCCTGCCACTGACAGAGCAGCATTGCGTGATCGCGGTGAAGCAAGGCAATCCAAAAAACATCCGCACCATTGCCCATCTCTTGCGCCCTGATGTGAAGCTTGCGCTGCCGAATCCCGAGAGCGCGAGCATCGGAAAAATCACGCGGCAGTTGCTCATCACGCAATGGCAGAAGCTTGAGGAAAAGGCCGTCGTGATGAAGCCCAGCGTCACTGAAGTTGCCGCCGATGTGCAGTTAGGCGCGGTCGATGCCGCATTCGTGTGGGACTCCACCGTGCCGCAATTCAAGGGACTCGAAGCCGTGGAGGTGCCGGAGCTTTCCCGTCATCTCGATCACGCCAGCGCGGCTGTCTTGTCATGCAGCGTGCAGCAAGAAGCGGCACTTGAATTTGCGCGTTATCTTGCATCACCCGATCACGGCGGAGTCATTTTTCAGAAGCAGGGATTCAAGCTTGCCGGCGAATGAAGCCAGACTATTTATAGATGTCTCCACGCGGCCCAATGGCAAGAATGACAATTGCATCCTGCTGCCGGTCCCAATGGTAAATCACGCGCAGGTCGCCATGACGCAAACGATGACAACCCACATACTCGCCTTCCATCGGCTTGACGTTGGTTGCATTTTCAGGGTCTTGGGCAAGCGCCTCAAGTTTTGCGATGAGTTGCGCCTTGATGCGCGCGTCCATGCGCTCGATGTATTTTCGTGCTCGGCGATTGACGACAATGGTGGCCATCACTTCAATGTTGAAAGCGGAACAAATGCACTCCGGTTGCCACTCTTCCACTCATTGATGGCCTCTTGCAACTCACCCGCTTCCTGAGCATTCAAATCCCAGCCAAGCCGTTCGGCTAAATCTTGATAGTCGGACCAGGCAATGATCACCTCCAATGGCGCACCGTTCTCACCAACGACGAATTTTTTAGGGACAGCGGTCATCGCGTGAGTGTATCGCGTTTGCCACGCAAAGCAACAATTCTGGAAATCCAAAATTGCTGGAAACAATAGTAGCAGACGACGTAAGTAGGCTCTTAAATCAGCGCGTTTAACCGCTGCGAGCACACATTATTTAGAGCCTCCTCACGTCGTTTGCTACCATGAACAAAAGCTTCTGGATCGTCCTAGCGCTCATCTGCGCGGCCTATCTCGCCTTCTGGGGCGCGCTGGTGGTGACGACGGCGACGTTCACCACGCCACTGGAAATGTGGAAAGTGCTGGTGTCGCGTGAGATTCAGTATTCCACCGTTTTGAGCCTCATCACTTGCACCGTGTCGGCATTGCTTTCAGTCATCATCGCGGTGCCTATCGGCTATCTCATGTCGAGACGGCGGTTCCCCGGTCATGCGTTGGTGGATGCGGCGCTAGATATTCCGATCGTGCTGCCGCCGATGGTGGTGGGGATTTGTCTGCTGATGTTTTTCCAAACCAAATTCGGTCAGGGCATCGAGAGCGTGGTGCCGGTGACTTACACGGTCGGGGCCGTGGTGCTGGCGCAAGTGGTCATCGCAGCGGCGTTCGCCATCCGCACCATGCGCGGCGTGTTCGATCATCTTGCTTCACGACCCGAAGATGTGGCGATGACGCTAGGCTGCACCCGATGGCAGGCCGTGTGGCATGTCACGCTACCCTCTGCGCGACGTGGCATGTTCGCGGCGGGGAGCATTGCTTGGGCGCGCAGCCTAGGCGAGTTCGGGCCAGTCCTTGTTTTTGCTGGAGCCACGCGCATGAAGACTGAGGTGCTGCCGACCAGTGTTTTTCTGGCATGGAGCGCGGGTGAATTGCAGCAAGGCGTGGCCGTAAGTCTGTTGATGATCGCGATTTCCATGATCGTGCTCATGGCCATTCGCATGACAGGAGAACGCGCATGATCCGCATCGAGAACATCACTTGGCACGCGCCCGCATTCCGCATGGAAAATGTTTCCATCAATGTTCCATCCGGGAAGTATGCGGTGCTGATGGGGAAAACTGGTGCGGGCAAGACGACTCTGCTGGAGATCATTTGTGGTTTGCGTCGCCCTCAATCAGGACGGGTGCTGCTCGGTGATCGTGATGTGACATTCGACGCGCCCGGAGTGCGCGGCCTTGGCTATGTGCCGCAAGACGGCGCCTTGTTTCCGACGATGACCGTGCGCGGGCAGATCGGATTTGCGCTGCGAATGAAGCAACTGCCAGCAGATGAAATTCATACTCGCGTGCAACAGCTTGCTGATGAAACCGGCATCGCGCATCTACTGGATCGCAAGCCACAAGGTCTCTCCGGCGGTGAGAGGCAACGAGTCGCGTTGGCCCGCGCCCTTGCTGCAAAGCCATCCGTTCTACTTCTGGACGAACCGCTCTCGTTCCTCGATGAAGACACCCAAGATGGTCTCATCTCACTCCTTCAACGAACGCAACGCGAACACCAGATCACCGTGCTGCACGTAACGCACTCCAAACGCGAAGCTGAAGCGCTGGGAGAAATCCGCCTGTTGCTTGAAGGCGGCTCCGTGCGCGATGTGAGTTGCTAACATTTTGCAGAATCCATCGGAACGAATCTAGCCCTTGTCAGCCCCCCGTCATCTCGGTTAATCTGAACTCCCGCTCACCTATGATTCTACATCGCCTTCTGACATGTGCCATCTTTGCAACGGCGACCTTGTCTCTCATCGCCGCTAAGTCTGATGAGAAGGCTACGCCGGAGGAGCTTCTCGCAAAGATCGAGGACTTGATGAATGCGGAACCGCCTGAGAGTTTGCAGCCCGACCAGAAGGAGTTCACCGAATTTTTGCAACGCAACTACGAGGCGGCGGACAAACTCATCGCGGAGTTCCGCAAGCATTTCCCCGAAAGTCCGCTGCGCTGGAACGTGCTCAGCTTTGAAGCCAACATACTCGAAGGTCGTGATTCTCTGGGGCTGCCGTTGCCCGCAGGATCGAAGCCCGCCGTCGATCTCTACGCCCAGATCATTGCCGCTGCGGATGCTCCAAAGGACTTGAGACAAAATGCGAGCACTGCGCGACTCACTTTACTTTCCGATCAAGTGGAGGACGAAAAGTTGCCGCTTGCCGAATGGGAAAAATTTCTCGCGGAACATCTCACCGCTTTCCCTGATTCAGAGGACAACCTAGGCCTCATCCAGTCGCGTGTAGAAATGATCGCCGACATGGATCCGGCCCGCCTTCCGGCTGTATTGACGGAACTGGCCAAAAATACGAATGCTGAAATCGCCGCCATGGCCAAGGAAAGAATCGAGTCCGACAAGGCGATGACTGAACTCATGAGCAAGCCGTTGGAGTTAAAATTCAAAGCCGTGGACGGATCAGATGTGGATGTGGAAAAGCTGCGCGGTAAAGTCGTGCTCATTGATTTCTGGGCCACGTGGTGCGGCCCTTGCATGAAGGAACTGCCAGAAGTCATCAAGACTTACAATAAGCTCCATGGCAAAGGTCTGGAGATCATCGGCATTTCGCTCGATGAAGATGAAGCCGCCCTCAAAAAGGTCATCAAGGACAATAACATCCCTTGGCCCCAATATTTCGACGGCAAAGGATGGGAGAATCCCTATGTAAAAAAATACGGGATCGACAGCATTCCAACTATGTGGCTCATCAACAAAAAGGGCGTCGTTGTGGATGCTGACGTTGATGACGATCTCGATAAAAAAATCGAGAAGCTGCTCGCCGAGTAACGGACAGGCCGAAAAGGGCGGGCGTTTCATGGCACGGCGTCTGCTAGACGATAGGTGCGCCTCGCGCGTTTCCATCCTCATGCCCATTCACGTCGCTCTCCGTCACGTCACCCGCTATCTCTATGATCGGCCAGTGTCGCTCTCGCCACATGTGGTGCGGCTGAGGCCCGCGCCCCATGCGCGCACGCCCATCCTTGCCTACTCGCTGCGAGTGCTGCCGGAGAAGCATTTCATCAACTGGCAACAAGACCCGCAGTCGAATTATCTCGCGCGACTTGTCTTCCCTGAAAAGGCCACCGAACTGTGCGTGGAAGTTGACCTCGTCGCGGAGATGGCTGTTTTCAACGCCTTCGATTTCTTCCTCGAACCTGACGCGGAGAAGTTTCCTTTCGCCTACGATCCCGTGCTGGCGCATGAGCTTGACCCCTACCAGTTCAAGCTGCCATTAACGCCAAAGTTCACGACCTATCTGGCAACTTCACGCGCTGCATTTGCCGAAGGTAATCCGCGCACGATTGATTTCCTCGTCGGCCTGATCAAGAAACTCTCAGAGGACATAAGTTATCTCGTCCGTCTGGAGCCGGGCATCCAAACTCCTGAGGAAACGCTGGAGATCATGAGCGGTTCGTGTCGAGACTCGGCATGGCTTCTCTGTCAGTTATTGCGGCAGTTGGGTCTCGCAGCACGCTTTGTTTCTGGCTATCTGATTCAGCTTAAACCGGATCAAGAAGCCCTCGATGGGCCGAGCGGCGCGGAGAGCGACTTCACGGATTTACACGCATGGTGCGAGGTGTATCTGCCGGGCGCGGGTTGGGTAGGATTGGATCCAACTTCCGGCTTGTTCACCGGTGAAGGCCACATCCCGCTGGCAGCCACGCCCGATCCGCAGAGCGCGGCTCCCATCACGGGAATGGTGGGGCCTTGTGAGACCAAGTTTGAGTTCGAGATGACCGTGACGCGCGTTCATGAATCGCCGCGCGTGACGAAGCCCTACACGGAAGAACAATGGCGGCAGATTGATGAAGCCGGTCGCCGCGTGGATGCCGATCTGCGGGCGCATGATGTGCGACTCACGATGGGCGGCGAGCCGACATTTGTGAGCATTGACGATCCAGACGGTGAAGAATGGAATGATGCCGCCGTCGGCCCGCAAAAGCGTGTGCTCTCCAGTGAACTCATCAAGCGCTTGCGCGCACAGTTCGGGCCTGGTGGCCTGCTCCATTACGGTCAGGGCAAATGGTATCCCGGTGAACAACTCCCGCGCTGGGCTCTGGGTTGTTTCTGGCGGAAGGACGGCGTGGCTGTCTGGGAGAATGACGCTCTCATCGCCGATGAATTGAAGGACTACGGGCACACGGCGAAAGACGCGAAGCACTTCGCGCTTACGCTCGCGACGGCACTCGGGGCAGACCCGCAATGGTTGATTCCCGGCTATGAAGACATCTATTACTATCTTTGGAAAGAGCGCAGGCTGCCTTCCAATGTTGATCCGTTGCAATCTAACCTGAAGGATGAGCTGGAGCGCAAACGCCTGACGCGCATCTTCGAACAAGGGCTGGGTGAAATCGTCGGCTTCGCGCTGCCTATCAAGCGCGGCTGGGCCAATGGTGAACTTCGCTGGCAGACAGGTTCGTGGTTCATGCGGGATGAAAAATTGTATCTGACGCCGGGCGATTCCCCGATGGGACTGCGGCTGCCGCTCGACTCATTGCCGTGGGTCGCCAAAAAAGATTATCCGTGGATTTACCCACGCGATCCCTCTGAAGAAAAACCTCCCCTGCTTCCACGCACTCAGAGCCGTCAGAATTTCATCCGCGCAGTCGCCACGACATTGCGCGAGGCGGATGAACTGCGCCCCAGCAGTCAGGGCAAACCGGAATCGCGCGGCCAATTGCCGCCAGCACAGGGCGAGTCTGCATCCTCCATCATTCGCTCCGCAATGTGTTTCGAGCCGCGCGAGGGACGACTGCACATTTTCATGCCGCCGGTGGAGGAGTTGGAGGATTATCTTGATCTCGTCTCGGCGATTGAAGACACCGCCGCCGCGCTGGAGATGCCGGTCATCATCGAGGGCGATCCGCCACCGCACGATCCGCGCATCAGAGTCATCAAGGTCACGCCCGACCCCGGCGTGATCGAGGTCAACATGCATCCCGCACATTCATGGGACGAACTGGTTCACAATACCACGACGCTCTATGAAGAGGCGCGGCTCATGCGATTGGGCACAGAGAAGTTCATGGTCGATGGACGGCACACCGGCACTGGCGGCGGCAATCACATTGTCTTCGGCGGAGCCACGCCTTCAGATTCACCACTCCTGCGTCGGCCCGATTTGCTGCGCTCGCTGCTGGGCTACTGGCATAATCATCCTTCGCTGAGCTATCTCTTCAGCGGACTTTGTATTGGCCCGACCAGCCAGCATCCCCGCGTGGATGAAGCGCGAAACGATGCTCTCTATGAACTGGAGATCGCTTTCAAACAAATTCCCGATCATCAAGATGTGCCGCCGTGGCTGGTGGATCGCGTCTTCCGCAATCTGCTGATTGATGTGACTGGGAACACGCACCGCGCGGAGTTCTGCATCGATAAACTCTTCTCGCCCGACAGCTCCAGCGGACGGCTTGGTCTGGTGGAATTGCGTTCGTTTGAAATGCCTCCACACTCGCGCATGAGCCTGGCGCAACATGTTCTGTTGCGAGCCGCCATCGCCCGTTTTTGGAGACAGCCGTATCACCAGCCACTGGTGCGCTGGGGCACGGAACTGCACGACCGCTTCCTGCTACCGCATTTTATCTGGGAAGACTTTGTCGATGTGCTCAATGACATGACGGATCACGGTCACGAGATCAAGCCGGAATGGTTCGCGCCGCACTTTGAGTTTCGCTTTCCGGCCATCGGCAGCATGGTGCAGCACGGTGTTAACATGGAGATTCGCACCGCACTCGAACCTTGGCATGTGCTCGGTGAAGATTCTGCCGCCGGCACTACGGTGCGTTATGTGGACAGCTCGCTGGAGCGTGTGCAGGTCAAGATGAACGGGATGATTGATCCGCGCTTTGTCGTGACTTGCAACGGACGCCGCGTGCCACTGCATCCCACGGGAACCGTCGGCGAATATGTCGCGGGCGTCCGCTATCGCGCGTGGCAGCCGCCGAATTGTTTGCAACCGACCATTCCCGTCCATGCGCCGCTGGTGTTTGATTTGATCGATACCTGGAACAACCGCAGTCTCGGAGCCTGCACTTATCACGTCGCGCATCCGGGCGGATTGAGCCATGAAAAATTTCCGGTCAATGCCTATGAAGCCGAGAGCCGCCGCCACGCGCGCTTCATTCCGATGGGTCACACGCCGGGCCGAATCAGCCTGCCGCCTGAGGAACGGAATCGTGAGTTTCCATTCACACTCGACTTGCGTGTATAAAACATGTAGTTCACGAGGTTGTTTCGTCATCGACGAATCAAAAGTGCGCCAAATATCATGCAGCAGTTCCTCGCGACCACGCCTACAAATTCATCTCCTGCGGCCAGCAACCCGCTGGAGAGGAGTTTGCTGAGTGGCTATAGGCCCGATCCGGGAGTCTATGACGAAATGATGGAGCGCTCCGGTGAGCTGCGGCCGCACTGGAAAATATTCGGTCAAATGCTGACGCAACATGCCGCGCCGGATCTTCGGGGACGGCACGAAACCATTCAGCGCATGCTGCGCGACCACGGCGTCACTTACAACATCTACGATGACGCCAGCGGCACCGTCCGACCCTGGGCGCTCGATCTGATGCCGTTCATCGTCTCGCCCGCTGACTCGCGAAAAATCGCCGCCGGTCTGTCTCAGCGTGCGCGACTTCTCAATCTCGTGCTCGCAGACATCTATGGCGCACAGCGATTGTTGAGCGAAGGCAAGCTGCCGCCGTCGCTCATTTTTTCCAATCGCGGTTTTCTCCGCCCAGTGCATGGCATCACGCCGCCCGGCGGAAAATTTCTGGTGACGATGGGCACCGACCTGGTGCGCGATGCCAATGGCGCTTGGATGGTGCTGGCTGACCGCACGCAGGCTCCATCTGGCAAGGGATACACGCTGGAGAACCGCATCATCCTCTCGAATATATTTCCCGATGAATTCAGCGCCTGCCGCGTGCAACGGCTCGCAGGGTTTTTCGAGACGGAGCGCGAAAGCTTCCGCGCCCTTGCGCCCTCGCGCCGGGGCACGCCTTCAGTGGTGCTGCATTCGCCGGGGCCATATAACGAAACATATTTCGAGCACGCATTCAAGGCGCGCTATCTTGGCTTTCCTCTCGTGGAAGGCGGGGATCTCACGGTGCGCGACCGGCGCGTTCATCTGAAAACACTTGAGGGCCTGCGCCGCGTGGATGTCATCGTGCGCCGCGTGGATGACACATTTTGTGATCCTCTGGAACTGCGCTCCGACGCACTGCTCGGCGTGCCTGGGCTGGTGGAGGCTTGGCGATCGGGCAATGTCTCCATCGTCAACGGCCTCGGCACCGGAGTCATCGAGACACCCGCCATGCATCCCTTCCTGCCCGGCTTGTGCCGTCACCTGCTCGGCGAAGAGTTGCTGCTGCCCAGCGTGCCAACGTGGTGGTGCGGACAGAAGCGCGAGCTGCAAATGGTCCTCTCCAATCCCGAACGCTGGGTGGTGAAACCCGCTTTCGCACGCGGCACACGCGAACCGATTTTCATTGCGCAAACCGATGCGCGGACGCGTGCGGAATTGCTTGAACAAATCCGCGCCAAGCCGCACAACTGGGTTGCACAAGAAGTCTTGAATCTCTCGACAACGCCCACATTTGTGGACGGCGCATTGCAGCCGCGCTCGCTGGTGTGGCGAACCTTCACTAATGCCTCGGGCAATAACTGCACAGTCATGCAAGGAGGTCTCACGCGCGTCAGCCCCGCATCGCGAGGACTGGTGGTCACGATGCAAAGCGGTGGCATCAGCAAAGACACTTGGGTGCTCACTGATGGCGAAGTGGAGCAGACCACGCTCCTTCCTTCACAGCCCGTTGTCATCCGGCCTGCGCGACCACCCGGCGGTGTGCCCAGCCGCGTGGCCGATCATCTTTTCTGGCTGGGCCGTTATGCCGAGCGACTAGAGCAGACGGTGCGCGTGCTGCGCACGATGTTGCAACGCCTCACGGGCGAAGGCTCTGAGCTGCAAAGCCGCGAACTCAAGGCGTGCATGAAATTGCTTGAGGCACTGAAGCTGGATCCCGAGACGACGAAATCTCACGACTTCAATTCCATCCGTTCCATGGCGCGCAAGATCGTGGAGGATCCCAAAAAAGAAGGCGGAATCCGCGATCTGCTCATTCGCGTGCGCTTCAACGCTGCCGCCGCGCGTGACCGCTTATCCGATGATACTTGGAGACTACTCAATAGGTTGGAGCGCGATGCGAAACTCTCGACCAAGCAATGGTTCGTCCCGGATGCGCTTGCGATGCTCGACTCGCTCGTGCTCGATCTCGCTGCGTTCAGCGGCATGCAAATGGAGAACATGACACGCGGACATGGCTGGCGCTTCTTGGAAATCGGACGACGGCTAGAGCGTGCGCTCGGTGTGTTCACACTCGCGGGCGCAGCCATTACATCCGCTGATGAAAGTGTGCTCACGCCGATGCTGGAAATTGGTGACAGCAGCATGACCTACCGTCGTCTCCACTTCGCGCGCCCGCTGCTCGCCCCCGTGCTTGATTTGCTGATGCTCAATGAAACAAACCCCCGCTCCGCCGCCTTCCAGCTCCTAGTGCTCGGGCGGCAAGTGGCGCAATTACAGCAAAGCCCCGGCGCAACATTCTCGGCCTCAGAAAAAGAACTGACCGATGCTCTACAATCTGATCTCGCTAGCCTGAACCTGGCCGCGCTCTCAGAATTTAATGAGGAATCGCGCGACTTCGTCACCAATCTTTGTGATCGGCTTTGTGTGAATCTGGAAAAGCTTTCCGACCGGTTATCTGGTCATTACTTCAGCCACGCCGCGCGGCGGGAACATTGAACTTATGCGTTACCGCATCACTCATCGCACAACTTATACTTATGACAGCCCGGTTACGGTAAGTCATTACTTGGCCCGTCTCGCGCCGCGTAGTCTTCCATCTCAAGCCTGTCCTTGGCACGAGATAATCATATCTCCCGATCCGGGAGAACGCGCGGCGCGCACGGATTACTTTGGAAACGGCACTGTGTATTTTGAAATCGAGGGCGCCCATAAAAAACTGGAAGTCGTGAGTCGTAGCCTGGTGGAAATCACACCCTCGACTCCGCCCGATCCCGCCGCCTCGCCTTCGTGGGAATTGGTGCGCGATGCCTGCCGCGCGGATGAACTGAATCCCGCGACAACAGCCAGCGAATTCATCTTTGCATCGCCGCTGATCACGCCGGAGAAAATATTCGCCGATTACGCGAAGCATTCATTCCCTGCCATGCGCCCTGTGCTAGCAGGCGTGTGTGATTTGAACAGCCGCATCCATCGCGATTTCATCTTTGATCCAGCCGCCACCGATGTCGCCACACCGATCGAGCGCGTCTTTGAAAAACGGCGCGGTGTCTGCCAAGACTTCGCACAAGTCATGATCGCGTGTCTGCGTTCCATCGGCTTGCCCGCTCGTTATGTCAGTGGCTATCTCGAAACCATGCCGCCGCTCGGCACAGTCAAACTCGTCGGCGCCGATGCCTCGCACGCCTGGGTTTCTGTCTGGTGCGGAGAAGAACTCGGCTGGACGGATGCCGATCCCACTAACAATTTGCTACCCTCCAGCCGCCACATCACCGTCGCCTGGGGTCGCGATTTCAATGACGTAAGTCCTCTACGCGGCATTACGATCGGCGCAGGGAAACCGGAGCTCAGCGTCGGCGTGGATGTGCTGCCAGAAGGCGCGTTGTAAGTTACGGCCACAACTCATTTGTTTCTCAGCTTGATAAGCTGGCTCGCCCCATAGATGGTGGCCATGACAGCGATAAGTCCGCTGGGAATGTAAAGTGCGCCGTAACTAAGATGATGAAATGCAACAGCGCCCGCGATGCCTCCGCAAAGAAAGGCAGATATGATGATCAGGCATAGACGCTGCCGTCTGGCATCTACGGGCAACCCCCGAAGCCGGTGGCCGAGGAAGATGCCGAGGTCTGTGAACATTCCGGAAATGTGTGTGGTGCGGACAACGGCCCCGCTATAAGTGCTGACCATCGCATTCTGCAGGCCGCAGGCACAGGCAGCGGAATACATGCCGAAGATGCTGCCGCGCGTAAGGAGTTGGACGGCGGCGCATAACAGCAGCGACTCAATGATCAGGGCAATCCCGTAGCGCCGCCCAAGCTGAAGCGTGCTGTCCTGGATGATGAATCCGCTCAGAACCGTGCCCGATATGAATGAGCCGATCATGGCGGCGAAGTGGAGCACTGCTGCTAAATCAAGATTGGCAATCGCCGCCGCGAGCATTGAGGTGGTGCCGGTCAAGTGGGTGACAGTCTGATGCTCGAAGCCGAGCAGTCCGATGACGTTGACGATGCCCGCCACGAAAGCCAGCGCCCATGCGCCAGCCCAGACCCACGGTGGCAGCTTGGAAATCATCGGTAGTTGGATTCAAGTATCAAGGACAAGCGCAATGTTAAGGATCCAACTTGCAGCACAATCCTCCGCTTTCAACACGGCAGGCTTTATTCAGCAATGGATCGGCATATGGAACGTGGGTTTCTCCACTGTGCTGAAACTTAATGCGGGCTGAAGGCCCGCGCTCCCTTGTCGCATAGCTTGACGCCCGGTGCTTCATCTCTTATGGCAATGACATGAAGCTTCCGTTGATGACCGTCTTGTCTGGAGTCGCTGTGGCTTGCTGGCTGACGGCTTGCCATACGCCAACCAATTCACATTCAGAAACAGCGCCGGCAGACTGGAATGTGCTCAGTGTCTCGGCCCTGAAAAGCTCGCACGGGAAAATTGATTTCGTCACCCATGTGAAACCCGTGTTGGAAGCGAAGTGTGTGGCCTGCCACAACCGCGAAACGCTCCCATTCTTCAGCATGGAAAATCGCGCACTCGCTTTTGCGTCACCGTCCCGCATCGTGCCGGGGCATCCGGAGAAAAGCACGCTCATCATCAATGGCACACAAAATCACGCGAAGACCATGCCCCCGGTAGGCGAGCGCCTCACTCCCGATGAAAAGCGCATTCTCACCGAGTGGGTCCGGCAGGGCGCGCTTTGGCCGGATGGCAAAGCGGGAACACTGAAGCGCCAGTCATCTTGAGATGCCGGAACTCGCAGAGGTTTTGTATTACTCTCGGCGCTGGGCTTCCGGTATTGGGGATCGCATTGTTTCTGTCGCGGCGCATGAAAAGTCGCGCGTGTTCCGTGAATGCGCTGTGGCCAGATTAGTTCACGGACTGACCGGATCGAAGCTTAAGGCATCCCACACCCACGGTAAGCAGATGATCTTCGAGTTCAGCGGAGGACGCTGGCTGGGCGTGCATTTGGGAATGAC
>JBBRNC010000032.1:0-44661 GCA_038230495.1 Verrucomicrobiales bacterium
CTCATGGGACAGCACCAGCCCATGTAAAGCCCATCAGATGAAAAAACTCAACTCGCCCTTCCCGCTTTTCGGCCCTCAATCCCTCATTCTACAAGGCCTTGCCTCTCGTCAGGAATGGCCTATGGGATGGCTGTGAACTTTAAACATTGAACTTTGAAGCTCCCCATGTCTCACCATCGCACTGGCCTTCTTCTCGATGACATTTTCCGTGGGCATGACACGGGAGCGGGTCATCCTGAATGTCCTGAGCGATATGTGGCGATTACCGGCGCGCTCATCAAGCAGGGCATCACCGACGAGGCCATTGCCTTGACGCAGAAACCTGCGGAACCGGATGACGTGATGCTGTGTCACACGCGGGATTATTTCGAGACCGCAAAGCGTGACGTTGCGTCAGGGGCGCATGAACTGAGCACGGGCGATACGCAGGTTTGTGCGAAGTCATTCGACATCGCGCTGCGTGCCGTTGGTGGCGTGATGAATGCGGTGGATGAAGTTATGAGCGGCAGACTGAGGAACGCCTTTTGCGCGGTGCGTCCGCCCGGTCATCATGCGCGCCCGGCGCAGGGCATGGGATTCTGCTTGTTCAACAACATCGCTATCGGCGCACGTCATGCGCAGAAGAAACACGGCGCGGAGAAGATCATGATCGTGGACTGGGACGTGCATCACGGCAACGGCACACAGGACATTTTTTATGATGACGGCAGCGTCCTGTTCTTCAGCGTGCATCAGTCGCCGTGGTATCCTTTCACGGGTCATGCGGAAGAGCATGGCGAGGGCAAGGGTCGCGGCTGCACCATCAATGCTCCATTGCCCGCAGGTTCGGAGATGAAGGAAATTTCCGCCGCGATTCATGAGCGCCTGATGGATGTTGCGCAGAAATTCAAGCCCGACCTCGTCATGATCTCGGCAGGTTTTGATTCGCGCAAAGATGATCCGCTGGGGCAGTTCAAGCTCGGTGACGAAGACTTTGCGAGCCTCACTAAAACGCTCATGCAGTTCGCCGATGAAAACTGCGGAGGTCGCATCGTGTCCGTGCTGGAAGGTGGATATAATGTCGTCGGACTCGCGAGCGCGGTGAGTTCGCATATGCGGGCGTTGATGGGAGATTGAGTTAAAACTTGGACTGCGGCAGTCCCGCTGCCGCTTTCACCAGCCAGCCTGCTGGCGGTGGTTGAGGGAATCTTTCACCTCGACGTGCTCGCCGCAGCAGGCTGCGGCTCAAAAGCGTCAGCAGGGCTGCCGCAATCCAAGACGCATGTCATCTTGCCTCGCGCGATTTCATGCGTAACACTGCACTCATGAGTTTCTCGCAGCATTTCGATGCCCTCGACGCCCGGCCTTCGCCGGTTGTGGAGCGTTTTGCGGCGCTGCTTCAGCCGAAGACGGACCAAGCGCTCGGGGCGATGGCGGGGGAGTCACGTCAGATCACACGGCGAAACTTTGGGCGCACGATGCGGCTGTTTGCTCCGCTCTATCTCTCGAATGAATGCGTGAACAACTGCAAATACTGCGGCTTCTCGCGCGACAACCCGATCCTCCGCGTGACGCTGACCATTGAGCAAGTCGTGGCCGAAGCGCAGCATCTGGTGGCGCAGGGATTTCGCAATATCCTTCTTGTGGCTGGCGAGCATCCGCGTTTCGTCAGCGAAGGTTATCTGGAGGAATGCATCCGCGCGTTGCGTGAATTTGTGCCTGCGCTGAGCATCGAGGTTGGCCCGATGGAGCGGCCCGAATATGAGCGCATGGTCACGGCGGGCTGCGAGGGGCTGGTGGTTTATCAGGAGACTTATGATCGCGAAGTGTATGCGCAAATGCACACGGCGGGGCCGAAGCGCGACTTCGACTGGCGGCTCGACTGCCCGGAGCGCGGCTGCGATGCGGGATTCCGCCGCATCGGTATCGGCGCGTTGTTCGGTCTCACCGAGTGGAAACGGGAAGCGATGCGTCTGGCTTCGCACCTCGACTATTTATATAAGCATCACTGGAAGGCTTTCTACACGGTGGCGTTTCCGCGACTGCGCCCGGCAGCGGGCGGGTTCAAGCCGGAGCACGCCTTCACGGATCGCGAACTGCTCCAGACGATCTGCGCGTTTCGGCTCGCGTTCCCGGAAGTGGGCATCGTGTTGAGCACGCGCGAGCCTGCGCCATTGCGCGATGCGCTGGCGACCGTCGGCATCACCATGATGAGCGCGGGCAGTCACACGGAACCCGGCGGTTACACAGGGCAGGGAAGTGATGACCTGCATCTCACGGTCAAAGGCAAACGCGTGGAGCGTGAAGAAGCGAAATCGTGTGATCGCGCGGAAGGTCAGTTCGGCATCGCCGATGAACGCTCGGCATCGGAAGTCGCAGAGATTCTGCGCAAGCACGGACTGGATCCGGTTTGGAAAGATTGGGATGCAGCTATTCTCTCGGAGGTCGCGGCATGAAATTGCAAGTGAACGGAATCGCGCATGAAGCAGACTCGCCGCTCACCGTGCGGGGATTGCTTGATCAAATGGGCTTTGGTGAAAAGCCAGTCGTCGTGGAATTGAATCAGCGCGCGCTGTTTCCTCGCGAGCACGTAAGCACGGAACTGAATGACGGTGATGTGCTGGAGATCGTGCAGATCACGGCGGGCGGGTGATGGCTTGTTGGTTTTGTGGTATAATTTTCGTCATGGGCATAGCGCTGGTGAACAAGCTGAAGCTTGAACTCCAACGAATACAGCGGCTGCGCGCGAATGAATTTGCTGGAGTTCAAGGTTTACCTTGTTCACGCCAGTTAGTTCCATGAGCTATTTCGAGCCTGTCCCAGTGGTCCGAGAAGCCGCAGTCACCTGCGTTGGCAGTGAAAAAAAGTGAGGCATGAAGACACTAAAAGCACTTCATGCCCCAAAATCGTGGTCTATGATCGTGGTCTATGATCGTGGTATCAAGCAACAACCCAGTCACGAATGTCCCTCATCATTGCCTTTCAGCCTGCCCTTCGTCCAGCACTTCCTACGATTTATGGCCCGCTGGATTACCGCGAGCAGCGCGATCTGATCTTGCGCATCGACCGCATCCTGAGTGAATCAAAACTCGATGAGGCTTTTCTTCAGGCGGCCATTCGCGATAAGGGGCATCGATCCGAGCAAACGCACGGCCAAACAAAATGCGCGCTTTGCCCGCTTCAGCGCCTTGTGCCTGCGGGCCAATGTTGCGCGCATGCTGCTGGGTCTGGCGCATCGCGAGTTCTGCGTCCGGCTGGCCGACAGTGCACTGCTGCAATGGTTGCTCCATCTCGGGGAGGTGGACTCCGTCAAAGTGTTCGCCAAGAGCACGAGCCATCGCTTCGAGCGCTGGGTGAAGCCCGAGAGCATGCAGGCCATCAATGACCAGCTCATCGCCTTGTGCGCCGCGCCGGTGCGGCTCGGCCAGAGCGCGCCCTTTGGCCTCCAAGACCCCGTGCGCTGCGACGACGCCTTCTTTGACACCACGGTGGTCAAGGCTCCGATCCACTTTCCCACCGACTGGGTGTTGCTGCGCGATGCCACACGCACGCTGATGAAAGCGACGCTGTGCATCCGCCGTGCCGGATTGAAAGAGCGCATGCCGCAGTCACCCGAGGACTTCATGCGTGACATGAACACGCTGTGCATGGCGATGGCAGCGCAGCGTCGCCAGAAGGACAGCAAGAAGCAGCGCAAGCGTATTTTGCGGAGCATGAAAAAGCTCGCCAAACGAGTTGGAACCCACGCGCAGGCACATCTCGCAGCGCTGCAAACCCGGCGGGAAGAAACCGGGTTGAGCACCGGGCAAGCGCGCGTCATCGAAGCGCACATGAGCAGCGTCATTGAGCAGCGTCATTGAGCAATTGCCCGCCGCCATCAAGCAAGCACACGAGCGCATCATCGGCGCCCGACAAGTGAGCAACGGAGAAAAAATCCTCAGCCTCTACGATGGGCAAGTGGGGGTCATCGTGCGTGGTAAGGCCAATGCTGAAGTCGAGTTTGGCAACAAACTCACCCTAGTGGAAAGCTGGCAGGGAATGATCCTCGACTACCAGTTGCACGAAGGCAATCCCGCTGACAGCAACCTCGTGGAGCCCTGCATTGAGCGCATCAAAGCCAAGCCGCTGCAGATCAAAAAACTCTGGAGCGACCGCGGTATGTTCAGCCGCAAGAGCGAGGAATATCTCCAAGGGCAAAGCATCAACAGCGGCCTCTGCCCGCGCGATCCAGCGGAGCTGGCGCGGCTGCTGCAAGACCCCGAAGTCAAAGCCGGGATGAAACGCCGTGGCGGCACCGAAGCGCGAGTCGCGATCTTCAAGAACGTCTTCCTGGGCAACCCCGCCGCAGGACGCAGCTTTGCAGCGCGCGAGAGCGCCTGTGGCTGGGCGGTGTTCACGCACAACCTCTGGGTGCTCGCGCGCCTGCCACGAGCCATCGCCGAGGATCCCAAGCAAGCCAAGCCCGAGAAGCCGCCACGGCGAATTGAGCGATCTGCCGCCTGAGCTGCCGCGACAGACCATCAGCAGGAGCAAAGAAAACAACACCTCAAGCGGAGCCATGCCCGCGAGAAGATAGAGAATGCGAAAAAGAGAACCGCGATCGTCAAAAACCACCAAGAGGTCCTCAACCAGTCCACAGATAATCATCAAGATGCCCGGAAATACCCGGAATCACACGAGAAACATTCTGATTAAAAAATACTCGTCTTTGGGACAAGCTCGAAATAACCTCAGTTCTTATTCGCAACGTGGCGCAAGAATGTGTCGCGCACGTTATCGGGTTGAATCGTGGATTTGCGGGCCAGACTCGCGAGCCAGCCGTTTAGTGCACCACGACCACGTTCTGATTTGATGAATTTTTCGATGTCGGGTCGGACTTTGTCGAGCGGGGTCGAAGTGCCGGGGCGCTTAGCTTCGCAGAGGATGAGCATATAGCTCGGGCCAATGTCGAGCACTTTGCTGATGCCGCCCGTCTTAAGGGCAAAAGCCACTTCAGCGATGCTCTTGTCCATGGTTGAGCGCTCAATGAAATCCGCACTGCCAGCTTCGCCAGTCCACAAGCCGCCGCTCGATGCGCGACTGTCTTGAGAATAGGTTCGGGCCATTTGGGCGAACTCGGCACCGCCAGTGATTTTGGTGCGAAGCTCTTCGATGATTTTCTTCTGAGACTCCGGTGAGGCGGCGCTGTCGCCAGCGGGATATTTCGGGATCGTGATGGTGCTCATTTTGATGTAATCCTTGTCACGGAATTTTTCAGCGTTCTTGCTGTAAAAGGCATCGACTTCAGCCGGAGTGGGCGGAGTCAATTCCTTGATCTGACGCTGTTTCATGACCTGAACGATGATCATTTTTTCCTGAAGGTCCCGGAATCTCTTGAGGGTCATTCCGCTCTTGGTGAGTTCAACGATGAACTTGTCGCGGTCGCCGCCGAAATTCTGACGCACGATGTTGTTGATCTCGTCCTCCACATATTCAGCCTTGATGGCGCCGCCCATTTTCTCGAACTCGCTGAGCACCAGCTCGCGCTCAATCAGGGCATCGAGTGATTTGTCGTGAAGCTCGGCCAAGCGAGACTGCGCTTCGGCAGTGTCCCGGATGGTCATGCGGATCATTTGCTCCTGCGCCTCGACTGCCTCGCGGACTTCAGAGCGGGTAATGACTTTTCCATTCACCACAGCGGCGATGCCGTTGACGGTTTCTCCTATGCTCAGCGGGCTGCCAAGATGCATGAGGGACAAGGTGAGAAAGGCTGAGGTCAGTAGGCTATTTTTCATGGGCGGAAATTTCGTAACATTTGCAGACATTCACGCAACATTAGGGTCTGGTCAGTGGCTGTCAATCTGGGAAACTTTCCTCTAATGAGCACGTGTTGGTGGTTGCGGGTCAGCATGAGTTTGCCCGCCTTGATCTCCACGGCGCTGATGCCAGCGTGAGCCGCCACCAGCCGGATGGCGGCGCAGAGGAGGAGATTGACTACCGCAGGCGGAAACACACCAAACTGGTCGCGCCAGTCGCGCTCGATTTGGTCGAGTTCCTTTCGCATCATGACCTCGCCAAGCGCGCGATAGGCACCGATGCGCATCCGTGCGTCCTCGATAAAATTTACTGGCAGATAAGCTGGCGCAAGCCGTGGGTCGCCGCCTGCATCGAGAAACTGGGCCTCGCTTAGGCAGAGGAAATCCGTGTGCAGGCTGACCTCGACCGGCGGCGCGGCGCGGCGTCCCTGCATCCGGGCGGTCGTGGTCTTGAGCATCTGGCAATAAAGATCAAAGCCGACGGCGGCGATGTGCCCACTTTGCTCGGTGCCGAGAAGGTTTCCCGCGCCACGGATTTCGAGATCGCGCATGGCAATCTTGAAGCCGCTGCCCAGTGCCGTGTATTGCTTGATGGCATTCACGCGCTTCCTCGCATCGCCTTGCGTCATAAGATCCCGTGGCAGCATGAGATAGGCGTGGGCGCGTTCGCCACCACGACCGACACGACCGCGCAACTGATACAGGTCGGCCAGCCCGAAGCGATCCGCGCGATCAATGATGATGGTGTTCGCGTTTGGTATGTCCACGCCGCTTTCGATGATGGTCGTGCAAACGAGCACATCGGCCTCACCATTAACAAAGGTCTGCATCACATCTTCCAACATCGTGGCGTCCATTTGTCCGTGACCGATAAGCACCCGCGCTTGCGGACACAGCGCCTCGATTTTAGCCTTCATCTTCTCGATGCTCATGACGCGATTGTGCAAAAAGAAAACCTGTCCGCCACGCTCGATTTCCAGATTGATCGCATCGCGCATGATGCGCTCATCGTAGCCGCAGACGGTGGTCGCAACCGGATGCCGGTTCGGCGGCGGTGTCTCCAACGTGGACATGTCGCGCATTCCCATCAGGGCCAGATAGAGCGTGCGTGGTATAGGCGTGGCGCTCAGCGTGAGAACGTCAACCAGGCGGAAGATTTCCTTGAAACGCTCCTTGTGTTTCACGCCGAATCGCTGCTCTTCATCAACCACGGCGAGGCCGAGATTCTTGAAATGCACATCCTTGGAAATCAAACGATGGGTGCCGATCACGATGTCCACGCTGCCGTCCTGGATGGCTTTGATGATCGCGCGTTCTTTCTTGGGCGGCGTGAGGCGGCTGAGCATCGCCACGGTCACGGGATAATCCGACATGCGTTCGCGAAAAGTCTGCCAATGCTGCTGCGCGAGCACGGTCGTCGGCACCAGCACGGCGACTTGACGACCGCTCATCACGGCCTTGAATGCGGCGCGGATGGCGACCTCCGTTTTGCCAAAGCCGACATCGCCACAGAGCAGACGGTCCATCGGCTTCTCGATCTCCATGTCGCGCTTTATTTCATCAGTGGCACGAAGCTGATCGGGCGTTTCGCGATAGAGAAAGGACTGCTCGAACTCAGTCTGCCATTTCGTGTCCGGCGGATGCGCGAAGCCCTTGATCGTTTGGCGCTGCGCCTGCATGGAAAGCATTCGCGCGGCGAACTCTTCGACACTGCGCTCTGCCTTGACCCGTGTGCGCTGCCAGCGGGCGTCGCCTATCTTGTTGAGTGGCGGAGCTTTGCCGCCGACTCCGACGTAGCGCGAGACTAGATGCGCCTGTGAGAGCGGCACGAAGACCTTTGCTTCATCCGCATACTTGATGACGAGAACTTCTTCTCGCTGTGCGCCCTCTCGCATTTGAATGCCGGCGAACTTTCCAACGCCGCAATCAGCGTGAACGACTAGGTCGCCTTCGCGCATCTCGCGCAGCATGTCGCGAGCCTGACGGAGAACTTGCGCTTCATCGAGCTTTGAACCGCGCACGCGTCGTGTGTGCTGGTGCCTGCCGAAAATTTCCGCGCCGGAGACGACGGCAATCTTGGCAAAGGGCACGGTGAATCCGCGATGCAACTGCCCCAGCGCGATCTCGATTCCGTGTTGGGTGATCCACGTTTTCGTTGCCAGTTCCTCGAAGCGTTCCTTCTCGCCTTCGTTATGGAAGAAAGCGACCACACGCCAATCATCGCGCCGCCATTCCTCGATCTGTTTCGCAAACTGCGCTCGTCGGATTTCGTTGAGCACGAAATCGCCCGCATTAAAAACACCGAGCGGGTTCTCAAAAATCGCGCAGGAAAAATCCTCCGTGATGTCATCTTCCGCTGCGCCGGATGTGATGATGACTTGTCTGCGCGACGGTGTGATTTTCTTTTCAGGTTCGATGAGAATGACCAGATCATCGGGGCTGATGTAATCGCTCACCTTGGCTTTCGCGCCGGATAGATCGGGCTGGCCGAGCAGGATGGTAATTTGCTCGAACTTCTGCACGGAAGTTTGCGTGTGAATGTCGAAGACGCGCAAGGATTCGATGGCGTCATCGCCGAACTCGATGCGAAGCGGTTCCTCGGCCTGCCAAGGGAATACATCAACGATTCCGCCGCGCCGCGCGAACTGGCCGCGCTCGGTCACGACGGGATTGCGCTCGTAGCCTGCCTGAGTGAGTTCATTGAGCAGTGATTCGACTTCGATCTTGAGGCCGGTCTGCAAATGTCGGCGACGGGAGTCGAGTTCAATTTGCGCCGGGACTTCTTCATCGAGGCTGTCGTTGCAGATGACGATGATATGTTGTGGGTGTGGCACAGGCTTGCAGCCTGTGTGTAATTCAGGCATTCTGCCTGAATCATGATTAATACTGGGTGCGGACAGAATGTCCGCACGACACACAGGCAACATGCCTGTGCCACTACTGATTTTAGCCAGCACTCCAAGTCGCTCAGCCTGCGCGTCCGGGTCTGGCAGCGCGTCTTCGCCTTCTCCTACTGGCAATCGTGGAAAAAATAGCGAGGGCAATCCCCATGCGGGGAGCTCGCCGTGAATCTGCTCCTGCGTGCGCGGGTCAGGACAGAGAATCCAAACCCGCTGTTGTGATACTGCGATGGCGGTCAGCGTGGCGGCGAATGACCATGCTTCACGCGCCACATGATCGAGGATGATGGATTCACCGGCGCGCAGCTTTTCTAAGTGTGTCGCGAACAAATCCGACCGCAGCACTTGATCCACGATGCTCGTAGGCAGTGAAGATGGCGTTGGTGGAGATGATCCCATCTGGATTATAAATTTGTGCTATTTAGGTTCGCGTCAATAGAGTGACAAAAGTCGCGATGCCACTTAAAAAGAAGGAGCGCGAGTGTGTCGCTAGACCACTCGCCAAAAATCGCGCGTATGAAGTGGACACATTCCAGACGCGAAAGTGGCGAGTAGGCTTCGCCATACACGCGCTCCTTCTCAATGACGCCATCAGGATGCCTTGCGGGCCTTGGCTTTGGTAGCGTCGGCTTTCAGAGTGACGGCTGGGACACCGAGGATGCGCGAGGCTTCTGCGGTATCGCCTTGCGCAGCTCGCAGGGCCAGCTTGGTCAGTTCCCGCTCGACCCAAGCGAGCAGTTCAAAGTCCGGGATGGTTTGTGCGCCGTGGAGCAGAGTTTGCAGCGCGTCCTGCATTCGCGTCAGCGTGTGGATGGGCGTGATGATGCGCTGGGTGTTGCTGCCGAGTGGAATATCGCTGGGCAGGAGCACGTCCGTATTGCAGAGGGCGCAGGCGCGTTGGATCGTATTCTCCAATTCGCGGACGTTGCCGGGCCAGTCGTAGGCTTCCAGCATGGAGAGCGAGTCCTCGCTGAAGCGCATCTGCGGTGTGCGTTTACGCACGGCCATTTTGTGGAGGAAGAACTCGGCCAGAATGCGCACGTCCTCGCGACGCTCGCGCAACGGCGGGATGTGAATGCGCACGACATTCAAACGGTAGAACAAATCTTCGCGGAATCGGCCTTCTGCGATTTCCTTTTCCAAATCTTTGTTCGTGGCGGCCAGCACTCGCACATCGGTCTTCAGGGTTTGATTGCCCCCGACTCGACTGTATTCGCCTTCTTGCAGGACTCGAAGGAGCTTGCTCTGCACGGTAAGTGGCATATCGCCGATTTCATCGAGGAACAAGGTGCCGCCGTCGCATTGCTCGAAGCGCCCCATGCGCTGCGACATGGCACCAGTGAACGAGCCTTTTTCGTGGCCGAAGATTTCGCTTTCCAGCAGGTTGTCGGGGATCGCGGTGATGTTAATGGCGACGAATTCCTTCAGCGAACGTGGGCTGAATTTGTGAACTGCGCGGGCGACGAGTTCTTTCCCGCAACCGCTCTCGCCGGTGATCATCACGGCGGCATCCGAGCGGGAGACACGGCCGATGAGCTTGAAGACTTCCTGCATCGCGCCGCTGCGCCCGATGATGGTCTCCTGGATGCTTTCCGGCACCACGGAAGAAGGCTCCGACAGTGTGGCCATGCGCGCATCGACGGCGCGGAGGGCGTTCTCGACTGTGGAGCGCAGGTCGTAGGGAAGCTGTTCCTTGCGCAGGAAATCGTAGGCTCCGAGCCGCATGGACTCAATGACCGAGCTGGTTCCTGTGAGCGCACTGAAGAGGAGCACCATCGCATTGGGATCGCTTTGGCGGAGGCGCTTGAGCAGCTCGATGCCGCTCAGGCCGGGCAGTCTGGCTTCGCTCAGGACAAGGTGGGCGCGGTTCTTCGCGTAGGCTGCGAGGGCATCTTCTGCTCGCATGAAGGAATCCACGATGACGCCGGGCGCTTTCAGATGTGAAACTGCCCATTCGAGAAAATCAGGATCAGGGTCCACGATGAAAATTCTCGTGGGATCAATGTTTTTAACTTTGGGCGGCATGGGGAGGGGGACTTTTACACAAAAGACTGTGTGCGCCAAGAAGTAATGTTGCCCCAAGTGCCGTCACTACGTTTCCGTGCGGCATGTGCGGGAGAAGCATTTTCCCAACTTGTGAATTACAAGATTATATCTTGCAAAAAATAATGTAATTTCTGCGCTGAACGTGATAGTTCCCGTTAATTTCTATGAATACAGCAATTCATCCGGTTTTTCTGATTGCGGGACTTTGTATGATAGCGGCCATCGTTGCGGCGGTTTTTGCTTTCCGTGCTTCATTCGGTATTCGCCGAGTTCTTCTCAGTGTGCTTGCCACACTCTTTATTGTCCCGGGTGTTTTCGTGTTTCTATTGCTCCATCCCGAACTTATCGATGCCCGCCTCCGCACATTTAAGGCATTCTACCACGACATCCATGAGGGCATGACGCGAGACGAGATCAATTCACTTTTGGTCCGGCACTACCCGAAGCAAGGCGCACGTCATGTCCCGAGAATTTTGGAGGACACATCAGGACGACTTGGCTTCTTGATGAACCCCGAGATTTCCAGCGGGCCTGATTGTGAAGGCATTTTTCTGACCGTCAACGATGGTCGCGTAACCGCAAAAAAATACGTGGAAGATTGAATTCGATTTTGCCCGGCTGGTGTTTCTCAGCATGGACACTCCGGCAACTCATGGCAAAGTCGCGGGCATGACGGCATCTGACGCAGCAAAGATTTTCGGGCGCATCGCGCTCCTGATGGAGATGAAGGGCGAGAACCCGTTCAAAGTCCGCGCCTATCGCACGGGGGTGGAAATCATCGAGACATTTCCTGGCGACATCATGGCGCGCGCGGCGGCGAACGATCTGGATGGCATCAAGGGATTGGGCGAGGCGTTGCGCGACAAGCTGCATGAGATGGCGACCACTGGCAGGCTGGAGTTCTATGAGAAGCTGCTGGATGGAATGCCGGAATCGTTTTTTGAATTGTTCGATGTGCAGGGTCTGGGGCCGAAGAAAGTGAAGGCTTTGCATGAAGCCTTCGGCGTGGTGTCTATCGCGGACTTGCGGCGAGTTTGCGAAAGCGGCGAGACTGCGAAGCTCGCGGGCTTTGGCGGAAAGACGGTCGAGAAATTGCTGCAAGGCATCGCTTTCCGCGAGAGCCACGCAAATGAGTTTCGTCAGGACCAGGTCGCGCCGGTGGTGGCTCATGTGTTGGGCTTGTTGCGCGAGCACCCCGATGTCTCGCAATCGAGTGTGGCGGGTAGTTATCGGCGCGGCAAAGAAACCGTGCACGATCTAGACTTTCTCGTGGCCACGAAGAATGCCGCGTCGGTCATGGAAGATTTTGTGCAGATGCCCGGCGTCAAACAAGTGCTTGGCCACGGTGAAACTAAATCCAGTGTGCTGCTGGATAACGGTGTGCAGTGCGATCTGCGCGCAGTGAAAAATGAGGAATACGCCTGTGCGCTCGTTTACTTCACGGGCAGCAAGGAGCACAACATCGTGCTGCGCAGTCGCGCTCTGGAACGGGGCTGGTCGCTGAATGAATATGGGTTTAGTCGTGCTAAGAACGAGCAAGGGCAGGATGCCCTTGTTACGATGAATACGGAGGGTGACATCTACCGCTTCCTCGATCTCGATTTCATCGAACCGGAACTGCGCGAGAACACGGGTGAAGTTGAAGCAGCGGAATCTGGAAAATTGCCGAAGCTCGTCGAGTTAGCTAATCTGCGTGGTTGCTTTCACAACCACACCACTGCGAGCGACGGTGCTGCGTCTTTGCGTGAGATGGCAGAGGCGGCGCAGGAACTCGGCTGGCAATACCTTGGTATCGCGGATCACAGCAAGTCTTCTGTCATTGCCAATGGCCTTGATGAGAATCGTCTCCGTGCGCAGATCAAAGAAATCCGCGCACTCAATGAGGAGTTCTCAAGTCATGGCTTCCGCATCTTTGCAGGCAGCGAGGTGGATATCCTCAAGGACGGCTCGCTCGACTTCGATGACGCATTGCTCGCGGAACTCGATTACGTTGTGGCTAGCGTGCATAACAGCTTCACGCTATCCGAGGCTGAGCAGACACAGCGCATCATTCGCGCCATTGAGAACCCGCACGTCACCATGCTCGGTCACGTCACCGGCAGACTTTTGCTGGAGCGTCCATCGTATGCTGTGAACATTCCGGCGATTATCGAAGCTGCTGCTGCGAACGGCACCATCATCGAACTCAATGCGAATCCGTGGCGGCTCGATCTCGATTGGCGCTGGTGGAAGTTCGCAAAAGAGAAAGGCGTGAAATGCTCCATCAATCCTGATGCCCACAGCACACGCGGATTGCAGGTTGTTTTTCACGGCATCCGCATCGCCCGCAAAGGCTGGCTGACAAAGGGTGATGTCGTGAACTGCCTGCCGCTGGGGAAGATCGAAGAAGTGCTCGGGGCGAAGCGCGTATAGAGACGGAGGTTGCGTTAAATATCTATATGGGTTATTATTTCCATAATGCGCCCCTCTTTGCCTATGACGCTGGTATTGGTCGCGGCTGTCGTGATCATGACCGCCGTGCATCCCGCGTGGGTGGGTGATTGCTGTCAGTGGGTCGGCGGATTGTGGCGCGGTGAGGCATCGGGATTTCGCCCGGCTGAAGTAGAAGGGCACGTGGCCAAAACGATTCACACGGCGCGGAGCACGGCACGCGTTCGCAGCTTGCAGCCGGATGGTGAATTGCATGACTGGCTAAAAGATCGAATGAAAAAGGATGGCCTGCCTGACCTCGACAGCTTGACTCGGGATTTGCAGTTGAGTCATCCGCGATACATCAACGTTGCTGCTTATGCGATGCAAAGTCCTTCGACGGGTGGGTTGCTGGAACAATTAGGCGGCTGGTCGGACAAGGCGGACGCGAGTTTCACGCACGAGGCCATCGTGGCGCGTCCGCGTCCCTCCTTGATGGGATTTGAATGCGTGGTCGTGGTGGGCACGCAGATTCCAGAGTTCTCTCCGGAAGCGATGGGGCGCGGTGGCGATAAATTTTACTCGATCTGTTCACTCTGCGGCAAAGGGCAGCCTTGCCAGATTCCCATGCGGACGCGGAGTTTTTCTCTCGATTGTCCGCACTGTCATCGCACTTACGCGCTGCTGGCGGTGGATACTCACCAGCGCTTCCATTACGTGAACGAATATCTCACAGGCTTTGAACCGACCGCACATTTTTCTAATCGTCTCTCTCGGTTGGAAGAACTGCTGACGGTCTGGAAAGCGGTCATCAAGGGCATCCGGTATGTGCCGGACTCGGCTGACAGTGATCCAGACAACGACGCCTGGCAGATCGCGCCGGAGACTCAAAAACTGGGCAAAGGCGACTGCGAAGACAGCGCGATTTACCTCGCAGACTGGCTGCTGGCCCGTGGCTTTGAAGCCCGTGTTTGCGTAGGGCGTTGCGCGGAAATGGGCGGACATGCCTGGGTGATTGTGCGACTGAACGGCAAGTGTTACCTGCTGGAATCGACCAACTCGAATGCCGATACCAAAGTTCTGCCGCTGGCTGATGAGATGGGTTCGCGCTACGTTCCAGAAGCATCCTTTGACCGGAAGGCATTTTATCTACGCGTCAATCCCGACACTTCATGGGATGGTGATTACTGGACGGAATCGAAGTGGCAGAGAATAGCCCCGCCTGTAACGCGTTTGAATGCGGAGCGGGCGCAGTGAAATCAATCAACCGCGATCCAGAAGACTCGAGTTGGTGATGTTTAAGCAAGTGATCTCCGGCGGGCAGAACAGCCGCAGGGGAAGATGCATGGTGCCGATGCCGCGCGTGACATAGAGCGCCATGCCATTCACATCGAAAAGCCCTGCTGTGTAATTTTTTCCCCACGGTGGCAGACGCAGCGGCCCTAGACCTGGGAGACATATCTGGCCTCCATGGGTGTGGCCGGAAAGCTGAAGTGCGGCTCGCTTGTCTGCATGAAGATTTTTTACAAAATCCGGTTCATGCACGAGGACGATGGCCCGATCATTCGCGCCCATGCCGCGAGATGTCTCGGACCAGTTGGGGCGTGAACTCCACGCGCTTTGCAGGCCGGCGACTACGATCTCGCTGTTACGGCATTTCACGCGCGTATGCTGATTTTGCAATGTCTCGACGCCCTGCTTTTTGAGAGCCTGCACGATCACATTCGCGCCGTCGGCATAATCATGATTGCCCAGACAGGCGAAGGCACCGCAGGGTGACTGAATGCGCCCAAGTATCTGCGCCAGATCGTCAATGCGCCTGCTGTGGCCCGTGATGAAATCGCCAGTGAAGAAGGCCACATCGGCGTGCAGTTCATTGGCGCGGCGGATGCATTCCTCCACATAATCTGTTTCATAAAGCGGATCAAAATGGAAGTCGCTCAGCAGCACCGCCCGTAGTGTTTTCGGGCCTTTCTCACCGAGCGGGATATACACATCCTTCGATTCCACCTCGATCCGATGTCGCTCCAAAAAAGAACCATAGCCGTAAGCCGAACCGCCAACGGCCAGCGGGGCCAGCGTCAACTGGCTCAGACGTTTAAGAAAAGTGCGGCGTGGTTCCAAGGGCATTTGTCAGATGGGCAATATATCACAAATCGCCGTGTTGTGACTTTGCCCAGGTCAGGAAGTTCAAAATGACCTGTCAATGATCACGAATTTCTTGGCCGATCACACCGCGATCTCGGCTTTGATCGCGGGCCACGGGTCGTAGTTTTCCAGCTTGAAGTCATCAAAGACGAAGCCGTCGATGTCTTTCACGTCCGGGTTAATGGACATCACTGGCAGTGGTCGCGGCTCACGGGTCAGTTGGAGTTTAGCCTGTTCAATATGGTTGGCGTAGAGATGGAGATCACCAAACGTGTGGACGAAGTCGCCCGGCTGCAAATCACACACTTGCGCCACCATCATCGTCAGCAGCGCATAGCTGGCGATGTTGAACGGCACGCCGAGGAACAAGTCCGCGCTGCGCTGATAGAGCTGGCACGAGAGCTTTCCTTGATCCACGAAAAATTGAAACAGACAGTGACAGGGTGGCAGCGCCATTTCTTCAATGCGCGCGACATTCCATGCGCTGACAAGATGGCGGCGTGAATAGGGCATCGAACGAATGCGGGTGATGACATCAGCAATCTGATCGTGCTCTTTGCCGTCCGCACCTTTCCAATGCCGCCATTGCGCACCATAGACGGGGCCGAGATCACCTTTTTCATCAGCCCATTCATCCCAGATGCTGACTTTGTTTTCGTGCAAATACTTCACATTGGTATCGCCCTTTAGAAACCAGAGCAGTTCATGAATGATGGAACGCAGATGAAGTTTCTTCGTGGTCACGCAGGGAAATCCAACGGACAAATCATAGCGCGACTGCTCGCCGAAAACTGAATACGCGCCCACGCCGGTGCGGTCCTCACGGAAGCTTCCGTGATCGAGCACTTTGCGCAGGAGTCGATGATATTCGGTCATAGCGCATGAAGGCACAGGGCTGCGCGGGCATCAAGCCACAATGCAATTCCGCCTACTCATCACCCCGCACGCGCCCGGAGCGATGGCGCTTGATGTGGCTGCGATGGTGCTTGGCTTCGAGGATGCGCTCCTTCAGTCCGCGCGGGCGCTTGCGGGTCTGGCGCTTTTTCTTTTCTACCGCGTTCCGTTTCTCCAGTCGCGCCGCTTGTATTTTTCTCTCTAGTTTGTCGCAGAGATCGATACGCGCGATGAGGCGGTTCAGGCTCTGACTACGTTCGCGCTGGCAGCGAACTTCCAAGCCGGTGGGCTTGTGGACGAGCACGACGGTGCTGCTGGTTTTATTGATTTTCTGACCGCCCGCCCCGGTTCCACGGGTGAAGGTTTCCTCGATATCCTCCTCGCGGAGGCCGAGCTTCAGCATCCGTTTCGTCAAAGCTTCGTCATCAATTGCGGCGGCCATGATGTAGCATACCCTTATTTGTGATACTGTCAGCCTTTGTCATATGGAAGTCACCTGCCCATCTTGCTTCGAGTCCTTCGAGATTCCCGCGCCCCATTTATCTGAGGTTCCCTGTTCGCTCGACTATGACTGCGAAGTCTGCTGCCGTCCCATGATGATCGAATGCTGGGAGGAAGATGGTGAGGTCGTGGCGGATGCGCGGGGAATCGGGGAAGTGTGAAATGCCAAAAAATGCCGCAGGATGTGATCCCGCGGCATCTGTGATTGAACTGAAGCAGCTTTTACAGCACATCCAGCACTTTGAGACCCGTGGCATCTTGCACGGAGAATATGTTCGTCGAGGACGAGCCCTGATTTTTCATCTTCACTGCCGCTCCTTTGGCGGAAGCGCATGGTTGAGCGACAACACTTCCGTCGTTGGTTCCGACAATAACTTTACCACCGCTCCAAGTGCGACCTTTGATTGTTTTACCTGCAGCGTCACAGTTCCAAGCCGGATCCCAAGCGGCATCCGTGGCGCATTCCCAAACAAGGGGATACGCACCGGAGGCTGAATCCGAGATGCCAGCCACGGTTACCCAATGATTTTCAAGGGTTTCCAATGCATTAGTGTAGGTAGGTGAAGCGCCGATATTTCCGTCGGGCTTACCTGAGACGCCACCGTAATCGCTGGAGGGGCAACCGAAGATGGCTTCACTGTCAGCCACACCACTCACGAAGAGTTTTCTGAATGTGACGTTGGAATTTCCGTCAGCTGCAAGCATCGGATATGACCCCGAATTGTCAGCTGAGTAGAGCTTCAACGTCGTGATGATTTGTTTGGCGTTATTAATGCCCTTCGTTTGGTTGCCACGCTCTTGGATTTTGGCGAAGGTCGGCACAGCCAAGCTCGCCAAAATGGCGATGATGGTGATGACGACCAGTAGTTCGATTAGGGTGAAACCCTGTTGTATGCGAGTTTTCATGGTATGTATTTCTTTCTATTTATGGGTATGTATTTATTTATTTATTGCGGAGGTAAACTCATTGGTGAATTGGCCTCAATCCAATTAGACCAAATATTCTGCTCTTTGACTAGATAATTAATTATGGAAATTCAGCGGCGTTTTTTTGCTGCTCATGCCAGTCTGAATTTGTTAATTTGTGGTAACAATTCTGGTGGGGTAGGGCGGCCAAGATGGCCACCCTACCGACTGAGAAAGTCGGGCCTGCCGAGGCTATTTAATCCCTTCCTCGGAGAGTCGTGCGGCTTCGCGTCGCAGGATGCTCCCTACGCGGTGCTTGGCCAGATAGACTAGGGCGGCATTCACTCCCAGTTCTTCTTTGATCCGATCCGTGCTCCATCCTTTGAGGACGTAACACGAGAAAATCTGAAACTGCTGCGGCGAGACGAGGGAACGGACGCGGCGCAGGGCGAGTTCCATAATTTGATCCTGCCATTCTTTGTCCCAGAGTTTTTCCAAGGCGCTGCCCTTGGGGTCGGCGCAACGGTCAATGGGGGCGGTGTTGCGCTCATCATCACCAAAGTCATCATGGATATTGGCTTCGCGATCCTGCTGTTTTTTGCGCCGCCGGAACTGATCGATGATGCGCCAGCGGGCTTGATTGAGCAGAAAGCTTTTGAACGAGCCTTTACTGGTGTCGAATTTCTTTTTCTGAAGGTTTTTAGCTACACCTATGAAAGTCTCCTGCACCACATCGCTGGCTTCTTCATCGCTCAGTCCCGACTTGCGGGCGACGTGCCAGACGAAGCCGGAGTAAGTGCGATAGAATTCATCCCAGCTCGACCAGTCGGCCCAGTTGTCGAGCTTCTCGATTAGAGTCTTGCGCGTTTGCGGGGAGCTGCTGGTGCGCTCTGCTGTTTCTTTGCTATCGGCCATCCTGAGTGAAAGAGTAAGCGTGTGGCGGGCGGTGGCAATGGAAAACCCGCGTGGCAATCAAGGCTTGCCCGACTGACGCTGCAACATCATCAGCAGTTGTTGGGCATCTGAAAAACCTGGCTGGATCAGCAGGGCTTTCTGCGCCGCGAGTGCGGCATCTTCGCGGCGTCCGAGATTCAGCAGAATGGTAGCGCGGGCATAAGGCAGGGCCGCATCGCGTGGATTGGCAGCTTCACCGCGAGCGAGCGCATCGAGTGCACCTGCGGTGTCGCCTTTGCCATTTCTAGCGAGGCCAAGATTATACCAGCCGCGGGAGAGCTGGGGTTCGAGTTTCACCGCCTGCTCAAGTGCGGCGATGGTCTTGTCTAGATCACCTGCTTCACTCCACGCGAGTCCGAGTTCGTAATGATAGCTCGCTTGCCGGGGGTCGAGTTTGATCGTTGCTTCGAGTTCGGCGATGGCTTCCTTAATACGGCCTGAGGCACTGAGCATCACGGCGAGATCGTGATGAAAGGGCGGAGAATTCGGGTCCCACTCGATGGCTTTGCGGAACTGCGCGATGGCTGCGTCGTTGCGACCTCGCGAGGCTTCATATTGGCCAAGCTGCATTCTGCCACCGGGCTGGTCGGCGTTGTTTTGCAGCATGAGCGAAAGTTCTTTGCCGGCGGTGGATTCGGGACTGACATCATCGCGCAAGGCCCATGCTGCCGAGAGCCGCACGTTGCGCGCAGGATCCTTTAATAGAGGGCGCAAGGCATCGCGCACTGGAGATGAACCCGATTCCGCGAGGAGTCCGAGCGTGCGGCTTGCTGAACCACGCACCAGCGGGCTGGTGTCTTTCAAATGCTCTTGCAAGACTTGCGTCACGGCAGGTTCGCTAACCCAGCGATCCAGCAAGAGACACGCGGATGCTTTCCACGACGGCGATTCTTCGCCCTTGAGCCACGCGATCAATCCATCACGTGCATCTTCGTCGCCGCGTCTGGCTTTGGCGAAGATCGTGGCGCGTTGTCGCGTGGGGCGTTCCATTTTGTCGCCATACCATTGCTTTGTGAAATTCAGCGCCCAGTCCGCATCCTTGTCTGCGTGGCAGCGATTGCAGGCATTGGGAGTGCCAAACTGTTTAGTCAGCAGCGGATCGGGAATAGTGAATCCATGATCGTGGCGCGGATGACGCTGCATGAAAGTCGTGACCGGCATGTGGCAACTGATGCACTGCGCTCCAGCGCTGCCTTCCTTGTGAAAAGTGTGCGCGGCGGGGATGATGACCGGGGCTTTCGGAAAGGCGGGCACATTGCCCACGTGACATCTCATGCAGAGAGCATCTCCGGTCGCAATGGTCTTTGCGCTGTGCGGCTCATGACAGTCCATGCAGCGCACGCCCTGCGCGTGCATCTTGCTGCTGAGAAACGACGTGAATTCATAGTCTTCATCGCGCACCTGACCATCGGGATGAAAGGTGTCGCTGCCGTCCACGATGGTCAGCGAGAAATGATCAAAGAACGAATCACCCGGCTTGAAGTCTCCCGTGAGTTCTCCGCGTCGCGCGTGACAGCTACCGCAGGTATCCAGCATTTGATCGGGCTTGAGGCGCTTAATCGTGGGATCGTTCTTCACACTCCGATTTTGATTCTGCCATTCGCCATGTGATTTCATCGGGCCGTGGCAGGCTTCGCAACTCACACTGCGTTCCGCCATTTTGGTTTGGAATGCATCAGTCTGAGCATCATAATTTTTTCTCAACCGCGTGTTGTGGCAGCTCGCGCACATCGAGTTCCAGTTCATGCCGCGCCCAGTCCAATGGCCCCATTCACTGGGTTTGCGGTCTTCGTTGCCATAGACATCGAACCATTCCTTCACCTTCGGATCCCAGCTCAGTTCAAGCGTTTGAAATCTGCCGCCCGGAGCACCGACGAGAAACTGCCGGAGAGGATCGTGGCCGATGACGCGATCGATGGCATGAGTTTCTGCCGTCCCGCCCAGCCCCGCAGTGATCATCTCGCAACGCCCGTCGCGCAGTCGCGTCTCGGATTTTTGCGTTGCATGGACAATGCTGTGCACCGGGTCGAATGCCGCATGATCCAAAGCCGGATCAATCGCGCGCTCGGCCATGCCGTGATTCGATCCCGCCCATGAAGCGAACTCTTTCGCGTGACAGTCGCGGCAACTCGCGGCCCCGGCGTATTGTGGAAAGACGGCGGCCTCTGGTTCAAGTGTGCCACTTTGGGCGCTGTTGCTGGCATTCGGAACCGGCGTGTAGTTTCGGATCGGCTTCAGCCACAAATATAAAATCGCGACCAACGCGCTGAATAGTAATGAGAGACCTGCGGTTTTGGTGGTAAAAAATTTCATCAGGGTTATCCGAGGCCGACATGCTTAACTCTTGGATACGATCACGCAAATGAAGCTGTTACAGCATTTATGCAAATTCGGCATTTCCATTGGCCGATTTCCAGCTACAATGTGTCTCCATGAAGCAGACAAAATTCATGACAGGTATTTTTTGCGCGTTATTTTTCCTCTCGTTCACACTGCGGGCACAGGAGCAGGATGAGGGCACTGAAGCTAAGGTGGACTCTGTGGCCTTAACGCAACTTGCCGAACGAGGCAGTGCCGATGCCCAGTTCGAACTCGGTATCCGATTGCTCAGCGGCCAAGGTTTGAGTAAGGATGAAAAACAGGCTGCCGAATGGCTGAGTAAGGCGGCGGCGCAGCAGAGTTTGCCCGCTATGAATGCGTTGGGCAGCATGTCCGAGGAAGGTCTTGGCTTGCCGAAAGATTCTAAGAAAGCCTTCGAGTGGTATGAGAAATCGGCCAAGTCTGGATTTGCGCTGGCCCAGTTAAATTTGGCCGATTGCTACGCGGAAGGTAAAGGCGTGGACAAAGATGAGAAGCAGGCCGTCTCGTGGCTTTCGCGCGCGTCGGATCAAAATTTTGCTCCCGCACAGGCGGCTTACGCATGGAAATTGGAGCACGCTATTGGAGTAGATAAAAAGAGCAAAGAAGCCGCCGCCCTCTATCTAAAGGCTGCGCAACAGGGATTGATCGCAGCCATGACCCGTCTGGCCTATCTCTATTACACTGGTAACGGAGTGCCGCTCGATTATCGTCGCGCAGAAGCATGGTATCGCCTTGCGGCACGCTCGGAAGACCCTTGGGCGCATAACGATCTGGCATGGTTCCTTGCCACTTGTCCTGATGAAAATTTCCACGATCCAGATACCGCCCTAGAATTCGCGCGGTCTGCTGCGGGGAAAATGAAAGACGACCGTTACGAGGCTATCGACACCCTCGCGGCCACACTCGCTCGCTCAGGTAAATTTGGCGAAGCGGTGCAAACCGAGTTGAAAGCCATCGTGCGTTTTTCTGAGGACAAAACGAAAACGATCACGCCTGAGGAACGCGTCAAACTGGAGAAAGAACTGACAGAGCGCCTAGGACTCTATAAAAAACAGCGGCCCTACACCGAGAAG
This sequence comes from Verrucomicrobiales bacterium, assembly GCA_038230495.1. Taxonomy (GTDB): domain Bacteria; phylum Verrucomicrobiota; class Verrucomicrobiia; order Verrucomicrobiales; family Verrucomicrobiaceae; genus VFKE01. The sequence goes on from JBBRNC010000032.1 coordinate 21,967, forward strand.
AATCCGGAGCCGGAAGCTGGAACCAAACCCATGATTGATGATCGCATTCTTCAGGAACAGGAAGTTCCTCGTCGAAACAAAAAGAAGCCCGCCAAAGATTCAAGCGAAGGCGCGGAGATCAGTTAATCGCCTTGTTGTAGCCTCACCTGACTTTGCAGTGGCAAAGCGCTGGGCATCGCCTACCAATGCGCTCCGCATTTGCGGCACCCACCTTTAGCCATGGAAGAACAAGTCCAATCCGAATCCGATCTGCTGCGCCTGCGCCGCGAAAAACTTGATGGTCTGCGCGAGCGTGGCATCGAGCCTTTTGGCGCGCGCTTTGACACCACGCATCAGCCCGGCGCCTTGCGCGCCGCGTTTACTCCCGATCTTGAAGTGAAAATCGCGGGCCGCATGACCGCGCGACGCGACATGGGCAAGAGTGTCTTCTTTGATCTGAGCGACATCACCGGGCGCATCCAGTGCTACCTCAGTAAGAAAGATGTGGGCGATGAAGTCTTTCACACCTTCACGCATCTGCTCGACATCGGCGACTGGGTCGGCGTGGAGGGAAAAACCTTTGTCACGAAAACTGGCGAGCCAAGCGTCCACGCCAATGCCATGACTGTGCTCAGCAAATCACTTCGCCCTCTGCCCGATAAATATCATGGCCTGCAGGATCGCGAGATCAAATATCGCCAGCGTTATCTCGACCTCATTAGCAACGAACAGAGTCGCGACACCTTCGTGATGCGCAGTCGGATGGTTGCGGAAATCCGCGCCTTCTTCCATCAAATGGGCTTCCTCGAAGTGGAGACGCCCATGATGCAGGACGTGCCCGGCGGCGCAGCAGCCTCGCCGTTCGAGACTTATTTCAAGGCGCTCAGCCAAACGATGTATCTCCGCATCGCGCCCGAGCTTTTCCTCAAGCGCCTGCTCGTCGGCGGCTTCACGAAAATCTTTGAGTTGAACCGCAACTTCCGTAACGAGGGCCTCAGCCGTCGTCACAATCCCGAGTTCACCATGCTGGAGGCGTATTGGGCCTTCAGTGATTTCGTGCAAATGGCCGATCTCGTGGAAAGCATGGTCTGCCATCTCGCAGAGAAATTCTGCGGCGGACTTCTTATCGAACACAAAGACGCCGAGGGCGTCGTAACCCGCACTATCAATCTCCAGCGTCCGTGGAAGCGCGCTCCCTACAAAGACCTCATCATGGGCGTGGCTGGAGCGGACTGGTTTGCACTCGACACCGCCGCGAAGAAGTCGCGCTGCCGCGAACAGCTTCACGTCGAAATCACTGACCACATGGTGGACTACGAAGTCACCCAGCATGTGTTTGAAAAGCTCGTAGAGGAAAAGAGTTTCGATCCGCTCTTCGTCACGCATTGTCCGAAAGAACTCGTGCCGCTCGCTAAACAAAACAAGGCCGACGACTCCGTGGTGGACGTGTATGAACTCGTCATCAACGGTCAGGAAATATCCCCCGGCTACAGCGAACTGAACGACCCCATCGTCCAGCGCGAACGCCTCGAGCATCAGGCTGGCGAGGAAACGCAGAAGATGGACGAGGAATTCCTTCTGGCCCTAGAATACGGCATGCCACCCGCCGGCGGCATCGGCATCGGTATCGACCGTCTCATCATGATGCTCACCGGTGCTGAGAGTATTCGTGATGTGGTGCTGTTCCCGCAGTTGAAGAAGAAATCTGAGTGAGTTATGCCGCAACGGGAATTGCATCATCCTCATCAAGTCATCGAGTGGCTTGAGGAATGGGGGCGCGCCTTGAAGGAATCTGGCAGAATGACATTGATCGGCTCAGCCGCGCTGCTCTGGCATGTCGCGCATAGCGGACGCGACGACCCATTGCCGGATAACAGCATGGATGCCGATCCAGTTACCGAGGATGAATCAGTAGCAGAACTTGCTTACGATGCGCTCATCGGCAGTGAGTTCGAGGCACAGCACGGCTGGCATGTAAACCTCATGCCGCGCAGTGTTTTGGCCGCGCTGCCAGAGGGATGGGAGGCTCGCGCTTTTGTATCGTCCTACGGAAATCTCACCGTCACGGTGCCCGCCGTCTCGGATTTACTTGCACCCAAGCTCGCTCGCGGCGAGCCACGAGACTTGCGTCACGCGGAATTCATGCGTTCTTTAGGCTTGGAATGAACGCGTTGAACCCCCAGAATTCTTTACTCGCGCAAGATGAAGCACGATTGGAATATGGGCGCTTGCTCTGGCGTAAGCCGCGCAACCGTGTGCGACTCTTGCAACATTGGAGCGATCCGCGTCATCCTTATGCTGAGCGATTCCTCGCAAAATGGAAACCCTTGGTGGAAATGCTGCTGCAATCACCACCCGGCAGCGATGCCCAGCTCGATGAAAACCTCCGGCATCAAGGCTTGAGCTTGAGAGTCGTCGTGCGTGAGATTCCACCCGTCTTTGGTAGTTTTTATTGATGCTTGTCTTTGGAAGGCTGCAAAAATCGAAGTAGCCTGACTCTCCAGAGTCGGGGGCATTTGGTGACCCGGCCAGTAGCAAACCCGACTCTGGAGAGTCAGGCTACTCCAGGGCTTACGCATGAACAGACCAAGAAACTCTAATAATTCTAGAAACCGAACTTTTGTGCCTTAAATGGTTCCGAAAATTGATAAACTGGGCAACAATTCGTGAGCGCAATATGCTAAAAACAGGCCGTTTACTGTCGAAATTCTTCATGCGTAAGCCCTGAGGCTACTCCAGCATCTTTGCATTCGTCGTTGCACGACAAGACAATGCGCGTAGCATCGCGCCCCCCTTTTTTATCAGCATGACACAACCAGTTCCAGGACAACGATGGGTCAGTGACACAGAGCCCGAGCTTGGGCTGGGCATTGTCTTGAAGGTGGAATACCAGCGCGTGGAGATGCTTTTCCCGGCGGCGAACGAACATCGCCAGTATGCGCTGAAGACCGCGCCATTGCGGCGAGTGGAGTTCAAGGAAGGCGACCGCATCCAGTCGCACGCGGGCGATGAGTTCGTAGTCAATGCTGTCGAGGAGAAAAATGGGCTGCTGATTTATCTGACTGATAAACGCCCTTTGCCCGAGGCGGAGCTGTCCGATGCCATCAGTTTCAGCAAGCCGGATGATCGTCTGTTTGGCGGGCAAGTGGATGACTTCCGCACTTTTGAATTGCGCATCGAGGCGCTTCAGCGTCGCTGTGAGATGAGGAAGTCGCCGGTGCGCGGCTATCTCGGCGGGCGCGTGGATTTGATTCCGCATCAGATGTCCATCGCGGGTGATGTGGCCTCGCGCTTCGTGCCGCGCGTGTTGTTGGCGGATGAAGTGGGCTTGGGCAAGACGATCGAGGCCTGTCTTATCCTGCATCGCCTGCATTTGACGGGACGCGCGGAGCGGGTGCTGATCTTGCTGCCGGAGCCGTTGGTGCATCAATGGTTTGTCGAATTGCTGCGACGCTTCAATCTGATGTTCAGCATCTATGATGCAGATCGCTGTGACGCCATCGAGGGCGATGATGCATCGCAGAATCCGTTTCTGGAAAGCACGCTGGTGCTAACAAGCATCGGATTTCTTTCGACCAACGAACAACGCCGGGAACAGGCACTGGCCGCAGGCTGGGACTTGGTCGTGGTGGATGAGGCGCATCATCTCGAATGGTCGCCCGCTGGTGCCAGTGCAGCTTATCAACTCGTCGAACGGTTGGCCGCGAAAACTCCGGGCTTGCTCTTGCTCACGGCCACACCGCAACAACTCGGCCCCGAAGGACACTTTGCCAGATTGCGGTTGCTCGATCCTGATCGCTATGCCGATCTCGCGCAGTTTCTCGAAGAAGCGGAACATTATGAACAAGTCGCCAAGGCTGTGGACAGGCTGGTGGATGGTAAGGCCTTGTCAGCCCAAGATGTCGCGACGTTTGGAAAGAAATCAGAACGCATCCGTCAGCAGTGCGAGGAACTCAAGTTGGGCGGTGACACGCGCGCGAAGCTCATCAAGGAACTGCTAGACGAATTCGGCATTGGTCGCGTGATGTTCCGCAACACTCGCGCGGCGCTCACCGGCTTCCCGGAGCGCAAAGCATTGCTGATGCCGTTGAAAGGCGAAGCCGCGATGGAGGCCAAGGTCAAATGGCTCACCACCTTGTTGAAGAAACTCAAGGAAGAAAAGGTGCTGCTCATCTGCCGCACGCGCGAGCTGGCCGAGGAGATTCACGAAGCCCTGCTGCAAGAGATCAATGTCGCCGCGTCGCTTTTCCACGAAGAACTCACGCTCTTGCAGCGCGACCGCAACGCCGCCTCGTTCGCCGAGGAAGATGGCGCGCGCATTCTGTTGTGCTCGGAGATCGGCAGCGAGGGGCGCAACTTCCAGTTCGTGCATCATCTGGTGCTCTTTGATCTACCGGATGATCCCGAGCTTCTGGAGCAGCGCATCGGGCGGCTGGATCGCATCGGCCAGACATCGTTGATAAATATTCATGTGCCTTATATGAAGGGCGCATCCGAAGAAGTGCTGGCCCGCTGGTATCACGAGGGCTTGAACGCCTTCGAGAAAAATCCGCATGGTGCCACCGAGATGAGTGCCGCATTGAAGGATGAACTCGATGGAGTGCGCGAGACTTTTGATGCTGGAAAGCTCAAAAAACTTCTCGCGGAAACCGTCAAGCTGCACGCGCACGTAGCGAAGAAACTGGAGCGCGGCCATGATCGTCTGTTGGAGTTGAACTCCCATCGTCCTGAGCAGGCGGCAGAGACGATTCATGCAATCCGGGTGCTTGATGAAGACCATGATTTTGAAGAATTCTTCATCCGGGTGCTGGAGCATTTCGGTGTGGAGATCGAAGACCACGGCAACCGTGCCTATGTCTTCAAGCCTGGCCATCTTCTTAAGGAATCGCTGCCCACGCTCACGGAGGACGGGATGTTCGTCACCTTCGACCGCACCCGTGCACTGAGCCGCGAGGACATGGGCTTCATCAGTTGGGATCACCCGCTGGTGCGCGGTGCCTTGGATCAACTCATCGGCGGCGAGTCGGGCAATTCATCGTTCGCCGTCTGGAAAGGCGGCAAGGAAACAATGCTGCTGGAAGTTTGCTTTGTCGTCGAATGCGTCGCCGCGAGCACTCTCCATGTGGATCGTTTTCTTCCCGCCACGCCGGTTCGCATCGTGGTGGATCACGCCGAGGCCGATCACACTGCTGATGAAGACTTGAAAGATGCGCTGTTCCAAAAAGGCGATGTCATGCAACTGCTCGACAAGCCCGTGGTGAAGCGTCGCTTCCTCCCTGCTATGCAGAAGAAAGCACTGGAACTCGCCGAGGCCAGAATGCAGGAACTGACCGACGCTGCCGCCGCGAAGATGGAAGAACAGCTTCAGGATGAGATCGCGCGACTGGAAGACTTGCGCGAGATCAACGATCACGTTCGCCCCGATGAGATCGAGGGCTTGAGGAAGCAGAAAGCGGAACTTCAAACCGCAATCAGTTCCGCGCGCCTGCGGATGGATGCGCTGCGTTTGATCTTAAGGACGAAGTAAGTTTGTTTGAAGGCAAACGGCATGAGCCATCTTTGCAGATTTCTTCCGCTGGCAGGCTGTCTGCGCTCAGTCGCAGCCAGCGCGAGAGTTTGAGCCGGTTCTGTGAAACGGCAGCGACAACTATTCGCGCCATTGGGCGGAGCGCGGGTGAGGCCAGTTTGAGTGACCACTCACGGCCGATTTCCAGCGACCAGAGCAGCGTGATCCAGGCGCTGTCGCCTTGCCAGACATTTCCGTCATCAGCGACCACCACGAGTTTTTCATCGGGATGGAAATCTCTGATGCCGGGAAACATCTGGGGCAGGGCAGGTGAATGCAGCGGCATGAATTGGAGGGGAACAAAGGTCGCCTGAGTCTCAAGCCATGCCCGCAACCGCGAACAGATACCGCATTGATCGTCGTAGAGGATGGTGAGTGATTTCATGGCATCAGGCAACTGTGATGCGACCGTCGGGTGGAAGGGGCGGTGGGAAATGAGGCAGCATGGCGCGGCGTCGAATTTTGTTGAAGATGTAGAGGTTAAACAGATGCACGACTCCGAGGCAGAGCATCACGGTTCCGACTTTCACACTGGTTTCTTCCAGTGCGCCTGCGGCATCTATGGGGCGCACACCGTTGCGGATGTATAGCCCAACGAATCCGAGGTTGATGAGATAGAAGCCGACGACTAGGAGGTGGTTCACTGAGTCTGCGAGTTCTTTGTTTCCGCCGAAACTGTCCACGAGGAAGACGCGACCGTTTCGATGCAGGGTTTTGGCCACCCAAAGCGTCAGTGGAATGCTGATCGCCAGATAGCCCAGATGTGTGAGCAGGATTAGGTTCATATTTTTTAGGCGGATTGTGCCGCTGAGGACAATATGAATGAGTTGATGACGTATGCAATGGATATTTCGGTAAAGACCGAAATATAAGAAAGTGATGTCGAATATTCAAGCGCAGCTATCAATTATTCAAAATCGGTTAAACGGTAACCATCCAACGCTTGGCATCATCGTCCTCAAGAGACGGATGCTATGTGGTCTTGATAGAGCGCGACCAACTTGTGATGCTTGATTGCCATTTCTATCTTCGGCCATGCATTGGCCAGCAACGTATGGAAAGCATTTCTTCGCATGTTCCCGATCTTCAAATGCACCACCCAGGGCGGCGGTTGCCGGTCAATAATGCGATGATAAAAATCTGCGTCCTTTGATACGATGACCAGACAGTTTCGCCTTGCATGATCCCAAATCTCCGTATCCGTCGGATTGGCACTGATCTCGGTTACGTGATGAACTGGAAGGCTTGGATGGAAGTAGATTTTCGTGGGCAGGTTTTGATCGAAGAGGAAGCCCTTCATGCTACAGCCTCCAACTGAAAGTGGTTGCCAGCCATCCGCGACCCGTAGGAAATGCAGGCGAGAACGTCTTCTTCCTTGAGGCCGGGATATTCATCCAGCACATCCTCGATCAAGTCACCAGCAGCGAGGAACTCCAGCACTGTGTGAACCGTGATCCGGGTTCCTTCGATCACTGGTTGTCCATTGCAAATATCTGGATGGAATATGATGCGTGACATGGGAAAGAGAACTGGCGTGAAAGCAAAGCAGCATAAGCGAGACCATGCAATTTGCCAATATTTCTTACCTCTTCGCATCCGCTGAGAGATCGAACAGCGGAACGTCGGGATTTTGTTTGATGAAGTAATCCAGTGTCCAGGAACTGGGGAAGAGCACGACGTTGGCTTCGTCGGTGTCGCGCGCGATGCGGCAGCCGGTGGGCATTTTTAGTCCAGCCAGTTCTTCGTCGGTAATGCCGTCACGCAGCCAGCGCACAGCCTGAAAAGGTGCGGACTCGAGTCGTGACGTGGCATTGTATTCGGCTTCGAGCCGGTATTGCACGACTTCAAACTGCAAGGGGCCGACGGCAGCGAGCAGCGGAATGCGCACGCCAGCATCGGGGAAGTAGAACGACTGCACGACTCCTTCCTGCAAAAGCTGATCGAGTCCCTGACGGAACTGTTTGAACTTGGAGGGATTCGGATTGTGGATGTAAGAGAAGCACTCGGAAGGGAAGCGCGGAATCTCGTCGTAGTTCACCTTGCCGTCCTCGCTCAAGGTATCGCCAATACCGAAACCTGACTGGCCGACGAAGCCCACGATGTCGCCTGCATAAGCTTCATCTACGGTGATGCGTTCCTGGCCGAAAAGTTTTTGCGAACTCGCGAGGCGCACTTTCTTGCCGGACGGCATGTGAGTGACCAGCATGTCGCGCTCGAACTTCCCGGAGCACACGCGCACGAAGGCGATGCGGTCGCGATGCTTGGGATCCATGTTGGCTTGAATCTTGAAGACGAAGCCGGAGAATGCAGCGTCGTCCGGTTGCACCATGCGCTCGCCGGAAACATGCGGCGCGGGCGGCGCGGATCGTTCGAGGAAGGCATCGAGCAGCAATTGCACTCCGAAGTTGTTCATGGCGCTGCCGAAGAACACGGGCGTTAGATGTCCTGCGAGGACTTCTTTTTCGTTGTATTCTTTGCCCGCCATCTCCAGCATCTCCAGCTCCTCGACGACCTGTTTGTAGTCGCCTTCGCTGAGTTGCTCTTTGACGAAATCATCATCTAGGCTGGTGATCTTCACAGGCGCGCGATAGGCTCCGCCTTTGGTGCGCTCGAAGAGATGAACTTGTTTTGTTTGCCGATCGAACACGCCTTTGAAAAACGGCCCGGTGCCGAGCGGCCAGTTCACTGGGAATGCGCCGATGCCGAGGACGTTCTCCAGATCATCGAGCAGTTCCAAGGGATCGCGCGTCGGGCGGTCAACCTTGTTCATGAATGTGAAGATCGGCACGCCGCGTCGGCGACAGACTTCAAACAATTTGCGCGTCTGGCTCTCGATGCCCTTGCCTGCGTCAATGACCATGACGACGGCATCCACGGCGGTGAGCACGCGATAAGTGTCCTCAGAGAAATCCTTGTGGCCCGGCGTGTCGAGCAAGTTGATGCGATAGCCGTTGTAGTCGAATTGCAGAACCGTGGAGCTGATAGAGATGCCGCGCTTGCGTTCCAGTTCCATCCAGTCGGAGGTCGCGGCGCGCTGGTCCTTGCGCGAAGTCACAGAGCCAGCGAGTTGCACCGCGCCGCCGTAAAGCAGCAGTTTCTCCGTGAGCGTGGTCTTGCCCGCATCCGGGTGGGAGATGATGGCAAAGGTGCGTCGTCTGGAAATCTCGTCTCGCATGTTCTGAAAAGGGCGCACAGAATGGGGCAGGGAGGCAAGGTGTGCAAGATGCATTGACTCCAACTCGCCGCTTCTTGCGTATAACTCAGGCACCAGATCATGCCCGTAATAGAATCTACTTTTAAACCCAGTGCCATTTTTCGGAACGGACACGTCCAGACCATCTTGCCCTCTCTCTGGCCGAAAGGCCCCGGTATGCCCTTTGTGCGCGAGCGCTTGGAATTGAGCGACGGTGATTTTCTCGATCTGGACTGGTTGAGATCAGGTCGCTCACGGGTCGCGATTCTCTCTCATGGTCTCGAAGGTAGCTCCAAAGGCGCCTACATTCACGGAACAGCAGAAGCCTTGCGTGACGCAGGCTGGGATGTGCTGGCGTGGAATTTCCGAGGATGCAGCGGGGAGCCGAACCGTCTGCTGCGCTATTATCACAGCGGCGACTCTGCCGATCTTGGAACCGTGGTGAACCATGCTGCGATTCAGTATCAAGACATCGCGCTCATCGGTTTTAGCATGGGCGGAAACATGACGATGAAATATCTCGGCGAGGCGCCACCTCATCCTGCTGTGAAAATTGCGGCTGGTGTTTCAGTGCCAGTGGATTTGGCAGCGTGCGCGCGTGCGCTAGACCAGCACTGGGACAACCATTTATATATCCGGCGATTCCTCAAGTCGCTTGTCGTGAAAATCATTGATAAAGCCCAACGATTTCCTGGGCAACTCGACATTTCCGGCATTCACAAGATACGCACCTTTCAAGAGTTCGATGATCGTTACAGCGCGCCGATTCATGGATTCATTGACTGTGCTGACTACTATCGTTGGGCGAATTCATTGCAATTTCTCCATCGCATCCAAGTTCCCACGCTCATCTTGAGTGCGCGCAATGATCCCTTCTTAACGCCCGGTTCTTTCCCGTTGGAGATTGCGAAAAATAACCCCAGCCTATTTTTAGAAGCGCCCGCATCAGGTGGACACGTAGGATTTTTTCAGAGCCTGACCAATCGGCGACCCTGGTATGAACGGCGGATCGTGGAGTTTTTGGCGGGCTTCTAAAAAAGAAGGAGCGCGAGTGTGTCGCAGACCACTCGCCTGAAATCTGATCTTGAGCCTAGCCACATTCCAGAGGCGCAAGTGGCGAGTAGGCTTCGCCATACTCGCGCTCCTTCTTAATGATGCCACAATTCTGCTAAGCAAGACTCATTCGCTTCTCTTATATACTGCCGTCTCCGTCGTGATTCCATCGGCGAGACATTTCGGACAGAGCTTGAACTCTGGATTCTCCCGCACCGCATTTTCGCTCAACAAAAACAAGCGGTGACACAGATCGTGCAGGCAGTTCACGAAGTGGCTGGTGGTTCGGCCTGTGTGGATACACTTGCCGATGGGCACGAGATCGTTTTCCACCTTCACCGTCATGCGCTGGTCAAAGACGAAACACTCACCCAGCCAGTGCTCGTTTCCGAATTCCTTTTGGTAAGTCAGGATGCCGCCGTGGAGTTGGAAGACATGCTTGAAGCCCTGGCTGCGAAAGAGCGCAGACGCCTTCTCACAACGAATGCCACCCGTGCAATACATCAGCACGGTCTTGTCTTTGAGATCGGACAGGCGATCAACATAAGCGGGCAGATCACGAAAATTATCAATGTCGCAAGTGACAGCGTTCTCAAATTTACCGGCGTCGGATTCGTAATTGTTGCGCACATCCACGACGACCGCGTTGGGGTCAGTCTCCATGCGTAGCTTCCATTCGGCTGGAGTGAGTTGATTGTCTTGATCTGCGGTTAATGGAATGCTCGCATGAAGTGCGACGATCTCCGAGCGCACTTTGATGACGAGTTTCGGAAACGTGTTCTCATCGCCATCGTTGATTTTGATTTCGATGTCGCTGAATCTCGCGTCAGATTTTAAGTCCTCTATATATAGTGCGATGTTCTCCGCCGTTCCGGCCAGCGTCCCATTAATCCCTTCTTCGGCAATGAGCACACGCCCCTTCAATCCGAGCGCAGTGCAAAGCTCGCGCTGCGCAGCGGCAAAGCCCGCCGGATCGGCGATGGGCACATATTTGTAATAGAGAATGACGGGGAAGCTTTCTGGCATGTGAGGGCAGTTCAAGGTAACGTTGAACTTTGCATAATAGCGTGACCGCTTCAATGAGAAGGAGCGCGAGAGCCGAGTGGAACGAGACCGATAGCCAGAGGCTACCCGAAGGGCAAGGCGGGGGCCGAGTCAATGGCGAAGCCTACTCGCCACTTGGGCGCATGGGACGTGGCGACGCTGAAGACCGAATTTTAGGCGAGTAGCCTTTCGGCATACTCGCGCTCCTTCTTTTTTAGAAGCCTTGCCCGTGGTTTAACAATGAGTCATGCGAAAAGCCTGTATGTGCTGATTATTCGTCCTCGTTACAATCTACTTACAATTGCGTCCTTGCCTTCGAGTGAAAAATTTTACAAGGTTACTGCCTGTCATCCGTCATGCTTCTCAGCGGTCTGGCTTTGCCTGCCGTTTCTCAATCCATCGTATTCCACTTATGCGTCACATCATCCTGCTCCTCGTCTCCTTCAGCCTTCTCGGCTCACTCATCGCGCAACAGCCTGCGCCAACGCCGCCCGCCCCCGATGAAACCGGAAAACCGCAAACTGTCCGCGAACGCGAACGCACCATCTTTGTTCCGTTTGATGAACTCGAACAAGTATTCAAGGACGGCGGCAAAGGCGTGTTCTTGCCCTACAAAGAATTTCTTGAGCTGTGGAATGAACTGACTCTCAAACGCAAAGCTGATGAAGTGAAGCCGCCGCAGGATGGCGTCGTTTCCAAGGCTGAATACACGGGACATGTGGACGGGGAGACGCTGGTCATTGATGCCAAGATCACGGTGGAATCCTTCAAGGCGGGCTGGCTGACCGTTCCGCTTGCGAAAGACGGCGCAGTTCCCGGCATCGCGGAAGCGGACACTGGCAAAGCGGTGCTTCAAGCGAAGCCCGATGGCTATGATGTGATTCTGCCTGACAAAGGAATCTATGAATTGAAGCTCAAAATTTATGCGCCGATCAAGAAACTGGCCGGCAAACAAAGTGTGAAGCTGGTCCTTCCTCGCGCCGCAGTATCGCGATTCACCGCGACCGTTCCTGGTGCGGGATTTGAATTTGATGTCACTCCCGCAGCGGCTTTCACGTCGCGTGCCTCCGGCGCGGACACCGAGCTTTCATTCTTCTTCGGCAGCGGCACGAAGTTCGATGTCACTTGGAGCAAACCGGAAACGGCCACGCAACTCACTCCATTGGTGCTGGCCTCCACGGGACTCACAGCCGAGGTGCGCGGCGGATCGCTGGCGACGAATGCGAAGATTGACGTGCGGATTCTTCGTGCGCCCCTTTCGAGTTTCTCGTTCCTGATTCCTGCCGGGCAGACGGTGCAAGGTGTCACTGGCACCGATGTGAAAGACTGGAAACTCGATGCTGCAGGCGACAAACAAAAACTCACCATCACGCCTAACGAGCCAGTGAAAAATCTGTGGAGCGTGAATATCACCCTCGAATCCGCGTTGCCGAAACTCCCCGCAGAAATTTCCGTGCCGGAGATCATCGTCGAAGGCGCGACCCAAGATCGCGGCGAGATCAGCATCTCCGCCGAGCAGCATCTTGATGTGACTCCGAAATCTGTTGAAGGCCTCGTTCAGCAAACACAGTCCGTGGTTCCGGGGAATGGTCTCAGCGCTGTCGGCGGCTATCGTTTCCTCAAGCATCCCGCGAAACTCTCCCTCTCCATCGCGGAGGCGAAACCCCAGGTGGATGTGGACAGCCTCAGCGTGCTCACGATCAAACGCGACAGCAACCGCATCGAAGCCACCTTCAGCTACGACATCCGTCGCGTCGGCATTTTTGAAGCTCGCATCGTCCTGCCCGCAGGATGGAATGCTTGGGAAGCCGTTGGTTTGCAGCCGAATCAATGGGCGTTGGAAAAATCTGGCGCGGTCGAAACACTTGTCGTAAAATTCCCGAAACAAACTGTCGGTGCAGCGAGGTTTTCCATTGTCGCATATCAGCAGCGGGCCAATGCCACCGAGAATGCCGTCGTTCCAGTGTTCTCGCCGCAAGGCGTGGTGCGCTATGACGCGAAGATCGGGGTCGGCGTTCCCTTCACTCTCGAAGTCAACACCAAGACCAACGGCGATCTGCGTCTCGATGACGTGAACTCTATCGGCTCGACCTTGCAACTCGGTGGCTCCAACACCTACTGCGCCGCTATCAATATTGTTGCTGGCATGAAGCAAAATCCCAATGGGGGTGTGGTAGCGCCTGCCGACACTGAATTGACTCTCGCGTTTCGTCATCGCGGCGAAGTGAAAACGCCTGCCACGCTCGCATTCAAGGCGCGCGATCCGCAAGTGAACGTGGAAGTGCTCACGCTCATCGAAGCGAAGGAACAGTCGTTGCGCCATTCATGGACGCTGTCGTTCAATGTCGCTTACGCCGCGACGGACAAGTTCATTCTGGCCGTGCCCAAGAGCGTTGCCGGCGACATCCGTTTTGCCGATCCGAATGTCAAAGAAATCCACAAGGACTTCAAAGCCGACGCCAAGCTCATCGAGTCTCTGGCGAATGCCGCCGATTACGTGCTCTGGGAAGTGGTCTTGCGCAACGAACGCATGGGCGCATTCCAGCTTGCCTTGAGCGTGGAGAAGCCGCTCGCGGCGGGCAAGGAAGCCAAGCTCGAACTGCTGCAAGTCCATGTGCCGGGCGTGTTCCAAGAGAATGGACAGGTCGCAGTGGTGAAGGATGACAGCTTGGAAATCCGCGACTCCAAAGCCGAGAGCTTGGAAGACATTGACCCGAAAGAACTCCGTCCTGCGCTGGCGCGGCCCGGTGTATTCCTCGCTTACAAATACAAATCGCAACCGCTCAAGCTCACGCTCGATGTGGCGAAGAATGCCTATCTCGAAGTGCCGCAGGCCATTGTCACGCAGAGCCTGCTCACCACCGCCGTCTCCACCGACAAGGCACAGACGACCGAGGCCGTGTATTGGGTGAAGAATAACGCGAAGCAGTTCCTCACTGTGCAGCTTCCGAAGGGCGCAAAACTTTTGAGTGACATCTTTGTGAACGGCAGCACGCAGCAGCCCATGCATCGCGAAGGCTCGGATGAACTTCTGATTCGCCTGCCCACCGGCGGCAGCGTGAAGCGCAGTTCATTCCCTGTGCGCTTCGTTTATGAAATACCAAGTCCGAAAGCCGGCGAGAAGCTGGGCTGGTGGGGCGGATTCAAGATCGAACCGCCTGTGCTCAGCGGTATCCTCGTGCTGGAGGCGCATCATCAGCTTTATCTTCCCGAAGACTATCTCTATACGAAATTCAACGGACCGATGACCCAGAGCATTGATGACGTGGGTTGGTCGCGCATTCGCGGCATGACGCGGCTAAAGCACATCGCCGATAGGTTCATCCCCGCATTCGGTCCGCAGCTCGACGCGCCCACGGAAGCTTGGCATCCCATTACCGGCCTTCCTGATCAGCAGCGGGCCAGTCTCGATTTCCAAGTCCCGCGTCAGGGGCAGTCCGTGAAGTTCCACCGGCTCGGCGCACCTGCCGCGATTGATGTCGGCTTCCGTTCCAACAAAGTCAGCTACTTCTATCAAGGCATCGCCTTCATCCTCGTCGTGCTCGCTGGCCTGCGCCGATGGGATAGACCCTTGTCCGGCAAGGTCACTTGGCTGACTGTCGTCGGCTTGCTCGCCGTCGTCTCCACCGGCATTCTCAGCGCGGCCAATGGAAAAATTGCGAAAGCAGTCATCTTGGCGCTGGGACTTGTCGTCATCATCTGGTGCATCCTCGCCGTGATTTCATTCTTCCGCGCGACTGGAAGTTTCCTGGCCCGTCTCAAATCAAAAACGTCGAACGACGATGATGGCGGCGATGACAATTCATACATGCCGCCAGTGATGCCTCCGCCGACACCAGTGCCTGCAGTCAAGCCCACCGATGCCGAGAACAAACCGTCGGAGCCGCTGGAGTTTCCGAAGCTGGACGGCGACGACAAACCCGAAACGAAGTGACCCGTAACGCAACCCCGATGCGCGTCATGAAACTATTCGCCAATTTCGTAGCAAGGGCATCTTGCCCTTGTTGGAACGTGAACAAGGGCAAGATGCCCTTGTTACAACTCGCGCTCTTAGCGCTCGCCTCCCTCTCTCTCCACGCCGCCGACCGCGTGCCGGAGCGCAGGGAACTTTGGGTGCCCGCGAAGAATATTGAAAATGTTCTCAAGCAACATCCCAACGCCGTGCTGCTCGACCGCGAGCAATACGACGCGCTTATTCGCGATGCGGGTCGGATGAAGCCGGATGCGGCAGATCAGCCGCCCGTTGGAGCTGTGATCGAGGGAGTGAAGATGGATGTCTCACTCACACGCGGCGACGCCTTTGCGAAGCTCACTGCGAAGATCACCATCCGGCATCTCACTGACGGATGGGTTCAAAGTTCGCTGCTGCAAATCCCCGCCTCGGTTCAGACTTTCAAAGTGGATGGAATGCAAGCCGGTGTTTGGAATAATACGGAATACAAACTCGCGCTGCGTGGTCTTGGTCGTCATGAAGTGATCTTTGAATTTCAGGCTCCAGTAGTGCGGAGTAACGGCTTTTGCCGGGCGAGAATTCCAATGCTGGCGCGACCCTTCAGCATGACAATCACGCCGCATGGCGATATCAAACTCCCAGAGCGCTGGCCGCTGCATGATGGCGTAGCCGTGCCGCCCATCGCGGGCGAAATCCAGAACGGCAACGAGTTCGACCTCGCATGGGAAGAATCAGCGACCGATGGAAACAACAACGCCGCCGACCTGCGCGAGACCGCGAACATCACTACTCGGATTGACGGCGTGCAGATGCTCACTGATGCCCGCATTGATGTCACATCCAGTAATGGATCAATTCCCGCTGAACTGCGTTTTGCTCTGCCGGATGAAAATACTCACGTCATTTCAGTGAACGATTCTGGTGTTGCTGCTTGGAAACAAAATGGCGCAGTTCTGGAAATCACTCGCGCCACTGGCGTGACCGCACGCCGCAGTTTCAGAGTCGTTCTTTCTCGGCCTGCTCCCGATGGGACAGGGGATGGTCTGCTTCTCGTTGATGTGCCGCGACTGATTGGCGCGGCTCGGATCGAAACCAACATCGCACTCGGAACGGGCGAAGGTTACGAGATGAAAGGCTGGCAGACTCCCGCGGCCAATGCGAGCGATGCTTTCCAAACCGAATTAACGAAGAGCGGATTCATCATCAACAGCACCGCGCATTATGATGTCGCGCCAGAAAAGATTATCGGCATTGTCCGCCGCACAGGCGATCATTTCTCCGCCGATGTAGATGCGCACATCGCGCTCTCCACTCACGAGATGACCACGATCCGCACCGTCGCGCTTCACGGCGAAGAGGGCAGAGTGAACCGGACGACACTCACCTTGCCAGCGAACGAACAGTTCATCGCGCTCGCAGCTTCCGGCGGCGAAGCGTTCGCATGGAAGCAGATTGAAAGTAGCAAGGGCATCTTGCCCTTGAACGATGCAGGACGAGGGCAGGATGCTCCCGCTACTTTTGAAATCACCTGGCCCGGCGGCTTGAAAAAAGGCGGCGTCACCACGCTGCAACTCAAGACCCGGCAGGACATCAGCGCCAAGGCCAACAGCGGGCAGGGTAGCGAAAAACTCACGGTCGAGAATGTGCTGATCGCCGACGCCACGCGCATCGCGGGATATGTCGCGCTCGACTTCGATGAATCATGGAAGGTCGCCACGCAAGACACCGCCGGTATGGAATCGCGCGATGCCCGCTCCACGCCCGTGACTGGAAAAATGGCGTGGTTCACGCTGCGTGATTTCAAGCTCGCGCTCGACATTGCGCGGAACGATCCCGTGCTCGATGCCGTCGTGGTTGCCCATGCGCTGCCGCGTGCAAAGCAGGTGGAGATCGAGGGCCAGTTCACGCTCAATGTCAGCCGCGCACCTTTGCGTAAATTTGATGTCCAACTTCCCGTAGCAACCGCCAAACTATTGCATGTGGACTCGCCGCAAGTTGGCGAACAGTCGCTCGATGAAGCCACCGGCATCTGGCATTTCAGCCTTCGCAGAGAACTTCTCGGCACCGCGAATATCCGCTTCCATCTTAGCCTTCCCGCGAACATCAGCCAAGACTCGGCACTCGGAACATTGACCTCCGTTCTCCCGCAGTTCGGACTTCCGAATGCGCGTCGTTTCTCCGGCCAGTGGGTCATTGAAGCCAATACCGATACCGAACTTACGTATGCCACGAAGGGCGCCCAGCCCGTTGATGCCTTGAACGCGCCCGCAGTGGAAGGCTATCAGCCGCGTCATCGCGTTCTCGCCGCGTTCAGTTACACGGCTGCCGCGCATGAAGTAAAGCTCACCGCCACGCGACACGAACCCAGTGCTTTGATCGGTGCCGTGGTCGCGCAGATGAATCTTACTAGCGTCCTCAGTGCCGATGGCAGCAGCCGCCATCAAGCCGACATGATGGTGCAGCACAACGGCCAGCAATACTTCGCCGTCCGTCTTCCGAAGGGCGCGCAGCTTCTCGCCGCAATGGCTGCGAACGAAGCCGTCAAACCCGTCCGCGGAGGCGACGATGAAGTGCGCATTCCATTGAACAGCGGCTCGTCAGAATCCAGCGCGGTTCCCGTAAAAGTCATCTATGAACTGGGTGCCGCTCCGTGGGGCAGCAGCGGAAAACATCGCCTAGAGCCGCCCACGGTCGGCGACGGCGTGCCAGTCTTAAGTTCCACCTGGCGCGTGTATGCGCCTGATGGCATGGAGATCAGAACGAAGGGCGGATTTGGTGAGCAGGGAGAAAATGGAAAGCCAGTAACTTTGTTGGGTGCTGTAACAAGATTCGCTGATATGACCATTCAAAATCGGGACGTAAGAACGTCGGGCAATCGTTCATCATCAGCTACGATGTTATATGAATCGGTTGATGAAATGATCATGATTTCTCCGAAATATCCGAAGCCTATGTTTATGGGAACACCAGTGCCTGTCTTGTCTAACGGAAAACCGATGACAGAATCAGAAAGACAAATCGCAATCGCGGAAAGCTATCTGGTGGCCGGAAAGTATAGTGAAGCAAAAAATCAATTAAATGCGCGACTGAAAGTTGAACCAGCGGATCAAGCTGCGGCAAAATTATTGGCTCAGATAAATGACTCTTCTCGCTATCAAGACGCACTCACTTCAGAGCACGCTGGTTCACTTCCTATGATTGGCGACATCTCGATAACTGGGCGTCTCTTCAAAACACCCTCATCTAAATCCGGCCTCATCTCTCTCGATCTCACCTTGCCGACCACGGGGCGCATCTTGAACTTCTCGGGACATCAGAAGCCGGAGTCTCTGACGCTGACTTATCAGACTTGGGCGCGGCAGATGTCGAAGGCTGTTGGCTGGATGTTGCTGGGCATGATGGCGTTCTTTTTCTTTGGCTGGCGCAGACCTTGTGTTCGGACATTTCTAGCGGCGTTGCTGCTTACTTGCGTTCCGCTTTTGCTGGCGATGTCATGGCTTCCTGTTTGCAATGCCTTCCTCGCGGGCTGGCTTTCTATGTTCTTAATCCGGCTGCTTTGGCGCATTGCTCGCTGGATGGAAATCAAAGGTGCGTGGCTCGGCGCGAAATGCCGCAGTCTGATCGCCCCGCGTGCCGCGACCGGCGTCAGCGGATGGCTGCTTATTTCTGCACTGACCACGTTGGCTCTCAATCACGCTCAGGCTGATGAGGTCAAACCCGATCCTGCGGCGCATTCGGTTATCGTGCCCTATGACGGCAGCAAGCCGTTGAACGGCCAGCAGGCCACGCGCTTCTATCTTGATTACGCGGACTTCCAACGTCTCTGGGAGCTTGCGAAAGAAAATCGCCGTCCCGCGAAGCCGGATGATCTCGATCAAGGCCTTAAGCCTGAAGCCGCAATCAATTCCGCGCTCTATGAAGCGGAAGTTTTTGAAGACCGGTTGCATGTGAATGCGCGCCTTCAAGTCGTCACGCGCGGTGGTAAGTGGGCGAAGCTGCCGCTGTCGTTTGAACAGAACGGTCTCTCGATCAGTGAGGTGAAACTCGACGGCAAAACGGCCGCAGTAAATGATGGCGGCATCCTTATTGAAGAAACGGGACCGCATGTTGTGGAAGTGGTGCTGGATGTGCGGCAACCCAAAGGCTGGCAGAACATGACTTTCGCGATGCCTCAATCGGCGGCCTCGGTGTTTTCCATGACAGTTCCGGTAACTGACGGCCGGCCTTTGTTTATCATGGATGCGTCCCTCGTGACCGAAGAAACCAAGAATGGTCGGCAAGTCTTCACGGTTCCCCTTGGCGCAGCTGCGAGCGTTACGTTTCAGCGCAGCGCGTATCATCGGCCAGCAGGCGACGCCTTGCCCCTGAGTGCAGAATCCAACGTCACGCTCAGCATTCAGCCTAGTCTGGAGACGTTCACGGCGAATGTTCTCTTCAAGTTCCCAGGGACGGAGCGCGACCGATTCACGTTGCTGCTCGATCCTGATCTGAAACCTGTTTTGTGGAAGATCGAGAATCTTCGTGACTGGACCTTGAAGAATGAGAATGGAAAACTTCGCGCTGACATCCGGCTGCTGCATCCAGTTGCAGAATTCTTCAGCATAGCTGTCACCGCCGAGCGTGTGCTGCCCGCTGTGGAAGGAACTCGAAGCGCGCCGCAGATCGAAGGCGTGGCTACTAAGCAGTCATCAGTTTTCAACTTTCAGTTTTCAAATGAATTGAAAGGCAACGTGCAAGCGAGCGGCGCGGTGCAGCGCATGGAAGGCGCAGCTTTAGCCTCCAACGGCATGACGGGCGGCGGCGCGTATCGGATGCAGAAGGATGGCAAGCTGGGTTACACAGTCGCGCTCGCGGAAGATCGCGGCAGCTCGCGCTCAGAGTCGGTTTTCCAGATCAGCCCGCAGAAGGCGGAGATCATCGCCGCGATCACGCTGGACACGGGGCGCGAACCTTTGCGCGATGCGCTCATCGGCGTGCCGCCGGGATTTGAAGTGCAGACGCTGGCCGGTCCGCGCGTGCTGACTTGGGATCGCGAAGGCGACAATGTGTTCGTGCGATTTGATGCGCAACCGCAACGGGAAGCCCGGCTGGTGCTGCACGTGGCTCGAACTCTGGCCAAAGCCGATGCGACATGGAAGCTGGAGCCGCTGAAATTTCCTCAGTTCAAGAAACACGAAGGCACGGTGCTCATCGCCACGCATACGGCGGATGATGTGAAGCTGGAGTTTGATTCTACCGACCGCAAAATTCAAGAAGCAGACCCGGCCACTATCACCGCCGTCGTCACCGTCGCTCCGCCGTTGGCGATCAAGCGCGCGCTGAAAGTCGAAAAAGCCGGATGGAACGCCACGGTCACATTGACGCGACAGACCCCGAAATTCGCTGTGGACGCTGTGCTGCTCGCACAGGCGACTGATGAAGGCTTGAAGTTCTCGCAGCAAGTTGGCGTTCTCATTGAGCAGGGCGCATTGAATCGTGTGACGCTGCGGATGCCCAAGGATTTGCCCGAAGCCCGTGTGCTCGGCGCGCTGGTGCGCGATGCGCAGTCGAAGATCATCGGCGATGTGCGCGAGTATGAGGTGACGTTTCAGACCGAGGTGCTGGATCGCGTAGATTTCTCTCTCGATTTTGAATTGCCCATCGAAGGTGAGAAAGTGCTGCCCGTGCTGCAAATGCCCGATGCGAGCCGGATGCAGAAATTTTTCATCGTGGACAACGCCTCATCGCGCGAGATGAAAACGAACGCGGGCGGCTCGGTCACTGCGGTGAAGGATTCGCTGCCCTATGTGCCGGACGGCCTCTCGCGTCCTGTGTTTTTCCGGGCGGATGAGAAGTCGTCAGTGAAGCTGGTGTTCACCCAGCTTGAGAGCAGCACCGGGAACGCGGCCATTGTCACGCTCGCGGAAATCACCAGCGCGCTGCGGCCCAATGGCGAACGCATGGAGACGGTGGTTTATTCGCTGGCGAACCGCTCGTTGCAATTCCTGCCGGTGCGGCTTCCTGCCGGTGCCGAGCTGATTGAAGTGAGCGTGGGCGGTCAGAGCGTCCGCGCCGATCGTGCGAAGAGTGCAAGCCTAAAGGCTGATTCCGCCAGACAAGAATACCTCGTGCCACTCATCCAGATGCGCCCGGGTGAGCTGTCGCAGCAAGTGCGTCTGGTTTATCGCCTGCCAGCCGGTGCTAGTAATCTGGAGGCCAGACAGACGATGGACGATCCGGAACTGATTGGCCTCTCCGCAGAACGCACACTTTGGAACGTCTGGTTGCCGAGAAAGTTCGTGATGAAAAAATGGGATGGCAATATGGAAGAAGTCCCCGAGGTCGTGGTCGAGGACGAGAAACAGATGCAGAAAGTCTCCGATGCCGCGCGGTTGAATCGACTCCTGCTCAGCAGCAATCTGGAGGAGCGCGATGCCAAGGAAGCCTGGGGCAATGCCAACAAAGCACTCGATGAAGTAAAACAATATCAGGCGAAGAAGCGTTCCGCCCCATCATCGCGGACGAAATCCGATTATGACGGTGATGATGGCAAGAATTCCAAACAGCGTGAGCAGCAAGCGCTCAAGTATGAAGGCGAACTGGAGAAGCAGGCGGATACGCAGGACAGGTTGCTGACGGAAAACAGAGTCAAATTCCAGAACCCCACCAAGGGAAAACCGCAGATGCAAGCCGATCCCAAAGGAGGCAAAGACTCCAACGCCACTTGGAACGGCCAGGCAGGCGGGCAAACGGTGGTCACCAATGGCAACTTCGCAAACCCAAGTCTCAACGTGAACAATGGCGGCGTGGTGGCCTTCAATGACAACGTGCAAGTGGATCAAGGTTTCTTGGCGCAGCAGGATCAGGGAATTACAAAAGCTGGTGCTGGAACTTTGACTGGCACCGGGGCCAATACATACACAGGAAGCACTTCCATCAGCGGCGGGGTTTTGCAGACCCCAGCCAAACCGAATGCAAAGCCGAATGAAGCCGCTCCCCAACAACAAACGATCATCAACAGCAATTCGCGCGCTTACAAAGGTGTGAATCCCCAAGGTGCGGCGTCAATTGAAGGCTTAGATTTGAACCGGGAACCTGAAGTGACCGCACTTAATGGCTTCATCAACTATGGCGCCCCCATCCAATCTGCTGCAACGAGTTCCCCTGCTGATGCTGCACAGAAATTGCCTCTTCCTTTGAATCCAGGTGCCACACGGCTCCTAAATGAGGGTGACAAAAACGATTCCTTGGGTGGTGGATTCTTACCTAGAAATGATGGTCCTTTGGATGGAGTGAGCATTCAAAAAGCTTTTCCAGTCACACCGAGCACTCCCACAAGTGTCACCACCAAATCAGGTCAAAGGGCCAAAACCGAAGTTGTCAGGGAATTTGTCTATCCATCGGAATTCAATCCGCCCCAACTCAAGCCCGTGGGCCGTGTCTCGCTCGCCGTGGAAGTTCCATTGGAAGGAAAGGTGTATCACTTCCGCAAGCTCAAGGATCACGCCTTGATCGAGATGGATGTGAAGCAGCCGCTCAGTGCCCGTCAGGCCAGCGCTCTCTGGTTACTGGTTGCCGGAGGCGTGGTGCTGATCGGCATCGAGGCGATCACACGCTGGCGCAAGAAGCGGAAAACACGTCTGGCATGATCTGGAGTGCGGCGACATGTCCTGACTTTTGCCCGCATTTATCCCAACTCCGAAGTTCAGCCTCAAAGAGGCGTTACATACCAGCCTAGGGCAACGCCCTAGGTAAGAATGAGTAATCCCTCCAGCCCTGAAAGGGCGGGACTGGACCTGCTTCGTTTATGTGGACACGAAAAATAGGGTTATACAACCCAAGCAACATGAACATGACCGACGAACAAAAGACCAAGACCAAAGCCACACGCCGTCACTATGATGAGCAGTTCAAGCGCGACGCCGTCGC
>JBBRNC010000033.1:0-43828 GCA_038230495.1 Verrucomicrobiales bacterium
AATGTTTATGTGATGACGGGTTGGCTGAGGGGATGGCGAGTGTTTTGGTTTTGACATCATAATCCCAATCAACACACTTCCTCCTACCGGCCAACCCGCTTCTTCCTTCTCAACTGCTCCTCGCTATGGGATGCCTGTGTTTAAAGTTCAATGTTTAAAGTTCAATGTTCAAAGCTCCATTTCCGCGCGGCAGACGCCTTCTTCATAATCTGTCTTCAACTTGAAGCCAGCTTTTCGTGCGAGCGCCTGCATTCCGCTGTTCTCCGTCAGGATGTCGGCGCTGATGCGGACCAGACCTTCTTCACGTCCGATCTTAACCAGCCGGCCCAGCAAATCAGTGCCCAGACCGTGCTTCTGCCAGGCATCGCTGATGGTGATTGCGAACTCGGCGGCATTGATACCGTGGAGTTTGCTGAGTCGCGCCACAGCGATGATTTCCGGTTTTCCGTCTACATCGGGGCGCTCGATAACCAGCGCCATTTCGCGATCATAATCAATGTAACAAATGCGGACCAGCCGCTCATGCGCGATGCGTTCATCATATTTCAGCGCATTGAAGTAACGGTAATAAACACTGCGCTCCGAAAGCGTGCGATGAAAGGCCACGATCAATGGCTCGTCCTCAGGCCGGATCGGACGCACGACAGCACGCGATCCATCACGCAACGTAACCGCTTCAACATAAGCCAGCGGATAAGGTCGGATCACGGAAAGTGGCAAGGCTGCATCCGGCACATCAGCAGGATGAAGCACAATACGCACATCCAGCGCAATGAAGCCGTGCGGCGTGGCCAGCAGCGGATTGATGTCCATCTCCTTGATGCGCGGTTGCTCAATGATGAGTTCACTGAAACGCACCATCAACTGCTCCAACCCCGCCGCATCCACCGGCGCCCGCCCGCGCACACCGTGCAAGGCCGCAGCGATGCGCGTCTGCTCAATCATACGTCGCGCGAGCGTGACCGTGAGTGGTGGCAGGCCGAGCACATGATCTTTGAAAACTTCAACCAACTGACCGCCCGCACCGAACAGAAGCACCGGCCCAAACTGCGCGTCCTGACTGCTGCCGAGAATCAGTTCGTATCCATCGTCCGCCGCGATCATGCGCTCCATGGTCACGCCTTGGAAATGCTGGGGACTCACACCAGAGCGAATGTCATTCCACGCTCGACGCACGGCATCGTCATCGCGCAGATCGAGCTTCACACCACCGACATCCGTCTTGTGCGTGATGGTCGCGGAATGAAGCTTGGCCACGACGGGAAAGCTCAGACTGCGCGCATGAGTCACCGCTTCATCCACTGTCGTGGCCAGCAACGCTTCATTTGTGGGAATGTCATACGCGCGCAGGATGCGATTGCACTCCGATTTGGAAAGCAAAGTCGTGCCCGATTTCAATGCCTCTTCTATCACCGCCCGAGCCTCGTTTCGCTTGGCGCGATTTCCGCTTGCATCCACCACGAGCGCGGGCGTTTCATAAAGCGCGCGCAAGTTCTCTGTGCGCCGCCACATCAGCGCGAATGCACGCGCGGCAGTGTCGGGATAATTAAATGTGGGAATGCCCGCTTCATTCAACATGCGACGGCCATCGAGCACATCGTCACCGCCCATCCAGCTTGCGAGCAGCGGCTTCTTAGAATCGCGACATGCTTCCACAATCGCACTCGCGCTGGCGCGGGCATCCGTCATCGCCTGCGGCGTGAGAATCACCAGCGTGCCGTCAGTGGTCTCATCATGCGACGCCAGCTTCACGGCTTCGGCAAAACGATCCGCTCCCGCATCGCCCAGCACATCCACAGGATTGCCGTGACTCCACTGCGGCGGCAGCGCCTTATTCAAAGAGGTCATCGTCGCTTCACTCAAGGGCGCAAGAGCACCGCCGCTGCTCACGAGCAAATCCGTGGCCAGCGCGCCCGGCCCGCCCGCGTTGGTGACAATCGCCAATCGCGGACCTCGCGGCAGCAGTTGTTTCGCGAGCACCTCGGCCATGTTGAACAGTTCGCCGATGGTGGCGACGCGTAACACACCTGCGCGCTGGAAGGCTGCATCCAGCACGGCATCGCTACCCGTGAGCGAACCGGTATGCGATGCCGCAGCTTTCGCAGCAGCTTCCGAGCGACCAACTTTGATGACGATGATGGGCTTGGTTTGCGCTACTTCCCGAGCGGCAGAAAGGAACGCACGCGGATCGCCAATGGACTCCATATAGATGAGAATGCTCTTCGTAAGCGGGTCATCCCCGAGCCAGTCAATCAGATCGCCCCATCCGACATCCAGCATAGAACCAATGGAAACGAACGCGCTGAAACCCACTCGCTCGCGCAAGCTCCAATCGAGGATCGCCGTGCACAACGCGCCGCTCTGACTGATGAAAGCCACGCTCCCGCGCTCCGCAGAATGCGCCGCGAAAGTCGCGTTCAGCCCGATGTGCGGCGACATCACGCCCAAGCAGTTCGGCCCCACAATGCGCAACTTGCCACGCGCGGCCACCATGATCTCGCGCTCGAGTTCGCAACCTTTAGCGCCGATTTCTTTGAAGCCGGCGGAGATGATAATCGCGGCGGTGACGCCCGCTTCGACACACTCGCGGATGATCGCGGGCACCAGCTTTGCAGGCGTGGCGATGACCGCGAGTTCGACGCGCGAAGGGATAGCTTTGATCGAGGAGAAAGTTTTGCGACCCAGCACTTCCGCGCTCAGCGGATTCACGAACCAAACCGCGCCGTCGAAGCCAGAAAGGTTCCGCGCCAGCGCGAGACCAACGCTGTGCTCCCGTTCGCTCGCACCAATCAATGCTACCGAGTGCGGACGAAAAATCGCCTGCATCGGATTCTGCCGCGTCTGCCGCAGAATGTCATGAGCGCGTTCCGGTTTGTCTATTTTCATGTGGGGATGAAACGCGAAGAAAAGGAATAATCATGGGATACCACCCTCACTCGCGAAGTCCGGGAATTCGCCCGTAGCCCACGAAGGTGCTTTGCGGCGCGCCAGTCTTGGATTCACGCGGCATGACGAAATCAAAGACGCTGACTCCGTTGCGCTTCTGCCCGCGATAGGTGCGTCCATCACTGGAACCCAGCATCACCTTGGTCCCTGTGGACTTTTCTGTCCCAATATAAATCATAACGTGTGAGATCGGTGGGTCGTGATCCGTGGCGTAGGTGCCAGTCCAAAAGAGCAAATCTCCTGGGAGCAGTTCATCCATCTCAAAGCTGTCCGACTTGCGACTAATCACCGCGCGGAAACCCTTAGCCCGCCGCACCCATGAATATTGCCCACTGGAATCGCGCGGCACTTGGGTGAATCCATGCTGCCTCAACGAGTAGTATATAAAGCCAGAGCAATCCATCCCGCCATTGGCCGGATCGGCGGAACCGTAGGTGTAGGTGAGATTCTTCCGCGCCAGTTCGAGACAGCTCTCGATAAGTTTTTTCACTGCGGCTGGCTGCGCTTGAAATTCAAGCAGTTCTTCAGTCGTGATGGCAGCATTGGGCGCGGTCACCGTAGCATCCTTGTCACCACCTTTCTGGCTGGGTTCAGATTTGGGCGTGGAGAGTGGACTAGTTTCTTTTTTCAGCGCAGGCGCATCCTCGTCTTTGACCTTCGATTTTTTTGCCGCAGGCTTATTAATCTCCGATTTCTTAACCGCCGGCTTTTTGATGACTTCACTCTCCGCCTTGGCGATTGAAGCTGTAGCCATGAGGCAGATGATAGTGCCAATCAAACCGCGCATCCCATGAGAAGCGCAGCCCACCAACACTGAAAAAGCAGGGGTTAACGAAAATTCCTTCATCAAGGGCAGATTCGCATATTCCCTGTGTCAATGCACCCGATCTTTCAATATGAAAATTTCCCGAAGATGAACTCGCTCCTGAAGCACGGTTCGAAAACCAGTGGAGGAGTAAGCAGCGGCACGGCCTGACCCGGCATCCGAACAACAATTTGCAGCGAAGGAAAGGCTTCCCCTCAAAAAGACACCAGCATCTGATTCTGGAGGCATGGTCAGGGGTTGTTTCTCAGGCGATACTGCTGCCGGGAACTGTTAGGTTTGTCAGGCAGCGTGCGCTCGATGGCGCCAGCATCGAGCGCAGGTTGAAGGTAGTTCTTGCGAAACGTCGGGCGATGCGAGAGTCCCAATTTCTTCATGCACTGCAACGCGGACAGCGGTCCTTTGGCAAGGCATTTGACCAGAGCTTTGACTTGATCGCTCACTTGGTCGCTCACTTGGTCGGTGGCAGCGGCTTCTTTGAGCGCCTGATGCATTGCAGAGAGCATGAACTCAATGAAGATCGCCGAGTTGCCCGCCTTGTCGCTAGCGGCCAGAGCGGCATAGTAATCCGCCTGCCGTGCGCGGATGACCGTCTCCACAGGCAGCCAGGCCAGCAGCGGTTTCCATCGGCTCAGGATCAGCGTCTGCCACAGTCGGCCCATGCGACCGTTGCCGTCTTCAAACGGATGAATGAACTCCAGTTCGTAGTGGAACACACAGCTCGCGATCAGGGGATGAGCGTCTGTGATTTTCAGCCACGCCAGCAGATCGTTCATCAATCCCGTAACCCGTTCTGCAGGCGGAGCCAGATGCACCACGCGGCTGCCTTGGGCGATTCCCACAGCACGACCACGAAATCGCCCCGGACGATCCATCAGTCCGTGCATCAGCAGCTTGTGCGCAGCCAGCAGATCCTTAGACGACCACGGCTTCCAGCCACCCAAGGACTCATAAGCAGCAAAGGCATTGCGCACCTCCTGAAGTTCTTTCGGTGGCCCCAGCACGCGTTTGCCAGCGAGCACCGCCGTCACTTGCTCCAGCGTCAGCGAGTTGTTCTCGATGGCCAGAGAAGCGTGAATGGTTTTGAGGCGATTCTTTCGTCGCAACTCCGGCGGTGCAGGTGTTCCCTGTCGCACAGCCAAACGCCCCAGCATTTCGCCGATGTCCGCCACTAGCGCGAGCACGCGCGGCGTCAGGGTGAAGGGTGGTTGGTAAGTGCTCATGCGGGCAGAAAACTCATTTCAAATCCTCCGCTATCGTGGCGAACTGCTCCAAAGCGGCTTGCAGGTCTTCGGTGATGTCTTGGGCGATGATGCCTGGGGCGGGCAAGTTGGCACTGTCTTCCAGCGCGTCGTCCTTCAACCAGAAGATGTCTAGGTTCACCTTGTCGCGCTTGATCAGGTCATCGTAGCTGAAGCACTTGAAGCGCTCGGCTTCCTTCCGCTGGTGGCGGTTCCTGGGAGCGCTGGCATCCTTGCCGGCCTCTCCAAAATAACAGGCGACGAAATCGTCGAGGTCGGTGCGTTTCAGCGTGCTTTCTTTGAGCGTGAAATGTTTGTTCGTGCGCAGGTCGTAAATCCAAAGCTTCTCCGTCCACGGCTTTTCCTGCGCGGGTTTGCGGTCGAAGAACAGCACGTTCGCCTTCACGCCTTGCGCGTAGAAGATGCCGGTGGGCAGGCGCAGGAGCGTATGCACGTCCGCCTGCTTGAGCAGTTCGCGACGGATGGTTTCGCCCGCGCCGCCTTCAAACAACACATTGTCCGGCAACACCACCGCCGCGCGTCCGTGCTGCTTGAGGATGGTGAAAATGTGCTGGAGGAAATTAAGCTGCTTGTTGCTCGTGCTCGCCCAGAAATCATCGCGATTGATGATGAGCGATTCCTTCGACTGCTCGCCCGCCTCGTTGACGATGGTCACGCTGCTCTTTTTGCCGAACGGCGGATTGGCCAGCACGATTTCATACTCGCCATGCTTCCCGGTCAACGCGTCCTTGGTGGCAACCGGCAAATCAGCGTCGGAAATCGGGATGTCGCCATCCGTGCCGCCAATGCCGTGAAGGAGAAGATTCATCGCGCAAAGGCGCGTAACACTGTCCACCAGTTCGATGCCGAACAATGTGCCGTTCTTGAGCCGCTTCTTCTGCGCCTTGTCCAGACCGGGCGTGTGCGCGATGTAATCATGCGCCGCCAGCAGAAATCCGCCCGTGCCGCACGCTGGATCACAAATCGTCTGGCCCGGTTGTGGCGCGACCACATCCACCATCGCGGAGATGAGCGGGCGCGGCGTGAAATATTGGCCTGCGCCGCCTTTCACGTCCTCGGCGTTCTTTTGCAGCAACCCCTCGTATGCGTCGCCCTTCACGTCGGCAGACAGGCTCGACCACTGCTCTTTATCTATGAGGTCCACGATGAGCCGGCGCAACTTGGCCGGGTCTTGGATTTTGTTCTGCGCCTTGCGGAAGATGACGCCGAGCATGCCCTTCTGTTTGCCGAGCGATTCGAGCACATGCCGGTAATGCGTCTCCAACTCGTCGCCGTCGCGCGCCAGCAGGCTTGGCCATGCGTAATCCTTGGGCACGGCACTGGGCTTGTTGAACGGCGGCCGCGACTGCTCATCCGCCATCTTCAAGAACAAAAGGAAGGTCAGTTGCTCCACGTAATCGCCGTAGGACAAACCGTCATCGCGGAGAATGTTGCAGTAGTTCCAGAGCTTCTGGACGAGAGCGGTGGGATTGCTCATTCTGGATCAAG
Organism: Verrucomicrobiales bacterium; assembly: GCA_038230495.1. Lineage (GTDB taxonomy): Bacteria > Verrucomicrobiota > Verrucomicrobiia > Verrucomicrobiales > Verrucomicrobiaceae > VFKE01. The sequence goes on from JBBRNC010000033.1 coordinate 6,520, forward strand.
CGAATGAGCCTTGCCGCGTCTGATGGATCATTTCCCAAATCACATCACGTTCACCATTCTGGATCAGTGTCCAAGGTTTTTGGCCACCAAATCCTGAATTCGGTTTTTGCAGCCATGCTGGAAGATCATGGGCCGGGATGATCTCCAGCAATGCCTTTACCAGCCGCACCGCTTCATTTACTTGAGGACGAATGGGAGCAGGAAACACCTTGTGCTTCTCATAGGTCGCCAGCGTGCGCTCCGAAAAATTTGCCAGTCGCGCAAAAGTTCCGCGGTTCAGCCCAATTGAGCGACGCCACAGGTAGAGTGCGAGGCCGCTCTTCTTAGCATGCTGCCATGTGGCTGATTTTTCTTTGATCGCAGGCATGGTTTAATCTTCAATGGGTCTCCGTGAGGTGCAAGCAAATCCTGCAATTTTGCAGGATTATTTTTTGGGCCATTTGACTTCACCGTCAACATCAAAGTGGCTGCCCGGCTGGAAATTTTCGGGAAAAACCAGCACGTTGGCACCGTCCGGCTCAGCCGCACTTGGAACGATCACGGCTTCGTAACCAGCCTTCGCAAAAGCCCGGCCCCACGCCTGTGTAATCGCTTCCACTCCTTTCCGATTCTCTGTTCGCCAGTCCAGTTTTTTGATGGTGACTTCGGACAGTATTAGCGCCTTGCGCACTTTGCCATCACGCAGGTCGAGCACTCGCTGTGCTTTTAGCCGCAAAGCTACCAATACAAGAGGAAATGCCTTGGCTGGCGGAAGCCCGTAATAATTCACATGCGCGAGTGCTTCGGATAAAGCCGTTTTGGGAGTCAGCGCAGTGTAACTTAAGCGGGCCATTCCCTTCAGATTCCACCTGCCGTTGGCGTGAAGAGCACCCGCCCCGTTAACAATGTCTGCTGCCTTGGAATACTCCGGATTGATGAAGCGGAAGATCGCCCCGTCCAAGCTCCCATCCAGACTCTCGCCGATAGCTTTAAGACGAGCATTGAGCTTCGCTTGGCTGGAGTGGGCAGTGATTTTCATGTCAACTCTCTGAAAAATGCCTTCTGCAAAATGGACTGGCGAAGGCGGGTGGCGCGCTGGAGGTTGGCCGACACCACCGACTCCAACTCCTCCACCACGCTCAACCGCCGCTCCACTTCCGCCACAATCCGCGTCTGTCCATCGGCCATCTTGAAGAAAAGCAGGAACGTCAACTGCTCCACGTAGTCACCTTAGGACAAACCGTCATCGCGGAGAATGTTGCAGTAGTTCCAAAGCTTTTGGACGAGGGCGGTTGGGGTTGCTCATGTGAATGTTCAGGGAACCCTCCATCCCGTCTGTGGATCAAGAACGATCGCATCCAGATGCTTGCCATCGCGGAGAGCCAAGAATGCCTTACCATCTGTGGTGAGGACGGTAGCACCTGTCACTTTGGTCGCGGCGGCGATCCATAAATCATTCTTGTCATGGAAGATCGCCAGTCCTTGCTCTTTCGCGAGCGTGCTGAACTCGGCATAGGCTCGCATGATCCGGTCATCGCTGATATCCACGACCACGAGCTTGGTCTTCACTTCCGCCAGTTTCTTCCTTCGTTCGTCTCCCCATTTGGAACTCATCGCAAAGGCCTCGATCTCGCCGAGTGTTACTTCACAGATCAGTGGGCGAAAGCCAGACTCGGTGAGTTGGAACTGCCCGTTGATCGTCTGGCACACTTTGCTGCCACGTAGCCAATGCAGCAGCACATTAGTGTCCAGAAGATAGTAGCCCGCCGCCATCAACTCCACTCCTCCAGCGCCTGAATGAAGTCCTCCTCAGTCTCATCTCCTGGGATCAGGCCAAGCAGGCTCGCATACACCGACTGCCCAGACCGGTTTCGTGCTGTAATGGTGTAGTCAATGCCAACACCTGCTAGAGGCAGGCGGGAGAAGAATGCATCCTTCGCTTCGGCAGATGTAATCGCATCCGCATCAATACGCAGTAGCTTGCCCGAGGGACGAAACATCGCCAGCCCCTCGATTGTCACATCCTTGCCCAAGTAGCCTGCCAGTCCGGTAAAGTCCTCCGCATTCCATAGCGCGGTAACGGGAGTTCCATCGTCAAGATAGAGTCCCATCACCTTCCGGCTCACGCCCAGCATGTCCAGCTTGCCGCAGAGACGCACACGGCGCGATGGCGGCGTCTGGCGGCGCAGGCTCTCCGCTGCTTCAGTCAGTGTCTCATCAAAGCGCGTCTCGGTCGCATCCACTCCATCGACCACGATAGCCTGCAAACCACGTTGCAGCGTCCTTCGATAACTTGCGAAACGATTTAACAGTGCATGGTCAAAGCGTGAGCTGTCCTTCGCCAGACAGCGCACATCTTTCATCGCCTGTGTCAGCAGATCGAAGGCCGTCTCCTCCGGTTTCGGCCCATCATCCCATAGCTGCCTTTGTTGGAAAAGTTCCTCCGCCACATCACCAAAGCGCGGCACACGAAAGCGTAAAATAGTGGTATCATCACCACTCCCATCCAGACCCAAATAGCGAACTTCTGCCGCTGCCTGAAGTGCTTGCGGAATGCGTCCCGGCATCCGGCTGGAGTGCATGAAACCCATGCGCACGGAGTCCAGCAGCGTATCATGCAAACCAGCCAGCACCGGCCCGATCAACTCAGGCCGTGGACTTCCACCGAGCCCGGAAGGCCCCTGTAGTTCAAAGCTGCGTTCAACGAAGTGGATGGGCATAGGAAAGGTTTATGAAGTTACGTTCAGGCCAAAGGCTTGTCCATCACTTCGGCAAGGCAAAGTTCCCCGGTGAACGCCTTCTGCAAAATGGACTGGCGGAGGCGGGTGGCGCGCTGGAGATTGGCCGATACCACCGACTCCAACTCCTCCACCACGCTCAACCGCCGCTCCACTTCCGCCACGATCCGCGTCTGCTCGCCAAGGGGTGGGAGCGCGATTGGCAAGGTGCGAACTTGCTCAAGACTTAGTCCAGGTTTTCCAGCACCATATGCCCACTGCTCTAAAAGTTTTCGTCCATGAGCGGGAGAAACAATCCAGAGAAAGTGAAACGCTGCTGCTTCACGACACACCGGTTTGAGCAGTGCCACGTGTTGGCTCACGAATGCTGTTTCAGTAAGTCCTCGAACGATTGCTGACTTCGTCACATTTGCGCCAGTGATGGTGATAAGCAGGTCGCTGTTCTCGACTGAACTCCGCGTTCCTTCAGCATTCTCCGGTAACGCGACGCGCGCGATGCCTTCCAACTTCAGCGAGTCTGTTTTGATGTCTTGCGCACGAATGAAGAGCGGACCAGCGTCGGAGTAAAATTCACCCCAGCCACGAGAACCGCTGGTCACAAGCGCTGTCAGTTGTTCGACGCTCGCCCAAGTCCAGCCCACGGGGAGTGGCGGGAGGTTGGCGGTGTCGGGGGCAGCGGGTTCTTTGTATTGGCCGCGGCCAGTCCAGTGCTGGCGGCGCTCGGCGAGAATCCGTTTGAGCAAATGTTCGCCGGTCTCGACTTTCTTCTGACCTCTGCCTTCTGTCTTCTGAAGCTCTGCCTCAGTGGGGACGAGCTTTCCCTCACAGGCGGCCTTAAGGACGGCGGCGCGGTAACGTTTGAGGTTGACCTGCACCCGCCGCAACGCCGCCACCCCCGCCTCCAGCCGCGTGAATTGCTTCTCAATCTCCGCCACAATCCGCCGCTGCTCGGGGAGCGGAGCGACGGGAACAAGTGCCGCTTTTATCTTTTGGAGAATCAAACGCTTGATGGCCGTGCCGGTCATCTGACCGGTCATGTTCCGAAATCCCTCCGGGCTGTTTAGGTAATACTTGAGGAATAGCGAATCGAGAACGTCGCGACGCGGTTTCAACAGCGCGACGCTGGAAAGCAAACTGAATTCTTCATCCAATGTGTTGACCGTCGCGATTCCAGTCGTGACGCCGTCCTTGATGTAAAGCACGTCGCCTTTCTCTGGATTGCATCGTTTGGAGATTTCGCGGTGAACGCGCTCGGGAACGTAGGTCAACTGAGTGAGGTCGAGTCCCCAGTGCTTGATGTTCTTTGCTGTGATGTATTTGAAATCACCCGTTGCAGATTGCTCCTTCGGGGAAAAATGCGTTCCGTCCTGAACTCGGGTGCAAACCTCATTCATCGCGGCCCAACGCCACTTATTCGGCAACGCGCGCCTTTCTTTCGCCCCTTCAGGGCTCGACGCGTTTTTGGATTCGTGACCCAGGGCGGCGTCGCTGCGCCCCTTGCCCTGGGCTAATTTCTTTCGCCCCGTCGGGGCTGATGTTGTGGCGTTCTCACTCATGCCGCGAGCACCTCGTTGAGTTCATCGAGCAGCTTGGGCAGTTGCTCGCCAAACAGTTGTTGCGCTTTGCCGAGTCCGGCGCGCTTCATTTTCCACCTTTCGGTTCAGGCAGCAGCGTGCGGGTGCTGGCGGCAGTGAGTATCTGCATCTGGCGGATGGCAATTTGGTTCAGCCGTTTCAACCGCTCGCCTGGTGGCAGTTTCATGTGGATGAATTCGGGGCTGATCCACATGCCGAATTCAAAGGCGATGTCCTTGTGGGCGTAAGTGCCGCCATACCGGCCCGCACTGGCTTTCAAGCCGATGGCGTTGGTCTTTTCGACCCATTCCTTGACGCTGATCTTGTAGCTGTTCAGACCGGCCTGACTTTTAATTGTGGCGAATTCGCCATAATTAAAACGGGGGTTGTGGACAGATTCCCAGATGCCAAGAAATTCAACGGTATTGCGGTTGCGCAGCCAGTCGGAGATGAAGAATTCACCGTCCTTGGCCTTGAGCATATCGGTCAGGGAAATGAAGTCTTCATCTTTGGTGGTCAGGACGGTGATGGCCGTTCCACGCACTTCGATGGTGGATTTCTTGGACTTGCTCATAATGCACAAATGAAAAACCCGCCACGTTTGAGCGTGGCTTGCACCAGAGGCTTGGCGGGTATGCTGGAAAAAAGAGTAGCCAAACCTAGCGCTTTGTCGAGCGGGAGGCAGGTTTTAATTCCATCGAATTCGATGGAATTAGAAATTATGGATTTCATGCGGCGAGCGCGGTGTTTAATTCGTCCAGCAACGCCGGAAGGTTATCCCCGAAGAGTTGGTGCGCCTTGCCGAGACCGCCACGCTGGTTGAACGGGGCGAATTCAAAATCCTCCGGGTCAATGCTCAGGCTGGTGGCGATGTGGTCACGGATGAGGATGAGCCACTGAAGCTGCTCCGGCGTGAAGGCCGGACCAGCGGGTTGATGGATAATAGTTGATTGTTGAGCGTGGGCTTTGGCCTTGTCCATTAGCCATTCATTGAAGCGCTCGGCGACAGATTCGGCGAAGGGTTCGAGCACGGGCTGTTGCTCCAGCGAGAATCGAACGAGCGGGCGAGTTCGGCGAGGGCGAAGGGCGAAGGGCGAAGGGCGAAGATTTGCCAGACAGTGTCGAGCAAATCTCCAACGCCAAATCCGCAGACGCTGTCTGCGCAATCTGCGACTGGCCGGATTCGAGCGACGGTGTTGCTCGTTTTGATGATTCAGCAGATTTGAGCGACAGTGTCGCTCGAATGTGGTCGGTCGGGCTGGCCAGATAAAATCCGCGAAAGCGACCGAGATTGAACCGAGAAAATCCTCGACCAAATCGGGCCGTCAGATCACTGGCGAGTCGTGCCAAAGTTCCTCGCCATAACACGCTCGCTTTTCACCACCCTGCTCAAACTCCACAATGCGTCGGCCAACTTCCCAATAGGTCGCCGTCATGAACGCATTGACCGTGCGGACGCTGGCACGCCGCGCGGCATCCAGCAATTCGCCGATGCCGCCCACGAGGCCGGTGTAATCGCCAGTGATGACGGCAGCGGATTTCTTTTTGATGATGGATTTGCTCATGCGACGAGCGACAGATTGAGTTCGTCGAGTATTCGATTCAACTCATTTCCGAACAGTTGATGCGCTTTACCTGTGTTGTTCATGTGGCGCTGTGGGTCGGCGGCTCGACGGGCAGGTCGAGGAAAAGTTGAGGAAAGTAGAAGTCGTGAACCTTGGCCGGGAACGCAACTCGCAGCGGGCCTTTGGGGCTGGGTGTTGCAAAATAACCTTCATCGAGTCCGAGCTTGATGATTTCAGCAGAGACGGTGGCGCCTTTCCCGGTGATTTCCTGCACGCGGGCACGCGGGATTTCGCCTTCGTCCACCAAGGCGCGGGCCACGCGCATGATCTCTTCACGATAGCGTTTGAGATCGAGGGCTTGAAACTGGAAGTAACGTTCCACGCGGGTGCGCAGGGCAGACAGACCAAGGAGTCCGCTCATGAACTGGATTTGGTCGAGCATGGATTCAAGAAAGAACACGCAGAACTCGGCAAGAGCCGCGTCGGAAAGATTGCCCCGGCCATCCAGATCACCCCGGCGACCGAGGTCAGCGGTCTCCAGAGCTGCGTAGTAGCGCGGGCGCCAGCGGGCCAGCCCACGGGACAACGTCCACAGTCCGTGGCTGGCAACGCCATGGCGGATGAGCTGCGCCTGGGATTGGAGCCGGATGACGCGGCCGTTGCCATCGCCGAATGGATGAATCCACGCGAGCCGATGATGGGCGGCGGCGATGACGATGAGGCGGTCGGTTTCCAAAATATGTTTATCAGTGTAGAAGGAGTGGAACCGGTTCAGGAACTTGGGCAAGGCCGCAAAATCCGGTGGGGTATGTCTGCCGACATCCACCATGAAATCGCGCAGGGAACCGGGCTGAATCTGATAACGCTGGCCGCTCTGGGTGGCGGCCCAGTGCAGGGGTTCGGGAAGCCGCGTGTAAAATTCCCGGTGGAGCCAGTAGAGAAAATCGGGGGAATAAACATCCACTGGTTCTGCGGCCAGGCGTTCTTCCATCAGTTTTTCAACGGCGATGTGGGCGACACTCAACTGCTGGTTATCGCGTTGGGTTTGATCTTTTGAGAAATCACGTCTCAGTGCGCGTTCGATGTCGCGGGGCGTGGTTTTGTGGCCTTCAATCAGGTTCGAGTAATAGCAGTTCATCTCCCGGACGAGATCGGACACGCGATTGAGCACAAGGGGTGAGTGAACCTGCCCGGTGAGATTGCCGGAAGCCTTCAGAATGTCGCAAGTCAGTTCCGACAAGCGGCCACTCTGCGCCTTGGGGAGCAGAGGTTCCATCGCATCTGGATGACGATAAACTTCCATTTTATGAGTATAAACGAAAATATATCCGAAAGTCTAAAAATCACAACTAAATTGCTGTTAATAAGCTATTTACAAATTTAAATATGGCAATTTTTGTGTCTAAAACAAAGATATTTCTGAAAATCGTATCATCACGCTGATCACGCCGCCAGAACGCCGTTCAATTCATCCAGCAGCGGGAGTAATATGTCGCCGAAAAGTTGATGCGCTTTGCCGAGTCCGCCGAGCTGATTGAACGGCACAGATTCAAAATCTTCCGGGTCAATGCTCAGGCTGGTGGCGTTCATTTGCGTGATTCCAGTTGTTTACGGGTCTTTTCCAGTTCGGCAATAAGTGTCCGCTCTTTCGGCAGCAGGAGCTGGTATTCACGGGCGAGGACTTTATTTGGCAGATTGTCGAGCGCGTATTTCGCGACAGCTTCGTCTTTCTCGGCGCAGAGGATGAGTCCCACGGGCGGGTTCTCGCCCTCGTGCATCCAGTGCTCGCGGGCGTAATTCAGATAAAGGTTCACCCCGTGAGATAACCAGCGAGACGGTTTTTGAGGTATCGTTTGCCCCACGCGGTCTTGAGGTATTTCTCTCGCTTGGTCGCATCCTCGCGCGCGCGACACGCCTCGTAGTAGATGAGTTCTAGCGGACGACGGTTCTTGGTGGATTGAACAGAGCCGTCGTCGTGTTGTTCCATTCGTCTGCGAAGATCGTTTGTGAAGCCGACATAGAGGTTTCCGTCGGAAAGGCTTTTCAGCACATAGACGTAATAGAATTTGCTCATATCTCATGGGGTAAATCTGTCCCACATCGGCATGAGTGAACTTGCCGAGCTTCAGATCAATGACGACAAGGCAGCGCAGCCGCCGGTGGAAGAACAGGAGGTCCACGCGATACCATTCACCGCCGATGCGCAGGCGGCGCTGGCGTCCGATGAAGGCGAAGTCACCGCCAAGCTCCATGAGAAATCCCTCCAGATGACGAATGAGACCGTCCTGAAGATCGGACTCGGAGTATTCATCCCGCAGATTCAGGAACTCCAGAACCAAGGGGTCGCGGACTTCTTCATCTGGAGAAACCGCGTCTTCAGGTCTGGCGACTGCTCCCTTCGAGAGCATGGCGGCTTTGTTTTTGGAGAGCAGGGCCCGCTCATAAAACAGAGTGCTAAGCTGGCGCTCCAGTTGCTTGATGTTCCATCCGCCACGCAAGGCCTCGGCATGATAGAAGGCAAATGCGTCATTGGACTTCACGCGCAGCAGCCGGGTGTAGTGTGACCATGACAGCGGCAGGCGTGCAGCGAGGGTTTCGATCCATGCCATGATCGCTGGCCCGGAATTCCGCAATGACGTTGCGGAATTTGTCACAATGCCTCTGCGCCCGTCGGAAATCCGAATCGGCGATGCGGATTTCCGCAATGCCGTTGCGGAAATCTCCGGCATGGGAAAGCGCAGGTAAAGCAAGCGGAAGCGTTCGAGATTATCCACACTGAATCCGCGTCCATGCCGGGCAGCGAGGTCTGTGGAGAGACGCTCCAGAAGTGCCGTGCCATAAGCGGCGCGGGCTTTACCGCCCTGCTCAAATTCAACAATCTGCCGCCCGGCGTCCCAGTAAGTGGCGGTCATGAAAACGTTGACGGCTCTAACGGTGAGGCTTCTGGCGGTGGTGATCAGATCATCAATCCCGCCGAGCAGATGCTCGTATCCTGCCATGACTGCTGGCGGCATCACTTTAATGAGTTGTGCTTTTTTTCTGCTCATGCCGCAAGCACCTCATTAAGCTCGTCCAGAAGTTCTGGCAACTGCTCGCCGAACAGTTGATGCGCTTTGCCGAGTCCGCCGAGCTGATTGAACGGCACAGATTCAAAATCTTCCGGGTCAATGCTCAGGCTGGTGGCGATGTGGTCGCGGATGAGGTTAAGCCACTGAAGCTGCTCTGGCGTGAACGCCTCCGCAGCAGGTTGAGAGTTGATGGTTGATAGTTGAGAGGAAGACTTCGATGCCAACCATTGCTCAAAGCGCTGGTTCACCGATTCGGCGAAGGGTTCGAGCACGGGCTGTTGTTCCAATGAGAAACGAACGAGCGCGACGAGGTCGGCGAAGCGTCCGGCTTGCGAGCGGCCCTTGACCTTATCGGGCTTTGCGGCGGCGAAGGCATTCCAGAGATTGTCCTCGGTCCAAGAGGCGGATTGTTCGCGGAGCTTCTTCTCCAGTTCCTTGAGCATCTTTTCCGTGAGGCGCTGCTTGTAGGAACGGCTGTAGAGGATCTGGAGGGCATCAATCTGCGCCTGATTCTGCGCGAGGTAATCGCGGAAGTCTTGCACGAGTCCGGCGGCCTTGGCCTTGGCGGCGGCATCGAAGCCCTGCTCGATCACTTCGTCGGGCGTGTAGATGTCGATGGCCTGCTCAGTCTCGCGCTTGAGCGCTTCAAGGGTCTGGCGGAGCGCGGGTTTGTCGAAGGGCTCGCAGGCTGCGGCGATGAGTTCTTGTTGTGCGGTGCTGAATTGTTCCGGCGCGACTTCATCGGGTGACGCGCCGAGTTTGCCAGTGGCGCGCTCGGCGATGGCGTCGGGATCGAAGGCGCGGAGCAACGCGCCCGCAAGCGTGGCGGGCGTGTGGCCACCGGAGGCGGTGACGATCTGCTGGCGCTGGGCGGGTTCGAGTTCACGGTCGAGCCGGGCGAGGCGCGCGGCCAGCGTGGTGAGCGTGTCTTCATTACGTCCACCGGGGAAGATGACGCGCTGGAGCAACGTCTTGAGCGGCACGGTGGGCTGGCGGTCGAGCGGGCGGGACTCGGTCTTGTCGCTCTCGCACACTCCTACAGCATCCACGATGACGAAGCGCGTTTTGGCGCGGGCATCCTCGCCGGAGACGGATTGCAGGTCCGTGGACGAGAGCACGCGCGTGCCGCGCCCTTTCATCTGCTCGAAATAAACGCGGCTGCGGACATCGCGCAGGAAGATGAGGACTTCGAGCGCCTTGATGTCGGTGCCGGTGGCGATCATGTCCACAGTCACGGCGATGCGGAGGGTGGGCGAGAGGCAAAATTCTCGGATGAGTTCCTTGGACTTGGCGGGCTTGCCGGTGACGGGGTGCTTTGCCTGATAGGTGATCTTCTTGCAGAAGTCGTTCCCTTTGCCGAAGACCTCGCGACAGAGGTGGACGATATCCTCGGCGTGGGAGTCGTCCTTGGCGAAGATGAGCGTCTTGGGCACGAGTGTGCGACCTGGAAAAAGCTCGGTCTGCACGATGTCGCGGTAGGTGCGGAGGATGGTGCGGATCTGGTCCGGCACGACGACGGAGCGGTCGAGTTCGTCGGACGTGTAATCGAGATCTTCCGCGAGCACTTCCTGCCGGGCCTTGCGCGAGGCTTTGCTGCGGTGATCGACGAGGAAACCTTTCTCCACCTTGCCACCCGCGGCTGTGACCTTGGTTTTGATGCGGTAAACGTCGTAGCCGACATTCACGCCGTCGGTGACCGCGCGCTCGTGGTTGTATTCGGCGACACGGTTCTGATGGAAGTAGGCGATGGTCTGCGGCGCGGGCGTGGCAGTGAGACCGATGAGCGAGGCGTCAAAGTATTCCAGCACCTGCCGCCAGAGATTGTAGATGGAGCGGTGGCACTCGTCGGTGACGATGAAATCAAATTTCTCGATGGGGACGGTGGGATTGTAGGCGACATCACGGGTGCGTCCGCGAAAGGCAGCGGCGAATTCCGCGCCGGAAAGATCATCCGCGCCCTCGGCCAGTTCCTCGCCGCGCAGGATAGAGTAGAGACGCTGAATGGTGCAGATGGTGACCCGGCACACGTCGTCGATGTGCGGCGAGGTGAGGTGCTGGACGTTGTAAAGCTCCGTGAAAAGGCGGCCGCTATCGGGCGTGCGGTAGCGGTGGAATTCGTCGCGGGCCTGCTCGCCGAGATTGGCGCGGTCCACGAGAAAGAGGACGCGGCGGGCCTTGGCGTATTTGATAAGGCGATAGGTGAAGGCACAGGCGGTGAAGGTCTTCCCCGCACCGGTGGCCATGTGGATGAGGGCACGCGGGCGATCTTCGGCAAAGGATTGCTCCAGGCCGGTGATGGCTTCAATCTGGCAATCGCGCATGCCGTTCGTGGCGAGCGGATGGGTGAAGGGCATTTGAGCCAGGCGAAGGCGAAGCGTGTCAGATTCAGAGGCCCACTCAACGAGCGTCTCAGGGCGATGGAAGAAAAATACCCGGCGGGAGCGCGGATGCGAGTCGCGTTCGTCGCGGAAGTAAGTTTCCACGCCGGTGGACTCGTAGAGGAACGGGAGCTTGCCAGTGAGCCCAGCGGCAAGGAAATCGGGGAGGCTCGATGCATAACGACCAGACTGGTCGGCCACTGTGGAGAGTGTAGTTCCTTCCTTCTTGGCTTCGATTACAGCGAGAGCCTTGCGGTCCACGAGCAACAGGTAATCGCAAGGGCCGGTCGTGAGCGGGACTTCGCGCAGGGCGATGCCACGGCCAGCCGAGAAGTCCACAGTCTTGAAATCTTGAACGGCCCAGCCCGACGCGGCAAGCATCGCATCAATGTTTTGGCGGGCGCGTTGTTCAGGAGTTTCCGGCATGGGCTGGTGAAAGAATCAATTCCAAGCCTATCCGTTTAAGGCCATACGCAACCATTTTCACTTTATTTTGATTACACCTGACCCTCCATCAAGCCGGACAGATATTGACATGACGCAAATGAGTCTTTATGTAGTCTCCATGACGACAGTGACGATTACCAAAGCCCGCGCCAATCTTTCGCGTTTTCTGGAAAAAGCCAAAAATGGCGAGGATATCGGCATCATGTGCGGCGACCAGATCGTGGCGCTTCGCCCGGTGACTGTATCATCCGACGACTATGCCTGGCGCGAATACGGCGCGACGCCTGCGGAACTAGCACGTTTTGAGAAACGCATCGAGAAGCAGATTGCGGGAGAACGGAAGCGCGGAAAAATCAAGCGCTTCTCCGGCAATCTGGAAAGGGACCTCGCAGTGTGAAGCCGCTGGATTTAGGAGAGTCATTCCGCAGACGGGTCCGGGAATATTCCAAGGAGACACGTGGAAAAATTGGTCTCACTTTGCAAGTGATCGAAAGGGATTTCGGCCATCCCCACCGCCACCGAGGGCTTGGCATCCGCAAACTCACGGAGGATTATTTTGAAATCCGCGTAGGGCTGGACATTCGGCTGGTTTTTCAAAACCGCGCCGACTGCCTTATCTTTGTAATGGCGGGCAATCACGATGATGTGCGTAAATTTCTGCGCGGGATTTGAACCGCACCAAGCACCCGGATCAAGACGCAGCCAGCGCAAGCCGTTCGGCAATTTCCGGTGCCATCGAGATGGCGACAAGGTTTACTTGATGCCGGACAAAGTGAGATCAGTGCGGAAGCATAACACAAGATTGCAATGGCCCTAGTTTTCGTGCAAAATGGCCCAATGAAGTTCAATCGCATCACCAGCAATCCGGCACGGATGAACGGCCAACCGTGCGTCCGCCAGCTTCGCCTGACGGTGCGGCGCGTGGTGGAGGCTGTCGCCCTGTATCCTGAACGGCGAGATTTGAAGCGTGAGTTTCCGGAGCTTGAGGATGATGACATCCGTGAAGCTCTGGCCTATGCCGCTGCGAATCTCGATGATAAGGTGATTGAACTGGCGACCATCGGATGAAGTTGCTGCTTGATCAAGGAACCCCGCGTTCTGCGGCTGACATTCTTCGTCGTGCCGGGTTTGAAGTGGTTCACACAGGCGAGATAGGTCTCGCTCAAGCGGAGGACTCCGAAATCATCCGTCGTGCCTCAGCAGAAAATCGCGTCGTCGTCACGCTTGACGCCGATTTTCACATGCTGCTAGCCCTGACGCAGGCAATTAAACCGTCGGCAATCCGCATCCGCATTGAAGGCTTGCGTGCGGAGGAATTTAGCCGTCTGCTCCAAAACGTCCTGCACCAATGCACGGAGGATTTGGAAGCTGGCGCGATGGTCTCCGTGAGTGAATATCAAATCCGTGTCCGCCGCCTGCCGGTAGTGTAAATACTTTCAACCGGGGGTTACGAACCAAAACGAGCAAACCATTTTGATATTTCAGGTGTCATCGGGATGGCGATAAGATTTCGCACTGGCCGGATTTGGCTCCTGAGGTAGGGATCGAACCTACGACATGGTAGTTAACAGCCACCCGCTCTACCGCTGAGCTACTCAGGAATCTTGGGGGCAGGAGGATATTTAGCAAGCGCACCGACGCAAGCGAAAACTCTAACTGTATTTAATCTTGATGACGTGTTGACGCTTCAAAAGCACGTTACTAATGCGATGACGCTCGAGATTTCTGATTCATCTTCTCTTCCCGGCAGCAAAACCTTGTAGGGCGAATCGGCGTTTTGTCGATGCCGCGCTAAAACCCGCAACGTCGAATATCAAACTTGATTTGGTTAAGATTGACAAATCATTAAGAAAACCATATTTTTAGGAGCTTCCCCTATTCAGCGTGTCGCCCTCCACATACTTCATCACTTTGCCGGCTGGCATTTTTGCTCTGTCGCTTTGGATCATCCGCAAGGAAGATGGCGGCCAAAGTGTTTCGGGCCATGCGCCAAGCGTGAATCTGGCGCAGAGCCAGACCGTTGCCGCCAAGAAAGCCAGCACGATTGATCGGCTTGACCCTGCGGCTCGATTCGACCACGAACGCTATGGCTGGAACAACGATCCATCTGCCCAAGGCTCGACATTGGGTCGCAATGTGGTGCTCCGCCCCGTGGGTGAGCGGGCTTCGGCGGCACCGGACTGGCTGAGTGTCCATGAGGCCAAGCAAACGAATTCTGGTTCTGGAAAAAAGTATCCTGACATTGCCAGTTTCGAGGATAAGCCAGCCCTGCCTGATCCGCTCTCCATTCCTATCAACGCCAGTGCTGGTTATCAAATCACCTCTGACGAGGTGACGAAACTCGACACCAACACCGGGAAGGTCATCTTCACTAAAAACGTGCGACTCATCTCCCCGCAGTTTCACCTCGTTTCACAAGAGCTTATTGTCTATCTCGGCAAAGACAAAAGCACGATGCGCCTGATGGAAGCCAACGGTGAAGTCGATGTGTTGCTCACTGGTGTTCCACCCGAGAAAGCATATCGCGGTCAATCTAGTCATGCCACTTACGACCCATTGAAGGAATCCATTTTACTAACTGGCTGGCCGAAAGTGAAGGGCCAAAGTCAGGAACAGGTCGCCGCCAGTGCGGACACCCGCATGACTCTCTACACCAAATCAGGCCGCATGATGACTGAAGGACGTGCGCAGACACGCATCGCTAAGTCCTTCATGGACGACACTACCGGAAAGAAAAAGTAAGCCGCTACAATGTCGGCAATGATTTGAGAGCCGAAAAATCAGGCTTCTGATTTATTTTTTCTTTCGGTTTTTTCGGCCATCCACTCAAGCACCTACCAGAAGACGCGCGGGATTTTCGATGCAATCTTTGACCCTGATCAAGAACGTCACCGCTTCTTTTCCGTCCACCACGCGGTGATCGTAACTAAGAGCGAGATACATCATGGGCCGGATGACCACCTGTCCGTTCATCGCTATGGGACGCTGCTGAATCGAGTGCATTCCCAAGATGCCGCTCTGCGGTGGATTCAATATGGGCGTGCTCAGTAGGGAGCCATAAACGCCGCCGTTGCTGATGGTGAACACGCCGCCAGTGAGATCGTCGAGTTGAATCTTTCCTTCCTTCGCGCGCGCCGCATAACCGATGATGTCCTTCTCGAGATCGGCGAATGATTTTTGATCGCAACCTCTCAGCACCGGCACGATCAATCCGCGCTCAGTTCCGACGGCGACACCGATGTCGTGAAAATGATTGGTGACGATTTCGTCTCCGTCCACTCGGGCGTTCACTTGCGGAACGGTCTTCAATGCCTCGACTACAGCTTTAATGAAGAAGGACATGAAGCCGAGCTTCACTCCGTGCTTCTTAACGAAATCATCTTGCAGCACTTTTCGCAGCGCCATCACTTCCGTCATGTCACACTCATTAAACGTGGTGAGCATGGCCGCAGTGTGCTGGGCGTTGACGAGTTGTTCCGCGATCCGCTTGCGCAGAGGTGACATTTTCTTGCGCGTCGTCCGGCCCGGAGGCAATGAGGAATTTGGAATGCGGATTTCGGAATCGGGCTTGGGCACTAGTTTCAACGCAGGCTCGGCTGGAAGCGTCGTCGCTTTCGGTGCTTCAGGTTTTTCTTTTACAGCCACCACTTCCTTTTTCGTTTCTGTGGCAGCGCCTTCTTCAATCAACGCCACCACTGCGCCGATGGACACTTCATCGCCTTCCTTGGCTTTGTGGCGAAGCACGCCAGATGTTTCCGAAGCAATGTCTTGCGCGACCTTGTCTGTCTCTAACGTAAGCAGCACATCTCCGGCATTCACGGACTCGCCATCGGCTTTGTGCCATTTGGAAAGCACACCGCTGGTGATGGATTCGCCGAGTGCAGGGATTTTGATTTCGATGGGCATAAAAATATATGATGTGGATTAAACACTAAATGCATCCTCGACCAGTCGCGCCTGCTCGTGGGAGTGGATGGCTTTTGATCCGGCGGCTGGGCTGCTGCTGCGCTCGCGACTGGCGCGACGGATGACGTGATTAGTGAGGTCCATGAAGCGTTCTTGAATGTAACCCCATGCGCCCATGTTCTGCGGCTCCTCCTGGCACCAGATCCATTTCTTCTTCGCATTCGGATAGCGCGCGGCGATCTCCATGATCTTGTCTATGTGCAGCGGGGCGATCTGTTCGAGGCGGATGATGGCAGCACTCTTGATGTCGTTCTCTTTGCGGAAATCGAGCAAGTCGTAATAGACTTTGCCGCTGCAAAAAATAAGTCGCGTGACCCGCTTCGGATCGGCGGGCAATGCATCGTCGTCGATGACTTCGCGGAAGCAGGTGTCCCCGCTCATGTCTTCCAGATTGCTTACCGCCCTCGGAAGACGCAGCATGCTTTTCGGCGTCATGATCACCAGCGGCTTACGGAAGGGGCGCTTCATTTGCCGACGCAGAATGTGGAAATATTGTGCCGGCGTGGTCAGGTTCGCAACCTGCATAGAGCCCCCGGCGCAGAGTTGAAGAAAACGCTCCAGTCGCGCGCTGCTATGCTCCGGTCCTTGGCCTTCAAATCCATGTGGGAGCAGCAAGGTGATGCCGCTGGGTTGCTGCCATTTGCTTTCCGCGCTAGCAATGAATTGATCAATGATGACCTGCGCACCGTTAGAGAAATCACCAAACTGCGCCTCCCAGCATGTGAGCACATTCGGTGCGAGTAACGAATATCCGTAATCAAATCCGAGCACCGCGGCCTCGCTGAGCAATGAATTGTAAACGCAAAAGCGCCCCTGCTCCGGCGCGATGTTTTGCAAAGGAATGAAGCGGTCGCGCGTCGCATTATCATAGAGCACGCAGTGACGTTGCGAAAAGGTGCCGCGTCGCACATCCTGTCCGCTGAGGCGAACGCCAGAACCTTCTTCGAGTAGCGTTCCAAATGCGAGCGCTTCTGCGTGCGCCCAGTCGAATCCCGTTCCGGTCTCTAGAGCCTTTTTGCGAGCCGCGAGGAATCGACGCTCAATCGTCGGATGAAGTTTGAAATCTGGCGGCGGCTCCACGAGCTTCAATCCCAGCCCGCGTAATTTTTCTGCGTCCACTCCGGTCGGCACCGGATCGTGTGAGTAACGGGGCTGAGGCTGCGCCGTGCTGCCTTCAAAAGGATTGCTGCCCTTCTTTTTTTCTTCATCTACAAGTTCGTTAAAACCTTGTTCCAGCGCAGCATCGAGTTCATTCTGAATTGCATCTGCCTCATCCAACGTCAGCACATTGTTATCGATGAGATGCTGGCGATAAAGCGTCGCGGTGCTAGGCCGCTCCGCAATGGATCGGGCCATATTCGGCTGCGTGAAGCTCGGCTCATCGGTTTCGTTGTGACCGTGACGACGATAACAGACAATGTCGATCACCACGTCGCGGGCAAACTCCTGTCGGAATTCCAGCGCGAGTTGCGCCGCAAAGGCCACGTCCAGTGGCGAGTCACCATTCACGTGAATCACTGGAGCTTCGATCATCTTGGCCACATCCGTGCAGTAATCTGAGGAACGTGCATCCGCCGGTGATGTGGTAAAGCCGATCTGGTTGTTGATGATGATGTGAATCGTTCCGCCGGTGCGATAGCCGGGAAGTTGTGAGAGGTTCAGCACCTCCGCGACAATCCCCTGACCGGCGAATGCGGCGTCGCCATGCAGCAGAATCGGCACGACCTTCTTGCGGTTCACTGAGTCATCAAGAATGCGCTGACGTGCGCGAGCCTTGCCCTCAACCACCGGATCGACGGCTTCGAGGTGGCTGGGATTAGCCGCCAGATCAATGCGTAACTCTTCGCCGGATTTGGCGCGTCGGGTGCCGACAAAACCGAGATGATATTTCACATCGCCATCGCCCGCGACCATGTTCGGCACATAATTTTCCGAGAACTCATAGAACAATGTTTTCAGCGGTTTCTTAATGAAATTCGCCAAGATGCTCAGACGTCCGCGATGCGCCATGCCCATGCAAATCTCCTGTGCGCCAAGTTTGGGGAGATTCTCCAAAATCGTCTCTAGCGCCACCATCACGGATTCGCCACCTTCCAGCGAAAAGCGCTTCTGGCCGACGTAGCGTTTGTGCAGAAACTTTTCAAACGTCTCCGCCTCCAGCAACCAGTGCAGCAAAGTCGCCTGACGTTCGCTGGTCGGCGCAGGCGCATCCAGTCGCGCCTCGATGCGCTCGCGCAACCACACGCGCACTTCGCGCTTGTGGATGTGCATGAACTCAAAACCGGCCTTATCACAATAGATGCGGCGCAGTTCGTCGAGCATGATGCGCAGCTTCGTGGGGCGTCCCTGCGCATGGAACTGGGTGGTCACTTCTTCATCAAGTTGAGCTGCGGAAAATCCAAGTCCTTCCAGGCTTAGCCGAGGCTGATCTGGTGGCGACTTACTCAGTGGGTCTAGCCATGCTGCCGTGTGTCCGATGCGACGGAAGTCGAGCACCGCGTTGGTTACTTTGCTACGGAAGTTCACTTCCTCTTCGGAGAGTCGCAAGCCCGTGCCGTCTTTTGTCGCTGCCGTTTGCTGGCTGCGTTGCGTCATGCCCAGCTCGAATCCTTCAAAAAAAGATGCCCACGCTGGTTCGACACTCGCTATGTCATTTTTCCAGGCAGCGTATTTTTCTTCAAGCAGTTCAACATTGGCCCGATAGGGCAGAGTGGCGTTCATAAGCGGATGTGGGGCTGCAATATGCGTCTTCCGCGGTTTCTTCCAAGCAAAATTGACGCCGATGTCGTATTAATCCGCAGCACAACCGCCGCGCGGCCTTGATAATTGGCATTCCGGCTAGTTGACTGCGAAAGTCCCGCGCTTTCCTTTTCCTTCTCATCTGCTATCTCCCGTCTTCCATCTCCGATATTTAATGCCCGATTCCAATTCCAGCCCTGTCGAAATTCGCAGCTACTTTGTGCGCGGTCGCAATGCGCTCGTCGCGCGCGGTGAATTCAGCCCCCTCTATATAGACTATTATCTGCACCGCGCGGATCACGATCTGGTCTATTCCAATGAGCACGATGCCATGCTGAAGGACGCAGTGGCCGCCCTGACACTGCATCTCGCCTCTCGGCCTCAGGAAGAAACCAGCGGCTGGACGCTGAATTTCCACGAGCCACGGCTCAATCTCTTTGTCACCGGCGCATCGCGCCCCTGCCGCGTGGCCGGGCGCGTGTTCACGGAAGACGTGCGGGAGTTTGGCCGGAATATGTTCATCGCCCAGACTGCGCGTCCTCATCACGCGCCCATGCAGAGCATGATTGATTTCACGACGACAGATGTCTTCACTGCCATCGAAGAATACCACGCCCAAAGCGAACAGCGTCTCACTCGTCTCTTCCGTCATGAAGACGAGGACATCGTCATGATCTCCGCACAGCCCGACTGCGACGAGGCTTGGCTGACATCACTCACGGTCGAAGACGTCAGAAAGCTCGACCAGACCGAGACCCTCGCGCTGATGGAGAAGCGCTTTTACATTTGGGAATGCGGCTGCTCCGTGGACCGGCTTTACCCCATCCTCGCAAAACTTGGCGAGCAAGACCTCAACGACGTCTTCGGTAACGAAGAAATCGTCACCATTACCTGCCCGCGCTGCGGTGCCCGCTACCGTGCCGCGCGAGAACAATTCGAGGCATGGAAAGTAGAGGATGCGGCAGAGGAAAAATGGAATGATGGAAAGTTGGAATGATGGAATACTCCAATCCCGAAAAATCTTAACCACGCCGCGAATCTTCCGCCCTTCCGCCCTTCCGCCCTTCCAATCTTCCAATCTTCCAATCTTCCATTCTTCCATTCTTCCATTCTTCCATTCTTCCATTCTTCCATTCTTCCATGAATCCCAAGCCGTCCCACGCCCCGACCGTCGTCATCGAAAATTTTTATCCCGACATCAATGGGCTAATCAAGCGCGTGGTGAACGAGCCGCTGGATGTCTACGCGGACATTTTTAAGGACGGCCATGATGTCATCAGCGCGATCCTCAAATGGCGCACGCAAGGCGGCACTCGCTGGTATGAAGCCCCGATGGAGCCAAAAGATAACGACCGCTGGAGTGGCCGCTGCGCCATGCCCAAGTGCGGGCGCTGGGAGCTGTTGATCGAAGCTTGGCCTGACTCTTACCGTGCGTGGAAAAAGTATTTCAAGGCGAAGTCAGACGCTAATGATCCCGAGTTGTCTATCGAAGCCCGCGAGGGTGCGAAGCTTCTGAGTCAGGCCGGCAATCGCGCCCGCGCAGCAGGCTCGGCAGATGCGGCGAATGAACTCGAAGAACTCTCCGAGTTGCTGCGCAGTTTGGAATCGCGGGATTTGATGGAAGTGGTTTTATCCGAGGACTTGCAGGCCATTCTCGACCGCTTTCCTGATCGTTCCATGAGCACTGTCTCGCAGCCCTTGCGCGTTGTGGTCGAGCGCGAACGGGCACGCTTCTCATCATGGTATGAATTTTTTCCGCGCAGCGCAGAAGGCCGCATCGACAAGCACAGCTCTTTCCGCGACTGCATCGCGCGACTGGATGACGCGAAATCGATGGGCTTCGATGTGATTTATTTTCCACCGATCCATCCCATTGGCGTCACTGGCAGAAAGGGAAAAAACAATTCGCTCGCCACTGTGCGCGGGGATGTCGGCTCGCCTTGGGCGATTGGTTCCGCGCACGGAGGACATCGTTCCATCGAACCCGCGCTGGGCACGCTGGAAGATTTTGCATGGCTGGTGCAAGAAGCGAAAAATCGCGGCATGGAGATCGCGCTGGATTTCGCGCTCAACTGCTCGCCCGACCATCCTTACGTCAAGGAACATCCCGATTGGTTCCAACAGCGCGAGGACGGCACCATCCGTTACGCAGAGAATCCGCCGAAGAAATATCAGGACATCTATCCGCTGAACTTTCATTGCGCCGACTGGAAGAATCTCTGGCGTGAACTGATCGATGTCGTGCTCTTCTGGGTGCAGCGCGGTGTGAAGATATTCCGCGTGGACAATCCGCACACGAAGCCCGTCGCCTTCTGGGAAACGCTCATCGCCCAAGTGCAGAAACGCGACCCCGATGTGTTGTTCCTCGCCGAGGCTTTCACAGTGCCGCACATGATGAAGGTGCTCGGAAAGATCGGCTTCTCCCAGAGCTACACCTATTTCACTTGGCGCGAGAGCAAGCACGAGCTTGCCGAGTATGCCACCGAACTCACTCAAGGCGACATGCGCTGGTATTACCGCGCGAACTTCTGGCCGAACACGCCCGATATCTTGCCCGGTCATTTGCAAAACGCTGATGCGGCCATGTTCAAAATCCGCGCCGCGCTTGCTGCCACGCTCATGCCCTCGTGGGGCATTTACAGCGGATACGAACTCTGCGAGAACGCACCATTGCTCGGCAAAGAAGAGTATCTCGACTCCGAGAAATACCAGTTGAAAACCCGCGACTGGGACGCGCCGCAGAACATCAAAGGCTTCATCCGCGAACTCAACCGCGCGCGCCATGAGAACCCCGCGCTCCAGCTCTACGACAACCTCCGCTTCCATCAGGCCGATGACACGCAGATCATTGCCTACAGCAAATGCACGCCGGACTTCAGCAACCGCATCCTCGTCATCATCAATCTCAATCCGCATGGAACGGCGGGCAGTATGGTGCATCTGGACACTGCCGCGCTCGGCCTTCCGGGTGATGCCAGATACCGCGTGCGCGACCTCCTGCATGGAAACCTCTATGAATGGGCGGGCGGGGACAACTTCGTCAGCCTCGACCCCAAGGCCACCTTCATGCACCTGTTCCGCATCGAGTAAGCTCCCATGAAAATTCGTGTAATCATTTTCTCAGCAATTATTGCTCTAGTTGCGCTCTTGGTGTTGATCCCAGATGGCACCTTAGGCAACGGGTTCTTATTTGTGCAATTCGGTAAGTTCACCCTACAAGCGTCAAATGTGCAGGCGTCACAGCGAAAAAATGCAGAAAACGGAAATGAGAAGTTCGATTTCAATCAGTTGTTCCTCGACTTCCTCATTGCCAACACGCGCGACCGATTCGAGCGCACATACATTGAGCCATCGCCGGAAGTCGTCGTCATTGAATTCAACGAAAAGGACAAGGCCGAGTTCAGCGCCTGGCCACCTGCGCCGCTGGATTACATCATCTTATTGAAGCGCATCGCCAAGCATGAGCCGGATGTCGTCGTCATGGGCGATGTCTTGAAGTGGGACAAGGCCGACGTGCCATTCCTTGGCGAACTTCAGGAAAGCTTCCGGCAGTTCCCGCTCGTCGCGCTCGCCTTCGGAGCCACGATTGACGGAACAGCCAAGGACTCGCCTGAGATCGATGCGGAAGACCTTCCCGTCTTCAAGTTCGTGCAGGGCGATGCCTCATCGGCACCGAAGCTCGGCAGCTTTGTCTTGCCGGAGAAACAACTGCGCACCCAGATGGAACTCGGCTTTGTCGCCTCATCCGCCAACGAGAAAGCAGAGCACCCTTCCCTGCTCGTCGCGCGCGCCGGGCAGAAGCTCGTGCCATCGCTCGATGCCCAGATGATCGCGCTCAAGGAACACACGCCCTATGCGGAACAGCGCTTGCGCTTCGGCATCGGTGCCGGGCTGCATCTCGGAGGTCGCCGCTTCGTCCCGCTGGCCAACGACGGCACCGTCAAGCCGCGCCTCAAATCCGATCCCATCCGCATCAACGCCATTGACCTCCTCACGCCCGACCTCGGCGATGACACAGGCCGCGCGCTGGCCAAGAAACTCGGCAAGCACAAGCTCATCATTCTAGGCACCACGACCGACAGCTCAGAACCCCGCGCCCGCATCGCGGCTTGGGCGCTGGCCCTGCCCACCTTGCATCGCGCACCCGCGTGGATGGAATGGACCGCTGCGGGCGCAGCCCTGTTGCTCGCCTTTGTTCAACTCCGCTTCCGTCGTTTCAAGGCCGTGGCCTTCGGTGCCTGCGTCCTCGCGCTCGGCCTCGCCGCCGCCATCGTCAGCTTCCAGTCCACCCTGACCTGGTGCGCCCCGCATCTCGCGCTCGCGCTTACCTTGACCGGGTCAGTCTTTTGTTTCCTCTGGCCCGCATCACGCCGCGTAGTTGCCATGGAGAGCGCGACGTGAACTGCTCCTAACTCGCATTGCTCACACTCCCCGCAGTGAGCATGACAAGGTGTCGAACGGCGGGTGAAAGAAAGTAGTCCTGGGCTTCAGCCCGCAAACGGCGTCGTTCGGGCTAAAGCCCCGGACTACTTTGCGCACCGTCTCGCTATCCGAGAAATGCAGGCTAACAGAATGCCTGCCCCGATGCCTTCCGCCGGGCTTCAGGGCTTACTGAGGACTTTCATCCACCATCTATTATAAGCTTCGAGCGGCTTCTGCAGCGGGCCGTTGTGGTTAAGCCAAATGACGGGCTGGTAGAATTTAACCAACCAAGGCCATGCAGCGTCTGGAATCCTGTCGTTATAATTCAAACCCAATACCGGCCCCCAGCTCAGCACATAGAGCACGGGCAGGGCGATGAGGGTCACGATCCAGGCCGTGGTGTGGTTACTGCGCTGTTTGTCCTCGCTCATGGTGGGATGGTCTCATGACGGGGAAGGCCGCGCCAGTGGAATGTATTGAGGCAATCTCTGGAGTGCGCTCAGCTTGCTGCCGCTCTGAGGTGTGACCAGCTTGCTGGCGGGGTTGGACACGGCTTTTATGATCTACTCGTTAGGATATATCTGAGGTGTAGTCTTATGTCGGGCCCGCGAGCAAGCTCGCTGACATACAAGAGCGGGAGCAAGCTCCAGCACTCCAGATAAGGGTCACGACCCAGGCCGTGGCGTGGTGGGTTGGCTTCTTGTCCTCGCTCATGGTGGGATGCTCTCATGGCGGGGAAGGCTGCGCCGGAGGAAACTATTCAGGGGAAGGCCAAAGGGCAGCACGCCGGGGGGCGTGCGCTCCAAGGGGAACGCTGCGAGTGGTCTGCGACACGCGCACGCCAATATATTTTCATCCTTCTGCCATCTGCCATCTGCCATCTGCCATCTGCCATCTGCCTTCTGTCCTCTGTCCTCTGTCCTCTGTCCTCTGTCCTCTGTCCTCTGACATCTGACATCTGCCTTCTGACCTCTGACCTCTGACCTCTGACCTCTGTCTTCCGCCTTCGCTTCATCCTTCCATTCCGCCTTGCCAAGCTATGTTTCCTCTATTAGGGACTGCGCCCGGTTGTCCAACAAGGACGCCTTTCAATACGACACTGCTTTCATGATGACATTTCGCACTCTGACGCGCCGCAGGGAAATCGGCGCAAACTCTTATCTACTGGAGACGGGGAAGCATCGCTTCATCATTGATTCCGGGATGCATCCGAAGGGAGCAGGGCTGGAGGCGCTGCCGGACTTCAATCAGGTGCCCAATAACAGCTTGGATGCGATCTTGATCAGCCACGCACATCACGATCACATTGGCTCACTGCCGGTGTTGCAAAATCGGCATCCGAATACGCCGGTAATCATGACGGAAGCGACGGGCGATCTGAGTTCCGCGATGCTGCACAATTCAGTGAACGTGATGACGAGCCAGCGCGAGGAGTTGGGCATTCTGGAGTATCCGCTCTTCACGCACAGCGAGCTGGATGAAATCCGTGTGCAATGGTTTCACGAGCCGTTGCGCAAGCCATTCATGGTGGCGGGTAGCGATGTGGAATGCACGTTTTATGACGCGGGTCACATCATGGGCTCGGTGGGGATGCGCCTCAAGGCTGAGGGCAAGACCTTGTTCTACACGGGTGATGTGAACTTTGAGCCGCAGACGATTGCGCGGGAGGCGGACTTCCCGATGGAGTCGCCCGATGTGCTGGTCATGGAGACGACGCGGGGTGATTACCAGAGGCCGGAGGGTTTTACCCGGCGCGCGGAGAAGGAGCGGTTGGCGGCATTGATCTGCGAGACTCATGCGCAGGGCGGCGCGGTGCTGATTCCGGTGTTCGCGCTGGGCAAATCGCAGGAGCTACTGGTGATGCTGCATGAGCTGCGGCAGATGAATTTGATCCCTGACATGCCGGTGATCATCGGGGGCTTGAGCGCGAAGGTGACGGTGCTCTATGATCACTACAGTTCAGAGACACGCCGCAGTTATGAGGGCTTCCGCATTCTTCAAGACATGGGCTGTCTTGTGGCACCGCGCAAGAAGCGCAAGGAGATCATCAGTAATCCGCGCACGATCTATGCGCTGTCCAGCGGGATGATGTCGGAGGGCACTACGTCGAACCGTTTTGCCATGAACTTCCTGAACAATCCGCGCAATGCGGTGGCTTTCGTGGGCTACACCGATCCGACAACGCCGGGCTGGAAGCTGCGACATGCCAAGCCGGGCGATAGGATCGAGCTTGATTCTAAAGCGCCTCCAGTGGAGTTGCGCGCGCGGGTGGAGAGTTTTGATTTCAGCGCGCACGCGACTCGGGAGCAGCTCATGGATTATGCCTGTGCAGTGAAGCCGAAAAAAATCCTACTGGTGCACGGCGACGAGGCGGCGCAGGCGTGGTTCTTGCAGAATTTGTCTGCGGCACTTCCGGGAACGGATGTTATCTCGCCGGAGCCGGGCCAGCGGATGGAATTGTGGTAAGGCTTTTCTCTTACTCGTTCTCGTTCTCGTCGTCGAATGCTTGTTTTTCAGTGAAGTCCTGATGGATCGAGGACGAGTAGGAGAACGAGGACGATTTTATGGAGCAGCGACGGTGTGTCCGGCTTGATTGATTCTGCTGCCGGAGGGATCGAGCACATGCACGGTGACGAAGAAGACGACGCTCTTCTTCTCCATGAGAGTAACTTTGCTCTGGAACGAGCGGCCAATCAACGGGATGTTGCCGACGACAGGCACTTTGTCCTGAATCTTGCTATGCTTGTCGGAGATGACGCCGCCGATGGCAATGGTGTTACCATCCCAGACGCTGACGGATGTCGTTATTTTGTTGGTGCGAAAGACGGGCTGCAGGATGTTGTTGGGTTGCTTGACGACGACTGGGTTGCCCAAAATATCTTTAGTGGACGAGAGGGTGATATCTTGTCCGTAATTGATGAAGCCCTCGAAATCTACTGAACTCGGCACAATGGCGAGATCGACACGGCGGTTGTTGTCACCAATGACAGGTTCCACTTCCACCTCGATGCCGACTGGGCGGGTCTGGAAGGCGCTGGGAGTGGCTGGTGTGATAGGCACCCTAATACCAGCACCAGCCCCGACGGTGGTGGGAATTTGCGGCGGGGTGTATTCCGTCGGATAGGGAAACTCCCGCACGAGCTTGACTGAGGCACGCTGGCCGCTCTTGGTAACAACTGCCGGAGCAGCCAATAACTCGACACCCTTCGACTGTGAAAGTGTCCGGATCACCGTTTGAAACTGCGGATCAGTGAATACGCCCGCGATCGAGAACTGTCCTGGTGACCGAGAATCCAGCGTCTGTTGCAAGCCTCCCTGAATGAGACCATCAATCGAGGGTGGGCCAAGGATATCGCCCGAACTGCGCAAGCCGGAGGTCACGGGAAATGTCCCCACGAGCGATCCCCCGGGATTGGTGAATGGGAATTCATTATTGGTAAAGCCACCCGCGCGCTGATTGCCGATCGTGCCACCGGAACCGAATGCCCCAGATGATCCGGGGATATTCGCCTGACCCATAAGCCAGTCGAATCCAAGCTCATTCAACCGCGTGCTGTTCACCTCGATGAGCTTAACGATAATCTCGACGAGCTTCGGTGCAGCTCCTGTGGCCTGCTCCACCAGATCGTCAATCAATGCGATATTCTCCTGAGTGTTGCGAACAAACAGCATGCTGGATGCGGGATTATAAGATGCGGTTGCCTCAGCCGGAAATGTGATGCCGCGCTGCTCTAACATCTCGCGCGCTCCGATGCGGCGCCCACTGAGCAAGCCACCGGACTGTGTGGCGGGTTTCTTGCCCGCAAACGGATCCACTGGTGCTGTGGGAGCGGAATCTCCAATGGCGGAGTTGGCCATGAAATCAGGCGGGACACGATAGCTCTTCAAAATGAGCGCGTCCGATTTATCAGCTAGGCTGGTGATGTTCACCGCGAACTCATCGATGCGATAAGCCGTCCCAGTCATCTCGGTGATATAGCGCAACAATTCCTCTAACGGGGCATTGTTCAGATTCAAGGTAACAGTTTTCGCCTTGGCTTCCGGTGGTGCTCGCACTACGAAGCTGACGCCCTTCTTTTCCGAATCCAGATCCCGGGACTGGATGCGGAGATACTCCACGACCTCATCCAGAGTGACGCCTTGCAGATCAACTTTCGGGAATACAATGGAGCGAATTTTGGCGAGCAGACTTTTCTTTGCGCTTAAGTCCGACCCGGTGCCGACAGAACCTCCGCCAAAAAGCTGGGTAACATCCGTCGAGGGCGGCACCGCATCCTCCCAACCCTGCGCCACTTCGCCCAATCTCTTCGCCCGTGTATGATCTCGCGCCGCATCAAAGTAGCTGGATTTCATCTGCTCTAGGCGCTCCATATCACGACGCGCAGCGGAGTTGTAAGGGTCGATGCGGAGGACTGCTTGAAATTGAGTCACGGCCTTGTCGAAGTCACCGAGCGACAGCAGCCCCTCACCCATGCGGAGGAGCTTGTTCACCTCGGCTACGTTGGCCAGATGTTTAGGAGTAAGTGCAGGCTCGAAACGCTCTGGATCATCAATTTGCTTCGCAAACAGCCGGGCGTCCGCATTGCCGGGATCGAAGTCCTCCTGTAAAACGCTTTTCAAAAGGTCTTTAGCCTCGGCATAACGCGCCTCCGTTGCCAGCTTGCGAGCTTCCGTATTAGCCGCTTGGGAATAGCCGTCACGCGCAGAATTTTTCAACTGCGCGGCCAGCGGTGCGTCAGGGAGATTCTCAAATGCCTGACGGCAAAGCTTCATCGCGCCGGTGTTGTCACCCTTGCCATAGAGACTCGCGGCCTCTACGACCTGAGCCTGCGCCTCTTGCATTTGAGCCATACGTTTCGCGACTTCCTTGCCAGCCAGCGCTGGAACTGCGTCTCCAGCGATCATGTTTCCCGCCAGCGAAAAAGACAGCATCGCAGCAAGTAAAACCCGCAGCCGCCAATGTGGGCGGCGCTCAAGGAAGCGGGCTGAAAAATGCATGATTGTTGAGAAAGCTTGCTATTAGAGCCTATTCCGCGGCGTCTGACAATGCATTCCCTTCACCATTTTCAAGTCCGTCGCCAGCGGGTTTACCCGTGCGATTATCTAACAAATGCCCCAATTTTCTTTCAAATACATGCAAAACCCAACTCACCGGCAATTGATTATCAGAGAACACACGCCATAATAAATTTCCGTGCATTTAGAAAAGAAGCGATCCACTCATGACTGAAGAAAAGCCTATCGAGGAAAAAATCCAAGCTGGCGCAGCCGCGCTCCGGGATGCTAGGCTGGCCGCCGATTCTGATGGCGCCCAAGCCACACGGCTAATCCCAGCCCTGATGTCGCTCGCAGAACTTCACAGTCAGGCGGGTGATTTCGACAAGTCCGAATCCCTTTACCTTGAGGCCATCGAAACCGGAGAAACACATCACGGCGATACTTTGCAGATGGCTCAGTTGCGGAGTGCACTGGCCACGCTTTATGATTTCAACCAGCGCGAAGAGCAGGCCATTCCTCTCTACGAAAAAGCCATTTCTGACTATGAAAATATGTCGCCGTCACGCGAGGAAACGTCTTCGCAACTGCGGAACAATCTGGGAATGATTTATAAAAGCCTGAACAAATACGCCCTGGCGGAGCAGCATTATCTTCTGGCATTGGAGTCACTGGAAAAAATCCATGGTCGCTACCACGAGCATATCGGCGCTTTGTTCAATAACATCGGCGGACTTTACTATGCGGCCGGACATCCTGATCAGGCGAAAGAAATGCATCTCGATGCGCTCAAAGTCCGCAGCAAAGTGCTCGGCCCCAATCATCCCGAAGTAGCCCAGAGTTACTGCAATCTCGCCACCGCTTGCTATGGCATGAATGACGAGACGGGCGCACTGCGGAACTACGAAAAAAGCCTGTCAGTTTACGAAGAAAACCTCGGCGCTTGCGCGGACAGTTACCAGCACGTCGGTGAAGATTACATCACCCTGTTGGAGTCTATTGGTGACACCAAAAAAACCGCCGAGGTCCGCAGAAGAATGGAGCGCGCACTTAGGAAAGCCTGAGCCATTCAAAATATTGTCTTACTGTCAGGCTCTGCAGTTTCAGTCATGCTTGTTGCTTCGAGCAAAGGAACAATCTGTTTATTCTCGCTCTTGAAGCTTATCTTGCCCACGACCTTCACCCAAGTCATGTCCTTGAATTTAGGAGGCGTCTTACCGAACTCGACCGGGATGGATAATGGGCGAGCGTCCGCAGCACAGCACTGAACAAGGAGACGAAAAATGCGCAGACGAGTGCCATTGGGGTTGTTGACCTTTTCCGGCAAAACCTGAGCAATGGTCTCTACCATTTGTCCCTCAAGCACCGCCTGCACTTCTTTGTCGCCAGCAGTATAAAAAATCTCCGGCACGTCCAGCACAAAATTCCCCTCTTTGCTCATCGGCACCTGGGCTTTGAGATCAGCCAAGGTGAAAGCACCCAAGCTCTTGGGCTGCTGATTGTCTTGCGGCGCAGAGCCGGGATCGCTCGCTACCGGCGTTACAACTGACGGAGGCGATTGAACAGGGTCTTGTGGAGATGAGACCGCTTTCGCAGCCTGAGACTTGTCCGCATTCAACTTACCCCGCCCTTTCGCGGCTTCTGAATAATCATTGCTATAAACTCCTTTGTTGATCACGGCGTGCACACTGTATTGATCAGGGCTTTTAATTGATGCGTAAGTGACCGGCACGGTCAGAAGCAATATCGCGACGAGCCGCCCGATGGTGCCGCTTTCTTCCAACACTCCATGAGCGTGGGGCGCAGGCTCATCCTTATGAGAATGGTCATGTTCATGGCTGTGATCATGACCGCAATTTGAATGATCGTGATGATGGTCATGCCCGTGATCATGTCCACAATCGCCCTCTGCTGCGCCTATCGTGGCCAGATTAAAAAACGCGACGACAAAAAGCCCGATGCCCGCCACCAGCACGGCTGGTATGAAGATGCCATCTTGGGAAAGATACTCCCCACTGATCAGCCTTCCGCTGGCATGGAAGTAAATTAAAATGCCGCCCCAGAGCATCAGGAGCAAAACGCTGAGAAGTTGAATGCCAATGCGTGGGTTTTTCATGACCGTCAGAGTTTGAAGATGAATTCGATGAGCTTATACCATGGCCCGCTGAGCAGTCCGACTAGGACAAAAAGTGCAATCGCCAGCCATATGAGGAAACGTCTGCGAAACGCTGTAGAATACATGAAAACAAGCTTCACGTCCAGCATGGGGCCGAAGACGAGAAACGCGAGTTTAGCCATCTCGTCGAACTTCGGAATAGGCGCGGCAATGAAGGCGTCCGAGGTGCTACAGAGCGCGACCATGAAAGCGATCCCCATCATCGTCGGCGTAGCGAGCATCGGATTGGCCGCCAGCGTATTGAAATGCCCTTGGTTCACCTGAGTGTTGAAGATCGAAGTAATGAGCACTCCCGCGCTGAAATACATCGCGGTGTCCAAGAAATCCCGCATTGCCGTTCGCATGGCGTGCCTAAGTTTCGCGTCAAATAGTTCTGGCCCATGCGCGATGCCTTGAGCGGCATCGGATTCAGCTTTTTCAATTCCTTTTACAATGGAAGGAAGTAGGATTTCTGCGGGCTTTTTTCTTAGCAAAGCGATGCCGACGATGACCGCCACCAGATATCCAAGAGTTACCCGCGCGATAAGCATAGGCCACGCAATGGGCATTCCGCTCAGGTCCTTGTAGTTCTGGAAGGCCGCCAGGGTGCTAATGATTACGACCGGATTGATGATCGGCGCGGACAGCATGTAAGTCAGTGCGCAAGAAAGCGGCAGTCCTTTCTGCACCAGACGGCGAATCACCGGAACCACGGCGCACTCGCAAACGGGAAAGATCAGCCCGAGAAATCCCGACGCTAAAGTGGCCAGCACTTTGTTTTTCGGCAGCAGTTTCTCAAGAAATTTCGCAGGCAGAAAGGCATCAATCAATCCCGACAAAATCGTCCCTACCAAGATGAACGGAGTGCCCTCCAGAATGATACTGAGATACGCGACCAAGATGTCGCCGAAGGCACTGGGAGTGTTTGGATTCATGCAGGAACTGTTAGGGCACGAGTGCATAACGTCCCCAACTGCACGCATCAAGCAAAGAATGTATTTGGCAAATTGGCCTATTGTAAAATTACTGTCTCTCGCGATGCTCCACACGCATGACTGACATCGCCAGAATGATTCAAGAAGGCTCAGGCCACGCATGGCTATATATTCCAACCGCCATCATCCTCGGCGCACTCCACGGACTGGAGCCGGGTCATTCCAAAACGATGATGGCAGCATTCATCATCGCCGTGCGCGGCACCATCCTGCAAGCCGTGCTCCTCGGTCTGTCGGCAGCATTTTCCCATTCGCTCATCATCTGGTTTTTGGCGGCTCTGGCGCTGCGCTACGGCAGCCACTGGAACGCGGAATCAACGGAGCCGTATTTCCAATTGGCCTCAGCCATCATCATCGGCGCACTCGCCCTCTGGATGCTCTGGCGCACTCGACGCGATATCCATGCATCCAGCGCCCATGCCCATCATCATGATCATCATCACGACCACGATCACGGCGCACATGGTGGAACGGTCATTAACACAGGGCATGGCGTTGTGGAGCTTTCGGTTTTTGAAACCGGCATGCCACCCGTCTTTCGTCTGCATTTTTCCGATCATGGCAAAGCTGTGCCGCCGCCGGATGCAGAATCGGTGACCATTGAAATCACGCGCCCCGATGGAGCCAAGCAGCTTTTCAAGTTCACCAAAAAAGACGGCTTCCTCGAATCCACCACCGACATCCCGGAGCCTCATGAATTCGATGCCACACTCACGCTCGCTCATGGTGATCACGCGCACACATACACCACACCCTTCCGCGAAGATGCCCATCACCACCACGACATAGATCCAGTTGGCGACAATTATGAAGACGCGCATGAACGCGCCCATGCGCAAGAGATTGAAAAGCGCTTCGCCAGCCGCCAAGTAACCACGGGCCAGATCATTCTCTTCGGACTCTCCGGCGGCCTGCTCCCCTGCCCCGCAGCGTTTTCGATTGTGCTGATATGTATGCAGCTCAAGCAGTTCACGCTTGGCATCGCCATGGTGCTGGCCTTCAGCCTTGGACTCGCGCTGACTCTGGTAGCAACTGGAACCTTGGCAGCATGGAGCTTGCGTCATGCAGAAAGAAAATTCAGCGGTTTCGGCAAAATCGCCCGCCGTGCCCCCTACATCTCCAGCATTTTCTTGCTCATCATCGCCATTTACATGGGCCTTCAAGGCTGGCAGGCAATTCACAAATAATCAGCCTCCCGCTTGCCCCCGCTCGTATCCTCGCTAAAACTCACCTTATATACCAAACAAAAAATATTATGCCCCACACCCTTCCTCCCCTTCCCTACGACAAAGCCGCGCTCGAACCGCACATTGATGCCACGACCATGGAAATCCATCATGATCGTCATCACAACGCCTATGTCACCAATCTAAACAACGCCCTCGCCGGCAAAGCCGACCTCGAAGCCATGAGCATCGATGACCTTTGCAAAAACCTCAGCAAAGTTCCCGCCGACATCGCAGCCCCCGTGCGTAACAACGGCGGCGGTCACTGGAACCACACTTTCTTCTGGAACAGCATGGCCCCGAATGCTGGCGGTGCTCCGACTGGCGCTTTGGCCGATGCCATCAATGCCGCCTTCACTTCCTTTGACGCCTTCAAAGAAGCCTTCGCCAAAGCAGGCGTTGGCCGCTTCGGTTCCGGCTGGGCCTGGCTCGTGAAAAAAGACGGCAAACTCGCCATCACCAGCACGCCCAATCAGGACAATCCACTCATGGACAACTCCGGCTCACCCCTGCTCGGTCTCGATGTCTGGGAGCATGCCTATTATTTGAAATATCAAAACAAACGCCCCGACTACATTGCCGCCTGGTGGAACGTCGTGAACTGGAATGCAGTCGCGGAACGCTTCGCGAAGGCATGAAACTAAGTCAAACCCTCATCGCATTATTCACCTTATTGGTCATCGGTTGTGGCAAAACTCGAACTTCAAAGAAAGCCTCGTCAGACACGGGAGATCAATCCTCAATTCCGGAACAGATCGAAGCTACAAATAATGCCAATTCCGCCACGATAGAGAACCCCTTCATAAATTCCCTTGGCATGAAATTCGTGCCCGTGCCGGGAACGAAAGTGCTCTTCTGCATTCACGATACAAGGAAGGGCGACTACCGGAAGTTTGCCAAGTCGCGGGTTGACTTGGATAACTCATGGATAAACGTGGAATACCAAGGCGTGCTTGTGAGCGAGAATGACGATCATCCGGTTACGGATGTGAGTTGGACAAATGCGAAGGCATACTGCACTTGGCTGTCTGAAAAAGAAGGTCGTAGCTACCGCCTGCCTAAGGATCACGAGTGGAGCATGGCTGTGGGTATCGGCTCACTGGAGGATGAGAACGCCAGCCCTTCCAGCAAGAGCATGAAAATCTCCGACACTTATCCATGGGGCAGTGTGTGGCCGCCTCCAGAAGGCGCGGGAAACTACGGTGACATGTCTGGCAAGATGAAGTTCCCACAGTTCACGGCGATCGAAGATTATCGCGATGGATTCGCGACGACTTCACCGGTAATGAGCTTGCCTCCGAACAAACTGGGCTTGTATGACATGAGCGGGAATGTATGGCAGTGGTGTGAAGACTGGTATGATAATCAAAATAATTCCCGTGTGCTGCGCGGAGGTTCCTGGGGCTGCTACAAGCGCGAGTTTATGCTTTCTTCCTGCCGCCACAACTTAATGCCCAGTGGTCGCGGCAACGGTATTGGCTTCCGTTGTGTGTTGGTCGTTTCTGACGCCCTGTAGTTCTGGCTTAAAGTCGCGACCACTATTGCTTTTATGCGAATTAGTCGTTTCTTCATGTCATGCTGATTGATGAAATCAATGACCTGTGGGATGCTCGGCCTTTCCGCGCCTTCGAGATTGCGATGACCGATGGCTCTGTTTTCATCGTGACCAGCCCGAAGCTGATGCTCATCTCACCTTCACAGCGCACCTTGCATCTAGTGACGCCACAGGGCAGGTCGCATTTTCTTTCCCTGAGCCAGATGACCCGCGTGAGCCTGCTGGATATAGACAAAGAGGCTACTACCGCCCCGGCTTGAAGTATCAAAAAATGCGGCGTCGCGCAGGCTCTCGCAATCGGAGCAAGCATCAGCGGCCTGCCCCTCGATGATGCCCATCGAATTCTGTGAGATGCCGCCGACTCAACCCTGCCCACTTCGCCATGACAACTCCCACCGACCAGTTCCTCAGCGAGGAAGATCTCGATTTGCAAAATCTCTCTGATGAAGAACTGGACCTTGTGCTCAATGCCTGGTTGCACAGCGCCTCAACCACAGACTCAGAAGATGAGCATCTCTACTCGCACGGCGTGTTCACTAACTCACCGGGCATGACCCATCTGGTTCCTTTACATCACCAAAACCCCGGCTGGCCTAGCCTCAATCTTCTTCGACAAATCAAGTTTCGAAGCGTGCATGGCATGATAGCTTCGTTCCCATGCAGCCTAAACACCGCGATCAGAAACCGAAGCCGGACACGTCTTGGGAAAAATCCGCAGACTGGTATGATCGCGTGATCGGCGCACAAGGCTCCGAACTCTACCGGCGCATCGTCATTCCCCGTTCGCTTGCTTTGCTGGATCCAATTTTGGGCGAACAAGTTCTCGATCTCGGCTGTGGCCAAGGCGTTTTCGCGCGAGCACTGGCGGCACATGGTTGCAATGTCACGGGTGTGGATTCCGCGCCTTCACTCATCAATAAAGCGATGGCTTATCCTGCGAGCACTCCCATCCGCTTTCATGCGCGAGACGCAGCGCAGATCAAAGACCTCGGGCCATTCGATGCCGTGTCCGCGATCCTGAGTCTGCAAAACATGCCGCACCTTGAAGAAGTCTGCACCGCCTGCGCGAATGTGTTGCACGAACGCGGGCGCATGTTGTGGGTAATGAATCATCCGTGCTTCCGTATTCCGCGCCAGACAAGCTGGGGCTTCGATCTGGAACAGAACACCCAGTTCCGCCGCGTTGACGCTTATAGTTCCAAGTTAAGCGTCCCCATCGTGATGCATCCCGGACAACAGGATAGCGAAACAACGCTGAGTTTTCACCACAGCCTGACTAGCCTCATGTCGTTCGCCTTCGATGCCGGATTCGCCTTGAGCGGTCTTGAAGAATGGCATTCCGACAAACAAAGCGAACCCGGCCCGAAAGCCCGCGCCGAAAACCGCGCCCGCAATGAGTTCCCCCTCTTCCTCGCCTTGCGTTGGACTCTGGTGAAGAAGATTGGCTCATAGAGTTGAGCCTCAAGAATAACAAATCATGCCGCAATCCCTTTCCAACATCGTCATCCATCTAATCTGGAGCACCAAAGACCGTCAACCTTGGCTGGACCCTGGCATCCGGGAAAAGACCCACGCATTCCTCGCCGGAGCGGTTCGCCAATGTGACTGCGAGGCCTATCGCGTAGACGGCGTGGCGGATCATGTCCATCTGGCCGTGCGGCTTTCCCGCACCTTGTCCGTCGCGGATTTGGTGAAGGAGGTCAAAACCGCCTCCAGCAAATGGCTTAAAACGCAAGACCCCGCATTCACCGGCTTTTTCTGGCAGCAAGGCTGTGGGCGTTCTCCGTCGGAATGAGCCAAAAGGAGACGCTGCTCCATTACATCGACACCCAAGAGGAGCACCACCGCACCCACACCTTCCAAGATGAATACCGGGCCTTCCTTAAGAAATACGGCATCGAATATGACGAACGCTATGTCTGGGACTGATTCCGCTACCACACCCACCCCATGAGCGACCTCATCCTCTACACCAGCGAAGACGGCAAGAGCCGCATCCAGCTCCGGGCCAAAGATCAAACGGTCTGGCTTTCCCAGAAGCAAATGGCGGAGTTGTTTGATGTCAGCTCGGACAACATCGGCCTGCACCTGAAAAACCTCTATGAGGACGGGGAACTGAGCCGGGAGGCAACTACCGAGGAATCCTCGGTAGTTCAAATGGAAGGCAGCCGGGAAGTCCTTCGCACGCTCACGCTCTACAATCTGGACGCCATCCTCGCCGTGGGCTACCGCGTGCGCTCGCCGTGTGGGGTGCAGTTCCGCCGCTGGGCGTCCACCATCCTGAAGGAATTTCTCCTCAAAGGCTTCGTGATGGATGACGAACGCCTGAAGAACCCGGACGGACGCCCGGACTTCTTCGACGAGATGCTGGAGCGCATCCGGGAAATTCGCGCTTCCGAGAAACGCTTTTATCAAAAGGTGCGCGACCTCTTTGCGCTGAGCAGCGACTACGACAAGACGGACAAGGCCACGCAGGCCTTCTTCGCCACCGTGCAGAATCTGCTGATCTTCGCCGTGACGCGGAAAACCGCCGCAGAACTCATCACCGCCCGGGCGAATACTGTCGATCCACATTTCGGCTTGCTCGCATGGAAGGGAGACAAGGTGCGCAAGGCAGACATCGTCGTTGCCAAGAACTACCTAACCGAGGACGAGATCGACACCCTGAACCGGCTGGTCGTCATCTTCCTTGAAACCGCCGAACTACGAGCCAAGAGCCAGCAGGAGACCCGCATGGCTTTCTGGAAGCAGAACGTGGATCAAATCATCACCTCCAACGGCTTTCTGCTGCTCAATCACGCGGGTTCGATCAGCCATGAGCAAATGGAGA
Organism: Verrucomicrobiales bacterium; assembly: GCA_038230495.1. Taxonomy (GTDB): domain Bacteria; phylum Verrucomicrobiota; class Verrucomicrobiia; order Verrucomicrobiales; family Verrucomicrobiaceae; genus VFKE01. The sequence goes on from JBBRNC010000033.1 coordinate 43,152, forward strand.
GCAAAACCAACGCCCTCTATCTCGACTACGACCAGCGCCGCAAAAAGAAGGTAGCACTGGAAGCCGATCAACAGGACGAGGCCGACCTCAAGGCCCTCGAAAACAAAATCAAACGCCGCCCGAAGAAATGACTGACACCAACCAAAAACAACTGGGCAGCACGCTCTGGAACATCGCCGATCAACTGCGCGGCGCGATGGATGCGGATGACTTCCGCGACTATATGCTGTAGTTCCTTTTCCTGCGCTACCTCTCCGACAACTACGAGTCGGCAGCCAAGAAGGAACTGGGAAATGATTATCCCAAGCTGGAAGCCGACGGCCCGCGCGTGCCGCTCGCCCTCTGGTATGCGAACAACCCGGACGATGTGGCCGAGTTTGAAAAGCAGATGCGGCGCAAGACGCATTACGTCATCAAGCCGGAATACCTCTGGACCAGCATCGCCAACCTGGCCCGCAAGCAGAACGGGGAACTGCTGAACACGCTGCAAGCGGGCTTCAAATACATCGAGAACGATTCCTTCCAAAGCACCTTCCAAGGGCTGTTCTCCGAGATCGATCTGGCCTCCCCGAAGCTGGGCAAGACCTACGCCGACCGCAACGCCAAGCTCTGCACCATCATCCAAAAGATCGCCGAAGGTCTGGCGGACTTCTCCACGGACTCCGATGCGCTGGGCG
>JBBRNC010000034.1:0-43639 GCA_038230495.1 Verrucomicrobiales bacterium
ACTTCATTGCGAATTCGATTTTCTCGTTCATTTTTTGGGTTTCTTTCCATGGCATGGTCGAGAATCTTCAGCGATTCTCGACCTGCAAGGTGTTACCCATGTATTGAACCTATTGTGTTACCCATGTTCTGAACCTGGACCCCAGAAGCCAGAAGCCAGTTGGCAGATTTTCAGCGGTCTGACCTCCGCCGCCCTCTGACCTCAGCCCACTAGAAGCACTTATGTCTGAATTAAAAATACTAACGGTTCCCCAGCAGGTCGCGCAGCACCTGAAGTCGCAGATTGATCTGGGCCTCTGGAATGGGACGATGCCGGGGAAGCACCATCTGGCGGCGGAATATGGGATTTCCCACCATCACGTGGAGGCCGCGCTGCAGCAGTTGGAACTGGAGGACGTGCTGGAGTCCCAGGGAGTGAGCCGCCCGCGCCGGATAGCCTCGGCTGCGGAAGGGTTGGCGGTCCCGCAACTGCGGGTGGGCATTCTGCTCTGGGATGCGGGCGATAGGAAAATATCCACCATGGTGGATATTTTTCACCGGCTGACGGAAGCCGGGCACAGCGTGATCGACCCGCGGAAGACGCTGATGGATCTGAAAATGGATGTGAAGCGGGTGGCCAGCCTAGTGAAGCAGACCCCGGCGGATGCCTGGGTGGTGTCAGCCGGATCGCATGAGGTGCTGGAGTGGTTTTTACAGCAGAAGCTCCCTGTCTTCGCCGTCTCGGGGGGATGCCGCTCACTGCCGATCGCGGCGTCTGGAGCGGCCTTGGACGCGGCCCTTGTCAAGGCAACACGGAGCCTGATCGAACTCGGCCACAGTCGCATCGTGTTGCTGGTCCGCCGACAGCACCGGCTGCCCAAACCCGGTATTTCCGTAGCCGCATTTTTGGCCACTCTAAAAGCCTATGGGATACGGACTTCGTCTTTCAACCTGCCGGACTGGGAAGAGACCGTAGAGGGCTTTCAAGAATGCCTGAATTCGCTCTTTAAGGTCTCGGCGCCCACCGCCATTTTCATAGATGAGTCGCAACAATTTATCGCTGTCCGCCATTTCTTAGCGACTCGGGGACTGCGCGTTCCGCAGGATGTGTCGCTGATCTGCATGGATAACGATCCCGTCATTAACTGGTGCGTTCCTACCATCGCCAATATTCGCCTGGAAAGCAAAAACGTGGTCCGGCATCTCATGAGCTGGGCGAAGAACATCAGCCATTGTAAGAAAGACGTGCGACAACATATCTACCAAGCGGAATATGTGCCCGGTGGCACCGTCGGGCCAGCGAAGGAGTGAGCGCGGGGGCGGAAGGCGGAAGGCGGAAGTCAGAGGTCAGAGGTCAGAGGTCAGAGGTCGGGAAGATTTTCTGCCATCTGCCATCTGCCATCTGCCATCTGCCATCTGGCTTCTGGCTTCTGACTTCGCACAGGAGGTTTATGGCAGAGCATACCATGTTCCTTTCCCCTTCCCGTGCTGGACAAGGTGCCTTTGATCCAGCAAGCGGCGGAAATGCTCTTTGAGTGTGTTCCGACTTCCTCGTGTAACCCGGATCATCATACCCATGGTCACTCGGCCATGCTGTCTGGCATGGTCTATGATCTGAACGGCCAGTTCAGGTAAGGCTGCCATGACCAACTTTTCCCTTTCTACCTTGGTCGCGAGGCGACGTTTCTGCTGCTGCAAGGCACGCAGGAAAAACGAAAGCCACGGCTGCCAGTCTGGCGCAGCAGTGCGAATCGTGCCCTGCGTTTGCCGCAAGCCAAGATAATAGCCCTCCTTGCTGTTCTCAATAACGCTCTCAAGAGAACTGCAAGGCACATAGGCATATCCAGCCTGCAATAAAAGCAAGGTGGTCAATATGCGGCTCAGTCGCCCATTGCCGTCCTGGAAGGGATGGATTCCCAAAAACACCACGATGAATACCGCGACAATGAGCAAGGGATGGACACGACCAAGCTCGCGAGTGTCTTTGAGCCATGCGACAAGCTCGGCCATGAGGCGCGGCGTGTCGAAAGGCGTTGCCGTGTTGAACACAATACCGATCTCTCTGCCATGTTCATCGAATGCGGCGACGCTGTTGGAAAGCGTTTTGTATTCGCCACGATGTCGCGAGTCCTTCTCGCTGTAGCGAAGAAGATCGCGGTGAAGCTGCCTGATGAGATTTTCAGTGACGGGGATGTCCTGCCATGCCTGAAAAATTGTTTCCATCACTTCAGCGTATCCAGCAACCTCCTGCTCGTCGCGAGTGTCGAATTTTTTGATCTCCAAATTGGCCAGCAGACGTTCAACGTCGCGGTCGGTCATCTTGCTTCCCTCGATACGAGTTGAAGAGCCGATGCTTTCAATAGTCGCCACGCGGCGCAACGCCTTCAAGCGCTCAGGAGCGAGCGTGCCCAGAGCACGCCATGCGCCCTTGAACTCGTCAATTTCGGCAATCAACGCCAGAATTTCGTGCGTGATCTGGATGGTATCGGTGTTTAGCATAACAGCCTCATTCGCCGTATTTACACCCATATTCACCCATAAATCAAGCCAAATAGGCACCCATATTCACCCATAAGGAGCGATGCTGGCCATCATCACTGGTGAAGTGGCCCGCACGGCTGGCATCACTCCGTGATGCAAAAAATCGTTTATCTTTCAACGAGGGGTGTCGCGCTGCTCAACCCCTCGCTACAGGCTCACAATCGCTAACGCGATGGAAACTATGTTGCGCCAGCACGGTTGATCCTGATTACATCTGACATCTGGCTTCGCACAGGTTTTTTGAGTGCAGCGAGGACGCAGCACCTACGTTGGGATGAGTAGAAAAACCAATTCAATGGGCCTCCAGCCAGTTCTTTCCGATGCCGGTTTCCACCAGCACCGGGACTCTCAATGGCAGAGCTTCCTTCATGCAATGAATGATGATGGGTCTGGCGATCTCCACTTCATGCTGGGGAACTTCAAAGAGAAGTTCATCATGCACTTGCAGTAACATGCGGGTCTCCAATTTAGCATCTCGCAGCGCTGCGTGAACTTTGACCATGGCGATCTTGATCATGTCGGCGGCGGTGCCTTGGATGGGGGCATTGATGGCCACGCGCTCGGTCGCAGCGCGGATGGTCTGGTTGGCAGAACCGATATCGCGCAGATAGCGTCGGCGACCCGTGAGCGTCATGACGAAGCCCCGCTCCCGGGCTTCCCGCGCCTCGCGCTCAATGTAATCACGCACACCGGAGTATTGATGAAAGTAACTCTCGATGATCTTGGTGGCATCACCGCGCGGAATGCCGAGCCGCTGGCTCAAGCCAAACGCACTGATGCCGTATATAATACCGAAGTTCACCATCTTCGCCGTGCGGCGCATATCCGGCAGCACATCCTTCAACTCCACACCATAGACGCGCGCGGCAGTGGCATCGTGAATGTCTAACCCGCGCTGGAAAGCCTCGACCATAGCCTCGTCGCCGCTGATGGAAGCCATGACGCGCAGTTCGATCTGCGAGTAATCCGCGCTGAGTAACACCCAGCCTTCGCGTTCCGGCACGAAGGCTTTGCGAATCTCCCGCCCTTGCGCGGTGCGGATGGGAATGTTCTGCAAATTAGGATCGCTCGATGCCATGCGGCCTGTCGCGGCCATTAGTTGATGGAAGGTCGTATGCACACGACCTGTGCGAGCATTCACCGCCTCCGGCAATGCATCCACATAAGTGCTCTTGAGCTTAGTAACTTCGCGATAACTAAGTATGTCCTCAATGATAGGATGCTTGCCTATTAGAGTCTGCAAGGTCTGCTCGTTAGTTTGATACTGCCCAGTAGCGGTCTTCTTAGGTTTTTCCGCGAGTTTTAGATGATCAAAGAGAACCTCGCCGAGTTGCTTGGGCGAGTTCAAATTGAAAGGCCAATCCGTGTAACTTTGGATGCGCTGCGCGAGAACTGCCGCCTGCTTCTCCAAATCCAAACCAAAATCATGCAGCGCGGCCACATCGATCTTCACTCCTGCGTGCTCCATATCAGAGAGGACTGGCAACAGCGGGGCCTCAATGTCAAAAAACACGCGATGCTGATGCAGCTTCTCAAGCTCAGGTCGCATCACTTCGGCAAGCTGAAAGGTCACATCCGCATCTTCGGCGGAATATTCTGCGAGCTGCTCCACCGGCACGTCCGCCATGCTGAGCTGCGGCGTTGCGCCCTTCTTTTCACCAATGAGCGATTTGATAGAAATTGGCGTGTAACCAAGGTATCGCTCGCTGAGGTAATCCATGCCGTGCCGTTGATCCGGCTCGATCAAAGCATGGGCCAGCATGGTGTCGAAGAACGGCCCGCTCACTTCAACGCCGTGCGCAAGCAGGACATTGAGATCGAACTTCAAATTGTGCCCGATCTTCTCAATGTCGCCGCGCGTGAGCAACGGCCTGAGTTCGTCCAGAACTTCCATGCAACCTGAGCGATCCTGCGGCATCACGAAATAAGCCCCTTCATGCGCTGCCGCGCAAAACGCGACCCCGAGCAGTCGCGTGGCGTGCGTATCGAGACTGTCGGTCTCGGTGTCGAAGCAGAATGATTTCGATTGTGCGAGCTTCTTCAGCCAGCGCTCGCGCTCCGACTGCGTGCGAACGAGTTCGTAGTGATAGGGAACTTTATGAATAGCAAGTAGCGCAGGCGTCTCGCCTGTCAGTAGCGTAGGCGTCTCGCCTGCGACTGGTGCCGAGGGCATTCTGCCCGCAGCTTCATCGGGCAGAATGCCCGATGAACTCGTCGCAGGCTGCAAGCCTACGCTACTTGACGAGAACAAATCGCCTTCACCAAATGTCATCTCTTTCTGTGGCGCAGGCTTTTTCTCCAATTGCAATTGTCTCCCCCGCCCCGCCTTGAAGTCATCGCCAAAGAGTCGCTTGCCCAGTGCGTTGAACTCATACTCCACGAGAATTTTCTTCAGAGCTTCATCATCGAATCCATGCAACTTCAATTCATCAAGCCCGACCGGCACCGGTGCATCGCGCATGATGGTCACTAACTTGTGCGACATCCGCGCGGCATCGGCACCTTCTTTGATTTTGTCTTTTAACTTACCTTCAATCTCATCGGCCCGGGCGATCATCGTCTCCACGTCGCCGAATTTCTGAATGAGCTTCACGGCGGTCTTCTCGCCCACGCCTTTGACGCCGGGGATGTTGTCACTGGCATCGCCCATCAGCGCGAGAACTTCTATGACCTGCATCGGACGCTCAATGCCCCAGCGGGCGCAGATTTCAGCGATACCGAGCACTTCCACATCGGAACCCTGACGACCCGGCTTGTAAATCTTGGTGCGTTCATTGACGAGCTGGCCAAAGTCCTTGTCCGGCGTGACCATGAAAGTCTCAAAATCACCGCACGCCTCGGCTTGATGCGCCACCGCGCCGATCAGGTCATCGGCTTCATAACCGTCCACCGCGAGCACTGGAATGCGCATGGCCGCCAGCAGTCGCTTCGCCGCTGGAATGGCCAGCGCGAGGTCTTCGGGAATCTCATCGCGTTGCGCTTTGTATTGCGGAAACATCACATGCCGCGCAGTAGGAGCCTGCGTATCAAAGGCCGCACCGAGATGCGTCGGCTTCTGATTCTGCAAAATATCGAGCACCGTATTCGCGAACCCAAAGAGCGCGGAAGAGTTCACTCCATCGCTAGTAAAGATGGGCTTGCTGATGAGCGCAAAATGCGCCCGATAGAGCAAAGCCATGCAATCGAGAAGGAAGAGGCGGTTCGGCATGAGGATTGTTTAAGACAGAATTCACGGAATTGAACAGAATTTTAACGAACCGCTGAATCCACGTTGCCGCATTTGCCACACGCATTACATTAGCGGCATGGCAGAAAACGAATCTATCCAAGGCGCACGTCGCTATCTGAAATCTCGCGACCGAGCGTGGGCGCAATCTTTGGCCAATGGGGTGAAGAACGCCGGTTTCAAGCCAAATACGATTTCCGTGCTGAGCGTGGTGTTTTCAATTTTGGGCGCGATTTGCCTAATCAAGGCAGGCGAATGGTCCAACACCACGACCGGCAAGATTGCCAACAGTCTGATCTGGCTGGGCGCAGCGGCGTGCATTCAACTGAGGCTGATTTGCAACCTGCTCGACGGCATGATCGCCATCGAGGGCGGCAAGAAATCTCCGCTGGGCGGGCTTTACAACGAAGTGCCGGACCGCATCGCCGATCCCCTGCTGCTGATGGCCGCGGGGTATTGCAATGAGTGGGTCGTGAAACTCTGGGGCATTCCGCTGGGCTGGGTGGCGGCAGTGCTCTCGATGATGACGGCTTATATCCGCGTGCTCGGCGGCACTTTGACCGGGACGCAAAATTTCATCGGCCCCATGGCCAAGCAGCACCGCATGGCCGTGCTCACGGTCGCGTGCCTCGGCAGCATCATCGAAGTCTGGGGGCGGCAGGATGGAAGACCTGCCCAAAATGTGATGCAGGCGGCTTTGATTGTCATCGTCGCGGGCAGCGTGCTCACCTGCTGCCGACGGCTGTCCTTGATCGCCCAGGAGCTTAATAAAAAAGCTTAATATGCTCCGCTCCGCATCAGTCTTTCTGACCAAGCTCATCACTGGGGCCAATCCGGTTTGGGTCGATTGCGAAGCGCATTCGATGAAGCTGCGCGTTTACTTTGCGAACCACGGAAGTCATCTCGACTTCGCCACACTATGGGCGGCACTTCCAAAAGCGATGCGCGAACGCACGCGCCCAGTGGCGGCCCGTGATTACTGGGGCAAAACGAAACTCACTCGCGCGACGGCGGTAGGATTGTTCAACTCGCTGCTCATCGCGCGCGAGGGCATCACGCGACGTGACAATCCCATTGAGCAAATGGCCTCTGCGATGCGCGAGGGACACTCGCTCATCTTGTTTCCTGAAGGCACACGCAGCACCGACGGTCTCATCGCCTCCTTCAAACCGGGGCTATATCATCTCGCCTCCAAAGTGCCAGAAGCGGAACTGGTGCCAGTTTATTTGCAGAACCTTAACCGCATCCTGCCCAAGGGTCATCTGCTGCCGATCCCGCTCATCAGCAGCGTAGTCTTTGGATCGCCAATCAAACTAGAGGCCGCCGAGAAGAAGTCCGACTTCCTCAAGCGCGCCCGCGATGCGGTGATGAATCTCATGCCACACGCTCATTCATGAACTTGAATCATCCCGCGCATTCAGAATGATTTTGGATGATGCAATGCTACGCCATGAGTCGCAAGAAAACCATTGGACGGCGTGCGGCTAATCTGTCAATTTAAGTTTCCGAAGAGCCATGAAAGTTTACCTGAGCTACTCACAATCTGAGAGAACCTTGGCGGATCAATTGAGATTCGCTTTGGCAATGAATGGATTTGAAGTGGCCAATGCTCCGGAAAAACTCGCTGCTGGTGCCAACTGGCATAAACAAATGGGCAAAGCGTTGGAACAATCCGACGCCATGATCGTGTTGTTGACCCCTGATGCTATCAGTTCTGGCTATGTGCGCTCGGAAATTGACTACGCGCTGAGTAATCCTCGTTTCCGTGACCGGTTGATCCCAGTATTGGTCAGCCCTACTCAAGTTCCTTGGATTCTTGAAAAACTGAACAGGCCCATCATTCATGCATCAAGTGATGCCCCAAAGACGGCGCGCCAAATCGTGTCAGCTTTGGAGAAATCCTCCTTGGCACAGATGGCGCGATGAGCAAGAAGTCACTTCTGCCTCGTGAGGTGTTTCTCTCTCATGCCAGCAAAGACCGCAGAATGGCAACACGCATCGCTGATTTCTTCCGCAAAAAGGGAATAGCGGTGTGGTATAGCAAAACTCACATCAAGGGCGGACAGCAGTGGCATGATGAAATCGGAAAGGCTCTTGCCAGATGTGATTGGTTTCTGGTGCTCCTAACTCCCGCCGCAGTGCGATCAGATTGGGTGCAGCGCGAGTTGCTTTTCGCCCTTAATGATTCGCGTTACAAGGAACAAATCGTGCCGCTCAATTATCAATCATGCGACTTTGTGAAATTGTCTTGGACTCTAGGAGGATTTCAGTTTGTTGACTTCACGGGCACGATGGAAGCTGGCGCAAAAACTCTTTTAGATCGCTGGGGAATCAAAGCCAAGACAGTTGAAAAGCCTCTCCGCAATATGAGTCGCGGCTGATCTTAATACTGCTCATTCATGAATCTATCGTCACCTGTCACTCAGCAATTTATCTGCACGATCTTCGGCGTGCTCATCATCGCGAGCGGCATCGGCTTAGTCATGGGCAAGTTTGCGAAAACCGATAGCGCGAAATCCACGGTGCAGAATCTGAATGCGCGGATTAATAGCTGGTGGGTCATGGTCATCGTGCTGCTCGGCGCACTGGCCTCAGGCAAGACGGGCGCGGCGATCACGTTCGCCATTATTTCATTTCTGGCCTTGCGTGAATTCATCACCGCGACGCCGACACTGCGTGCGGATCATCGCAGCTTGTTCGCTGCGTTTTTTCTGGTGCTGCCGTTGCAATATTGGCTCGTTTACATTCACTGGTATGGCTTGTTCGTGATCCTGATTCCGGTGTATGCCTTTGTGCTGCTGCCGATCTTGATGGTGCTGCGTGGTGATGCCACGGATTTCTTGGAGCGCGCGGCGCGCACGCAATGGGGCTTGATGGTTTGCGTCTATTTCATCAGTCACATCCCGATGATACTGCACCTCAATTTCCCGCCGCTGCCTTTGGGCAATGAGGGGCTAGTCTTGTTCTTCGTCATCGTCGTGCAGGGCAGTGATGTCTTGCAATACGTCTGGGGCAAACTTTGCGGACGACATCCGGTTTCACCCAAGCTCAGCCCAAAGAAAACTTGGGAAGGACTGGTGCTAGGCATTCTTAGTTCATCAGCACTAGGTGCGGCGCTGCACTGGCTGACACCCTGCAATGCGTGGCAGGCTTTCGTCATGGCGCTGCTGATGTGCTTGCTCGGATTTTTCGGCGGGCTAGTGATGTCCGCCATCAAACGCGCCCGCGGCATCAAGGACTGGGGCACACTTATCGAGGGCCACGGCGGCATGATGGATCGTATCGATTCCCTCTGCTTCTCGGCTCCGCTATATTTTCATTTGATGAGCTATTTTTTCCACGGCACGAATTGATTGCAAAGAGTCCTGTCCATCGTAGATTTTCTGCACTTATTACTATAAGCTATGAAAGCATTCGGCATCATCTTCCTCTCAGTCATCGTTGCCATTGCTGGCTATGAATACGCTTATCCTAAGCTGGATGAAAAGTTCGACTTCAAGAATATGATTGTCGTCAAACACGATCCCGTTGACGCAACTGAACAGCCGAGCATGGCCAAAAATGATGAGCCTGCTAGCCTGTCGAAACCTAGAAGATCGGTCACGGACAGTCTGCCCATGCCTGAAAGCGCGAAGCATGAAGATACACCGAGCACCCCGAGCTTCCCCAAGGCAGTTGGTTCAGGCGAGTTGGCCAAGAAAGACGCGAGTTCCGAAGATTTTTTACCGCCCACTTTCCCTCCTTTGGAAGAAGTCGTAAAGGGCTGGAAAGAAATCCCGAAGAAAGCTTTTCCCCGACAAGTGAAATTGCTCAAGGATGTGGAATTCAAAATGAGCGTAGGTTCTTCACGAGTGAAAGCTGGTGGCAGCGCGATGGCGCTCGGACAGGAGGGTGAAAATCTCATCCTCGCTCCTACGGAAAATTCACCAGCCCACTCACAAGTCTCACTGGCGGACACCGACCTTAAGGACACGCTCACGCAAGCCTATGATACGTGGAAAATTAAGATGGCAGAGTGGCAACGTCGCCAATGGGAGTTTCGCAAAACCGCTGCCGCCAATGCGCAAAATGTTGTCAAATCAGATCCGCAATCCTCCAACCGCAGTGACGGGCCGAAGCGCAATCCCGATGGCACTTATGACATTCTGCTCTCCAGTATGAAAGCCGGGCAGGTCAATGAAATCACCCCGTCCAACGTCAAGAAATGGGGTCAAGCACAGGTCACTAATATCAACGGCAAAGAATATTTTACCGTCATCGTGAACTACACTACGAAGACCATGTTTGGTGATTTCGATGTCGAAGCTCAAGCACGGATCATGAACGGTCGAGTAGAGAAGTGGGTTTACACCGGTTCCGGTGAAGTGGTGCCGTGATTGAGCTTCAACCGATCAGCCGTTCTGCAACCCTCATTCCATCCACCGCTGCGGATATGATGCCGCCGGCATATCCCGCGCCTTCACCGGCGGGAAAAAAGTTTTTTATCGAAACGCATTCCAGTGTTTTCTCATCTCGCGGAATCCGCACTGGCGATGAACTGCGCGTCTCGACCCCGGTCATCACCGCATCGGAAAGCTGAAAGCCCGCGAGCGATTTCTCAATGAGCGGCACCGTCTCCCGTAAAGTCCGCACTACGAAGTCCGGCAGCACTTCACGCAGATCACACCAGACCACACCAGGTTCATAAGAAGGGCGCACGCTGCCGGGCCCACTGCTGGCGCGCCCGCGCATGAAATCGCCTAAAAGTTGCGCGGGCGCGTGGTAGTTCGATCCACCAAGCTGAAACGCACGCCGTTCAAGTTCCCGCTGGAAAGCGATGCCGCCCAGCACGTCTGCGCTTGTGAAATCCTCCGGCTTGACCTCGACCATGAAGCCCGCATTCGCATTTGATTCAGCACGGGCATAACTACTCATGCCATTGGTGACGACCATTCCCGGCTCCGATGAGGATGCGACGACTAGTCCGCCGGGGCACATGCAAAAGCTGTAGGCGGTGCGCTTGGATGGCCCACGCGCGACGAACTTGTAAGGCGCGGCCCCGAGCAATGAATGCCCGGCCCAGCGACCATATTGCGTCTGATCAATCAAGGACTGCGGATGCTCGATACGAACGCCGATGGAAAAAGATTTCGCCTCCATCGGCACGCCACGCGCGTGTAACATCTCGAAGGTGTCGCGCGAGCTATGCCCAATGGCGAAGACAAAACGATCCGCCTCGATGGTCTCGCCCGCAGAAGTGACGACAGCTCGCATGACGCCCTTTTCGATAATCGCATCTGTCACGCGCGTCTCGAAACGCACTTCGCCACCGAGAGAAATAATTTCCTCGCGCAAAGTGCGCACGACCTTGATCAGACGATCCGTGCCCACATGCGGACGGGCCTTGATGAGGATGTCATCCGGTGCGCCCGCCTTGGCGAGTTCACGCAAGATCCACGGAATACGATGCTCCCGGTCGCGAATCTGCGTATAAAGTTTCCCATCGGAAAATGTTCCTGCACCGCCCTCGCCGAATTGGACATTCGACTCTGGATTGAATTCGAGGCCGCGCCGCCAGAAGCCTGTGACATCACGTGCTCGCGGCCCCGCCGCCTTGCCGCGCTCCAGCAGCAAAGGCTTGAATCCCTGCCGCGCTAGCAGCAACGCGCAGAACAAGCCACACGGCCCGCTGCCGACGACGACGACTTTCGGTTTCGCCCCCGCAGCGTTTGTCCGCTCGATTTGATGATAAGATTCATCCGGAGCGATCTCGACATGGCCCGGCTTCCCGACGCTACGGAGCACTTTCTCCTCGTCCTCGACTTCAATGAGCAACGTATAACAATATTGAACTCCGAGCCTTTTCCGCGCATCCACCGCGCGCCGTTTGATTTGAAAACTCTTGATCTCATCAACGCCCAGCCCCAGCTCTCCCGCTGCGGCAAGTCGCAGTTCTTCCGGCGTGTGATCCACGGAAAGATGAAGCTGGCTGATTTGAAGCATTCCTTGTCCCTAGCACGCGGGATTTGTTCGCGCGAGCCAATCCTGCATACACTCCTTGCGCGAACTCATTTTTCATCCATGCTATCCATCCCTTTTCACCTGCTCTCCCCCGTTACCCTCATTTCCCCATGATCAATTGGATACTGCGAAAAATCATCGGCACTAAAAACCAGCGCCAGATCAAAAAACTCTGGCCACTAGTCGCAGAGATCAACGAGATCGAGCAGAAGCTGCAAGGTGAACCGGCAGAGGCACTGCGCGAACGCACGGCCAAATGGCAGGAACGCTTCAAGGCATTCCACCCGCCGCTGTTTCTCGCGGGCGTGGCTCTACGCGTGGCGGACGAGTCCCAGGTGGATGACTGCTTGCGCGGTGTTGCGGAAAAATTTGCGCGACTGCAAGAGCATTTCCCATCGCTCAACCTGCAAATGGTGGAGGAGTCGGCTTGGAAGAATGAATCGCTCGACGAAAAAAAGGCCCGCATCCTGAAAGTGCGCGAAGTCTATGATGAGGTGCTTCCTCGTTTTTCCCGCATCGAGCTGGACATGCTCAACCAAATCCTGCCGGAAGCCTACGCCGTCGTTAAGAATGCCGCGCGTCGTTTGTGCGGAAGTGAGATGCTGGTGTGCGACCAACCCTTGCGCTGGGACATGGTTCACTTTGACGTGCAGCTCATCGGCGGTGCGGCTCTGCACAAGGGCATGATCGCGGAGATGGCCACGGGCGAGGGCAAGACCCTTGTCGGCACGCTCCCGGTTTACCTCAATGCGCTCACTGGTCGCGGCGTTCACCTCATCACGGTCAATGACTACCTTGCCCGACGTGACTCGGAGTGGATGGGCACGCTCTATAAATTCCTCGGCCTTACCGTTGGCTGCATTCAGAACGATCAAGACCCTGAACTGCGCCGTCAGCAATATATCCCCGACATCACTTACGGCACCAACAGCGAGTTCGGCTTCGACTACCTGCGCGACAACGGCATGGCCCGCAGCAAGGACAATCAGGTGCAGCGCGGACATTACTTCGCGGTCATTGATGAAGTGGACTCTGTGCTCATTGATGAAGCCCGCACGCCGCTCATTATCAGCGGACCCGTCACCACCAGCACGCATCAGTTTGATCGCTACAAGCCGCTCGTGGAACAACTGGTGAAACGCCAGAATGCGTTGTGCAACAAGCTCGCGAGCGAAGCGAATGAACACTTCACTAGGGGCGAGACTGAAATCGGCGGGCGCAATCTCTATCAGGTGCGGCTCGGCCAGCCGAAGAATCGCGCTTTGCTCCGAGCGATGGAAGACACGGACAAGCGCAAGGCGATGGAGAAATCTGAACTGAGCTTTTATCAGGACACGCAGAAGACCGCGCTCTTTGAACTCAAAGAAGAGCTTTACTACACGATTGATGAAAAAACGCACGATGCGGACTTGAGCGAAATGGGCCGCACCTTCCTCAATCCCGATGACCCAGATGCTTTCGTGCTGCCGGATATCGCCACCGCTTATGGCGAGATTGATGCCGACGCCTCTCTGAACGACGACCAGAAACTAGCGAAGCGCGAAGAGACGCAACAGAAGCTCGACACTCAGGGCCAGCGCATTCACAACATCAACCAGCTCCTCCGTGCCTATTGCCTCTATGAGAAGGACGTGGCCTATGTAGTGAAGGAAAACAAGGTCGTGATCGTAGATGAAAACACGGGGCGCGAGATGCCCGGACGCCGCTGGAGCGACGGTCTGCATCAGGCTGTGGAAGCCAAGGAAGGCGTCCACATTGATCAGGAAACGCAGACCCTCGCGACCATCACGATTCAAAATTACTTCCGTCTCTATCAGAAACTAGGTGGCATGACTGGCACTGCGGAAACGGATGCGGCAGAATTCCACGACATCTATAAGCTTGATGTCTTGAGCATTCCGACCAACCGAGTCGTTCAGCGCAAAGACAACAACGACGCTATCTTCAAAACACGTCGTGAGAAATTGCAGGCCGTCCTCAAGCTCATCAACGAACTCCACGCCAAGGGCCAGCCCATGCTCATCGGCACCGCCAGCGTGGATTCATCCGAGACGCTCGCGCGAATGCTCAAGCTGCAAAAGATTCCGCACGCGGTGCTGAATGCGAAGTATCACCGCCAAGAAGCGGAGATCGTCGCGCGCGCCGGACAAAAAGGGGCCGTCACCGTGTCCACTAACATGGCAGGCCGCGGAACCGACATCAAGTTGGGGCCGGGCGTGCAGGATCTCGGCGGACTGTTCGTGCTCGGCACCGAGCGCCATGAAAGTCGTCGCGTGGATCGCCAGTTGCGTGGTCGCTGCGCACGTCAGGGCGATCCGGGCGAGAGCAAATTCTTCATCAGTTTTGAAGACGATCTCATGCGCAACTTCGGTGCAGCTGATCGTATGACGAAAATCATGGAACGCTTCGGCATGGAAGAAGGCCAAGAGTTAGAGCATCCGTGGCTGAATCGCTCAGTCGAAACCGCGCAGAAACGGGTGGAGCAGCGTAACTACATGGTCCGCAAGCGCGTGCTGGAATACGATGATGTGATGAACCAACAGCGCGAAGTGGTTTACACTTTCCGCAACGAAGTGCTTGATAGCCCCGATCCGCGACTGCTGCTGGATGAGATTGTTGAGAAAAGTATTCCGGCTCGCGTGGAAGAGTTTGTGCCGCGTGAACCCACCTCAGATGATCCGGCGAATTACCCGGCGCTGCTCAATTGGTTAAACACCACTTTCCCACTCGGATTGAGCGCGAATGATGCCGCATTGGAGTCGCGCAATTTTGATGCGACTTGTCAGTTCGTCATCGAGCGCGTGAAGCGCGCCTACGACCTCAAGACCTCCGGCGTGCTGCCGCAGTTGCTCCAGGAGAGCGAGCGCGTGATCTTGCTGGAAGCTATTGACGAACTCTGGCAGCATCATCTCTATGCGATGGATGCGCTTCGTGAAGGTGTGAATCTTCGCAGCTACGGGCAGAAAGATCCGCTGATCGAATACAAGCAGGAAGCTTACATCATGTTCGAAGAACTGATGCGGAACATCCACAACAAGGCGTTGACGAATCTTTTCAGCAGTCACCAGCGTCTGCAAATGTTCATGGAACACATCCGCCAGTCCATGCTGCACGGACGCACTGTCGGCCCCGACTCACCGCAGCCACAGCCTCAGCAGCGCCAGCAACAATCCGCATCCGATGTCGGCGAAGACGACGACACACCGAAGATCACCATCCCGCTCAAACGCGAGGTGCCAAAGGTGGGCCGCAATGATGCGTGCCCCTGCGGCAGTGGAAAAAAATACAAGGCCTGCTGCGGACGCTTGGGTTGATTACACTTCGCGAACGGAGTCGCTGGCTACTTTTGCTTTCTAACGAAAGCGACTACGACCCGCCTTGCTCCACATTCGTCCAGAGCTGGCGGAAGGCGCGATTCTCTTCCATGAGCTGACCAGCCACCGTCTGGGCCATCTGATCTAATCCCACGGACTTCGCAAAGATGGCGATCATTTCCTGCCTGCGGAAATAGTCGGTGGAGTCGCTCACGCCTTGGCAGAATTGTTGAGCCATGGACACCAGTTGGTCTGGTGGAACCATCTCCGTGGGGAAAGTGGTCTCGCCATGCAGCAGAGCCACAGTGATATTGGCAGCATCCAGTCTGGCAATTTTCCCCTGAAGCGGTGTTCCAACCTTGCGGGGTATGGTGCCAATGTAGCCCTGAACTTTCACGTCCGAGACGAGTTGATCCATGAATTGCTGGGCCTTAGACCAGAAGTAGCGCTTGCTCTCAAGTGCAGTTTGCACCTCAGGAGTCTCAAAGCGTGTATCCTTCAATACATCCATCACTTTCGCAAAATCATAACCGCGCACCAATGACGGCAGATGGGTGGCTAGTTCAGAAAATTGGGTGAGGTCTCGCTGCCTTACTTCTTTGAGTCTGACCAATTGCTTCTCTTGCCCATCTCGCCTCATGCGAACGACTTCTTCCTTGGCGAAGTTCATCTGGCTCGAAAGAGTGTCACGAAGTGAGCCGCTGGTTTTTACCTCGGCCAACAACTTTTGTGCGCGTTCATAATTTTTTACCGCATCATCAAGGCTGGCGAAATTGCGCTGCCGTATCGAAGGCAGTTCACGCGCGATCTTACTGTCTTCCAGATACGGAGCGGTGAGTTTTTTATAGGAGCCAATCCACTCGAAGCCTTTACCAGGCTCACATTTATTGAATGCTTCCAGCCACTCCAACGCCGCAGCCGGATCGCCGAAGTGCCATTGGGCAAGGCCATGCACCAGATAGGCCAGGGATTCTTCGTTGTTGGTATGATAATTTGCTGACCTGGATCTGACATTAACACCCAGTTCATGTCGCATGATGGCTGCAAGATCGGAAAAGAATTTTTTGAAGTCAGCTCCTCCTACATTGGAATCCTCGTCGGCATCACGTTTAATGTTATGAAAATATTTGATCGCCGGCTCGCGCTGACCTGCGACTATGGCACAGATGGCGGCATTGAAGCGCGCCCAGTTGCGTGTGGGCTGCTTAGTGAGGTCAGATTTTACCAGAACATCAAACAATTTACGCGCGTCAGTAAACTTGCCTTCGACAAGTGTGTTACGTGCCCTGAGAAATACTTCAGTGACTGACTCTTTCCCTGATGCCAGCGTTTCACTCAGGTCCGAGCCGTTTTCAACATTAACGTTGCTACTGACATCGACAGATGCCCCTTTCCCACGACGTCCAGGCATCATGATCAGTGCCAAAATCGTGACGACCGCAGCAGCGGCCAGCCCTGCATAAAGCAGTTTCTTACGGTTTGATCTCTCACCGACCTTGGAATAGCTGAGCAGGCTTTCTGCATCACGGAAGGCCTCGACAAGAGCATCATAGCTATCAAATCTGTCCTCAGGCTTCAAGGCCAGTAGGCGGTTGACCAAATCACAGGTCCGAGGCGAAAACTTCATGCCGCTTCCCTCCAGACGCACAGTCCGGCTCTTGATAATTTTCAATTCCGACAATGAATTCGTGTTCGCCTGATGCGGCGGATTACCAGTCAAAGCATGATACAGCGTTGCGCCGAGGCTAAACATATCACTGCGGAAATCCTCGCGATCATGACAGACTTTTTCCGGAGCTACATAAAAGGGCGTGGCCCAGATTTCTCCCGAATCATCCACATCACGCTCGTGAAATAGCGCGAGGCCGAAGTCCACGATCTTGGGCAATCCTGTCTCGGTGTAAAGAATGTTGGCGGGTTTTACATCACGGTGGATCAGCCCTTCGCGGTAAGCCGCACGCAAGCCCTCTGCAACCGCGCGAGCCACGCCCAGTGCTTCACTTTCAGGAATCTTACCCTTACTATTAATGCGGTGCTCCAGACTGCCGCCACCGACCAGTTCCATCGCGATATAAAAGTTCCCCTGATCGCGCCCAACGGAGAAAAGTTTTACGACGTTCGGGTGCGCCACTGCGGCTGTGAGTTGTGCCTCACGCTCAAATTGAGCCATACGGACACTGTCACGGCTGAAGTGACGATTGAGAATTTTTAGGGCTACGTGCCTTCCAAGTGTTTCATCCACCGACTCAAACACCCGGCTCATACCGCCTTCGCCGATCTGTTTCGAGATGACGAAATGATCGAATTTTCGACGCACGCGCACGGTTTGCCCACAAGTAGGACAGATGACTTTGCTGAATGGCTCGAAGGCAGTGACATCCAGAACACCTGCACAAGCTGGGCAGGAGCTGAGGAATTGAGGCTGTTCAGTAGAGGACACTAGGCGGAAGAGTAATACGAGTCGGATACCAATTATTAACGCCGTAGAAGCGAAAATATTGATTTATGGTAATTATAATACAAGTAGAGAGATAATGCATCCTTTTTTGTCCAGAAATATGATTTAACTCAATATCACGGACCAAGTTTCATTACTTGCCGCATGATTTATTGCCACCATTTTCCCAGATGGAAATCATTGTCAGCGAGCCAGAATGGACGAAGCAGCGGCTCGACCATTTTTTGCAGCAAGCCCTGCCGGAACATTCGCGCACACGGATCCAGAATCTCATCAAAGACGGCGACATCCTTCTCAATCAAGCTCAGGCCAAACCGAATACCGCGCTCAAAGTCGGCGACACTATTTCCGTCCAAGTCCCCGATCCTGTAGCTACAGAAATCATCGCGCAGGATATTCCGCTCCGAGTTCTATATGAAGACGAGCATCTCATCGTCATTAACAAAAAAGAGGGCATGGTCGTGCACCCAGCTGCGGGCAATCCCGATGGCACACTCGTGAACGCCCTTCTGCACCATTGCAAAAATCTCAGCGGCATCAGTGGCGAACTCAGGCCGGGCATCGTCCACCGACTCGACAAGGAAACCAGCGGCTGTCTCGTTGCTGCCAAGCACGATCAAGCTCACACGCGATTGTCACAGGCTTTCAGTGATCGTAGCATCACAAAAATATATCTGGCCGCAGTCAACGGTGCGCCGCTTTCCCATTCAGGACGCATTGAGAACCGCATTGGCCGACATCCGGTGGATCGTAAGCGAATGGCACTCATCGAGAATCCAGAATCAAGCAAGGAAGCCGTGACCGAGTGGCGACAGCTCTCCGTTCATCAAGGCTGCGCACTCATCGAGTGCCGACTCCTCACGGGGCGCACCCATCAAATTCGCGTTCACATGCGCGAGAACTTAAAAGCCCCCATCCTTGGCGACTCGATCTATGCGCAAGTTCAGCGGCAGCTTCTGAAGATGCCTCGCCTCATGCTGCACGCGTGGAAGCTGGGCTTTGATCATCCGATGACGAACGAAGCGATGAACTTCGAGGCCGCGATTCCTGCGGAGTTTGATCCTTGGATCAAGGCGATGCCACCATGATGCGTTCAACCATTTTGCGAATGCCATTCGCCCTGAGTGATGCGATGCCCGCCTCGACCATGATCTTTGCTACTTCGCCGCGCGAGACTTTCACGCCGGCCATGCGCTCTTCCCAAGTCGCCTTTTCCAACAGAGCCAGCGTCCGCACTCCTAATATAAGAGGGAGCGCCACAGCATAGCGCAAACGCCGATGCTCTACGTTGGACACATATTCCAAACCGCACAGTAAATGCTCGCGACAGCGTTGCTGCCAAGTCGAAAGTAATGGAAGTAAAAGCGATGGCTCGCGCTGCAACCTCCCAAGGCTGATGTCATTTTCACCGAGCGTTTCCAGAGGAAAATAACAACGCCCCATCGCAAGGTCTTTGCCGATGTCCCGCAGGATGTTCACCAGTTGCAGACCTTTTCCAAATCGGATGCCGCGTTCCATCTGTTGCGCAATCGTAGTGTCCTTTGAAAATGCATCCTGCAATTCTTCGGCGCAAAGTTTTGTCCAGAATTCGCCAACACATCCCGCAACTAGCCAAGTGTATTCATCCAGTTCCGCTTCCGTGCGCAGAGCGCGCAATTCTCCATCCACTGGAAAGCGGGACACATCCAGCACTTGCCCGCGCACGATAGGCGCGAGCACGCCGCGAATGTTTGCTAGTTGCCGCTCAGGATATTTTCTCACGGCATCGAATGCCTCCGGTAAACGCTGCAACAGCATGGCCTCGTCCGCATCCGTCTGCATGGGCACAAACTCGCGCATCAATCTCTCGCAAAATTCCCGCTCTGCCGTCGCATCTCGCGACGTGCTTTGCACCAAACAATCAAATTCACCTAGGCAATCCATCTTCAGCGACTGCGCCACTCCGCTAGTGTCCGCGAGCGTGTCTGCCGCCCGCGCCAGCAGGTAAGCCATCGAAAGTGGCTCGCGCAACCCCACAGGCAGCGCCTTGAGGGTCAAATAAAACGAACGCGATACGCTCGCGAGTAGCTTGCCGCCTAGTTCATGCTCCTCCATCATGTGTCATCCATAATTCATCATTCAGCTTTCATCACTCAAAATTGATCTCTCACCTATACATCCACATTCCGTTTTGCCATCGGGTCTGTCCGTATTGCAGCTTTTACAAGCACACTCCCGGCGGCACCGACATGGCGGCGTTCGTGCAATCGGTTCTCACCGAACTCCGCCTGCATCAGAAAAATATCCAGATTGTTCCGAAGACTATCTACCTCGGCGGTGGCACACCGACTGCCCTCAGTGAGACGCATCTGGCCACCTTGCTAAGCGGATTGCGTGATGCGCTCGATTGCTCGCAGCTTATCGAATTCGGACTCGAAGCAAATCCAAAGACCGTTGGTAAAAGCAAAGCTATGCTTCTGCGTGAACTCGGCATCACACGCGTGAGCTTGGGCGTGCAGGCATGGGATGATCCCACCTTGAAGCTGCTGGGTCGCGACCATGCGCCCGATGAAGCAGTCGAAACTTATGAAATCCTCCGTGCGGCAGATATTCCCAGTGTGAATCTTGATCTGATGTTTTCCATTCCGGGACTTGATCTCGGAGTTTGGAAACAAAGCCTTGAGAAAACCATCGCGCTCAAGCCGAACCACATTTCCTGCTACAACCTCACTTACGAAGAAGACACCGATTTCCTAGCGCGCTTCCGCACGGGTGAGCTCGATGCCAGTCAGGATCGCGATGCCGATCATTTCTTTGCCGCCATAGATTTGCTGACGAACGCAGGATTTGAGCACTACGAAATCTCCAACTACGCGCAGCCCGGCCAGCGCTCCATCCACAATCAGGCCTACTGGCTCGGCGCCGACTATCTCGGCCTTGGCCCGTCGGCATTCAGCACGCACCGGCGTATCCGCTGGAAGAATGCGCCTGACACAAATGATTACATCCGGCTGCTTGGAGAAGGCCGCGTGCCCATTGTGGAATCCGAGGATCTCGATGATCGAAAATGGCTCTTTGAACGCGTCGCACTCGAACTCCGCACCGCCGAAGGGCTTCCGATCAGCCGGGTGGGTGCGTCCTTGTCACCGAACGTGGACATCTTACTAAATGAAGGTCTCGCCGTGATCAAAGACCAACGCCTCGTGCTCACTCGCACTGGCAAGCCGCTTCTGGACAGTATTGCAGAGACGCTACTTCCTGATTAAACGGATTCCAAACACACGTTTTTTGGAATCCAAATACTTGCAAATTGGATTCCACAATGTCATTATTCAACTTCCATGAAGACCACCATCGACATACCCGAGAAGGAGTTGAAGGCTGTGATGAAATTCACCAAGGCCAAGACCAAACGTGAAGCAGTAGTCAAGGTGCTGGAGGAATACAATCGGAGGCAACGTATGGCCGGACTCGTGAAGCACTTCGGCACCTTCAAGTCCATGATGACCAACGATCAGATCGAGGCTTTGGAGATGAAACGATTCCACCGCATCTTTGGCAAGAAATGATTCTCGTGGACACATCTTGCTGGGTGGATGCCATGCGCGTTCATGGAAATCCGGCCGTGAAAACGCGCCTCACTAATCTTGTGATAAATGGAGAGGCGGCCTGGTGCGCGGCTGTTCGGCTTGAACTTTGGGCTGGGGTTGGAGATGCGCATGAACGCAAGATATTGCAGGAATTCGAACAGCTAATCCCTGAACTGGACATTCATTCTGAAGTCTGGGAACTGGCCTGCGAGCTTGCTAGTCGGGGTAGAAAAATCGGAAAAACTTTCCCATCCTCAGACCTTCTCATTGCCGCCTGTGCACGACATCACGGAGTCGAAGTCGAAAGCGCCGATGCCCACTTCACGATACTGATGAAACTCTAAACGCCACGCACTGTGCTCTCACTCTCCACATGCTGGAATAGTCACCGCCATCAGGAAGGCGAACACATCGCGCACGAAGCGCGGGAGCTGGGCTTCGAGTGGATCGAGCTAAGCCACGGGCTGAAAGTCTCTCATCTGCCTGGTCTGCTTAAAACGGTGGGCAACGGCACTGTTCGTATCTCCAGTGTTCATAATTTCTGCCCCTCACCCGTCGAAGTGATGATGGATGCGCCTGATGCGTTTGAGTTCACTTCGCACCGCGACACGGATCGCATCCGCGCCCTTGACCTAACAGAGCGCACACTCGAGACCACAGCCCGCTTTGGCGCAGAACGGCTTGTCGTTCATCTCGGCAGTGCGCCGATGAAAAAATATACCGACAAGCTAGAGACGCTCGCGCATCAAGGGCGCATCTACTCACGCGAATACACGAAAACGAAACTCGAGTTCGTCGCTCAACGAAAAAAAATCTCCCGCTTCTATCTCGACCGTGCCCGCGCAGCGATTGATGAGCTGCTACCGCTCTGCGAGAAATATCGCATCGCGCTCTGTGTGGAAACCCGCAGTCATTTCGAGCAAGTCCCTGACGAGGCAGAGATGCTTGAACTCATGCAAGCCTATCGCGATCATCCGTGGCTCGGTTTCTGGCATGACTTTGGGCATGTGCAACGGAAGGCCAATCTCGGCCTGCTTGATCACGCGGAATTGCTCACAAGTATCGCGCCTCGTTTGCTTGGCTGTCATGTTCATGATGTGGACTGGCCCGCCAAAGATCATCGCATTCCCTTCACTACGGGCGGAGTGGATTTTGCTGCACTCATTCCGCTTGTGCCCATAGGCATCCCGATGGTCTGGGAGCTTAGCCCCGGTCAAAAACGTGCCGATGTCGCGGCACGGGTCGTGGAGTGGAAAACGCGCTTCCCGCAATACGCCATCTGAACATTAGACCGGTTTGATGCGTTGATTCTTCGCCAGTTTACGCTAAACAGAACGAACTATCTCATGACCGCCATCACCGAAGCACTCGATTTTTTCCGCAACAACAACTGGACTCAAATGCTCGGCCTCATTCGAGCTCATGATGTGCCTTCGCTCATTCAGTTTCTTGTTTATGCAATCTGCGGCGGACTGGCCACAGCCGTTTACATCGGTGTTTCGCTGGGGCTTTCAAACACGATAATTCCAGCAATGGACGGCATGTCAGTGAACGGTGTTCCGCTTACCCACAGCCACCGCGCTAGGAATGCCCTCATCAATAATATCATCGCCTTTCTCTTCGCCAACGCGGTCGGTTACATCACCAATGTCATGTTCGTTTTCAAAGGTGGCCGCCACACTCCCTTCATGGAGTTTTTGCTTTTCACCGCAGGAAATTGCGTAGCCTTCCTTATCAGCCAGTTCGCCGGGCCATACCTGATTAAGCGCTTCGGCATGAAAACATCTCATGCGCTGATGACCAATGTCTTCGCGTCCATGCTGCTGAACTTTGTGATCAGAAAATTTATCGTTTTTAGAGGCTGAGCCGTGACCGCGCGCGCTGTCATTACCGGAATGGGGCCGGTCACTGCCGCGGGCATTGGCAAGAATTCTCTCTGGGCAGGTTTGCTGGCGGAACGCAGCCCAGTTGCGTGTGGGACACGTTTTGATTTCTCGCCATACAAAGCGAAGTGCACCGCGGAGATCAAAAATTTCAACGCCGCAAAATGGTTCGCGTCCCATGAAATCAAACGATGGGATCGCTGCACCCAGTTCGCGATGGTTGCGACCAAACTAGCGCTGGAAGATGCCGGGCTTGATTTGATACCGGGCACACTGCATCCGCGTATCGCCGTCAGTTTCGGTAGCGCGCTCGGTGGCATCTCCGATGCGGAGCAACAGTATGCGAAGTTCGCTGCTCAAGGTGCTCAGTCAGTCTCGCGCTCGCTCGCGCTGCAAATCTACGGTGGCGCGACCCACAGCAACATCAGTATCCACTGGGGCTTACAGGGGCCGGCCACCACGCACTCGAACAGTTGTGCCAGCGGCAATGTCGCTCTCGGCGATGCGCTGCGACTGATTCGCGATGGCGCAGCAGATGTCGTCATCGCGGGCGCAGCGGATTCTCCAATCGCGCCGTTAACTTTCGCCGCGTTCGATCACATCCACACCATGAGCCGCTGGCAGGGCGAACCTGCATCAATGGCCTGCCGGCCTTTTGATGCCGCGCGCGACGGCTTCGTCATGGGTGAAGGCGCAGCTTGTTTCGTAGTCGAAAGCTATGAGCACGCAGCGAAACGCAACGCCCGGATTTACGCAGAAATCGTCGGCTTCAGTCTCGTGAGTGAAGCCCATCACATGACCATTCCGCGACCCGATGGCGAGCCTTTGCGCCGCGCTATGGGCATAGCGCTGAATGATGCCAAGCTCAACAAGAGCGACATCAGTTACATTAACGCCCACGCCAGTAGCACGCCGCAGAATGATGCCAATGAAGCTGCACAAATTGCAGCCTGGTTTGGCAACGATGCGCCGCCAGTCTCTGGCACCAAACCCTTCACCGGGCACGCCCTCGGAGCCGCAGGAGCGATGGAATGCGCCATCTGTCTTCTTGCATTGGAGCGCCAGTGGCTGCCACCCACATTGAACTTCGCGCAAACTGATTGCGCATCACTTGATTACATTCCGAATCACGGGCGCACACAGAAATTGAGCGCCATTCTCAGTAACTCCTTCGGCTTCGGCGGCGTGGACTCGTGCCTGGTGCTGAAAGTTGTGTGAGCAGTTTGACAGGAATTGACGGCACTCTTGCAGTCTCGGTTTAACGAATCCGAATCACTGGCGCATTGGGATGGTCGGGGTTTGTGGTGACCCGTTGCCTTGCGCAATCCACCAGCAAGTCAGTGGCCTCCAATGCCGTCTGACCGATGAGCACTTCATCACCGAGCACAAGAAAGTTTTCCGTCACCTCGCGATCCATGAGGTAAAGAGTGGCTGGCTCGCTGATCATCACTGTGTCCGTGCGCCCGTAGGCATAGCGCGCTACCTGTCGGCTCTGCTCCATGAGACCGAGCTTCCGCATAATCGTCTCAGGAATGCATGAACGCACAGCACCCGTGTCCACCACCGCGTCCACCTCCACGAAACGCACCTTGGATTTCGCCAGCTTTTTGCGGCGATGCAAAGCTTCATCGCCAGCGTTGTTGAGTCGAACTTTGATTCTGACTTCTCCCAAGTGGGCAGTTTACAAGCCTCCCTGCTGCCTGTCAACGCGGAGTGGACTCGTGCTTGGTGCTGAAAGTTGTGTGAACCTCAGTGCTTGGCTTCGTCAGCCTTTTTCTCGTCATGCGAATCGGCCTTGCCGTGTTCAGCCCCAGCTTTTTCACCGTGCTCGCCATCCTTGAACAACTTCTGGGTCTCACCTTCCCACTTGTGCTGTTCACAAGCGCTGGTGAGTATCATGGCTGCGGCAAAGAGGAGGGCGGCGATTCGGGTCTTCATGTAATAAAATTCTATTGGGTCAAGCTAGCGATCAATGGAGAATCTGCAAGGTGAAGGTGCGAGTCAGCGGCGTTTTCCGTTCTCAACTTTCAGCTTTCAGCTTTCAGTTTTCAACTTTTCTCCCTAGAACTCCCCGCGAAAGACGCAGCGGGCGGAGGGAGTTTCGTGAATGACGATCTCGCAGAGGCCGGGCAGTTGTGGGGCGAGCTTACGCCAGAACCACGCAGCCATGTTTTCAATGGTGGGATTTTCCAGGCCTTCGATTTCGTTCAGATAAGAATGGTCGAGTAGTTCCATAAGCGGATGCATCGCGCGGCTGATTTCCGCATGGTCATAGAGCCAGCCAATTTTTTCATCGACCACGCCCTCAACACTAATCTCCATCTTAAAGCTGTGACCGTGCATGCGCTTGCACTTGTGGTTTCCCGGAAGTGTCGGGAGAGTCTGCGCGGCTTCAAAGCGGAAGTCCTTGGTAATGCGGCATTTCATTTCTGTTTACGGTTCAGTTTTTGCTGTTGGTGGTTCGGCGGGAAGAAGTGTTAACCGAAGTTGCAAGATGATGCTGTCGAAAGGAGCGCTGTCTGGGAATTTTTTCGGGTCCAGCGGGCCGAAGCTGTGGCCGATTGTGATTCCTGCTTCCGGTTTGCGCGGAAAGCCGCCTTCCATGGGGGCATAGCCACGCAGTTCTTTTTGCAGGCCGGTGGCACTGAGTGCGAGCGTTCCATCCAAGCCCATCAAGGCGCGCAGAGTGATGCGACCAGCTGGCAAAATTTCATCGCTTTTCAAGGTGCTGCTAAGTCCGTCGTAATTCACGGTGATAGCCGGATGTCCGCCGACAAAATGAATCGCCCAGCCGAGCTTTGTATCCCCATGACTGAACAGAGTGGCGTCACCATCCATCGCGGGATTGAAATTAAATTCCGCCTCAATGTCCAGATTTCGCGCGGTGATATCCGGTGAAGTAATGGCGCTGAAGCTGTCTCCGGCGGCGAACCAGAATGTTTTGCTGCCATCCGCTGCGGCATCTGTTTTCACTTCGGACATCGGGCGATACGCGCTGTTCCATTGCTTGGGAATGCCTCCTTGCATCTCTGCCAGAAGGCCCACCATCTCTGCCGATTTGTCATTCTTAATTAGGAGATTAACCCGTTCATGCGGATCTATGCCGTGATCGTATAACTCCTGGCTTCCATCCGCATGATGTATGAGACCCCAGCGGTGGTTATTCACGGCGTAACTGGCCTGATCATCTCCACCAAGCGATGTGACTGCCACACGACCTATCACGCCGGAAGGATACCAAGGGATGCTAATCACGGCGGAACTGGCTTGATCATCGCCGCCGGACGACGCGACTGCTGGACGAGTGTCCACAACGGAAGCAACTTTGAGCCTCGACAACAAGGATTGACCATCGAGGTGTTGCGGCTTCGCAGCACCAGCAAGATCACAGAGTGTGGGATACAAATCCACCAGCCCAACTGGTTGCGCAGACTGTGAGTCAGCATGGGTAATGCCCGGTGCGCGAATGATGAGAGGAACATGGGTGGCGCCGAACTTGAGTCCATTACTCGGGCTTAACTGGCTTTCAAGACACCAGCCGTGATCACTAGTCAGACAGACGATTGTCTTGTCTTTGTGTGGGCTGCGCTCAAGGGCATCTAACACACGCCCGACCATTTCATCAGCGAAGGACATGTTAGCGAGATAAGCTTGCACCGCTTGCTTCAAGAGTTTTTTGTCGCCCGTGAAGAGTGGCTTTAAATGATTCGGCGTGTCCTTGAGAATATCCGGCTTCATTTCCGGCAGCGTGATTTGCTCCAGCGGAAACATATCAAAATATTTCTTCGGCGCATACCACGGTGAATGCGGATGATAGAAACCAACCGCGAGGAAAAATGGCCGGTCGAATTTGCGTTCGAGAAACTGCGCAGCCCAGGTAGCTACTTTGGAGTCATCCATTTCATCTTCGGTTTTATCAATCGCGCCCCAGTCCCACTGCCATGTGTTCAGTCCATTGAAATTCTGTCCGACGCGAACAGCAAGATCAGGAATCTGCACGCCGGGTCCGGGGAGCCTTTCTCGCCATGCATGATCGAGTTCAAATCCACGACGCCCACCTTGCCATCCTGTCAGTTTCCCTTCGGGGCCGCCATGACTGGCGTGAAATATTTTTCCCGCCGCCGCCGTGAACCATCCACTGCTATGAAAATGCTCAGGGATCGTCGGCTTGCCTATGAGCCGAATGGAATGACGCCAGTCCTGTTCATCGCTCCACACACCACTGTTCCATGGGTTCACGCCTGTCAGCAGAGCAGTGCGTGAGGCATTACTCAGTGGGCTGGCGCAATGGGCGTTAGTGAAGCTCATTCCTGAATGCGCCAGTCGGTCGATGTTCGGAGTGCGGGCCAATGGATGACCGCCGAGATAGCCGCACCAGTCATTCAAACTATCGACGACAATGAAAAGAACATTTGGCCCCTTCGCAGCACGCGGCTCCTCATGCATCACAGGAACGGCCCGCGGGATAACTGCGGGCGTTACCGGAGTTGCGGGATGAGTCGTGCCATGTTTCTTCGTGGCAGCGGACAACTCCGTTGGCATTGGAAAAAAAACTGCGGCGAATGCCCACAATATAAATCGCGAATACTTAATACTTCCCTGCATGTGTTGATGATTCTAAAGAGAATATCTGCGGCGACAATGAATTCGCGCAAGCAACACGTCAATGAAGGAGCTACATCCTGAAATCGTGCCGGAAGCGGCGATTTTAACGAGACTCATTTTCGAGAATCGCAGCACTCGCGAATCTGTTAGCCAACTCATATTTTGGCGAGTTAGCATCAATTTTGCAAAGAATCCCACTCCTGATAACTACATCTGTGAAAAGAATAATTCTTAGCTAACTATTCCCATAAGTATCGACATTTGAGTCGGTTACGACTATAATTATTATAATCCAATTACGCCATGTTGTTAACTCCATTCAGACTTTTAGGCCTTTCGATCGTAAGTTGTGCCACTTTCGGCTGGCAGCACTCATCGTATCCCGCCCTGATTTGGGCTCAGCTCAATATCAAACACCAAATTGAGTTAAGCTCCTATTCTCAATTCCACTTAGATGAGAATGATGATTCTACGGGGAGCAATCTCGCGCGCGCCGCACTCCATCAAACCAGACGGATATTCCAATACGACGACACCTACCAGAAAATCAAATTCCCCAATGGAGACGTGGCACCTGACACCTGCGGACCTGCTGATATGATCATCCGCAGCTTCCGCAGCGTAGGTGTGGATTTACAGGAGAAAGTCTATCTCGACATGATGGGTGGTTTTGCCTCTTACGCTAAAAACAAGACCGACTCTCGGCCTGACACAAACATTGATCACCGCAACGTGTCCAATCTCAAAACGTTCTTTGAGCGCCATGGAAGATCGTTGCCGGTGACCCGAAAGGTTGATGACTACAAACCAGGCGACATTATCACTTGCCGCACAGAGGACAACAAGCCACACATTGCCATCATTGTCCCCTCGCCCACTGGCAGTGCGCGCCCCTTTATTGTTCACAATGTCGGATGGGGACCCTGCATCGAAGACCGCCTGCTTGAATTTACTCTGACAGGTCACTATCGTTATCCTGCCGACTGAAAATCGCTCGCACGTTGTTTCATTGCGCACAAAAAAGCCGCCCCAGTTTCCTGCGGCGGCTTTTTGTTTAATGATGAGTGCTTCAGATGAACTCGTTGATGAGATTCTCCAACATCTCCTGACGTCCACTGGCAAGAATCGGTTCGCCGTTCTTAAGCGTGTAGGCCTCGAGTTCTTCAAAGCCGACTTCGCCCTTTTCAATCTGGGCGCCGATGCCGCCGTCGAATGTGCTGTAGCGTTGCTTGAGCAGACCATCAAGACGACCGTCCTCAACGATAGCCGCAGCAGTCTTCAGGCCACGCGCGAAGGCGTCCATGCCTCCGATGTGCGCGTGGAAGAGATCAACTGGTTCAAAACTTTCGCGGCGCACCTTGGCATCGAAGTTCAATCCACCAGTGGTGAATCCACCCATCTTCAGCAGCACCAGCATGATCTGCGTGGTGAGATAAATGTTCGTGGGGAACTGGTCAGTGTCCCAGCCAATGAGTTCGTCACCTGTGTTCGCGTCAATGGAACCAAGCGCGTTCGCAGCGAGCGCGACTTCCAACTCATGGCGCATCGTGTGCCCCGCAAGTGTGGCGTGATTGGTCTCGATGTTGAGCTTGAAGTGCTCCATGAGTCCATATTCACGAAGGAAGTTCAAGCACGCGGCACTGTCGGAATCATACTGGTGCGTGGAAGGTTCCCGCGGTTTCGGCTCGATGTAGAACGGGCCTTGGAAGCCGATCTTTTTCTTATGGGCCACTGCCATGTGAAGGAATGCGCCCAGATGATCCATCTCGCGTTTCATATTCGTGTTCCAGAGAGTTGAGTAACCTTCGCGTCCACCCCAGAAAGTATAGCCCTCGCCACCGAGACGATGCGTTACTTCCAGAGCCTTCTTCACCTGCGCAGCACCGTATGCGAAGACGCTGGCATTGGGCGAAGTGGCCGCGCCTTGATTGTAGCGAGGATGAGCAAAGAGACAGGCTGTGCCCCAGAGAAGTTTTTTGCCAGTGTCCTTCTGCAATTGCTCTAGCGTGTCCGCCACGGCATCGAACGCCTTGTTGCTCTCAGCTAACGTGTCGCACTCAGGCGCAATATCGCGATCATGGAAGCAGTAGTAATCAATGCCGAGCTTCTCCATAAACTCGAAGCACACATGCGCGCGCTTCTGAGCGTTCGCGACACTGCTAGTGCCATCGTCCCAAGGCTTCTGCGACGTGCCCGCACCGAAGGGATCAGCTAAGGTGTTGCGCATCGCGTGCCAGTAAGCCACACCGAAGCGAAGCTGCTCACGCATCGTCTTACCCGCGACGACTTCGTCTGCGTTGTAATGCTTAAAGGAAAGTGGGTTGCGGGATTTAGGCCCTTCGTATTGGATTTTCTGGATATCGGGAAATGCTTCAGTCATAGTCTGCCAATTCAGACGCGAACTTGCGCGGCGTCAAGCGCGGGTGCTAGTCTAGTGTTTTCCGCCACGTAAGTCCCTCGATGTCCTTGAAATGACTATCTGGCGAAACCAAAGTCGCGCCCACACGCAAGGCGCACGCAGCTATCAAAAGATCAGTGACTGGCGGCCACTTCCCTTTTCTCCCGAGCTTCCAACCAATGTCGCTCACGGTGCGCCACAGCCTGGGATCACAGGGAACCTCCGGGATGATGTCGAAGAACGCCTCCATCTCCGTCTTTAAGCGCGGATGCTTCATTCCTCGTAGCACCTCCGCGCGCACGACACCGCAGTTGTAGAGTTCGCAAGCGCGAAGGTGAGGCAGCAATACCTGACGCGGATCGCGACCAGCCCGCATCAGGTCAATGTAAACCGCTGAATCTACCAGAAGGGTCATGTCATTTCCTCCGGCGAGTCGGCGTTGAGTAGCGGATGCTCTTGCGGGATGCGGTCACGTCATAGCTAGGATCTACCGCTTCACGCACGACGGAAGAGGGCCAAGGATTCTCCGCGATGCGGTCAAGACTGGCGATCCTCTCCGCCTCCGTCAATGCCCAGTCCACAGCTTCCTTACGGGTGCTGAAGCCGCCCATGTCCATGATCCTTTTCAATTTGGCCTCGTCTATTTCAATAGTTGTTTTGATCAAGCCTGCTTTCATACGGCCATAAATACGGCCACTTTGCCCGTAGAACAAGTTGCTAGTTAAGTATTTTTGAAGTCGCCCTGCAATATGTTCGCAACTTAAAACCGATAAGACACGCCCACAAATGGCTCCAGATCATCCGACGCCTTCGTGACCCCGATGTTCAGACCGGCATCAAGCTGTAGATTTTTCCCTAACTTCACTGTGACTCCGAGATCAAGCGTGCCCACCCAATCACTACTGTGATTAGTCGGAACCACACTGAAAAATTCCACATACGCGGAAACTGGGCCGGCGATGTCATGCGCGAGATTGATGACATTGATCAGGTCAGCGTGATAACGACCGTTGTCGTCCGCATCGATCCCAACTCCCGTATTGAAGGTGATGTCAAAATCCATGAATGTCTTCGCCTCCAGTAGGAGCATGGCCCCGCCCTCAACCTTGCCGTTGCCGATGTTGTGCGATGCTGTCGGAGTCTTCACAAAAAAGGCTGCACCACCAGAGCTGTCGCCCTTGTCGTTCCCCCAGAAGTTGGTTTTAAGTATAACCGTGAGATCGCCAATCCCGGAACTCCTGTCACTGTGATTTGTCGCGGTGTCTGTGGTGCGACCAGACTGATAAAACGGTATATAAAATTGCAGGTCAGCCCAATTGGTCAGCCCGATGCGGAAATCCGTGCTGGCCCAGCTCCAGTTCTCAGTACGAGTGCCAGCTTCCTTCGTGTATGTGAAACGAAGCAAATCAGCCTCAATTTGGAAATGTCCGGCATCTACAGTGTGCGGACTCGTGGACTTGTCAGGCCGGTCAGTATCGAGATCGCGCAACAAATTCTCCGGCACGGGATTGAAGAGATTGAATTCAGATTTATCAGGCTCTGCGGGCACTGGTGTTTTTGCAATTATGCTTCCTGATGCGAGCAAAAGGCCCAGTGCAATGACTTCAGTGATTCTCATCATGTCGTGTAGTGAATGGTTTCTAATTACAAATCAAATACAAAAGGAATCCCTTGAGCTTCCATCTGCTTCTTTGCCGTCGCGAGATGCTTATCACCGAGCTTTTTGAAACCGCCGTCAGCGCGGAATTTTGTGAGGAAATCGTTTACCTGCTTGCGCAAATCGTCGTTGCCCTTCTTCAAACCGATGGCCCAGACCTCTTCGCGCAGCGGCTTCAACAGCACACGTGTCGTATCGGGATGTTTCGCATGATGGTTCATCAGCGAAAGCTGGTCATAAATCCACACATCCACACCGCCCTTCGCCACCTCCATCACGCAGGCCGTGTCGGAGTCCAGCGAGATGAGCTTGGCATCCGGCAAGGTTTTGCGCGCGAACTGCTCGCCAGTCGTGCCTAAGCGCACCACCACTCGGCTGCCTGCTTTCTTGAGGTCGTCGAGATTCTGCACGGGTGACTTGGTGGAAGCCAGCAGCGCGATGCCCGTCTTCACATAAGGCTCGCTGAAGTCGATGGATTTACGCCGCTCGTCATTCGCGGTCATCGAAGAGATGATGAGATCAATGCTCCCGGTCTTCAAAGCAGTAATGAGTCCATCGAAATTGATGTTCCGAAATTCCACTTCACGACCCAGTTGCTTCGCCAGCTCGCGCCCCAAGTCCACACTCACACCTGTGAACTCACCTTGCGCGTTCACCGTTTCAAACGGCGGATAAGTCGCATCCATGCCGATGACCAGCTTCTTTTCTGCAGCGGGCATTGCCGATATGAAGGTGCAGCCTAAAAACAACAATGAGATAAAAAGGGTGCGAGACATGCCGGAGCTTACCACGTTGGAGGCCTCTGCAAATGCAAATTGACTCCAGTCGCTCACCTGGAACAGGCCTGCTCACGAACAAGAACTTGCATCCCGATCCATGCGCTTTACAAAGCTGCGGAGGGAAGCGACACCGCCACTTCACAGAATCAACTCATGAGAATCCTCATCACTAACAGCAGCATGCGCTCACGCGGAGGCACCCAGACTTTCATGCGCGATCTGGCACAGGGGTTGAATGCGCTGGGCCACTCAGTCATGGCTTTCACCAGCGATCAAACGCAACGCGAACGCCTGCTGGAAAACGACATCATTCCAGTGACAACGGACATTCAGAATCTTCCTTCCAAACCCGACATCATCCACGGCCAGCATCATTTGGAAATGATGACCGCCCTGACCGCACTTCCCGGGGTTCCGGCGATATATCACTTTCATGGCGCAACATGGAAAGACTGCATCGTGAAGCATCCGCGAGTCTATCATTATCTGACCATGTCACGAACGGCGAAGGAGCGGATGCTCGTAGAATCAAACATTCCGGGGGCCGACATCACCGTGCTCCTAAATCCCGTGAACGTGGTCAAGTTCCACACCGTGAGAACATTGCCCGCGCGTCCTGTGCGTGCTCTGTTCTACAACAGCCGCCATCAAGAGGACAGTGAGGTCGTCACTGTGATCCGTGAAGCTGCGAAACTTTGTGCCATCGAACTCGACCTCATCGGTTTTCACTTTGGCAAGACAGCCATCAAACCGGAGAAACTCCTGCCCGAATATGACATTGTCTTTGCCTCCGGCCTCTCGGCAATCGAGGCTGCCGCCTGTGGCTGCGCCGTGATCGTGCTCGGCCGCACAAGCTGCGGCGAGATGGTGCTGCCTGAGAACTACGAACGAATCCGCCAGGTGAATTTTTCCATTGCCAGCAACTCTCCGCCGCCCTCCGTCGAGGCCGTTGCCAACGAACTCCGCAAATATTCGGCACAAAGTTGTGCTGAAGTCACCGCACGCCTGCGGCGCGAAGCCGACCTCTCCATCACGACCACAGAGCTTGTGGCGTTATATGAGCGGGTCATCTCACAACATCGTCAGACACCGGTGAACATGATCGCGGAAAGTCTGGCCACTTCTAACTATCTACGAAAGATCGTGCCATTGATCAAAATGACGGACCAGATGCTCGACAGAAACTGGGCATCGGAAACCAGGGCGACCACATTCGATGAACTCAGCATGCGTCTGGAACTACTTAAGGCGGATATCAAAAAAACTTCACAGCAGCACCTCCATGACTGAATCCGGGACAACGATGGGCGATGTCCTGGATCAGGCTTATAATCACCTTCATCGTTTTGACACGGTTCCAGCCCTTGGAACCATGGCGCTGGGTGTGCAAAAATGGGACGCGCGCCTCTGGCGAATGGGCGGGGAATATCTCGCCACACTTACGAGCCGTTCAATGTCTTCACTTGAACTGCCCGCAGGACAAGGACCGGATGTTTACCTTGCCACACAGGCCTATAAGGCGGGCGGTCATACGCCGTTGATCGGTGATTTCGTCCGCGCTCTGGACGCGCATCAGGGCGCGGCATCACAGCTGATCATCACGAACATTCATGGTGAAAACCCCGCGCCACTCCCGGAGGCGATCCGGTGCCGTCTTTGCATTCCATCCGTTAATATCACCATATTGCAGGGACCCTCACTGTATGACCGTCTGCAAGAACTGATGACTCTGCTGCTGAGATTGCGGCCTCGTCGCCTGTTTTTGTTTCATCACCCGGACGATCCGCTGGCCAGTGCTGTGGCCCGACCGGAGATCGCCAGTCAGCGAATTCTTGTGCACCATGCCGACAGCACTCCGTCGTTTGGTCTCCATCTGCCGGGGGTTTGCATCATTGATCTCAATCCATACGCCGCCGCTATGACCCGTCTGCTTGGGTTGAGTGCAGCATTACTTCCGCTCACCGCTCCTGATCCCGGAACCCGTCCACGGGGATTCTTGAAACGAGGAAAATTGGTCACCGCCACAAGTGGAAGCGCCCTTAAGTTCGACGGCAACCATGCTTGCAATTATCCCGAAACAGTAGGCGTCATTCTGCGCAGCACGGGCGGCTGGCATGTTCACATCGGACCACTTAAATCGGCCATGCTCGGCAAAATCAATGACGTGCTAAATCACGCCAATCTACCTACGGAGCGATTTGTCCATGTGCCCTGGGTTCCTTCCCTGGCCGCAGCACTGTGGGGACATGACTGTGACCTCTATTTCTCATCCTTCCCAATTGACGGTGCGAGGACGAATGCCGAGGTCATAGCCTCCGCCACACCACATTTACGACATTCCAACCGCCCATTGGCTGAACTGTCGCACTCTGAACTCAGCCTCGATGGCGGCCTCGTCTGGCACGCTTGGGAAGACCTCACCACCACGCTCGAGAGCTTGAATGACCGTTCTCTTCTTGAGGAAAAATCTCATCTCATCCGCAAGGGTTACGATAGGATGCACCACCCATTAGTTTTTGCGAAACATCTGGACGCCATCCTAAATGGCGGATCGGGATTCGAAGACCCTCACCAACACGAGAGAGATCACCGGGTTCTGCGTTCAGTATGCAGAAAACTCATCGCGAGCCTCGACCCCTCTGATCCAGATGCCACGGCATCGACCGAGCGGGACCCATGGCGCAAAGGAAAATCATGGCGCACAAAGTTATTGCGCTGGCTCATGCGTCCCTGACGCTCAATCACCACGCAGAACCGTTTCAACCGCAACTCTCATGGATTCGGATTGCTCCAACACGGTGAGGATGACGACATCACCTTCATGGACTTCAACGCTGATGGACTCCTTCACCTCTGGCAATGATCGCGCGATTGTAACATCCACCTGACTCTTGAGCAGTTCCGCCGCAAGCAGATCGAGGCAGAACGGATCATCTGCCCACAAGCCGGGCTGAGCAGGATTGTGCTCATAGGCACTGGTCAGAATGACCTTGTCATAATTCGACAGTGCCGCGGGCAGTTCCCGTTGATAAATCCAGTCCCTTCCGCCAGTCGCCCGCGGCTGAATGACGGATACCAGTCGCCTTCCAGCAAATCGCTGCCGCAACGCCAGAGCAAGCTCCTCCAGTGCACGAGGATGAGTCGCCTTGTCACGCACCACGGTATATTTTCCGACCTCAACCTCCTCCTGGCGATTGCGAATCCCACGAAAAACTTTAAGGGCTGCCGCTGACTGCTCGGGATTAACTCCAAAATGCGTTGCAGCCAGCACCGCCATCGCGGCATTTCTCACGTTCATCCGTCCACAGAGCAGTATCTCAAATTCCGCACCAAGCAGACTGAAACAAGATCGCTCGGACAAAAAGCGCGCATCAGTAATCCTCTCTGTCGTTCCCGCCTCGAACCCGGACGTCACCACCTTACAATTCGCAACCTCCGCAAGCCGCATCGCTGCCGGGTCGTGATCTGGCAGTATCAAGCAACCGTTTGCGGGAACCAGCTCAATTAAGGATGCAAAGGCATCGCACAACTCATCGAAGTTCCGGTATATGTCAGGATGGTCCTCGATGATGTTGGTGATGATAGCGACCTCTGGCTGGTAATGGACAAACTTAGGATTCCGGTCGTCAAAACACGAAGGATATTCATCACCCTCAATCACAGTGAATTGGCTTCCGGCAAATCTCGCTGGCGATGGCAGATTCCTTACCTGCCCGCCCACGAGATAATCTGGATTATGCCCAGCGTGTTCTAGAATCCAGGCCAGCATCGCAGTCGTCGTAGTCTTGCCAGCGCCTCCGGCGACGACTGCGTTGCGCGAGCGGGAAAGAAAATGCTCACGCAAAAACTGCGGAAACGACTGGTGCGGGATGCCACGCCGGATCACATGGAGCAGTTCAGGATTGCTGGCGGCGACACGCTTGCCGACAATCACCAAACCCACATCGCTCGGCACATTCGCTGGATGATACGGGCTGATGATCCTAATGCCGCATTCCTGAAGATGCCCACTCATCGGTTCATAAACATTCTCGTCGGAACCAGTGATGCGCCACCCTTCACGCGCCAGAGCCGCCGCTATAGCCCCCATCGCCTTCCCACAGATGCCAATGAAATGGAGATGCCTGGTGCCAGACCGGCGCATATTCGATATGTCTCGCAATTCCATTTATATCGTCCCCATCAAGCGGTCTCCAAAGTCCCCTACACCCGGCAGGATATATTTCTGCGCATTCAGGCAGCGATCCAGCGCAGCGGTGAAAATAGATACGCCCGGTGCCGCGGCTTCTATTGCAGCCACACCTTCCGGCGCGGCAATGATGCTCAAGACGGTGATGTCCTTGCCGCCTTGCTCTCTAATGGAGCGGATCGCATGAAGCCCGGTGCCGCCCGTGGCCAGCATCGGATCCACGACTAAAATACGCTGACCATCAAGCGCGGGAATCTTGGAGTAATACGAACGCGGCAAGGCTGTTTCGTGGTCACGCTCGATTCCTACATGACCGACCTGCGCATTGGGCACGAGGGCAAGAATAGGTTCCACCATACCCAGCCCCGCACGCAACACGGGAACAATCAGAACACCGCAGCCCAGCTTCTTGCCGGAAAATGTTTCCATCGGCGTCTCCACGGTCGCTGATACAGTCGGCAGATCGCGCAAGGCCTCGATAGCCAGAATCGTGGTGATGCGATTGCACAGTCGGCGAAAGCGCGAGGGCACAGTGTTTTTATCCCGCAATTCGGTGAGCAGCGAATCAACCAGCGGATGAGAAAGAACGGTCAGCGACATGGGGCAAAGTGGCGATGATGCAGCGAAATGCCAAATGTAAAATTCAAGGCCGCACGAGGGCATTGTTTGTGCTACTCAAGGAGCTTCATGCCCGACACCTCATCTGAATCACTCCGCGATTACGGATTCCGCCTTCTGGAATCTGATTTGAAATTCATCATGGAGGCGTTCGCCGCTACGTTGCGCAGACTTGGCGAACCGACGCTCGCCGAACGTCTCCCTTGGGCCAGCAGCCAAGTGGATAACATGGACGTGACAGACCGCAAGCTCGGCCAGGCCTATTCCATAGCGTTCCAGCTTCTGAACATCGTTGAAGAACGCACCGCTTCACGAGTCCGTCGAATGCGCGAAAAGCAACAAGGGCCAGCGGCGGAAAAAGGACAGTGGTCAGATAATATCAAAAGAATGTCGGCATCCGGTCTGACCGAAACCGAGATGCTGGAAGTGCTGAAACAAGTCCTTGTCGAGCCCGTGCTGACCGCGCATCCCACGGAGTCAAAACGCGATACGGCACGCGAGCGGCATCGCGAGATTTATTCGCTCATGAACCGTCACGAGAACGCCGATTACACCCCGCGCGAGCAGTCGCGCGTGCAGCGGCAGCTTGAGGTGCAACTAGAAGGTCTCTGGCGCACGGGTGAAATTCATGTCACGCGCCCCACGATTGAAGCCGAGTTGCAAAACGCGCTCTATTATCTGCGCGAAGTTTTCCCTGAAACTCTGGCTCGCGCCCACATTCATTTACGCGAGGCCTGGGAAGCTGAAGGCTACAATGTCGCGTCGCTTGATAGCTTACCGCCGCTGGTGAAGTTCGGAACTTGGATTGGTGGCGACCGTGATGGACATCCATTCGTCACCGCTGATGTGACGCGCTCTGCGTTGAAGGCGCTGCGCACCAATGCCCTGCGCGTGCAACGCCGCGCCCTAGAATCTCTCGCGCATCAAGTGCCGCTCAGTCAATTGTTCCAGCCAGTTCCTTCCGCATTGATCGCGTTGAATGAAAGGCTCGCGGCTGAGTTGCAAGGCCAGCCCGGTGTGGATGTGTCTTACATCCTCGAACGCAATCGCGAAGAGCCGTGGCGCGCCGCCGCCTATCTCATGCGGGCCAAGGTCCTGCTCGCCATCGAGCATCCCGATTCTGCCGCAGCTTATAGCTCGCCAGAAAATCTCGCGGACGATCTAGCCGCGCTCGCAGACGCGCTCGAAACCGTCGGTGCCAGAGCGATGGTGCGCGAACTCATCGTTCCATTCCAAAGACAGATCACGGCCTTTGGCTTTCACTCGGCCACACTCGACATTCGGCAAAACTCCGCGTTTCACGAGAAAGCATTCGCGCAGCTTCTCGCCACGGCGGGCGTGGCTGATGGCGCTGCATTCGCGGATTGGAGCCTAGAGAAAAAGCGTGCTTTCTTAGAACAAGAACTCTTGTCTCCCCGCCCCTTCCTTGCACCGGGAATGTCCGCTGGCCCCGAAGCGGACACCGTGCTCGCGTGTCATCGCGTGCTGGCCGAACATCGCGCCCGTCATGGCAACGCGGGACTCGGCGCATTAATTGTTTCCATGACGCGCTGCGTGGAAGACCTCTTCATTGTCTATCTACTAGCGCGAGAAGCTGGTCTTGCAGAATGGATTGACGGCGGTCTGCGTTGTCCATTGCCAGTCACGCCTTTGTTTGAAACAATGGCCGATCTCGAAGCTGGTCCCGGCATCGTCACAGAATTTCTCGCGCATCCCGTCACGCAACGCAGCGTGAATGCAGCAGGCACTCCATCGCTGCAAATGATGGTCGGCTACTCCGACTCTAATAAAGACTGCGGTATCTTCGCCAGCCAATGGGCGCTCCATCGTGCCCAGTCGGAGCTCGCCCAAGTCACGCTGCAACATGGCGTGCAACCAGTCTTCTTCCACGGTCGCGGCGGCACCGTCGGACGTGGCGCAGGGCCGACGCATTTCTTCATGGAGGCGTTGCCCACAGGCTCGCTTCAAGGACGCCTCCGCATGACGGAGCAAGGCGAGACCATCGCGCAGAAGTATGCGCACTTCGCTTCTTCCGTTTACAATATCGAGGTGCTCATGGCCTCGGCCTCATCCGCCACAGCCAGACATCTTCGCGCCGCGCCGCATTGCGACATCGTCGCGCCGGTGCTTGATCGCGTGGCGAAGTGGAGTCACGAGGCCTACACCAGTCTGCTGCACGAGCCGGACTTCATGAAGTTCTATCGCGCCGCCACGCCGATTGATGCACTGGAAAATGCCCGCATCGGTTCGCGCCCCGCACGACGCAGCGGCCAGGCTACGCTGGAAGATTTGCGCGCTATCCCTTGGGTCTTTTCGTGGACTCAGTCACGCTTTTATCTACCCGGTTGGTTCGGCGCAGGTTCCGCGCTGGAACGTCTGGCGAACGAAGAGCCCGCCGCTCACGCCCAACTCAGCGCCCAGCTTCCGACTCATCCTTTCCTCCGCTATGTCATGGCCAATATCGAAAGCTCGCTCGTCAGCGCGAACGAAGACTGGATGCGTCGTTATGCGGAACTGGTGCCGGATGTAGCAATTCGAGATCGCTTCTTGAAAATCATTCTCGATGAATACCACCGCACTCAAGCCGCGCTGACGAAGCTCACTGCCGGAGCCTTCGAGGGCCGCCGCCCGCGTCTGGCCTTCACGCTCGCCATCCGCGAGCAACCCCTCACCGTCCTCCACGCCCAGCAAATTTCTTTGCTCCGTCGCTGGCGGGAATGCGTGGCCTCAGGCAACACCGAATCCGCCGAGTCCATCGTCCCCGACTTGTTAGTTTCCATCAACGCCGTCGCATCGGGCTTGCGGACGACGGGTTGAAAGTAGGGGATACCTCTGGCTTCGCAGGAAGCATGGGCCTGCGATGCAAGGAACCGCAACGGGACTGAGGGCTACGGAGATTGGTCTTCACGTAGTGTTTTGAGTGCAGCGTGACGCAGCACCTACGTTGATATGGTGCCACAGATTACCAGTCTCCATGTAACGCAAACCGAGCACTTTTCAGTCTATCGTGCCCCAATGAGACATCCGCCTTCATCCCAAGGATTGGCGACATTCCTGTCGCCACATCAAGTCTCTCAGATCCATGACGACAAGAATGTCGTCATTCCTTGTTAGAAGCCCGGCAATACAAAATTACATTCCTCTGGCGCAGCCTTCCCCGCCATGACACCATCCCACCATGAGCGAGGACAAACAGCGCAGCAACCACACCACGGCTTGGGTCGTGACCCTCATCGCCCTGCCCGTGCTCTATGTGCTGAGCTGGGGGCCGATGATGGGATTGGGTTATAACCGCACTATTCCAAAAACCGCAGACACTTGGTTGGAAAAATTCTACCAGCCCGTCTGGTGGCTTTACTACAACACACCGCTGAAGAAGCCGCTCGATGCTTATGTGTGTTGGTGGATCAATGTCCTCTGGAAGCCCGTAAGCCCGGCGGTGCCGAAATAGATTCCTCTGGCGCAGCCTTCTCCGCCATTGTTGACGCCTGTCTTTGCGAAAGATTTTCTCGCGGCTTGCCTCTCGTGCATTATTCCGCACAATGGCGCACAGACCAAAGTCTCCCAGCCTATGCCTTCCAAGAAAGTCCACTCCGCAGCCTCATCCCACACCCCGCATTCCGGCATCCGACCCATCAAAAAATTGATGGTCGCCAACCGCTCTGAGATCGCCATCCGCGTCATGCGAGCGGCCACGGAACTGGGTATCCGCACGGTGGGCATCTACGCGCAGGAGGATCGCTTTTGCCCGCACCGCTTCAAGGCGGACGAGGCGTATGAGTTGAACAAGGACAAGGGGCCGCTCGGCGCTTACCTCGACATTGAAGGCATCGTGGCGCTGGCGGTGGAGAAGGGCGTGGACGCGATCCATCCCGGCTATGGTTTCCTCTCTGAGAACCCTGTGTTCTCGAAGGCTTGTGCAGACGCAGGCATCATTTTCATCGGGCCGGATGCACGCATCCTCGACATGATGGGCGACAAGACGGCAGCTCGCAATGTGGCGGAAAAATTGAAGGTGCCAACTCTGCAAGGCACGAAGGATTCAGTGGAATCGAAGAAGGAAGCAGTCAGCGTCGCCAAGAAGATCGGATTCCCTCTTATCATCAAGGCGGCGTTCGGCGGCGGCGGTCGCGGAATGCGCGTGGTGCAGAAGGCGGATGATCTGGAAAAGTTGCTCGATGAAGCGCAAACGGAAGCGAAGCGCTCGTTCGGCAACGGCGCGGTGTTCTTGGAAAAGTTCGTGGGTCGCGCAAAACACATCGAAGTCCAGATTCTCGCGGATAAACACGGCAACGTGCTCCACCTCCATGAGCGCGATTGCTCGGTGCAACGCCGTCACCAGAAGGTCATCGAACAGGCGCCGAGCTACAACGTTGACCCGAAGATCATTGAGGGCCTCTGCACCGCATCGCTGGCCATTGCCAAAGAAGTCGGCTACACGCACGCGGGCACCGTCGAGTTCCTTGTGGATGTAGAAAGCGGCGAATGGTTCTTCATCGAGATGAACCCGCGCATTCAAGTTGAGCACACGGTCACGGAGGAAATCACCGGCATCGACATCGTGCGCTCGCAGATTCTGATCGCCCAAGGTTATCAGCTTCATGAGGAACCGCTCGGCTTGCCCGCGCAGAATAAGGTAGAAAAAAGCGGTTATGCTATCCAATGCCGCATCACCACGGAAGACCCGGAGAATGGTTTCACGCCGGACTTTGGCAAGATCCTAACCTATCGCAGCGCTGGCGGATTCGGCGTGCGGCTCGATGGCGCGCTCGGCACCACGAACGCTGTCATTACGCCTTACTATGACTCCATGCTGGTGAAGGTCACGGTCTTCGCGCGGACTTATGAACAGGCGCTTGACCGCATGGATCGCTCGCTGCGAGAGTTCCGCATTCGCGGAGTTAAAACGAACATACCCTTCCTAGAGAATGTCATCGCCGATCCTACGTTCCGCAGCGGCCAAGCCACCACGCGCTTCATTGATACCAATCCACACCTGTTCCAGTTCGAGAAACGCAAAGATCGCGCAACTAAGCTGCTGAACTATCTCGCGGATGTGAGCGTAAACGGCAATCCCTTTGCCAAGGGATTCACTCATAAAACCATCGGTAAGCTGCCTACACCGCCGCAGCCGATGAAGGATGCGGCCTTGCGCCTGACCGAGCCGCCCAACGGCACTAAGCAAATGCTCGCCGAAATGGGGCCAGAGAAGTTCTGCACGGAATGGGTGGCCAAGCAAAAGCGACTACTCATCACGGACACCACCATGCGCGACGCCCATCAGTCGCTGCTCGCCACACGCATGAGAAGCTTTGACATGCTCGCCGTGGCCGATGCCGTGGCCCGCCGCACACCGAACCTTTTCTCCTTGGAAATGTGGGGCGGCGCAACCTTCGATGTCACCATGCGCTTCTTGCGCGAAGACCCGTGGGAGCGGCTCCGCCAGCTTCGCGTGAAGGTGCCGAACATTTTATTCCAGATGCTCTTCCGCGGCTCAAACGCCGTCGGTTACACCAACTACCCGGACAATGTCGTAAAGGGTTTCATCAAACATGCCGCTGCGAATGGCATGGACATCTTCCGCATTTTTGATTCGCTCAACTATCTACCTAACCTCACCGCCGCGATGGATGCAGTGCGTGAGGATACGAGTTCGATTTGCGAAGGCACAGTCTGTTACACGGGCGACATCCTTGATCCCAAGCGCGACAAATACGGCCTGAAGTATTACATCAAACTCGCTAAGGAACTGGAAAAGATGGGCGCCCACATGCTCTGCATTAAAGATATGGCCGGACTCGTGCGCCCTTATGCCGCGAAGAAACTTATCAAGGCGCTCAAGGAAGAGATCGGCATCCCGATTCACTTCCACACGCACGACACCAGCGGACTCAATGCCAGCAGCATCCTCAATGCCGCCGACGCTGGAGTGGATGTAGCTGATGCCGCAATTGCTTCCATGAGCGGTGGCACTTCGCAACCTAACCTCAATAGTATCGTCGCCAGCTTGCAGCACACGCCGCGCGATACCGGACTGGACACTGAGGCTTTGCAGGAATTCAGCGACTACTGGGCTGCGGTGCGCACTTATTACAAGCCCTTCGACACCAGCGAACCTTACGGCACCGCCGAGGTGTATTTGCATGAGATGCCGGGCGGCCAATACACCAACCTCAAGGAGCAAGCGACCGGAATGGGCATGGCCGCTCGCTGGCCGGAAATCGCGCACGCATACGCTGAGGTGAACCAACTCTGCGGCGACATCATCAAGGTCACGCCTTCCAGCAAAGTCGTCGGCGACCTCGCCATCGAGTGCATCGCGAAGGGCGTGAAGCCTAACGACATCATCAATCTCAAAGGCACTAAGTGGAGTAACGACGTGACCAGCATGTTCGAAGGCTGGCTCGGCGAACCCTTCTATGGA
>JBBRNC010000035.1:0-42705 GCA_038230495.1 Verrucomicrobiales bacterium
AGCTCCCACAAAATATCATGGCAATGTTCTTTCTGGACAGACAGGAATGTGTTATTCAATTCAATCTATGCGCTCCATTCGTCTCCTTTCCGCACTTGCTGTCATCTGCTTTCAAGCTTCATGCGCAGCAGTGCAGGCTCCGGCGAGAATGGCGGGCACCTTATTGAGAGCCGTCGGACGACCCTTCCATCTTTCCTCAGAAAACATCATTAAGCCGGGTGATTTCAATGTGGAATCTCGTGAAGCGAAGGAGGCCGTGGTCTTGAATACGCCTAAAGCACCAGAGCCGGAAATTACTGGGCCGATGATCGCGCAGCAATGATTCGGGCTTCGATTGGTTTCACTAAGTGGTCGAGTTCGACCCGGAGCCGTTCCATCGGCAGGCCTTTGACATTTGACCATGATCCCTGAACCGATTCGATGATCATGGCGCTCTCGTCCTGGATCGCATAGGCCCCAGCCTTATCGAGCGGCTCGATCCGCGAATGGTAATCCCGAATTAATTCCTCGGTCAGTGCTTTAAAGGTGACTTCACTGACCACATGAAAGGTCAGCACCTCCGCGCCGCCAGCTGAGACAATTGCCACACCAGTGCAAACTTCATGCGTGCGACCGCTGAGACGGCGCAGCATCGCGGCGGCGTCTTCCATGTCGC
This sequence comes from Verrucomicrobiales bacterium, assembly GCA_038230495.1. Lineage (GTDB taxonomy): Bacteria > Verrucomicrobiota > Verrucomicrobiia > Verrucomicrobiales > Verrucomicrobiaceae > VFKE01. Next base: position 656 of record JBBRNC010000035.1, read on the forward strand.
GCGGTTTTGCGATGGGAATAAGATCGAGATATACCAGCGTGTCCGCGCCGATGACCACGGCATCTGGCCGCATCCGAGCCACGGCCAGCGCCTTGCGTTTGGCATTCTCAATCGTCAGTTCCTCGCAAGTGAGGCTTTCATCATGCGCCTCCTCGACATCAGGCGTGATGATCTCGAATTCATAACCTGCTTCCTGCAACAGTTCAGAACGTCGAGGCGATGCAGACGCGAGAACAAGCGGCATTTTCATTTTCAATTGCTCGCCCATTCCACGTTGAGACTTCACTGTTCGTTCATCATCAAAATCTCATCCGAGCGGATGAGCGCATCCTTGCCTGAGAGTGCGCGGAATCGGTAGTAGCCAGTCTTCTGGCTGAATTCCGGTTTGCTGGCCGTCATGAATTCGCGGCCATCGCGCAGGGTGATTTTGTAATGCGTCGTCGAACAGGAAACCATCACGACGGTGAACAGGGCAAGGCAGAGGTTGAGAAATTTTATGAACATGGGCTGCGGAATATTTCTGTATTAAAACGATTCGCTCTGCGCCGCAACCTTGATAGTTTACGCGCACATGTCATGGACATTTTTTCGTGAGTTCTTGTTCAATTGGAAAGCTACCGGGGCTATCGCGCCCTCATCGCAGGGGCTGGCGCGTTGCATGGTGAAGGCGGCCAAGGTGGATCAAGCGCACACCATTCTGGAACTGGGGCCGGGCACAGGCGCATTCACTTCACTGATTCATTCAACGATGCCAGCGGGTGCCCGCTATCTGGGGCTGGACATGAACCCGACATTCATTGCGCGGCTTAGCCAGCGGTATCCAGATTTGCGCTTCGCTGCGGCGGCGGCACAGGATTTCGATTTCAATAACTTTCTCGGTGAAGGCGAACAGTTTGACACCATCATCAGCGGTCTTCCGTGGACAGCGTTTCCCGTGGCCTTGCAGATCGCCATTCTCGATCATGTGATGCCGCGCTTGAAGCCCGGCGGAGTGTTGACGACCTTCGCCTATACGGGTTTTCACAGGCTGCCCAGCGGTCAGCATTTTAGGGACTTGCTGCGCAAACATTGCACCAGCCTGACGACCACACGCACGGTGTGGCTGAATCTGCCGCCGGCTTTTGTTTACTCAGCGGTCAAATAATCCAAGCTTTAGAACTTCAATCTCCAGCGCCGTCCGGTGAACTTCCGTTCATTAAATTTGGCAAGACCTTGCTGACTTGTGCTTTCATTTCCTTGCCAGGTTTGAAGCGCACAACGGCGCGTGCTGGAATGCGCATTTCACTACCGGGCTTCTTGGGATTGCGGCCCACTTTAGGTTTGGTCATGCGAACTTCAAAAGTTCCGAATCGCCTAAGGGTGACTTCGTTTCCTCTGCCCAGTTCTTCAGTGATGAGATCCAGCGCCGCCTGAAAAAGATCAAAGGCCTGTGCCTGAGTCAGGCCACTGCGGTTTGCGAGTTCAATCACCAGATCGCGCTTGGTAATGGTGCCGTTGTCCATAATGCTTTGGTTCAAGTTCTGGCCACCAATTTGCTTTGCGCCACACGGTATTGCAAATGATTTCACCGCCGCGCTGCATTTTTCACAAACCCTCGTCGCCAAGTTCCCGCGCGGTGCGGAAATGCATCTTGGCCACACTCTCCAGCATGGCGGGGCCGTGCCGGGCTTTGATGACTGCCGCAGCGGATTTTACTGCGGTTGAGGCCCCTTTGGGCAGTTCAATGCCCACTTTGACGCCAGTTTCCTTAAGCCAGTTCACAAATCCCTGACGAGCGAAAATGGAGGCCGCTGCGACTGCGGGATCGCTTTCTGCCTTGGTGCGTTGTTCGAGTATAATGGTCTTGCCACGAGCTTGCAGGGCATTTTGCAGCACCTTTGGATTGGCAAATTGGTCGGACAAAGCGCGTGGACAGTCCGGCACCCGTTCGAGAAGATTCTCGATCACTCTGGCATGACCCCAAGCGAGCAGCTTGTTGAGGTTGCCGAATTTTAGATAAAGGGCGTTGTAACGTTCCGGGCCGATGACGATCACATCATAAACTAGTCCCGGAATCGTTCGCATCTGCCTAGCCAGAGTTTCGATCCGCGCGTCACCGCTGATTCGCTTACTGTCCATGACTCCCATCTCTTGCATAGCCCGCGCCATCGTAGCGTCAGCATACACCCCTGCGATCACCAGCGGGCCGAAGAAATCACCTTTGCCGCTCTCGTCCACGCCGATGTGCGGCGTGAACCGCTCTGGATGGAGCACTTCTTCGTAGCCCAATTCAGCCACTCCGAGAACTTCCGGCTCCAAGGTGAACTTCACGAAATCCTCCGCGCCCTTGCCTTGCACGACCACCTTTGGCCCCTTGGCATAAACAGCGATGTTCACCTTGTCACCAGCCCCCGCGTAGAGGCAGTGTGGTTTTACATCGATGCGGAAGCCCTTGTCGCCAATCAAGACCCGAAGCTTTTCCGCCTGCGCGGCAGTGAGAAGTTTGGTGTAGCTGGTTAGCGCGGGCATGGGCGGAATGATGTATGACGAATGAGGAATGACGAATGAAATTCTCGCGATTCCGTTCATGTTTCAGCGTTCAGCATGTCCGCCTCAATTTCACCCTTACATTCCGCCGCTCTTGTCCGTGCGCTCTCGCGCTGGTTTGCAGCAAATGGGCGCGACTATCCGTGGCGGCGCACGCATGATCCTTATGCCGTGCTCGTCAGCGAAATCATGCTGCAACAGACACAGATCAAGACCGTGCTGGATCGTGGATACTACCAACGCTGGATGAAAAAATTCCCAGACTTCCATGTTCTGGCTAAGGCGACTGAACCGGCGGTGCTGAAAGCATGGGAGGGCCTGGGCTACTACCGCCGCGCACGCTTCCTCCATCAACTCGCACAAAAGGTTGTCACAGAACACAAGGGTGTTTTCCCGCGCGACATGACCACTATCCGCAAGCTGCCTGGCATCGGCGACTACACCGCGGGCGCAGTTGCGAGTTTCGCTTTCGACGACAAGCAGCCCATCGTGGATGGAAACGTCGCACGAGTGCTTTCACGTCTCTACAACGACGCGACTCCTATAGATTCCACCGCAGGAAAAAAAGTTCTCTGGCAACGCGCGGCTGTCCTTGTGAATGCCGCCGCTAGTGCGCGAATCCATAACTCTGCCTTGATGGAACTCGGCCAGACCATTTGCAAAACATCGGCCCCATCCTGTGCCGTTTGCCCCGTGAAAAAATTCTGTGCCGCGAGCGATCCCGCATCGCTTCCCGTGAAATCAAAGCGCACCGTCATCACTGAAGTCACCGAGCGCGTTTATTTACTGAAGACCAAAGTAGGCGTCCTACTCCAGCAGGAAGTCGGAGCGCGTCGCACCGGCATGTGGAAGCTACCCGCGCTCGAAGAAACCGGAAAGCTTCCGCCGCTGCTTCATCAGAGCACCTACACCATCACACGCTATCGCGTCGCCCTGCATGTTCACGCTGCGCCACGACTGAAACGAAATGCACTCGCCCTTCATCATTCCATCATACCATTCTCGAAGCTCGCCGATCTTCCCATGCCAAGTCCGTATCGCCGTGCTTTGGTGGCGGTGTTGCCAGAGCTTACATGAACAATGCTTCCCTTCCCGTGATGCCATCAGCCCTCACTAAACAAAATCTTCATCCGCGCAACCGTCACCGCGACCGTTATGATTTCGCGGCGCTGATTCATGCTAGCCCGGCACTCGCCCGTTACGTTCGCAACAATGAACATGGCGATGACTCCATCGACTTCGCCAGACCCGATGCAGTGAAGGCGCTCAATCAAGCCCTGCTCAAACATCATTATGGCCTAGAGGAGTGGGACCTGCCTGAGGGCTATCTCTGTCCGCCGATTCCCGGACGCGCGGATTACATTCATTATCTCGCGGACATGTTGGCTGACGGTAGCGATATACCAAGCGGAAAAGAAATCCGCGTGCTCGACATCGGTGTGGGGGCCAATGCAATTTATCCTATCATCGGTGTCATCGAATATGGCTGGCAATTCGTCGGCACGGACATCGACGTTGCTGCACTGAAAAATTGCCGTCGGATCATCGCTGCTCATCCTCTGCTGTCTCAGAACATCGAGCTTCGCCTGCAGCACTCTGCGCGGCACTGTCTGACTGGAGTCATCAAACAGGGAGAGACATTTCATCTGACCATGTGCAATCCGCCCTTCCACAAATCCATGTCGGAAGTAATCGCTGCATCACGACAAAAAATCTCCGGGCTTAGCCGAAGCAAGGCCACGACCGATACTAGAAATTTTGCCGGGCATCCCACTGAACTCTGCTGCGCAGGTGGCGAACAAGCCTTCATCCGGCGCATGATTTTTGAGAGCGCACAGTTCCCGCAACTGAGCCTATGGTTTACCAGCCTAGTCTCGAAAAGTTCGCATCTTCCTGTGCTCCGTCGCATCCTGCACACCGTGGGCGCAAATAAGGTCAACATCGTAAAAATGTCGCAGGGGCAGAAGCAGTCGCGCTTTATCGCGTGGAGTTTTCAATCTGGCGAGAGGAGTTAAAAACTAATGCGCCAATTGAAAAGCCTCATGTGTCGCTTTCACATTGGCGTTGAGTATTTCAAGGAATGATGGCGTCTCACCGTCACTACCATCACTGACGGCGAGACGCCATCGTTCCTTGGTTTATTGCGAAACTCAAGCCACTCTTGGCGATGCTTACACTTTTATTAAGCTGATGACTCAGAACCTCCCCGCAAGCAGCTCGCGCTGATAGATAAGTTCCTTCGGCATGGAGTCGTAGAGATCGAGATAAAGCTCGCCGGCATTGAGCAGGTCTTGGCGGAATTCCTTGAGATCAACTTGCATGAGCGCGTTGAAGTGTTCGCGCTTCATGTCCAGGCCGTCGAGGTTCAACTCATCGAAACGCGGCATCCAGCCGATCTGCGTTTCGTGGCCTTTGCCGCGACCACGGCAACGGTTCACAATCCACTCGAGCACACGCATGTTTTCACCGAAACCGGGCCAGAGGAATTTGCCGTCCTGATCTTTGCGAAACCAGTTCACATGGAAAATACGCGGCACTTCCTCCACTCGGCGGCGCATCAGTAGCCAATGCTTAAAATAATCGCCCATGTTATAGCCACAGAACGGCAGCATGGCCATGGGATCGCGGCGCACTTGGCCGATGGTTCCGGCGGCGGCGGCGGTCATCTCGCTTCCCATCGTCGCGCCAAGGAAGACGCCGTGCGCCCAGTTGAACGCCTGAAAGACAAGCGGCATCGTGGTTGCGCGTCGGCCACCAAAAATGATCGCGTCAATCGGCACGCCTTCCGGCTTCTCCCAATCGGGATCAATCGTCGGGCATTGATGCGCGGGTGCGGTGAAGCGGGAGTTTGCGTGTGCGGCCTTGCGTCCGCAATCCGGCGTCCAGTCCTTGCCCGTCCAGTCAATCAAATGCGCGGGCGGATCGCTCAAGCCTTCCCACCACACATCTCCGTCGTCGGTGAGCGCGACATTGGTGAAGATCGTATTCGCACGCATCGTGCCCATGGCGTTCGGGTTGCTTTGCCATGAAGTGCCGGGCGCGACACCGAAGTAACCGGCTTCAGGATTGATCGCGTGCAGCTTACCGTCATCGCCGACACGAAGCCACGCAATGTCATCGCCTACCGTAGTTACTTTCCAGCCATCATAGGTCGGCTTCGGCGGCACCAGCATGGCAAAATTGGTTTTGCCACAGGCGCTCGGGAATGCTGCGGCGACGTAAGTCTTCTCGCCTGTGGGCGACTCCACGCCCGTGATGAGCATGTGCTCGGCCATCCAGCCTTCATCGCGCCCTATCGCGCTGGCGATGCGCAGCGCGAGGCATTTCTTTCCGAGCAATGCATTGCCGCCGTAGCCGCTGCCATAACTCATGATGCTGCGCTCGTCGGGAAAGTGAACGATGTATTTCGTATCGCTGCACGGCCACGGCACATCCTTCTCGCTGGGCGCGAGCGGCTTGCCGACGCTATGCAAGCAAGGAACAAAGTCGCCGTCGTCACCAAGTTCATCCAGAGCCGCCGTTCCCATGCGTGTCATGATCTTCATGTTCACGACGACATAGGGTGAATCCGTGAGCTGCACGCCGATCACGCTGAACTTGGAACCGAGCGGTCCCATGCAGAAAGGCACGACATACATGGTGCGACCGCGCATGGAGCCTTGAAAGACGCCCTTCAGAGCAGCTTTCATTTCATTAGGCTCCATCCAGTTGTTAGTCGGTCCGGCGTCCGCTTTTCGTTTCGAGCAGATGAACGTGCGATCTTCCACGCGGGCGACGTCATTGGGATCGCTCCAAGCAAGGAAACTGTTCGGACGTTTTTCTGGATTCAAGGCGCGAAAGGTTCCCGCGCGAACGAGCTGGCCGGTGAGTGTGTTCCATTCCGCCTCACTGCCATCGCACCAATGGATATGGTCGGGCTGGGTGAGGGCGGCGGTTTGTTCAATCCACTGAAGGAGTCGCTGGTGTCGGGTCATGGTAGAAGATGATGCGGCACGGCGGGTTTGCATCGTTTTTTGGAATGCAATAATTGCGCCAACCTGACATGGGTATTGTCATCCGCAGGAATATTCATCTACGCGCTTCATCATCGCGCCATTCCAGTTGCACACTGCCCTGCACGGCTGACAATGCGCCCCATGCCCACTACGCGCCGCACTCAGTTTTCCCTCATCTTTCTCACCATCCTGCTGAGCACCATCGGCTTTGGCGTATGCATCCCGGTGCTGCCCATGTATGCGGAAAAGTTCGGTGCCACCGAGTTGCAGAATGGGATGCTGGTGGGTGTGTTCTCGCTAGTTATGTTTTTCAGCGCACCGCTCTGGGGTCGTCTCTCGGATCGCGTCGGACGCAGGCCAGTGCTAATCATTAGCATCATAGGCTCGGCCTTAGGCTATTTCGTCATGGGCTGGGCGAATTCGCTGGTGTGGCTTTTTGTGGCCCGCATCATTGACGGTGTATCAGGTGGAAACGTCGCTACGGCGCAGGCATATATTGCAGATATCTCTAAGCCCGAGGAGCGCAGCAAGGCGATGGGTCTGATAGGTGCGGCATTCGGTCTCGGCTTCGTCATCGGCCCCGCCATCGGTGGAATTCTCGCGGCAAAGGTGTCGCCCAATGCGCCGTTCTTTTTTGTTGCCGCGCTCTGCCTGATCAATGCGTTGCTCGTTTATCTGTTTCTGCCGGAAAGCCTTACTGCGGAGAAACGCAACGAGAGCCACACAGAACAGCCAGTCAGCGAAATGCTCAATCACGCGGACGGTTCGCTCTATGTCTCTGTGGTCGCTTCTTACTTCGTGTGCCTCGCCGCATTCTCCATTATGACGGCGGTGTTCGCTTTGTTCGCCGAGAAGCGATTCAAGATGGACACACTCGCCGTGGGCTATGTCATGGCCGTCATCGGCATGGTCGGGGTCATCATGCAGGGCGGCGTCATCCGGCGCATCCTACCTAAGTATGGCGAGGTCAAGCTTGCGAGAGCAGGCATCATCGCGTTGTTCGCCAGCTTTGTGCTGCTACCGCTGGTTGGTGGAAAGGGTGCGCTCTATGCCGTGAGTTGTCTCATCGCCATCGGCAACAGCCTGGTGCAGCCCACCCTCAGCGGCCTCGGTTCGCGCAGTGTGGATGCCAGATGGCAAGGACGCGCCATGGGATTCATGCAAGGTGCCGCCAGTCTGGGTCGCGGCCTCGGTGCCGTCGCGGGCGGGTGGCTGCTCAGCTTTGACCGGGGAGCGGCGCATTATGGTCGCACGCCTTACTGGGTTGCTGCGGCGCTGATGGTGGTGACATTCGTCATCGCGTTCGGCCTGCGGATGCCAAGGCGCGGAGAAGCAGAGATTTGAGGGTCAGCGTTTCTTCAGCAAATCCGCATTGCCAATCCATGCCACAAAATATGGCGCTGGAGCATCGCCCCGTTTCATCATCAGAAGAAAAGGAGGTGCAAGGACGATGTCGCGCGGAACAACGGGAACCGAGGCCGCGCAACCAAAGGTCATTATGGCTTCGCTGTGCAACTTCACGCCCTTCTCATCCATGCGAAATTCAATACTTTGCAACGCCTCCCGGACAACTTCGCCGGGCAAAGAAATTACGGAACGTCCGACCAATTCCTGAAAAGACTTCTCCTCATCGCAAAACAAATACGGAACGACCAAGCGGTCATTGGCTCCTGATGGCGGCGCATCTGCGCGGAGATGTTTGATCGTGGTGGCAGTCATCTCGGAGAGCGACTTGCCTGAGGGCAGTTTAGCCAAGAGCATTTGGTCGCCACGATCATCTGTCTTGAGTTCGACGACGAAATTTTCCGCGTCCTTATAATGATGAACCAAAACCTGCGGCAGCAGTTCCATGCGGCCCGGCTGTTCAGGCTCGTAGCCGAAGCATGGGACATCGTGACCGGCCAGCGATCTTGATCCAAGGCGGGCGAACGGTTTTTGGAAATGCAATTCCTTATGTAACACTGCATAGAAAACAAAATCATCTTTTGTCGGCGAGACTGACTTCAAGAACTTGGGTTCGCGTTTCCATTTTGCGTGGGATGCGGACCGGATGTCATCCGTCAACTGCGGTTTGTTTTTGCCGCCTTTGACAAGTATTGATCCTTCGTCAATCCACTTGCGGTCGAAGGCTCGCTTGTTCAGCGCATCGGCGAGAGCGGAGCGCGGCGCGAGTTTGACGGGAAAACCTGCGGTCTCTCCGGCGGCGTTCCACGCAAGCTGGAATGAACCGCACCACAGCAAATTCCGCCCGACAGGAACCGGTGTGTCCAGCACGGCTGAAACATCCGTTCCATGGGTATTGATCTTCTCTCCGCGCCATGAATGATCCCGACCGGTATTTTCTGGCGTCAGATTCACGCTGGTGAGCAAGGTGAAAACGCCGAGGCCAATAACAGGCGTGAGGCTGAGCTTTGTCATATGTGCAGTTATATCTACACTTATTTACCCGCTTCAACCATTTAGTGCAGATATTTCTGCATTAAATGCGTCTTTTTTGACTTGCCGCTTAAAATAATGCTTACTTCACTGCCGCATAAACCCGATGCACGTCCGCGTTCTCATCGAGCGACTGGAGGAACTTAGTGACCTCCTGGTGCTGCGCGTCACTCAGTTCCGGAAATTCTTTCGCATGATAGGCCAACTCTGAGGTTGTTATCATCCAGCCTGATGCCTTGAGCGCTTTCGTGACGGTATCGAGCTTAGTTTTTTCGCAGTAGAATCGTGCGCCAATGTGATGCGCGCCCTCATCATCATCTAGCTCCATCGGTTCCACATTGTCCGCATCCGCTTCCAGCGCCGCTGTTTCGAGATCAAGCGCCTTGTCAGGGTGATGGGCTTCGATCAAGCCGCCATGCTCGAACATCCAACCCACCGACCCTGGTGTCCCGAGATGACCGTGCTTGAAGAGCATTTTGATTTCCGTGGAGGTGCGGTTGTTGTTGTCGGTGAGACACTCGACGATCACTGGCACGCGATGCGGCGCAAAGCCTTCATAGACGACCGTGTGATACTGCACGGCGTCCGCGCCTGTTCCCGAGCCTTTCGCGATGGCGCGCTCAATGGTTTCGCGGGTCACGCTCTGTTTCTTTGCGACTGCAATCGCTGCTGAGAGGCGCGCATTAAACTCAGGATTAGGGCCGCCGAGTCTGGCTGCGACCTGGATTTCGCGCGTGAGCTTGCCCACGAGTTTTCCTTTTTGATCTGCGGCAAGTTCCCGCCATTTTTGTTTCCATTGTGCGCCCATGGAGTGTGAAGTGCCTGAATCCGCAGTGGTTAGCAAATAAAAACGCGCACCAGACGGCAGGAGGGATCGGATTTCAAAAATCTGTCACGAGAGGAAGTGCGACCCTATCCCGCCCATCCCTTACGCCCCCGGATGTTCCTGAGACGCCACAGCATAATATTTTTTCCGGACCGCTTCACGGATGCTGACCAGCTCAGGATCATGCCTCATCACTGAACGCGTTGAGTTTACGAGATCATGACCATGAAGGGCATACAATGCGCCGCGTCCCCTGATCGAGAGTTCTTTTCTCCGTGGGTTGCCAAACGACCGCGATTTATGATGAAAGATGTAGGCGTCTAATGCGATGATCCGCTTGATGCCTTTGGTGTCTGCTCGCAGGCAATAGTCGATTTCCTCTCCGTAGCCGATCGGGAAATTCATTTCGTCAAAAAGTCCGACTTGTAGCAAGACCTCATGTTTCAGCGCAAGGCAGAAGCCGTTCAACGTGCGGCACTGCATTGTGCGGCCCGAATAGTCTGCGCCAATGGCTTGGGAAAAATCATTCAAGGCCCATCCATCCGGCAGACTATTGACCGCGTAGTCGTCGGTTTCATCGAGCACATCAGGCAGGGACTGCCACGAAGCGGCATTGGACATGGGGCCAGCGATCCCGGCTTCAGGGTCCGAGCTGAGCGCGCCCAGAAGTTTCAGATCCCATCCTGGAGTGAATACGACGTCGCTGTTGGCGATGACAACATAAGGGCTATTCGATTTTCGCAGGCCGCGATTGACCGACTTTGTGTAGCCCAAGCTCTCGCTGTTGGTGAGGATCTCGGCGTTGATTCCATCCTGCCGCAAGCTTTTTAAGTAGTTCGAAGTTGGCGCATCCGAACAGTCATCCACAAGGATAAGACGGAAAGGGATCGAAGTCGTGATGGCAAGGGAACTGAGGCATTGCCTCAATTCGGGAAGAGCATCACGGATGGTGATAATGATGGTGGTATGAAACTGCATGGAATCACTGGGCATCACTCAGCTCTCGTTCAACGAGCGAGAGGTGCTCGCGGAGTTCGTTCAAGGCATTCGCCTTTCGCGAATGCAGGCCTTCCTGCCGCTGCACCTGGTCTGCCATTTTAACCAGAGGCACTATGCGTCGAAGGTATTTGGAAACGGCAACAGACTCCGCGCGGCTGTCGTGTTCCGAGCGCTGGTGACGCTCGATGATCTGCTGATAAATTTCGGCCAGTTTCCCGATCTGAAGACGCGAATCGGCCATCTGCCGAAGCCGCTTGGCAACCATCTCACAGGCTTCGGAAGAATAGCATCGCAGTTCAGCTTCAATTTTCTCCGAGGAAGGCGGCGCCGAGTTGACGGCGATGGAGAAATTCGCTTGCCGATACGATTCAAGATTGTCTGGAAGCACCAACCCCCCGCAACTGGTCCGTCCCAGAACGACGACGGCACATCCGCACGCCAATGCCTCGATGGCTGAAACTCCAGAAGCGAACACGATGTCGTAATCGGGAAGAAAGTTTTCCGGCTGATCAATAAGACGGCCAAAATGACGGCCTACGAAGTCCAGACTGATTCCACAGCGGGAGGCGGCTTCGCGAATGGCGGCAACAGTGGGGCTGTCCTGCCGGTGATGCTTGTTAAAGAACAAAGCTCGAGTGGGCTGGGAGGGAGGTTGCCGCACTTTGTTGAAGCGTGCCAGATCCACTACATTCAGATGCACGGAGATATCGGAGATAGGGATGTTAGACTCGACCGCCATCCTTTCCGCCAGCGTTTTCGACATCGCGAGATAGTGGTAGATGCGTGGATGTTTGGGCGCGCACTCCTGCCAGACCGCGCCGTGGCAATGGAACAGGGCCGGCACTTCGGGCAACGCGGTGATAGCCGTCATGGCATCCAGATGATGTTGGGCGTGAATAATGTCTGGCAGGAATGGAAGAAGATCGAGATCAGTCGCCACTGGAATCACATCATTCTCCAAGAGACGCTCCCGCTGGCCAAGGTCACTGCTGTAAGCCATGACCGAATGGCCAATCTCCTGCAGACCGCGCGCGAGATCCCGGACGAAAGATTCCGCGCCACCACGGGTGTTTAGACGATTGTTGGTGATGAGAATTCTCAAGCGCGAAAATATGACCGCTCGTTCTCGACCCGTCAAATAGCGGGTTGGCTTGGCTGCTGCTGGGAGATACAATGAATTGCGCCGCCCTCAAAGACAAGATCGCTGGCCTCGATGCCGATGATCTCGCGGCCGGGAAAGCATTCGCCGATGAAGCCGAGCGCGTTCTTGTCATTCCGGCGCTGATCGAAAATGGGCACGAGCACTGCGTCATTAATGATGAGAAAATTCCCGTAACTTGCTGGCAGTCGGTCAAGCCGCCAGTCCGTCTGGGGCCGGAGCGCTTCCGGCATTTTGAGCGTCAGCACTTCGACGCTGCCGCCGTTCATCGTGCGCAAATCCGCGAGTCGTTCTCGGTTTGCTTCGAGTGTGCGGTAATTTGGATCACTGGCGCGTTTCTCCACCATCGTCAGAACCACGTCCTCGCGGATGAATCGCGTGATGTCGTCAATGTGCCCGTCGGTGTCATCGCCTTCGATGCCTTGGCCGAGCCAGAAAATCGTCTGCACGCCGAGCAGATTCTTGATCTCCGCTTCGATGTCTGTGCGCGTCCAGTCAGGGTTGCGGTTCTTATTTAACAGCACAGCCTCAGTCGTGAGCAGCACGCCGTTGCCGTTCACTTCAATGGAGCCGCCTTCAAAAATCATCTTGGATTCAAAGCGTGGCAGTTTCAGTGCGTTGGCAATGCGTTGTGGGATTTCATTGTCCAGATTCCACGGTGGGAATTTTCCGCCCCAGGCGTTGAACTGCCAATCGGTCAGAGCCAGTGCGCCAGTCTCACGATGCTTCACAAAGATCGGCCCGTGATCACGACACCACACATCGTTCGTCGGATGATCGTAAAGTTCCACGCGCTGCATGTCGCCGCGTTGCTCGGTGATGCTTTGATGAATGCGCTGGTGCCATGCGCCCTCACCGTTGATGCGCACAGTCTCGAAGCGCGAGATAGTCGCGGCAATCTCGCCGAACTTTGCCTGCAACGCCTCATGCGTCTCCGGTGCGCTGTCGCGATTGCACGGCCAAGAAAGCCACACCGCTTCCTGCGGCGTCCATTCGGCAGGCATGAAAAAGTCGTCGGTCATATTTGGCGGGGAATGCTATTCGGTTGCTTCCGTCAAGATGGCGGCGACGACTTTGTCTGTCATCCAGTATCCGTTTGCTCGCATCTCATCCAGCGCTGGTCGCACCTTGGAGATCAAATTTCTCCGCTTAGCTTCGAGCAGAACCCGTCCAGTGCCTGCAACCTTGAGGGTATAAACGTTTGAGGCTACCCGTCGTCCTGCGAACTCATCAATCAAGACGGTCACATTATTTATTTTTGAAGCTGTGGCAATGACTGATGCCTCGCCGGAATCCAGTGTCAGCAACAATGTTTCGACACCTGCCGTTGGAGTTGGCAAAATATCTAGCCAAGTAGCTTGTTGAAATGCCCGTGCACCCATTGCTTGTTCACCCCAAGCCATAATTTCCTCCGACACCTCATGCGGCACGATGACATGATCAAACAAATGTCGCAGTAGTTCAATGTGTCCTGATCCGCCCAGCGCGTTGATAGGCCCGGCATCGCAAACGACGGTTGATTTCATTGCTTAAAATCAATCCGGGTCTCGAACTCACGTTTAATCTCCTCCTCATCCCAGTCCACCGTCGCGACTCCCCAGTGATGACAGGTAAGCATAAATTCCACGCGGGATATGCCTGCAAGTTTCGCGGCTTGGCCCGACGTGAGTTTCTTCATTTCAAACAGTTTGACAGCGGACGCCATGCGCACGTCCTGAGCAAAATGCTCGGCATCCGTGCCCATAACGGGCAACCATGCTTCGGGGTATTCAACGATGACGGCACTCATTTGTTCACTATACTTTCGATCATCTGTCTTGCCAAGCCGCATCATTCATCGCTCCAGCGCTGCGTGATGCTTTGATACGAATCAATCCGCCGGTCGCGGAAGAAGGGCCAGATGCGGCGGAAGTCTTCGAGGGCTTTCAGGTCGCAGGGCACGATCATCACCTCCTCATCGCTCGCGGAACCTTTGGTGACGATCTCTCCATAGGGATTTGCCACGAAGCTCTGGCCCCAGAATTCACTTTCTTCTTCGATGCCCACGCGGTTCACAGCGGCGACGTAGCAGCCGTTCGCGACGGCGTGTCCGCGCTGGACGGTTTCCCACGCGCAGTGCTGGGCATTGCCGAGTTCGGCTTTCTCACTCTTGAGCCAACCGATTGCGGTGGGATAAAATAATATCTCTGCACCCTGCATTGCCGTGAGTCGCGCAGCTTCGGGATACCATTGATCCCAGCAGATGAGCACGCCGATTTTTGCGAACTTGGTTTGCCACACGCGATAGCCGAGGTCGCCTGGTGTGAAGTAGAATTTTTCGTTGAAACCGGGGTCTTCGGGAATGTGCATCTTGCGATACTTGCCGAGGAAAGCGCCGTCGGCATCGAGGATCGCGGCGGTGTTGTGATACAATCCGGGCGCGCGTTTTTCAAAAAGCGACGTGATGATCACCACGCCAAGTTCGCGTGCGAGATCGCCAAAGATTTTCGTGGTATCGCCCGGCACTGGTTCCGCGAGATCGAACAGTGCCGTGTCTTCGCGTTTGCAGAAATAAGGGGTCAGAAAAAGCTCCTGAAGGCAGATAATCTGCGCACCGCGTTTTGCGGCATCACGCACAAGCGCGATGGTGCGGCGGAGATTATCCGTCTTATAATCTGTCGCGTGGGTCTGGATGAGACCGAGATTTACCTTGCTCATGCCTGACGAATGAATGAATTGCGCCGCTATGCAAATGGAACTGCGGGCTACTTGTCATTCGTGGTTGATGAAGCTCAACGTGGATTATAGCGCGATTGCATGCCACTCGGCTCCCGATCGATGTCTTGAGAGTGAACCAGATGCCTCATGGGTCCGGCTCCTATGAACTGGGAGGATTCCTCCTGAAGAAGGACTTGATCGTCCTCCAGACTGTATCCTTCCAATTTTGCATCAAGAACTACGCAGGATCTGTGTTTGTAGAAAATTTGTTCATTCGCATTCATGCTGAGTTTCTCCTTTCTTGTTTGACGGGTTAGACAAAATTAATTTTACGGCTTTTTCGTTATGGCGATCACGCGGGACATCTTTAATCCCAGGCGGATTGCAATGATGTCGGAAGTTTTTCCAACCGCATGGAGTCTCATCACTTCCTTCTCCAGAGGCGAAATAGATCTGATTTGAATTCTGCGAGTTTTCATGGTGCGGCCAGAAGGTGAAATTTTACAGCCTGCCGCTGAACACGCAGTGGCATTGCGTGATTGGACAATGCCGAGCGGCGGGCGTTCAGGAAAATTTGTGAACTTTTTTCAGCAAATTTCTTGAGTGGGCCACGACATCAATGTGTCTGGATAGTCCACCACTCCAGCACTCTATGAATTCCTTGAAGAAGCTATTGCCGCAGTTAATGCGACTGGGGGAATCCGCCGAAACGCTGACCTGCTTCACTGGACAGTGGGCGGTTCCATGGCAGCCCGCTGATATCGTCTTTGGGAGCCAGGGGACGGTTGGCATCATCATCGCTTGCACAACCTGCTGTCAGCAGCATGGCGAGGCCACAAGTCATAGATAGGAGGGAGAGAACAATGCGCTTCATAAGTGAAGTAGGAGCTTTGAAAAATTACTGGTAGAGGCTTTCCAGAATGACTTTATCGCCGGGGGCGACTGCAATGCCTTTACGAAGTGATTTCTGGATGATGTTGGCTACCGTTTTGTTGTTTTCTACGGAGACAATACTGAGCTTGCAGACGGTCTGGTTACCACGGGTGATGAGGAGCCGGGTGTCGGAGGTGATACCCTGATTGCGCCCGCTGTCGATGACTACGAAACCCCAGTCGTTGTTGACGGCGACAATGGTGGAAACGAGCGAATTGCGCTTGAACATTTTCACTCTATCATCAAGCCGCTTGGTGACTTCTTCCTGATCGGACACCGACTTCTTCAAGTCCTTTTCTCTGGCCACAGTTTCGTCCTTAAGGTTGCTGGCCTTTAATTCATTGGCGGCAACGGTCTGCTTAAGTTTAGCAATACCTTCCGAGGCGGTTTCCAAGGTAACTCCATCGGGAAAAACGGGGATTTGTTTCTTGAGATCGCTGACTTCTGTCTGAGTGCTGGTCAGATCAGCGGAGGTGTGTTCGTTATCAGACTGGGCGTTTTTAAATTTGATCTTACTTTGGGCGAGCCTCTCATCTTCCTGTTCCATCTCCCCCTTCATCGTGTCACGCTGGCCGCCAACGGTATCCAGATCGCCCTTCATCCCGTTCAGCGTAATGGTCTCTTTCTTAATGATCACGTTGTTGGCGTCTTTTTTAATACGCAGATCAATGAATGCAGCCCGGTTTTGGTAGCTGAAAAAGAAAGCCACCGCCATCACCACGGCGCTGAGCAGAAATAGAACTTTTGTCATGGGGAGTAAATTTAAATGATTGAAATAGGGGCGCGTCAGCCCCTCTTACTGCGGGGCTGGAGCGAATGGATCGGCGGCGGCAGGCTTTTCCGCTGCCTCTCCTGCAGCTGGGGCTCCTCCGCCTAAAGGAGCGAAAGGATCAGGGGCAACAGCGGGAGCGGCAGGCACACCACCACCGAGCGGATCAGCCATCTTTATTGGCGGAGTTCCAGGCGGTGTGGCAGGTGCTGTAGGTGGAGCACTCGGAACAGCGGGTTCTGGCTCCCGGGCTGCGGCAACAACAAGATCACCCGCCTGAACAGATTCACCTTTGGCGAGTGAGCCGGGAACAAGGTCGGCCACGGACTGGTTTTGTTCCACTTCACGCACCCTGAGCTTGGCGACGATAGTTTTACCGCGTTTCACTTCGAGCATGTTGTTGGCATAAAACCCAGAGGCGTTTCCTTTATTGAGCACCACAAAGCCGAAGCCTTGGAATGTCTGCGTCACGCGTGCGGTCTGACCGGGTTCAATCTGGCCCCGTCTCTGCCGGCTATCGACTTCTTGCAGCTTTTTGACGTGAACGTTGGTCGCGGCTAGTTTCTCTTCAACGATGGCCTTCTGCTGTTCCTGATTGGCGATGGCGGCTTCGGAATCTTTGACTTGCTTGCTCAGGTCTTCCACTTCGGCGATGAGCTTTTTCAAGTCGCCAGCCTTCGCGATTTGATCCTTAATGAGTGCGAGTTGTTTCTGCGCCTCTTCTAGAGTTTTTTTCAGAATCTCGGTTTCCTTCTGCTTATCGACAATGTCGGAGTTCACCTTCGCGACTTCCACCCGGCGATCATCACGCTGCTTCGTGTATTCATCCAACTCCTTGTTCCGCTTGGCCTTGGCGTCCGTCTTTTTTACCTGATCGGCTTTGACGGCTACGACGTTTTGGTCGGAACGCTCTTTAAGGCGGCGCTCTTCTTCAAGCACGTTCTTATTTTGATAACTGAACCACAGGCCGACTGCGAGGCAGATGGCTGAAAGGGCTGATAAAATTTTCCAGAGCATGGGATGGGAGTCTAGCTGAATAAAATAGACGTGTAACAGTAAATATCGGAATTGTTTTATAAACTCAACCTAAAAGTGTGGCTGCCCCCCTCTTTAGTAGCCCTTTTTACAAAAAAGGCCCTATCCACTCACTACTTCCTGTTGGAGCCATATTACATGTTGCCAATTTTATTCAGGAGTGCATTCTCCCTGCGGTCAGGGGCCGTGAATGTCGAGCCGGCCAATCCCGCCAGGTCCGGAAGGAAGCAACGGTCCCCGGTCTTGCCTTGTTGCGGTTCCCTGGCCTTATCTTTCTAAAACTTGTAATTCTACAAGTAACTCCCTTAAAAAGGGCTGCGCGGCTAGGCCCAATTCAATGTTGCACGTAGATAAGTAGGCGATCATGCACGAGGAGGCAGAGATCGGACTTGCCATCGCCATTAATATCGAAAGCTGCGTAGTCGTGCGGCTCAATTTCAAATCCGGTTTTGCCTCGGAAATGCGGGTCGCTCTGGAAGACACGGAAATACAGGAAGCTCTGCCAGTCTTGCGGGTCGTTCTCTGCACTGCGGAAAAACTCGAGCACTCGGCTCATCTTAGAGTCCAACAACATCAGATCGTCCACAGCACGTCCTGTGAAGGGCGCGGCGACAAGATCGATGGCTTGTGCGTCCTTAAGCTCACTGGCGAAGGTGGCATTTCTTTCCAGACTCAAGGTGCGGCCAGAGAGCGGAACAATTTCAAAACCCTGTTTGCCTAGCATGAGCAGCGCTGTGTCTGTGCCGTGAGTGATGATGCGGAATTCATCGGCGGTGAAGTCGCTCAGTTTCCGCTCGCGGCTCAGGCGATACACACCGTCTGCGCCCGCTTTTAGTTCATCGAGTTTATGCGCACCAGCATCAACCAAGAGCACGGATTTGTTATTACTGCCGCCTGTCTGATGAGGAATGATGGCGGCGACAAGTTGAGCGTTGGCATCTGGGGCGTTGAATTGCTCCACGACGTGCGCTTTGCCCTGTGCATCAATCTTGAACACGCGAGCAAGTTGATCATGCGCGATGACTAGATTGGGTTTCCCGCTGCCATCGCTATCGGTCTGGGTCATTGCTCCGGGAGTCAGCTTGCTGGTGAGTGAATCCGGCAGCCCCTCCACCTTCAAGAGTGGCTGCTGTGGGTCATTACGTGAAAGAAGGATTTGTGCCGGAGAGAGATTGGAAAAGACAACGATGTCACCTCGGCCATCCTGGTCAGCGTCGAGCACGCGCACGGCGGAGATTTTCGAGGGCGGCTTAGGCAATTCGATAGAGTCCGTGTCGAACGCCTTATTTTTTACATTCCACCGCAAGGTCACTAGCGTGGTCTTCGGCTTGCCGTCCTTGACGCAAACGATTGCAGGATATGGTGATGGCGCTCCGAACGATCCGGTGGCCATGGCGGTGAGCGGTTCATCACTCTGATAAACCGTTTCAGGGTAAGTAAGTCGCGTATTGTTCCAGCGAGCGACACCAATGCTTTTCTCAACGGGGCTGAGCATCACAAGTTCAGCCTTGTGGTCTCCATCAACATCCACCACGGACATGGACTCCACGCCGCTGAGCGAGGGATACTCTTTGCCTTCATCAAAACTACCATCCGCGCGTCCTGCGAAAACCCACACCCGCGAGCGCTTTGGTTCGGCGATGATAATGTCCGGGATTCCGTCACCATTCAGATCACCCCAAGCAACGGCTCCTACCTTCGAGTCCGAAGGCGGAATGGCCTGACGAAGTGTGGCGGGCTGTGACGCATCAGGCACGGCAGAAGGCTTGAGACGTGCGATCTCGACCATGCCGGTGTTTTTTTGTAACCAAGCGAGCGAAGTGCCGTCAGCTTGTTTCAAGGGCTTCACCAAGGACTGCGCTGGAGAAATTTCCAGACGCCATTCTTTGTTGAAGGAGCCATCGGCAGATTGCAGTCGCGCGAGCACGGCGTCGCCGCCGGAACTGGTGGTGAATAGATCCATGCGGCCGTCGCCATCAATATCCGCCGCAAAAAGGCCCGAGCATTTAGGATCCGTCAGCGCATAGCTGCGCGGTTCTTGCCATTCGCCGTTGGCGCCTTGCAGGAGAACCATCAGCCGCGTCTGAGTGAGCAAGGCGAGATCGGTGCGCTTGTCTCCATTGAGATCAACCGCGACGAGTGAGTTGTTTTCATTCGCGTCGGAATCAAGCACGAACTCGCGCTTCTGATTCCAATCGGACATGGTCTTTCCGTGAAAGCGAATCACGAGTTTTTTTTCATCCGTCGTGTAAGCGATGTCGGGACGGCTATCGCCGTTGAAATCGCCTACGACGAGGGCGTTGATGTTACTTCCGACGACGAGAGGCTGCTTCTCAAAACGCGACCGCTCGAGCAGAGGATTCCACAAGTCGCGGCGGGAGGTGGCCTCGGGCGCGCCATCTTTTACACCATCAGGCCGTTGCAAAAGAAACTCGATGCGTGAGCGATCCTGATTCACCAACACGATGTCTGGCAAGCCGTCGCCATTAAAGTCTGCGCATTGCGGCGAGTGCGTGTTCCAACCCAACTTGAGGATTTCCGGCTCGGAAAAACTCGCGCCACGAGTAAGCGCTGGCTGCGCTCCGGCTTGAGAAACGATGATGCCGCAACTAAGTGCCGCGATGAATTTTAGGAGTGCCTTTCTCATTAAATGGCAGGTATTCATTTCGCGCTAGAAGGCAGCGTGATGAGCTTGAACATCGTGTAATCGCTGCCTGAATATTTTCCGCCGGCAGCAGTGCCGAAGTAGCGTGCAAAAACTTCTTCGCCCGGCATCGCCTTGGCATCTAAAGAGAAGCCAGGTGGCTTTCCGCCAACAGCCTTACCCTTGGCACCGGGTCCGCTCGCTCTGGATTTGCCTGCGGGCACCGTGGCACCCACACCGGACATGGACTGGAGCGTGGTGAGCATGCCCGCCATCGTCTGCATGATGGATGCGCCATTGCTCACTGACATGCCCGTGTAACCCTTCGGAAGCGCGGCTAGTGCCTCGATGGCCATGGGCGTTTCCCAGATGCTTCCATCTACGGCCCTCGACTTCATGCGAGCGAGAACATTTTCCAGCATGTCAGTGGAACCCTGACTGAAGAGCAGGTAATCATCCATCATGGTGTAGGCGACTTGATTGGCGGACGGTTGGCCAGCGACTGCAGTGGTGCTTTTCATTTTGTGGACTTTTTGTCCTCCAATTTCTGTGTCCTCAAAGAGATCAAAGCCGTTACCCATCATGGCTGTCATGGCATCCACTGCCGACTTGAACCGCGCGCTGTCCTTGAGTTTGATGGCGCTTACCTGACTGATTTCTGGAAGGCCAGCGGTGCCGAGCTTCATGGTTTGCGCGGTTGCGATCACATCATCCATGCTGCCGAACAAATCTTTCCGCAAACTGACGCCAGCTTTCTGTTCCATCTGGGTCAACTGCATCATCATCATGCCGCCCATCGGGCCGAGCTTTTGTGCTGCATCCATTATGGAATCATAAATCTGATCAATGCTCTGGCGGGTTACACTCACTTGTTCCGCGCTAGCTGGGAGAAATGCCAGTTGCGGCACTTCAGTCGAAGTTCCACGAAGCAGGGCGGGCAGGATGCCTTTGGGTTTTTCATCGTGCAGAAGAATGAAACTCGCGACGCTGCGTGCATCTTCAAATCCTACTGTGAGTGCCGCCGCTTTCAATTCTTCAAGGCCAATCGCGTTAGAAACCATCTCGGGAGTGATCGCCCCTGCTCCTGCTTCACTGTCTTCTGGAGTCATCTTCTTTTTCATCATCTGAGACACCATCTGGAATTCAAGGAGCAATGTAATGTCGGAAGTTCCGCTATTGTGCTCAGCAATTTGCGCGAGATTCGCGACGTGATTTAACGATTCACCGCCGGATTTTACAGTGTTGATGACTTGTTCCATCATCGCCTCATCTGAAGCTTCTAGCAGAATGCCGTCAATTACGACCCAGGCTTCGATCCACTTCGCGTGTTCGCTGTCATCTTCCGCGATGATGGAGACCTTGGTGCCGCCTACTTCGACGGTTTTCTTGATGATGTCAGGAAATTTTTTCCGCTTCGCTTCCATCGTAGAATCCTTGGACGCCGTTAGTTTTTCCTCGTTGCCCGCGATGTCGCTCAAGGCGGCATAGCCCGCTCCCGTTTTGCCCTCCTCTGTTTGACGGTCGAAGTTAAAACCCACGGCAATAGCACCTGGATAGGGCGCGAACGCCTCCCGGAACGACAGCCCATCTTCCTCCCTCATGGACTTGTTCCAGTTCGACTCACCAGTCTTGTCATACATCGGCGCCATCCATTTCTTCGCCGCCGGATCCTCCATGAAACGACCGATCCCGCTGGCATCCCACTTCTTGATCACATCAGCGGTGTTCTTGATGCAAATAATCAAGCCGGACGATGCGGGAAGCATTTTCGCCAGCTCCTCGATTCGCTCCGACGCCTTCGCGGGAATGGAGAACGAAAGACAGGTGAATAACAGCGCAACAGATAATGTAAGACGGTTCCGGAGAATCATAAGTTAAGGGGATTTAGTAGAGGTGGTTTTTTCTGGATTGGGCTTCACGGTTAATGGTGTCGATGTCGCATCTGGCGGCGTAAGGTAACGGAAACCGTTGTTCGGATTACCGGGATCGAATGCAAAAGCGTCACGGTTTTTAAGAAACTGCTCCACAAGGCTCACCGGTATCGCGAAGCCCACGCCCTCTAGTCCGACGCCCGCCAATTTCATATTGGTGACTCCAATGACTTCGCCGCGACCATTGAAAAGCGGACCGCCAGAATTTCCTGGATTGATCTGCGTAGTCGTCTGAATGAACCACCGACCACTGGCCTCCCTGGAGCGCACACTCACGATACCTTGCGACACACTTCGTTCCAGACCAAGGGGGCTGCCGATGGCGAATACATGCTCACCCTGCTCGATGGAATCCGAATCTCCGAAGATTACGTGAGGAATCTTCGATACCTCCGGGTCTTCGATTTTCAGCAGCGCGAGATCAAGGAAGCCATTCATGGAAGCGATCTTCACTTTTTCAAAGGTCTGCTTCTCCAGCCCACCAGCACCCTGACGATACAAGATCACGCGAAGCTGTTGCTCGCCGGAGATCACATGCTGGTTCGTGATCACATGACCGTGTGTATCAATGACAAAGCCCGAGCCAAGTCCGCCAGCAGTCTGAATTTGCACAACTCCCTCAGAGACTCGTTTCACATTCGACTCCACAGGCATCACTGCACGACCGGGTTCAACAAAATACAAGCTGTCGGCGATTTGTTTCTGCTCCGCTGGCTTGACTGCAGTTTCCTGCCGAACTTCCAACACTTCTTCGCGAGGCACACTGAGCACAGAAAAACCAAGATCAATCACCAGCGCTTGCGGCGACTCCTTCAAGATTTCGCCCCTAACCTCAGCGCCATTTTTTAGTTTTACCGTCGTCGGTTGCGCTGCCATTGCCGTTAGGCCGGACAGCAACAAAGTCAGCACATAAATGTATGAACTTAGAATTCTCATGGGAAGAAGGCGCGGAGACTAATGCAGGGGTGTGAGGTGCGCGACAAAAAACTATCTAACTCTAGCTTAGTAAGTTTCGCGCCCAATATTCTTCCCGCGAAGCTTGGATCATCATCCAAACATCTCGCTCACAACTTTTTCGCGGTATCCGAAAATGGATTGCAACTGCGGTTTTACGATCAGTGCATGAATCGGCTCGCTCAACCAGCCGAAGGGAAGCTGATAGGTCACGCGATCGTGCATCTCAATCCGTCCGTCGCCGAGCTCGCGGAAATGGTGTTCGTGATGCCACATGCGATAGGGGCCGACACGCTGTTCGTCCACGAAGAACCGTTGATCTTCCACATGCGTGATTTCCGTGACCCAGATCACCGGAATTCCCAGCAATGGTCTAACCCGGTAGTGGATCATCATGCCCGGATACATAGTTTCCGGCAGCTCGCTCAGGATTTTAAAACCAAGTGCAGGCGGCGTGATCTTTTCCAAATTGCGCGGGCTGGAGAAAAAATCCCACGCTGTCGTGAGCGAGGCTCGGATGATCTGCGTGCGTTCGAGGGTGTGGACGGGCATAATAAAACTACGACCCCGGAACTCCACAGGACTTCCGCACCCTAAAAAAACGTCCACGCCTTATTTTCTCTTATCACCGGATGCGATAGGCATAATACCGAACTCACGCGCGTCCGAGATAGGGATGATGCTGTAGTCAGAGCCGTCCTCATTGAATTCATCGCTGTGTTCCGATAGCACGTCAGAAGCCACTTCCAATGCGTTGCCGAAGGTGGTCGCGCTCGCTTCACCCTCCTTCTGTGCCACCTTGCCTTTGATTTTTCCGGGCAGCTTCTTCAATTCCGAAAGCGGCTTGAGATTGTCTGCACCGAGCATGGTTGTTTCCAGTCCGAGCACGGTGCGCTCGTCGTCCGAGGCACTGACATCGAGATCGCCTTCAGGATCCAGATCAAAGCAGAGAAAGCAATGACCTGGTGCCAGCACGAGACCGCACTTGATGCTGATCTTCGTGAGGATGGAAGCAAAAATGACGCTGCCATCAACGCAGTTTGCCTGAGTGTTTTTTATGCTGTCATCTAGGAAGCGAACGGTCTGCGCTGCGGCGAATTTGCTCTTAGGCGTGTTCGTGATGTCGCTGTATTTCAAGCCGTGGCGCTGGAGCACATGCCAAATGGCATACACTTGGGCGATCACCTTTTTCGGGTCGCCGCTTTGATATCCGTCAAAGGATTCCACCAGCTTCGCGTCCAGAGCCTCCTTGAGGATTTCATCGATCCAAGGATGATTTTCGTTCACGTAAGCGGCGAACATCCATGAGAGATCGTCCGCCGTGGCATCATCGCCTTCGCCAAATATCACGGCGTATGGGCACTCATTGATGCTGCGCAGCGTGACCACTTCGTTCTGTTCCGGCAGGTCCTTGCCATTGACGTTGATTTTTACGGAAAGGTTCGCGGGCTTTTGCTGTTTGATAAGATGCAGCGCGTCGTAATCAAAGATGCCCTTTGGTATTACGATGACCTCATCTTCATCTTTCTCGACCGTGACTTCAGTCTTGGAAGTTTTCAGCCAGCCATCGCCAGTGACCTCGACCTTGATCTTCGCGCCCTTGGGCACATTCATCACGCGCGCGCCGATCCAGCCATTTTTGTCTCCAAGTAGCGGGACCTCCTCCGGCTCCTCATCTTTCTTTTTGTTCTTATTGTCCCTCGTCTTTTCTTCCTCTCCGGCGTGCCAGTCAACCTTTGCCGTGGCGATGACGGCGCTGGGGTAAATGTCGGTGCCAGTGTAGGACCAGACCTCCGCAGTTACTTCCGCGTTGATAAGACGGGCGCTGAACAGCAGCAAAGTGATGGTAAGAGTTGAGATGGTTTTCATGGGTGGAGTAATGACGGCAGAATACTAATGACTGATTGCCTTGGCAAGTGATCTGGGAAATTTAACCAGTGCATGTTCGATCACTTACCATCAAATCATCGCACGCTTGTAGAACTTCATTCACATCGACGTCTGCCATATTGCGAGTTAGCAGCGCTGCATTGTCGTTCGGGTCATCAATTCCACTTCGCCAATGTCGGCTCGTCACAATGCGATGCGGCGATTGCCAGGGTTGCCAATGCACCTCGCTGCTCGGGCCAAATACAGCTACGACCGGGCATTGGCACGCTGCGGCCAAATGCATGGCGGCCGTGTTAGGACTAACCAACAGCCGGGCACGATAAAGTAACCCGGCTAACTGCGCCCAATTCGTTTCGCCCTGCGTGCAGAGCATGCGTTCGCCCAGCTTCTCTTTAAGCCACGCTGCGACCGCCAGTTCGCGGGGATCGGGGCCGCAACTAATGATTACCTTCGGCAGTTTCCTAAGCAGATGCTCGGCGACACTTAGCCAGTTTTCGCGCTCCCACTTATTCCACTTCTGTCGCGTGCCTATATGAATGACGGCGAAGTCTGTCAATGTCTGCGCCGGTTCCCACGACTCGGTTTTGGATCGCTCAAACTGCATCGGCGGAATTGATTCCGGCAGCGGGAGGAACTCGCGCACGGTCAGATAATCCTTCTCCACACGGTGAAGCCTTGACCAATCTAAAACTGACACCGCAGTGAAGAGATTCCGCCACAGAAGATTCAATCGAGTGTCCGGCTTGACGGTGTAACTTTTCTTGCGCCTGCAAAGCACGGAAAACCAACGTCCGCGGTGCCCGTCGCCTAACTCAAAAACATAATCGAAGACCACGCTTCGCAGTTCTCTCAGCGTGGCCAAATCATTTTTCCACTGAGATTTTCCCCTCTCGCGTCGCTCCACTTGCGCGAGCGTGAGGATGCGATCAATCGCCGGACAACCCGCGAGAATGCCCTCGCATCCCTTGCGGATAAGCACCCATATCTCCGCATCGGGGAACAACTGCCTCGTCGCTACCAGCGTGGGAGTGAGAATCAATGAATCACCAATCTGTTTGGGCTTGATGAAAAGAATGCGCATCTCGATTTACAAAGCACTTACTCAGCGTGGCTGCAAGAAGAAGGAAGCTGCACTGATGGAGCCTCTCTGCTCATTCTGCCAACTCACACGACTTCACGGATGCCCCATCTATGGTGGCGATCCACTTGACACGCCATCCGGCAATCTCCGTCGCATACTCACGGGCAATGTCATCGTGATACGCCGGCTGCGGCTGAAGCGCGAGAGATTGAATGATGATCGCGCGCACATCATCCGGCGCGTGACTTTCACATTCCCAGCGCACCGAAATTAACGGCGGCGCTTCATTGGCAAATCCACTGGCGGCCTCAGGGACTGAGTCGGCATAACGAATGTAGGGTTTGATGTCGAGAACCGGCGTGCCATCAACCAGATCAATGCCGGAGACAAACAGTCGCGGCGCAACATCGCCTTCAAGTTCCACGCGCTCCAGTTTCACTACGCTGAGCGCGATGCGATTCGGGCGAAATGGCGAGCGTGTCGCGAACACTCCGCGTCGTTCATTGCCGCCGAGCCGCGGCGGGCGCACCGTCAGCGATGCTGGTTCTTCATTCACCAAATGGAATCGCGTGATGAGCCACAGATGGCTGAACTCCTCAATGCCTCGCACAGCTTCGATGCGCCGATACTCCGGCTCGAACTCGATCACGCCCCATGCGCTTGGGACCAGTCCCGACTGCCTCGGCACGCCGAACTTGTCTGTGTAACAAGTGCGCATCTTAGCGATGATGTTCAATTCAATCTGGCCCATAGGTAACGAGCAGGGCTTACTAACTTCTAAGTCGTAGGCTGCGGCTTGGGGGCGCTTTTCTTCACTCCCAATTTCTCAAGTTCTGGCTCTAATAACTGACGAATCTCGTCCGCTAGTAAGACGTAAGTATTGATTCGACCGGCACGCGCGATGGTGATGCCGACAATGTTTCCCTCTAGGTCCACCACGGGGCCGCCACATTCTTCCGGCGTGATAGGAAGATCGGTCTGAAGCGCTTTTTGAAAGCCCGCTCGTTGATCGCTGAGTTCGGTGCCCATGCTATTCTGCGCATTGGCCTTGGATCTGATCTTGCTGCGATCTCCCAACGTTAATTTCACAGCCGAGGCCACGCCGTCGCGGAGGAGGTCTAAGATCATTGCCGTGCCGGGCTTGGAACTGGCGAGCTTCTTCGTCAGTTTTTCCACGGAATCGAGTTTCTCTCCGTCGATTTTTGTAATGATGTCGCCCTCTATGATACCAGATTTTGCAGCTGAACCACCCGGCACGACTTGCTTCACCATCACACCTTTTTTATTCGGACCGAGCATGGCGCCGAGGTAAGCCCTGACCTCACCTTTCAAGGTGCGAGGCGAGACACTAACCACGCCGATGGCCGCGGCGTCGGGACCGGAACTCGGAGCACTGATGAACAGGCCGAGCGGTAATTCCGTTTTCGAGTGATCCAGTGAAATCGCTTTCAGACCTGTGGCGTCTTTGAGTTTGATCAACGCCAGATCGTGACTAGGAAATATCTTCACGATCTCAGCAGGCACCATGCGATCTTTCGTGAGC
This sequence comes from Verrucomicrobiales bacterium, assembly GCA_038230495.1. Classification (GTDB taxonomy): domain Bacteria; phylum Verrucomicrobiota; class Verrucomicrobiia; order Verrucomicrobiales; family Verrucomicrobiaceae; genus VFKE01. Next base: position 28,074 of record JBBRNC010000035.1, read on the forward strand.
ATGACGGTCAATGCCTGATTGTTCTGGGTCTCGATCTCGCTGGCTTTGGTCAATGCATAACCGTCGGCACGAATCACCGTGCAGAGGCTTCTCCATTCTGTTCCGCGAAACACCAGATGCGTGGCTTCTGAAGCCCGCGCAGCCGAGGGGCGAAATGCCGTGAGCACTTCCCGAAGAAAGTCGTCGTCCGTCTCAATCGCCTTGAGCGGATCGAATGTCCCCGGCTTGACCTGACGCCGGTTCGATGGCCTTCCGATCTTCGCTAGTTTCTCCTTCTCGTCGGGCTTGAGGCCTTTTCTGAATTCATTCATGAACTGCTGAAACTCCTGCGGACTTTTGTATTTCTTCATGTCCTCCTCTGAGAACTGGTTCTCACCCTTCTCAAGCGACTCGCGCATCTTCACGTCGAACTCCGCCTGCATCGCTTTTTTCTCGCTCTCGGATCGAGTTGACTTTGCCACGCTGGGACGACCGCCATGAAAATGCCGGGCGGAGGTCAGCTTCACGCGAAAGTCTTTCTCAAGGTCCTTAGTTTTTGCGGTCAATTTCAAGATGTCGCCGATTTTGTGTTTTGCCACCTCCTCGAAAAACGATTCATGGTCGGTGATCACGAAATCATCCACCTTGAGAAGAGTGTCGCCCACCATCAGGCCAGCAATTTTCGCAGGGGAGCCAAAGTATAATTCTCGAATGACGGCACCCTTTCCATCAGGAGCATCATCAAGCTCGGCACCGATCACTGGGCGATCTGGGTCCGCCAGCATCGCGCCTTCTTTTTTGTCGCCGAAACGCTTCCCTGACTTCAGCGCCTCCCAGTTTTCGTGAAAGGAAGAAATCGGAACGTGATTGTTTTGCGATAGGCTGAAACCAATGTTGGAGTGAATGCCGATCAGCTTCCCATCGAGATCAAAAAGCGGTCCGCCCGAGTCTCCGCCGATGAGCGCAGAATCAGTTGTGAGGAAAGCCTTGAGGTTGTTGGCGAGCACGCGCCCCAGTCGCACCGGAGGAAAACGGTCTTCTTGAAATCCCCCGGCATGACCCAGCGCAACGCACCAGTCATTTTTCTTGAGTCCCTTGGATTCTCCCACTTCGACGAAGGGATATTTTCCTTTATCCGTGATCTGCACCATGCTGGAGTCTCTGGCGTAATCCATGCCCAGCACCTTGCCTTTGACCTTCTTCCCGTCTGGAAATATCACCGTCACCGTCTCGTTCATCTTCATCGTTACATGAGCCGCAGTCAGGATCAGTCCGTCCTCGCTAATGATCACTCCGCTGCCAGAACCCGGCTCCGGAACCTGGCCACCCGGGATCAATGAAACCGTGCATGGCATGCATTTGCGCACGACTTCCAAAACCTTGGCCTCTGTTTCTTTCAATCCCTGCGGTGTGATCGCCGCGTAGCTCGCGGAGTAACAGAGAAGCGCTGAAGCAAGGGCTGCTGATATAGAAAACCGAATCATGGAGTAGTGCATTGCAATAACTATACGAAATTGAAAGCTGAATTTTACAGCGTGATATTGTATATGGCGACCTATTCCTCCGCCAAGTATCACGCCATACAATAGTAATTACTCTTCCCTGCCTGGCCTCCGTATCGTCCAGCTTAAAAAACTGCTGAAAAATTTATACCTTCAACAGATGCGCACCCGTCTTCTGAACCTTACCTTGCAGGCCTTCGCACTTCTTCTCGTGACCGTGCTTCCTGCGTTCGTGACGACTCTCCCTCCCGTCACTGCCTCCTCGATCCTGTTCGAGCGGGTTGATGGTCGGGTGACAGCGCTCACCAAGCGTTACATGTTTTTCATCATTCCCTATCGCGCCGTGCTTGTCGATCCTGTCACTGGCATCGACAGAGACACGCACACAGGCAGCGTCACCGTTGAACGACGCAGCCGCCAGATGGATAAATATACCAAGGCAGACGACCAAGGTTTCCTAGTGATCCAAGGCCCCGCGATCAGCAGCGAAATTCCCGCCAACGCCACCAATCTTGAATCCCTATAGAACCAAGCCGACGCCTTTCTGAATGACCCCAAAGCCAGCGAGCTGAAGCTATACCTTCTCGGCAACCCCATCTTTAGCCTAGTCTTTGGCGGCGGAGCCATCGCGCTGACCCTGCTCGTTCTTGTCTGCTGTGTTTATGGATTCGGAAAATGGTTACTGAAATGGGTTGGTATCGGCAAACCGAAACCGAAGCGCTTTGCTGATCGTTGACCAACGATTCGAATGCCCGGCTACAAATTCGAACGAGACGATGCCCACAATTTGGGACTGCCGAACTCCAAAGCCATGGGCCTACGACAACTTTGGCTGCCCCGGCACCACTTATGAATTCGGCTACAGCACCGACCGCGAACTGATCAAGCAAGTGAGCGCTGGCACAGCGGAGGAAATGATGCGATTGCGGCTGGCGGCGGAGCAGTGACGCATCTTTAATCTTGATCATGACACTAGAAGAAGCTTTTCACGAGCTAGTCCTTGATCAAGGGGGGCGTGTAATTCCGTCTGCTGTGGATTCGAAAGTCGATCTCGCACTCGACTATGTGGCGCATCGAGCCAGAGAATTCCTTCGATTTGCTTCAATAGCAAATCCCCGGATTCCACCGATCCATCTCGATTTCGTCAACAACTACTCGCTTAATGCCTTCGCAACCCGATTAGGGGACCAGTATTTCATCGGCATCAATCGGGGCACTGTAGCCATACTTTCTTTTGTATTCGACCGACTGTTGGCAGATCGTTCAGTCCTACCATTCTTCGGACAAGTCGAGTTGGAGGATGACAAATTGCCGTTGATGCCAGCAATCGGCCCTGATTTCTTTGAATCTGTAAAGGGTGTGGAGGTCTTTCTGCCGCCACAAGACCCTTCTCGTCGGGCGTTGGCCAAGAGGCTCACAGAGATTGCAATGGATTTCATCGTCGCCCACGAATTTGCGCACATTGCTAATGGGCACGTCGACTATCTGAACGAAAACTATGGGCTCAATTGGATTGAGGAAACGTCAACGTCGCCAGTTGCCGGATTGAACGGAAACTCAGTTCTGCCTCGCAGGACACTGGAAATGAATGCCGATGAGGTCGCCACAGTTTTTACCATTGTCACCGAATGGAAGAGGAGCTTGAGAAAGATTCCCAGGCGCGGGTCTGAGTGGGATGATCTCTATGATAGCCCAGGTATGATTACAATGCTTTGGTCCTACGCAGTCGCTATATTGTGCCGCATTTTTGGAGATATTCGCCTGGAATTCGATGCCGAGACTTCCCGCGCTTATCCCACTTGGCGAACTCGATCAGTAATGATCCAACAAACCGTCGGCGAAATCAAGAGGCCCTCTACGTGGGATACGAGTTCCATCATGCCTAACGAAGACGCAGGTCATTCCATGCCTCTTGTTGCTCTTGCAACTTTCCGCCACGTGGAGAGAGATTTTGCAACAATCACAGGGCTCCCAGTAGCTATCACTGGGCTTGACGAAGCATGGAGTGACCTTGGCCGATTGGAGGTGGTGGAAATGAGAAGTTTTTGGGAACGTAACTTGCGCATAGACCTCGGGCCATTGGCGTTTCAGCCACTTAACTTGCTCACCCTGTCTTTTTTTGAATGATGAGAACCTCATCTATGATACTCCTCCAAAGCCCGCACGCTTACCTAGCTGCCTTGCAGTGACTTGATCGCCTTCAGCGCCAATCAGCGCGGTCATGGGAGGCGGCGCGAGTCCCGAATTCATCTTCGTGCGGGTTCTTGCCGCCGACGTGTTTGGGGAGGATGTTCACGGCTTGGCGGGAACGAGGCGTGACTGGGTGCGGACGATTCGTTCGCCCATTTGTTTTTCACGTTCCCGTAGTGCATCTCCAATTTTCTTCTGATCGTGGCCGAATTCGGAGGTGATCTTGCGCCGGATGGCGCGAAGCCATTCGAGGTCGTCGGTGTCTGAGGGCGGTGTTGTTGGGGCAGTGTTCATGGGTCAACTCCAGTCTCCAAAAGGTGATACGGGGTGATGAGCTTTGGCGTTTTCAATCCCAGCTTGTTGTTCACATGCTGAATGTGCTCAGCTTTGTTGGCATTGGCGATGTGCTTGCAGTTCCATGAAGCAAGAATATCACATTTCCAGAAGGTGGCGACTGCCAAGTGTCGCGCATCGCCGTCGGCGTCGGCTGGCATGACCTTGTCTGCGATGTAGCGCTCAACGATTTCATCAATCTCGGGTGCCGATTGAAGAAGCCGGAGGTTATCGAGCAAGCCAAGGCATTCGCTGCGTTTTGGCTCCGGCGTCTCTTCGAGTTCACGGATGACCCAAAGCGAGGATACTAGCTCGACCTGCCACTTCGCCAACTCCCACCACTCGCGAGTCCACTCACGTCGAGCTTGCATCTGCGCTCCAGGCCGTGTTTCAAAATAGAAACTCGGAATGCTGGTCTCGACGTAGATGAGCTGGTTCATAGGGTGTGGTTACGAATGATATTCCTGCAACGCCCGCACGCTCACCTCGCTGTGTTGCAGTGACTTGATCGCCTTGAGCGCGGCATCAGCCCCACGCAGCGTCGTCATGATGGGGATGCGGTTTTGCATGGACGCCGTGCGGATTTTGATCTCATCTTCGCGGGGGTTTTTGCCGCTGGGGGTGTTGATGATAAAGGCCATTTCTTTGTTCTTCATCATGTCCACGACGTTGGGACGCTGGCCGCTGGCGAGTTTGGGGAGGATATTGACCGGAATGCCGGCTTCGCTGATGACGCTGCCGGTGCCGGTGGTGGCGTAGAGGATGAAGCCGAGGTCAGCGTATCCTTGGGCGATTCTTACGACGTTGGGGCGGTCGGTTTCTTTGACGCTGATGAAGACGTTGCCGCCCGTGGGTAAGGTGCTGCCTGCAGCCATCTGGCTTTTGGCGAAGGCCATGCCGAGGTCGTAGTCGATGCCCATGACTTCGCCGGTGCTTTTCATTTCGGGGCCAAGGATGATGTCCACGCCTTGGAACTTGCTGAAGGGGAAGACGGCTTCTTTGACGCTGTGGTGCTTGGGGTGCACTTCTTCGGTGAAGCCGAGGTTCTTCAGTGTTGGTAGTTTATCTTCGGCGACTCCCATGGCGCGCATGCCTTCGATGGCCATGATTTTGGCGGCGAGTTTTGGTAATGGGATGCCGATGGCTTTGCTGACGAAGGGGGCGGTGCGGCTGGCGCGGGGATTGACTTCGATGACGTAGAGGTCGTCGCCTTTGACGGCGAGCTGCATGTTCATGAGGCCGCGGACGTTGAGGGCTTTGGCGAGTTTCTTGGCGGCGTCGCGGATGCGGTCCTGCATCGCTGGCGTGAGGCTGAAGGGGGGGATGACGCAGGCGCTGTCGCCGCTGTGGATGCCAGCTTCTTCGATGTGCTCCATGATGGCGCCGATGACGGTGGTCTCACCGTCGCTGATGCAATCGACATCGACTTCGGTGGCGTCTTCGAGGAAGCGGTCAATGAGGAGGGGTTTGTCGGGAGAGATGGTAGGCTTGTTGGCGCTGGCGAGGTTGGGGGAGACAGAAGGCAAAATGCCTTCTGCGGCAGGCGAGACGCCCGCCCTACCCGATGATTCTACATCAAGGTTGGTGCGCATGTAGTGCGTGAGTTCGGCGTCGCTATAAACGATCTGCATGGCGCGACCGCCGAGCACGAAGCTAGGGCGCACGAGGCTGGGGTAACCAATCTTGGCAGTGATGGCCAAGGCTTCGTCGAGGCTGGTGGCGGTGCCGCTGGGAGCTTGCAGAAGTTCAAGTTGATCGAGCAGCGCAGCGAAGAGTTTTCTATCTTCGGCGAGTTCGATGTTCTTCGGTGACGTGCCGATGATGCGGACGCCGTTTTCTTCGAGGCCTTTCGCGAGGTTCAGCGGGGTCTGGCCGCCGAACTGGACGATGACGCCGAGCACTTGGTCGTGGCGGTTCTCGCGCTCGTAGATGTTGAGCACGTCTTCGAGGGTGAGTGGCTCAAAGTAGAGTTTGTCGGAGGTGTCGTAATCGGTGGAGACGGTCTCGGGGTTGGAGTTGACCATGATAGTCTCGAAGCCGAGTTCGCGCAGAGCGAAGGAGGCATGGACGCAGCAGTAGTCGAACTCGATCCCCTGCCCGATGCGGTTGGGGCCGCCACCGAGGATGATGACTTTCTTGCGGTCGTTGTCGGTGACTTCGTCTTCGGTGCCGTAGGTGCTGTAGTAGTAAGGCGTGAAGGCTTCGAACTCGGCGGCGCAGGTGTCCACGAGGCGGTAGGTGGGTGTCACTCCATACTTGATGCGACCAGCACGAATGTATTTCTCGGGCACACCAAAAGATTGCGCGATTTGCTTGTCGGAGAAGCCCATGCGCTTCCACTTGCGCATCGTGGAACTGAGGATCTGCGCCTTCTTTTCTTCAGTGCGTTCGGCTTCGGGAAGTTGGTTGATCAAAGCTTCGCCGGACTGGCTGGCGATAAGCTGATCTTCTTGAACGATCTGCTCGATCTGCCTCAAGAACCAGCGGTCGATCTTCGTCAAATCGAACACACGATCCACACTCCAACCCTTCGCGAAGGCTTGGCCGAGGAAGAAGATACGCTCGGCGTTGGGCACACTGAGCTTGGTGGTCAATGTTTCGTCATCGACTTCGACATCGGCTCCGTCGCCGATCAAACCGAAGCGCTTGATCTCCAGACTGCGCAGGGCTTTCTGCAAGGACTCCTTGAAGGTGCGCCCGATGGCCATGGCTTCGCCCACGGACTTCATTTGCGTGGTGAGGGTTTCGTTGGCTCCTGGGAATTTCTCGAAGGTGAAGCGCGGGATCTTGGTGACGACGTAATCAATGGTCGGCTCGAAGGCGGCGGGCGTGTGACGGGTGATGTCGTTCTTCAGCTCGTCGAGCGTGTAGCCGACGGCGAGCTTGGCGGCGATCTTGGCGATGGGGAAGCCGGTGGCTTTGCTCGCGAGCGCGGAACTGCGGCTGACGCGCGGGTTCATCTCGATGACGATCATGCGGCCGGTGTCGGGATGCACGGCGAACTGGATGTTCGAGCCGCCGGTCTCGACGCCGATCTCGCGGATGCAGGCGAAACTCGCATCGCGCATGATTTGATACTCGCGATCGGTGAGCGTCTGGATGGGGGCGACGGTGATGCTGTCGCCGGTGTGCACGCCCATGGGGTCGAGGTTCTCGATGGAGCAGATGATGACGCAATTGTCCGCGCGGTCGCGAATGACTTCCATTTCGAACTCCTTCCAGCCGAGCAAGGATTCCTCGATGAGCACTTCGGTGACGGGTGACAAATCAAGGCCGTTGGCGGTGATGATCTCGAACTCTTCTTTGTTGTAAGCGATGCCGCCGCCAGTGCCGCCGAGCGTGTAAGCCGGACGGATGATGAGCGGCAGCGTGCCGATTTCGGCGGCGATGACGCGGGCTTCTTCAATCGTGTGCGCGACACCGGACTGCGGGAGATCGAGGCCGATCTTGAGCATGGCGTTCTTGAACAACAAGCGGTCTTCGCCTTTCTCGATGGCATCGGGTTTCGCACCGATCATGCGCACACCGTGCTTTTCCAAAGTGCCCGCGCGATGCAGTGACATGGCGGTGTTGAGCGCGGTCTGTCCGCCGAGCGTGGGCAGCAGCACATCGGGCTTTTCTTTGATGATGATCTTCTCGACGATCTCTGGCGTGATAGGCTCGATGTAGGTGCGGAAGGCAAACTCCGGATCGGTCATGATGGTGGCCGGATTGGAGTTGATGAGCACCACCTCGTAGCCTTCCTCGCGCAGGGCCTTGCAGGCCTGAACGCCGGAGTAGTCGAACTCACAGCCCTGCCCGATGACGATGGGGCCGGAGCCGATGACGAGGATGCGTTTGATGGTGGTGTCTTTGGGCATGGGAAAAATTGGCGAATGTCAGACGCTTGCTGAGAGCAAACGGCGACTCCTCTCGCATGATGCGGGCGCAGTGTAAAGCGGAGTCGGGAGCATTCTCGCTGGCTCGAAACCGGGGTGCAAATTTTGTTTAGCGGTAGGCCATCACCTTGCAAAAGCACAGATTAACGGCGCGGCCATCCAAGGAATGGAAAATTCCACCGTGCCGCGTCCACTTGAGCCCGCAGCATTTTTAGAAAACATCTTAATGGCCGACCGATTTGAGATTCGCCTCCGCGCTGGAACCTGCTGGCACGGTGAGCAGCGGCGCGGGCACATCGCGCAAGACCCGCTCGCTGTGGCTGCCGCGCAGTGCATCCAGAAATCCGTTGCGCCCGTCCGAGGACATCACCACGAGATCGGCATTCGCATCGCGTGCCGCATCGACGATTCCCTCAATCACATCACCAGTGCGCGTGGTCTTCTTCCACTCCCAACCCGGAACTTCGGGACAGCGCACCTCGGGCATGTCTTTTGCTTCGCCTACATACACGAGCGTGAAAGTGCCGGACGGTAAATTCAAACGCGTCACCAGCCGCGCAGCCGCAGCGACAGCGGATTGCGGTTCCGGCGACTCTGCCACGGGGATGAGAATATTTTTTAATGACAACGTTCCGTCTTCGGCAGAGACAAAACCCGCGTTACCCTCAGGAATGAACAGTGTCATCTGGCCGGAACGACGCGCAATCGGCTTGGCCACCGACTGGCTCAACCATTCGACGCGACCTTCGTTCTGACCAGTAGAAAGCACGATCAAGTCTGCCGGATGATCCTCTAAGTAGTGCAGCACGGCAGCGACCGGATTGCCCCGCTTGGCGACCACTTTGTTGGCGCGAATACCAAGTTCGGGCACAGCGGAACGCGGACTTCCCTTGGGCAGCAGACCCCAGCGTTCGAGCGTTTCACGCACAGCCGGGAAATCCATGAATTCACCCGATTCACCAGTGGTCACGTGAAGAAGCGTGAACGAGGATTTTGCCATCAGCGCGGCGCGCAATGCGTGATAAAACGCTGTCAGGCTGGCATCGGAGAAATCCGTAGGATGCAGCACACTGTCAATGATTGATTCGTCGGGATTGCGTTTAGGATTCATACAAAAAATGCTGATATAATCAAAGGCTGCTCATGTTGGTTCGGAAGAGCATCGTGTCAATCCATGCTCTTGCGTAAATCGAAGAGCACCTCAACAGAATTGTGATCGCGTCACCACTGGCATCTCAGGGCACCTATTATAGACAGGTGAATATGGTGCGCGGGGATGGGATCGAACCCCCGATTCGATCTCAGCCTTTTTAAGGAGTAGGCAGGCAACCTGAAATATTGTCTTTACCTACGATAACGAAACATTCGTGGAAATGGGTGGACATGCATGGATGTTCCCATTATGTTCCCACATATGGCCACCGTTCTACGCAGACTCCACAGCACGTATTGGTATGCTGCCTATCGCATCCCGACCGTCTCGCCCGAAGGCAAGCGCACATGGAGGTTGATGAAGAAATGCACGAAGGAGACAGTGCAGGCCAAGGCGCGGAAAGCTGCCGAAGCTATGGAGGATGCGGCATTGAAGGAGGCAGGAGCGGGCGACGATGGAAGCAAGCGCATCTTCGCCCTTGTGAATGAAGCAGGCGAGAAGGCCGCACAGAAGAAGCTCACGATGGACTTGGGGCGGGACTACATCCGGCGCATGGTGGAACTCTCCACGGGTGAGGCATTCAAGAGCTATACGATTGATGGCTGGGTTGCCGAGTGGCTATCGCAGCGCAAGGCCACAACGAAGCCTTCCACCTTCAAGCGTTACGATTGCGCCACCACTGCCTTCCTAGACTTCATTGGAGTGAACAAGGTGAACCCACTGGAATGGCTCACCGTCTCCCATATCCGTGCCTTCCGTGAAAAGCTGCATGTCGAAGGCCGCGCCGCCAAGACCGTCAACGGATACACGAAAGACATTAGCGGGGTATTCCGCGCCGCCGTGAGGGAAGGCTTGCTCATGCGCTCCCCTGCCGACAACCTTGAACCCCTGCCGGAAGATGACAGTGTGAAGCGTCAGCCCTTTACTTTGGATGACGTGGCGAAGCTCGTCAGCCGTGCGCCCTCTGCCGAGTGGCGTGGCGTCATTCTACTAGGGGCATTTGGCGGACTTCGACTAGGTGACGCTGCCTCTCTGACTTGGAGAGCCGTGGACGTGTCAGAGAAGCTGATTCGATTCACTCCGCAGAAATCCAGCCGCAAGAGGGGTGGAAAAAGTATTGTGCTGCCGATGCACGATGAACTTGTGGAGTTCTTCCTTGCCCAGAGCACCCCCGACGATCCGGCCACCCCTTGTTTCCCGACACTGGCAAAGATGCCCGTAGGCTCACGTAATGGCCTGTCCACCGCGTTTAGCACGCTCATGGGCAATGCCAAGGTGGAGCGCACCGCAGGCCGCGTGAAGGGAGACAAAAAGGCAGGCCGCAACACCTACGACCACAGTTTCCACAGCTTGCGCCACACCTTCAACAGTCAGATGGCGAATGGCGCAGTATCGCAGGAAATGCGCATGAAGCTCATGGGCCACAGCGAGACGGACGTGAACGACATTTACACGCACTTGGAACTTGATTCGTTCCGCGCCGCCATGAAGTCTGTGCCATCACTACCAGACTTGAACCAGTAGCGGAACAGTCTGCTTGTCATGTGAGGCAAATCATTTATTCTATTCGTTAGTCATTAGCAAAAAATAAACGCACCACACCAACGGATGAAAGCACTTTTGATCATATTCGCCGCCCTGCTGCCCTACATAGCGGGCTTCCTGCACTACGAGGCTAGCGACGCATTTTCGCATGGTAAATGGTCTAAATGGTTGGGGATTGTCACAAACAACACGGCAGTTTTTGTGCTTCTGGCAATCCTGGGGGTGGTTTACTTTATCATCAAAAATCGTCTCGTAGCCGGATGGGTTGTCTTGTCAGTAGTAACAGCGGCTAGTGCTGGCTGGTCAATGCTCGCCAAATCGCTTGAGGAAAGACATGCGAATATCGTGGCATCTCAAAAATTGGATCAGCTCGATGAATGGAATAAGATCAACGCCGACAGAGTGGTTTTCGACATCAAGCATGCAACTCCCTACGAATCCGACACTAATTACTCAAAGCATCTCCTTTTGGACGGGAGCGTTGAAAATAAGACATCGGATAAGCTGATTTATGCAATCATTGATTACACGGTCTACAACAACAAGAAGCTAGTAGATGAAAAGCGACTTATATTAGGCATGGGGATTTTTCCAACTGGAACCCATGAATGGAAGGAAACTAAATTTGTTCCATCTTCTTATGAAATGGGATCCTTTCGTCACAAGAGTATACAGCCTTTCATTGACCTCATCGAGGCTCGTAAACAATTTGGAGCTGGATGGGGGTGGTCTTACAAGTTGGTCGGGTTTGTTCCTGAATCCCTGTCTGAAGCGGCAGAATGCATTAAAGGTATAGACGCAATACTGGAGCCAAGATAATCTCATTATCACACCCAAATTCCAAATTAAGCAATCACGGCTCCAAAACAATGGCCCGCAGTTCCCTTGCCGGAATAGTCTGTGACTCAATCTCAGTGCCAAAGATAGCAGCCAAATTCACGGACACATTTGCAGGTTCTACACGATCAAGGCCAGCGATTGAGCGAGCGCCTTTTCCCGCAGTAACAACTTCCCCAACGCTGGCAATGTCATCAACCGTTTCGGGATGCTTCGCAGCCTTTGCCAATTTGCCCAGCAAAATCTTCATCGCGTGAAGTGATGCCGTCTGCCAGTCATTGAGCAGATTTTCAGCCGCCATTGTAACGGCGTCCCCGGTGACATGCGGTGACAATTCTCGCGCCCTGCGCATGATGCGTGCAGGCACAGGCCACTTGCCACGAGAAGCTTGTTTCTTCACCGCAGCCAGTGACACCCCGAATTTCTCAGCCAACAGAGGATAGGGCATACCCGCGATTGCTGCCTTTTCAATGGCCCGCCAGTCTGGTTTGATCTTCATTTATGTTGGATTCAATCTGTGCTGAATGTCTAAAATCAGTGTCATAGGCGTCATGGCATGACGGCCATGACGGGCAATTTTGATGTTCAGAATGGATCATCTTCGTTCCTGATTAGCGGTGCTTTAATGATCCACTCCCTAGAATGCATGGTGCGTGTCTGTGTTACTCGCCCATCTGGACGCTTCGCCAGTCTGCTTAGATACGTTCCAGCAGCCGCAGACCATCCCAGCAGCCGCTCCGCCTCACGTCGCGTGCCGTCATCGGCCAGCAGCTTGCGTTTTACTTCTTCCGCTGTGCCGCGCCATTCGGTTTCGCCAAAGGTGAACAACACTTGATCCACAAGCTTGAGCATGTGCGCCTGCGGACTCAGGCCGTGCAATGCCTCCACAAGTTCTGGGTGATGGAAGCTCGCCACCCCGTAGCGGTCGTTTTGGAGACTGTCCGGCAAGCGGAATTCATTCAGTAGCCACCATGCATAAGCAGGAAGCTCTGACTTCACTTGCTCGGCAAAGCGTGCCTTGTCCTCTGGGGTCGTCATCGGCATGGGGTGATTGAAGCGATGGCATCGCAGCAAAATGAGCTTGTCCGCAACGTGATCGTCTAGGGGTGGCAATACCAACATGGCTTCAGGGTCGTCGTTCACGCTAATGCTGACGCGCCACCAGAGACGGAGATTCACTGCGTTCCGGTTCTTTGCGTGGATGCTCACCAGATTCGTGCCGACGCACATCTGCTTGAGGTTCGCCCCAAGCTGTAATCTTGCTGACATATTCGTGCTCATGAATTCGTCATCTAAAACTAAGTGTTCCTTACCGCATAAGTCAGAGTTGAACGGAGTCGCGCCCATCATGAAGCGAGCCGCTTTCCCAGCCCGTCCTCCAAGCATGGGAGACAAGATTATGTCTTGAATACAACTCTTACCCGATCCAGCAACACCACAAAGGACAAGTGCCTGTCCATGTGAATGCTTGCCTTCACAAAGCGAAGCATACGCAGCCCGCATCCAGCCGTGGAACACCGCAACCTGAGTATCACTTTGATCTGAATCATCACCGTAAAACAAGCCATCAATAAATGCCTGCACGGTTCTCCAATCACCATTGGCAGGTTCCACAAGCTCCGCTTCACTCGTCACGAGGAAGCGCGTGCCGTTTTCCGCATGGAAGCCAAGACACTTCCCGGCCACGGCTCCCGCAAAGTCCACGTCACGATGATCTTGAATATGCAGCATCACCGCTTCCGCTGCGGAAATGCTTTCGCCCTCCGCTGGCCTACTGCGGTAGCCTTTGGAACGCAGCCACCTCTTGAAGCCGCCATCGTTCAATGAAAGCCATCGCCCAGATTCGTTTTTCAAAAGATATTCCTTTGTTGGAACGCAGTAGAAAATCTCATCGGTGACGGAAACGCCCTTAGTTCTGCTCTTGCGTCCCGTTTCATTTTTAACAGCATCAGGTGGTTTCATGGCTTGATCCCCCCTTCTGTGTAGAGCATTGCAAGCTTGGCGCATGACTCAGCAAGCAAGACACGAATCCATTGGAATGAGTCCTCCGGGGCAAGTGTTGCCTTGGCCTTTTCCAGTTCTGCAAAGAGGTGGCCGCAAGCAATCTCCATTTGGTTGATTGCCAGCGAGAGACGCATTCCCTCACTGATGGGTTTATTTAGTTTTAGTTTCATGGTGACGCAGTGGTTGCGCCACGCTTGATCTGGTGCGATTATGATGGGTTCTCTTTCACAAGCCCGCCCGTTCGCATCCATGCAGCGCGGCGGGGTTTTAGTTTTGGGGTAGGTTGTTGAGGTAAGCTCTCAGCGACTCTGCACTGACTCGGCGCGATCCGCGTGAGTTGCCATGCTTTCGTAAGCTGACGCTCTTGACTGTTCCAGATTGGAGCAGTTCATAAAGTGAACTGCGGGACATGCTTGCTAGGCGGCAGGCATCGGGGATTCGCAGCCACTCGACCGGCTGCGTGGTCATTGGGGGACGTTGTAAGCTCATAGTGAGCTAACTTAATTACACGGAAATTATGGCGGACAACAAATAGCTTCCCCCGCATTACTCCGAATATTCGTCCGAATATCGGGACAGCCTTAGTCAGAGTTGTCTTGATGCGCTGGCAAATTCCTCAAGCTCTCGTTGCAAGAATGATTTCATTTGAAATGCCTTAGTGTAGGCTGTGCGCGCAGCACCCGAAAAAGTGTTCCGTTGATCTTTAACTTTGAAAATTCCATCTACCGCCTCTTTCTCCATCAAGCCACGGCCATCCATCCGGCGCATCAGGGCTAGGCCTTTAAGGATATTCAGATATGGCGGTTTCCCGGCCCCACTTTTCTTCTTGCGGTCGCCACGCCGTTCCCGGAGCAGATTCTTGAATGCCTCTCCGATTTCATCTTCGCTAAAACGCCAGTCAACTTGGACGATCATCTTGCTGGTATGCTCGTCTAGGCCGAAATGTTCATATTCTAGCGGGGGACAAGATTGGAGCCACTCCAATGGATTCACGCCGCCCGGCTTATTGGGAGGTAGTTGCGTCGCGGCCTCAAGCCAGGATTTCATTCCGCTCGCCTCCTTGGACGACAAAAGCCGCATCTTTGGTGCAAGTTTCCAGTTAAGAGACGCGGCAATGGACAATCTTTCGCTCGAAGGTAGTTGTAGCCATCGGCACACAGGGAAGTAGCGACTATCAAAAAAACGCATCACCTCGCTTGAATTTGGAACCA
>JBBRNC010000036.1:0-40457 GCA_038230495.1 Verrucomicrobiales bacterium
ATTGGCGCGATGGTTTTCACGAAATCGTTCGTTCATTCAGTCGCGCGGAATTTGTCCGATCACTCCAACGTCTCGTGCCAGCGATCACCGAGGCTGATGTCATGCCCTGCACCGCCGGAGTCCGCGCCCAAGCCCTGCATCCTGACGGTGCGCTGGAGGATGATTTTCTCATTGTGCAGAAGCCCGGTCAAATTCATGTCTGCAACGCGCCCTCACCCGCTGCAACGGCGGCTCTGGAGATAGGGAGGCATGTCGCGGAGCTCTTGGGAAAAGCTGAAAGTTGAAAGCGGAAAGCTGGACTGGGAAAAGCTGAAAATTGAAAGCGGAAAGCGGAAATGAATTTTCGCTTAGCGTTATGAAAGGAAGACTGCCTCAAGCATTCAGAGATCGGACGAAGCGGTTTGGGTCTGGAATTCTCCAAAGTTGAAAGTTGAAAGCGGAAATGAATTTTAGCTTCGCGTGGTGAAAGGAAGACTGCCTCAAGCATTCAGAGATCGGACGAAGCGGTTTGCATCGCAGATCATTCGACTCTTTGTCTCTCTACCGCGCAAACGTGAAGAAGTGCAAGTGATCGCCCGGCAGATGCTGCGGTCCGGAACATCAGTCGCTGCTCAAGTTCGCGAGGCAAGCCGCGCTCGATCAACCGCAGAGTTCGTGTCCAAACTCGGTGGTGCTTGCCAAGAAGCAGATGAAACCCAATTGTGGCTGGAACTCTTACGCGAAGACTGCTCCATCGTCCCCGCACTAACAACTCCACTCGAAATAGAAGCCTCAGAACTCCTCGCCATCATGACCACTATGATCAAGAACTCCGATTGACCCTCTAATTTCCCTATCCGCTTTCAGCTTTCAACTTTCAACTTTCCGTTTCCGCTTTTCCCCCGCTCCTTTTCAACTTTCAGCTTTCAACTTTCAACTTTTCCCCCAATGCACCTCAATATCGTAAAGCCCTTCATGCCTGATCTCAGCGAGATCGCAGACGATTTCGCACAGTGCCTCAAGACGGGCCTCGTCACCAATAACTCACCCCATGCGCGCAAATTCGAGGACAAGCTCCAAGAGTTTTACGGATGCGCCATCAAGCCCTCAGTAAATTGCAATGGCGAGTTGGCTCTTTACCATCTGATCCAAGCATGGAAGCAGAAACTCGGCTGCTCGCCACATGATACCTTCGAGGTATTAGTGCCCTCATTCACTTTCTCCGGCACTATCAACGCCCTCGTCACTAATAACCTCAAACCTGTCTTCTGCGACGTTGATGAAACTCTGGTGTTGGACTTGAACAAGGCTGTGGTGGATTCACCGAATGTAAAAATGATTCTGCCAGTGGGTGCCTACGGCAATCTCTGCGATCTGGAGCAACTCGGCTCAATGGCCAAGCAATACAATCTGGCGGTGATTCTCGACAACGCCCCGGCATTCGGCTCCAAGTTCAAAGGCCGGCATGCACACGAGTATGGCTTCAGCGAGATGATTAGCTTTCACGCCACCAAAATTTTTACTTCGATGGAAGGCGGGGCCAACATCGTGAACGATCCCGAGATCGCCGAGCTGTTACTGCGTCTGCGTGATTTTGGACAGTATGAGAAGACTCGCGGCGATGTGGACATCCCCGGCTTAAACTCCAAAATGACTGAAGTCTGCGCGCTCGTGGGCTTGCGGAATCTCGAGAAAGTGGATTTCATCCTCGGCAGTCGCGCGAAGAACGCCGCACGCTATGTAGATTTCTTCAGTGGTCTGGAACAACGCGGATTGCTGCGAACCATGAAAGTCAGTAAAGACGTGACTTGTCCCTATCTCTATTTTCCGATTATCCTCAACGAAGATGCGACAGCATTCGTCAGCTACATGCAAACAAAGAACATTGCCGTGCGCCGTTACTACACGGCCAACCACGACCTGAAGTTCTATCGTGGACGCTACCGTGAACAGGACTTGAGCTTTACTAACTCCATCAAGGATAATTTGGTCTCATTGCCACTCCACACGGTAATGAGTGAAGAAGAGCTGGAATATCTTTTCAAAAGTGTGCAAGACTACTTTGGTAAAAGCTCCTGAGTAACACAGTCCGTCCCGGCTGTGTGTGTTGCGGGCGTCTCGCCCTGCAAAGGCATTGAACCCCTCGTGAGCGAGACGCTCCCGACACCCGCAGGCCAGAGGCCCACGTTACTCCAGGTCCTACACCAGCGTTCGCGCGGCGTTCTTTGCTGAAAATGAAATGCTGAAAACTGAAAAAGTCTGCGTCGCCCAAATGGTTCAGAAACACCCAATGTGCCTTGTTTCAATTCTGGACAGGAAACCTGTCCGTGATATCCTCCCTTTATGACCTCCATTTCCTACACCGATGCTCGTGACCGTCTAGCCACTGTATGGGATGAAACCATTGCCACACGGGAACCCGTGGTTATTTCCCGTCGAGGCTCGGAATCGGTGGTGCTGGTAGCACTGGACGAGTGGAATGGTTTGCTGGAAACCGCTCACTTGCTCCGTTCTCCCGCCAATGCGCGGCGGCTTCTAGGTGCCCTGCAGCGATTAAACCAGGGCGAAGGCCGGCCACTCACCATGGACCAACTGAAGGCCCAAACCGCGCATCCCTGATGCCCGACAGATTCCTTGTATTTGACCGGAATTTTCTGGAGGATTTGGCCCACTGGGTGTCAACGGATAGAAAAGTCGCACTCAAAGTCCTCGAACTCGTGGAAGCCATTCGACGCGATCCCTTTGCTGGATTGGGTAAACCTGAACCACTACGTCACCTAGAAGCGGGCATCTGGTCACGACGTATCACTCAGGAGCACCGCCTCGTTTACCAAGTGACGAATGATAAACTCCTTTTTGCCCAAGCTCGTTATCACTATTGAAAACAAAGTGGAAAACTGCAAGCCGAAAGCTGAAAGCTGAAATTAATTAGCGTTTCGCAAGACGGCTTCCATCCGAATTCCCAAGGCTCGCGACTCCAACTCTCGGCCATTTGGTCTTTTAATATTCCACTATCAACATTTTTTCTTTAGGTTTCACCTTTCCATTTTTAGCTTTTGGCTCTCCATTTCAACTTTCAACTTTCAACTTTCAACTTTCAGCTTTCAGCTTTCAACTCTCAGCTTTTCCTCGTTCCTCCTTCCACTTTCAACTTTCCACTTTCAGCTTTCAGCTTTTTCTTATGAGCAACATCCTCGTCACTGGTGGAGCCGGATATCTCGGCTCGGTATTGGTTCCCAAACTTCTCGTCCGCGGACACAAGGTTCGCGTGCTGGATATTGGTTACTTTGGAGTCGAACATCTGCGCGCCTTGCGACCAGACGTTGAAATCATACGTGATGATATCCGTCAGGTGTTGGCAGAAAAAACTTCTCTTGATGCTCTACTTAAAAATATTGATGTCGTGGTTCATCTCGCTGCCATCTCGAATGACCCTTCTGCCGAACTCAACCCGCGACTGACAGAAGAGGTCAACTTTGAAGCCTCACGCGATCTGGCCACCGCCTGCAAGGAACGCGGCATCCGCTTCATCTTTTCATCTTCATGTTCCGTCTATGGCGAGGCTGCTGGCGAGGCGGATGAAGACGGTCAGACCAATCCACTGACGACTTATGCCAAGTCAAAAGTTGATACCGATGCCTATCTGCTCAGTATAGCCGACAAAAATTGGCGTCCTGCAATCCTGCGCAACGGCACACTGTTCGGCTTTTCCCCGCGCATGAGGTTCGATCTGGTGATCAACATCTTCAGCTACTGCTCCACACTATACAATGAGGTGCGTGTCTTTGGCGATGGCCAGCAATGGCGCCCCTTCCTTCATGTGGCGGACTGCGCCCGCGCCTTTATCCATTTTGTGGAGAACCCCAATCACAAGCATCTCATCTGCAACATCGCCCATGAGAACTTCCGAGTAGTCGATCTCATCGGCATTTTCCAGCGCATCAATCCTGCCGTGAAACCGGTGTATGTGAAGCTCGACAACCCAGACAACCGCAATTATCACGTCTCCGTTGCCCGCATGAAAGATGAGGGCATCGTGCCAACAGTGAATGTGACCTCAGGAGCAGAGGAGATCGTCGAGGCTATCGTCACCGGGCGCATCGCCGATCCCGAAGCCATCTACTACCGCAATGCAAAGTGGCTCAAGGAACTAACTGAAATCGGCAATAGAGACCACAGCGGTCTTATGGGGATGCTCGACATGATTGCCTCTTCACGGACGCTGCGTTAAAATGACGCCTCTCATCATCATTGGCGCGGGAGGGCACGGGAGCGAAGTGGCCTGCTACGTTCGTGAATCGGAAAAGCCCATTGGACTTTACCTGCTTGGATTCATTGATGATGCTCGTGATCAGGGCTCATTTGCCGGTAGTAGTGTGCTAGGCAGCTTGTCGCTACTGCCAGAACTTGCTAAAAAGTATCCCACAGGACTGCGATACATCACCGCATTGGGAAGCAACTCTGTCAGAAAAATAGTGGTTGATAAGGTATCCGCCCTTGAACTTGCTGTGTTGTTACCTAACAGCGTGATTTCATCCTCATCATGGATCGGGCAAGATGTGGACATTGCGTCTGGCACCTGCATTGCGCCTGGCTCTGTATTGACCACTGGAATCCGCATTGGCCGCCATTGCATCATAAACGTAAAAGCCTCCATCTCTCATGATTGCGAAATTGGCGATTTTGTGAACATCAATCCCGGTGCCACCCTGTGCGGCAACGTCATCGTGGGCGAAGGCTCGTTCATCGGAGCCGGGGCTGTTGTGAAGGAGAAAATTCGCATCGGCGTCAATACCATTATCGGAGCTGGATCGGTTGTCATTCATGATGTCCCGGACAACGTCACCGTGGTTGGAGTTCCAGCGCGTATCATCAGACAAGCATGACTGGCCCACTGATCAGTTTTGTCATGCCTTGTTATGACTATGGCCGCTATCTGCGCGATTGCATCGACAGCATTCTCTCGCAGGAAGGCGGTTATGACTTCGAGGTTATCGCGGTGAATGATGGCTCACCCGATGACACCATTGATATTCTGCGCAGCTACACTGATCCGCGTCTGAAGATCATAGATCGCCGAGAGAACAAGGGCCACATCTTCACAGTCAACGAAGGGCTATCGGCAGCGAGGGGTAAGTATGTCGTGCGCATAGATCCTGATGACCGCTACCGCCAGGGTTTCTTGATGAAGACCGTTCCCTTGCTGGAGGAATACCCCCAAGTGGGACTGGTCTATGGAAACATTGCTCTCATAGACGCGGATGGAACGGTGAATCTCGAACGCGCAGACGACCAGCACGGCGGCCGCGACTTTCAAGGCAATGAACTCGTCGCGTTACTGAAGAAAAATTTCATCTGCGCCCCAACGGTCATTGCTCGGCGCGAGGCTTGGATGAGTGCGTGGCCCGTTCCAGAAGGGTTGGCGTTCAACGACTGGTATTTTAACATCATGCTGGCCCGGAAATGGGATTACCATTACTGCGACGAGGTGTTGGCGGATTATCGCGTGCATGGCAGCAACTGGCATTCCAAAGTCAGCAAGGATGGCAGTGAGGAAAAGTCCGTGATCTGGCTTCTGAACAAAATATATTCAGAAACTGAAACGGATCCTGCATTAGAGCAGGCCAAACAGGCGGCAAAGGCCGATGTCTATGCCGAACAATACCTCGACTTTGCCACGAAATATTTTGGACATTCCATGAATGCTGAAGCACGACGCTGCTACTCCGAGGCATTCCGCTGGCAGCCCTCAATCCTGACCAAACCGCGCGTGTTCCGTCATTTACTGGCTACGTGCATTCCGCGAAGCTGGTATGAGTCCGCCAAGCGCTTCTTGAAAATAAATAGAACCTAATCCAACTATGCCCACCGCTCATCGCAATCCCCTGGGACTTTATCATCGCATTCTTCAGGCTGTCCTCATGAGAGTGAGACCGGCCCCGGTTGCAGTATGGATAAAAAAACTACTCGGAGTCTCCCGCTTGAACGTTGAGACACAGCAGGGAATATTCTTCATTGATCCGGTGTCCTTGCTCGGCATTGCCTTGAGCCAGAGAGATTGTTACGAGCCGAACATGTGCTCAACCCTGAAACAATTTCTCGGTCCCGGCAAAACCTTTGTCGATCTCGGAGCCAATGAAGGATATTTCACCGTCATCGGAGCCCGACTGTGTCAGCCGCAAGGGCGGGTCATTGCCATCGAGCCTCAGCGACGCCTGCTACCAGTAATCGAAGAAAACTTGCGTCTCAATGGTCTTTCCAACGTCAGTCTGGTGAATGCCGCAGTTACCGACACCCCGGGCCAGTTAACCCTGCACCTCACCTCCGACACCAACTCCGGTGGTAGCGGGCTGCACCGACATGCCAAATACTCCCTGCCCACGCAGGAGGTGACAGCAATGACGCTGGCTCAGGTGCTAGACCAGCAGAAGGTTGACCATGTAGATCTTATGAAAGTGGACATTGAGGGGTTTGAATACGAGGCTCTGCTAGGATCTCCTGAGGTTTTTCAACGGCACCGGATCAGAGCGCTGGCTCTTGAGTTGCATCCGACAATTTTGGCCGATCGGGGGAAATGCTCCAGTGACATCGAGCAGATGCTTACCAGTGCCGGCTACCGCCTTACCGAAGCTTTTGGTAACAGTGTGTGGGTAGCTCAAATATGATGAAACTGAGAAATCTTGACATCCTACGCGCTTGCTTGGCGTTGATGGTGCTCTTGGGCCATGCGCGAGGATTCCTCTGGATGCCATGGCATGAGTGGAAGGAATTACCACATTCCATGATAGAGAAAAGTCTCGCGCTATCTGGGGGCATCTTCAAATTTGGAACTCAAGCCGTGTCAGTATTTTTTGCTTTGAGTGGATTTTTTATACATCTTCGAGCAGCGAAGCAGGCAAGCGCACCCGGCGGGATGACGGGCTTTTCCGCTAGTGATTTTTTGTATCGCCGTTCAAAACGCATCCTTCCGCCGTATTATGTCGCATTGCTATTTACCTTGTTGTTGGATGTAATCGGTCACACTTGTTTTCCCAAAATGTATGCTGGCATGACAGGCCATGTTGTGATCGATACCAACCAACATGACGCCGGATATTCGATGGCGGCAGTAGTGCCAGCGCTTTTCGCGCAACCGAACTTGTTTGGCATCCCCTTTGGCAGCAATGGGCCGCTATGGTCAATCGGATATGAAATTTTCTATTATGCTCTCTATCCAGTATTCATGTGGCTGTGGCTGAGGAGTCGCTTTTTGGGTTATGGAGTAGCTTTGGGGGTTTCTATTTGTTGCTGGTTCTGGCCGGTGGCCGGCTGGTGGTCGAGTATGTTGAGCAGTTATCCGATGTGGCTGGCTGGAGCGATGTTGGCGGAATTGATGTCAGCAAAACGAGGCGTCTCAACTCACGCTTTGTGGTTCTGGGGGATGCTTGCAATGGGTATCGGCGGGCTGGCCCTGACCCTGTCATCACTTCCTGTGCAAATCCCTTGGTTGAGTGTGCCGGTGAGTATGATGATGGGCATTGGAATGATCGGGGCTTTCGAGGCCATGCCGGAATTTATTGTGCGACATCGCTTGGGCCGGGCGTTGGAATGGCTTGGTATTCGCAGCTACAGTGTTTACATCTTCCACATGCCGGTGCAGTTGCTGATCTGTGCCTGGCTTTTCCAATCCTATGGCAGACTCCCATCACACGGTTGGATTGCGTTAGGCGGGGCCTTAGTCAGTTTAGGGGCCGGATTGGCTGGATTTTATCTGGTAGAACGGCACTTCCTCCCCAAACGCGTGGTGATATAGGGGGAACTAGCAGAGAATGTTTATCTCTACTTTATCCTTTCAATAAAACTTCGTTTGGTGGCGAATGAATATAGTTCACGTCCCTTTCACCTGCGATCCCAATCCTTGTAGCGGCACGGAAGTCTATGTGGACGCTCTTTGCCGGTTTCTAGCTAATTCAGGCATTCAAAACGTCATCGCAGCACCGGGGAATGAAACAGCATCCTATGTCCACGAATGTATGCAGGTTCATCGTTTTGCCGTTGAGCCTATTTTAACGCAAGAAATGATGTATGGCGCGGGCGATCCAACATTCCGGCACTGCCACTTATCACACGCCGATGACATCGTGCCTGCGAGGCACTTTGATGTAGTGGGGAATTGCACCTTGCGATGGTGAGATGCTCCCCATGCGTTGCGCGGCGTGCTTTCTGCAAGCGCATGGCCTGGCGAAACCCCTGGCCAAGATGGCTTCTTGTTTATCTCCATTGACCCAGCCTCTTGCTCTCCTGCCTGGTTTGTCGAATGCAGCGCGGACTGTGTTGCAAGCATCCCCGCTGATGAAACGCCGCATCGAAGCGACGCGCGAGTGGTGGCGAGGCATGGCCAAGGTGATTGCTCTACGCGAATGGACATAATAATTACTTCTCCTCAATGGCGTGCCCGATTCACAAATCCGAAAGTGTGCCACGGGCTGCCTCCACAGTTTGAAAACTGCGCTCCTGTCCGGACTTCCTCCACGCAGCTCAAACTCGCGCTTCTAGCTTTATGTTGTGGTTTCGAAAGTTAAATCAGCCGCCTACGGAAGATTATCTGCCGCAGTTGGTTCAAGGTGATTCGATTCCCAAGATCATCCATCAGACCTATGCCACCAAGGATCTGCCTCTGAAGATTCAGGCCAATGTCGAATTCATTAGAAATCAGAATCCTGACTACGAATGGAGGTTTTATGATGATGAGGAAATATTAGATTTCATTGGCCATCATTACAGTCGGCGCGTTTTGGAGTTGTATTTGAATATCAATCCTCGCTATGGAGCTGCCCGTGCGGATCTCTTTCGATATCTCTGTATTTACCAGTTGGGCGGTATTTATCTTGATATCAAAAGTGTGGCGACGAAACCGCTGAGTTCAGTTTTACGGGCGGATGAAACATTCATTCTAGCTCAATGGAGCGCAGATGTTGCCGATGGCCGCTATGCGTCATGGGGCACTTATAAAGCCGTTAGTCACATTGCTGGAGGCGAATTTCAGCAATGGCATGTAATTTCGGTTCCAGGACATCCCTTCCTCAAAGCCGTGATCAACCAGGTGCTGTCAAATATTGAGCGCTACAATCCGTTTCTGCATGGAGCAGGCCGTCATGCTGTCATTCATACTACAGGTCCAGTTGCATATACCCTTGCGATTAATCCGATACGACACCAATACTTGTGTAGGCAAGTCAACATCGAAAAAGATCTGGGAATCAAATATGTCATTTTTTCAGGTGATGCTAAATTTTCCCATCATAGTCTTTTTAAGAGCCACTATTCGACGCTTATGGATTCCTTAGTGCGTGTAGGTAAGCGGTGGGAGTCTCTTTTTCTTTCGATGAATCGCATGCACTGGAATTTTCGGTCAGGATTGCGAGAAAATCGACTGGCCCGTGTGCTGAAGAATCTCGTTTCAGGCAAATGAAATCTAACCAGAAACACGCCCCTCTCTTCGCGCAACATGCGAGATGTGGCAGCAGAAATGAAGTTAATCTACGATGAAATTCTCGCAGCCTAATCTGATGCAGTCTCATAAGTTGATAGCTTATTGCTGATAGCTAGGGGCTAAAAATCATCAGCCAACCGCGATTAGCTTTCAGATTTCAGATTTCAGCTTTCAGCTTTCAGCTTTCAACTTTCATAGATGCCCGATACCGTTCCCATATCAATCGCCATACCTGCCTTCCGTAACGAAAAAGCACTGGCAGGCACTCTACAGCGCATCTTCGCCTGTCGTCCTCTCCCGCAGGAAATACTGTTACATTATGACGGAGGATGGGAACCTGAACGTGACCTCAGCGACGGAGCACCGATACCGGTGCGCATTTTCCGTTCACCGCGTAAGATAGGCCCCGGTGGCGGGCGACAGTTATTGTTCCAACAAGCGGCGTGTGAATGCATCGCTAGCTTTGACGATGATTCGTGGCCTATAGACACAGAATACTTTGCCAAGGCGATCGCTCTCATGGATGCCTTTCCTAATGCGGGGATCATTTCTCCTGCGGTTTATCTTTCAGAGAAACCAGTGCTACCACCTGAACTGGAAGCTACTTCGGCTAGGTCCTACGACGGCAGCGCTTCGATGCACCGCAAGAGCATGCATGAAAATATTCCGGGCTTTGTCCCTGTGCCGAATGCCTATGGGGTAGAGGAGACTGACATTTCACTCCAAATTCACTGTGCTGGCTTTGAAATCATTCATTCGCCTTGGCTTCGGGCCTGGCACGCCCGCCCGCAGGCGGAAAATGCCCATACCATCCTACCGTGGATCAAGAACGAAGTGCTCCTTGCTTATCTGCGATATCCCTTGATCGCCCAGCCCTGGGGCTGGGTGCGAGCGCTGCGGCATATTCTGCGGCATCGGAAGGAAGCCAGCTTGTTGTCCTTGCTCCGAAGTCTGGCGCAAAGCATTTCACACTGCGCCAGCTATTCACGATTTAAGACGACTTATTCCTTTGGCAAAGTATGGCGGCACCACCGAATGCCACAGCACAGATGGATACTGGTTTCAGATGGCAGCAGCGACCCGAATCCGCTCAGTATATCGGTAAAACCCGCACCGCCAGCCCGCCGCATCCTTTATATCCAATACACCAATCCCGGCGCCTATCCCCCGCTGGAGCACAGTTCACAAATCCTGACTCGGCGAGGGTGGGAAGCTGAGTTCTGTGGTTTGAAGGGACGCGGTGGAGCTTCATTGAAACTGCCTCCAAATCCGCGAATCAGCGTGCGGCAGATGAATTGGTGCAGCCCTGGCATCAAACAAAAATTCCATTTTTTGCTATTCCACATCTGGATTATCTGGCGCGCCTGGCGCTTCCGTCCCGACTGGATTTATTGCTCAGATGCCATGTCCGCCACATCCGGCCTGATGATCCGGCGGCTCTTTCGCTGCCGCATACTTTATCACGAGCATGACTCACCGAATCAATCTCCCGGCAAGAACGAAAGTCGTTTTGTCAAATTCATCATGAAAGCGCGATTTAAACTGGCGCATAAGGCTGATGCCATTATTTTGCCAAATCAGAAGCGACTTGACCTGCTTATCCATGAAGCCCGACCCACCGGTAGAACCTTCTGCGTGTGGAACTGTCCATCATCGCAAGAAGCCACCCGGTCCTCGTCGCGCTCAGCCAGTCCAACCGATCCGATTCGCCTCCTCTATCATGGTTCGATTGTGCCGGACCGGTTCCCCATGATTTATCTCCAAGCCCTCCAACAAAGCGGCGCAGGAGTCAGCATTAGGCTCGTAGGCTATGAGCCGCCGGGACATATTGGTTACACGGATGAACTTGTGGAAGAAGCCAGAAAGTTGGGCCTGTGTGAGCGATTTGAGTATCTTGGTCCTCTGGATCGCCGAGAGATGTTGGAAAAATGTGCCGAGTGCGACGTGGGTCTTTCGATGTTGCGCATCCATGACGGTGACATCAACATGCTCCACATGGCGGGTGCCTCGAACAAACCTTTTGATTATCTTTCTCAGGGGCTGGCCCTGATTGTTTCTCCGAATTCTGAATGGGACCATCTCTATGTGCAAAATGGCTGCGCGGTAAGCTGTGATTCATCAAACGTATCCCAACTTGCTAAAACCTTTGCCTGGCTGCGCGATCATCGCGATGATGTGCGCCGGATGGGTGAAACCGGACGGTCACTCGTGCAATCCACTTGGAACTACGAAGCGCAATTCCAACCAGTCCTCGAACTCCTGAATTCCACGAATGCCAGCCATTGAGCCATCTTTATCCCCCGCCGCAGCGATTCCTCAGTGGCTGCGGCTGCTTCGTCTGTTGCCAGCGAGAACGCCCGGCAAATCAAGACTCGCCCGCTGGTGTATTCATCGAGCTTTGAAGGGGCGCGAGGCTGATATTTCAACCTGCGGACTCACTTTCCGTGTGCCTTCCACACATGAACCGGTGGCTATGGGCCTCATTGCAGATGGTCAGTATGAAACCGGATTGTGCCGTGCCTTATCTACCATACTTCATGCCGATTCCATTTTCTTCGATGTCGGGGCGAACGTTGGAGTCTTCTCCCTTTTCTCGGCACAACAGTGGTGCCCAAAGGGACGCGTGCTGGGCTTCGAAGCCTCGCCCCTGATCTACTCATATTTGCATCACAACGCCCAGCGCCACCAATTTCCTGCGCTGAAAGTGTTTAACCGCGCCGTCACTGAGCACAGTGGAGATCATCTCACTTTTTACGATGCACCACTTGCCAAGTTCGGCATGGGTTCGCTCGTGAACCGCTTCGGCACCTCAGGTGTGGAGGTTCAGACAATTTCGCTCGACGAAGCCGCTGCAGAAAACAACATAGCTCGCGTGGATGTGATCAAGGTTGACGTGGAAGGCTTTGAACTTGGCGTCTTCAAAGGCGCCACCCACCTGCTTTCACAAATTCCAGCGCCCATCATTTTTTTTGAGTTCAATGACTGGGCTGAAGAACGCGACGAAACTCACGCTGGTGATGCCCAGCGCTATCTTCACGACATGGGCTACATTACCGTGCCGCTAGATGCCTGGCTGCGCGGCGACCGCAGCCCGCATGATCCCGTCGTATCCGGCGGCACCGACCTTGTTGCCTTTAAGAGCAACCAAACTCACTCAAAATGAAAGTAGCCATCCTCTGCGGCAGACGCGAAACTCGCATCAAGTAAACTTGTAGGCAGTCGATTAAATCCCAACAACCAAGATTAGCATGTCATTCTCTCTTATCAAAACACTGTTAAGCCGAACCGTCCTCCCTCCGGGATCCGTTTGCCGTATTCTTTGGGGGCCGATGCGTGGAATGAGGTTCAAATTAAGCGAAAGCACAGGGTTCGCCGCATTTTACTCTGGCAACGAAAAAGCCAATCAATTGGCCTACCGCAAGCTCGTCAGACCAGGGGACACGGTCATCGACGCCGGAGCCAACTGGGGTGTGCATACCCTCTTACTCGCCCGGCTAACTGGGACGCAAGGCAGGGTTTTGGCTTTTGAACCTCATCCCCAAGTTTGCGATGAGTTACGGGAAAACATCGCTCTCAACGAATTAAGTCAGGTATCAGTGCATCCCTGCGGCCTTTGGAATTGCGACTCGGTCATTCCGTTTGTCTTGGGCGTCTCAACTAAAAGCAGTCATATTGCTAGCCGCCCCGAGGACGCGGATTCGAACAAAAAAGTGGATGTGCCCTGCCGCATGCTCGACAATGTGCTGGCCGGAGAAAATCTCCAGTCACTCAGGCTCGTTAAGATAGATGTCGAGGGTGCTGAAGGTCGCGCATTAGAGGGCGCGGCGCAGACCATCGCTAAATATCGTCCTCATCTTGTAATCGAACTCCATACGCCTGAACAAGATATCATGGTGGCCAAGCTCCTCACTGATTGGGGCTATAAACTCAGCCGGTTGGAAGGGCCGGAAATTATCCACCTTGACCGTTCGTGGCCGGAAAAACATGGAGTGTGGGGAACCATTCACGCTGACCCGCAATGAATCGCTCAATCCAAAAATAACAACAGCTTGCCCCTCATGAAAGTAGCCATCCTCTGCGGCGGACGCGGAACTCGCATCCGCGAAGTCAGTGACCTCATCCCAAAACCTATGGTGCCTATTGGCGACAAGCCAATCCTTTGGCACATCATGAAAATTTACAGTGCCCATGGCTTCAATGACTTCGTGCTGCTTCTCGGACACAAAGGTCACGTCATCCGCGAGTTCTTCCTAAACTTTGCGCTCCACACGACCGATGTGACCATTGACCTGAGCCGCACTGACGCGGGTCGCATGACTTTTCATGGCACACCAGCAGAACCTTGGAAGGTCACGCTGGTGGACACCGGAGAGGAAACCATGACTGGCGCGCGCATTCATCGCGCGCGCCATTTTCTGGAAGATGCCGATTGCTTCTGCGCCACCTATGGTGACGGGGTGGGCAATGTCGATATCACAGCCCTGCTCAAGTTCCACCGCGCACACGGTAAGTTGGCCACGCTTACCGGTGTGCTCCCTCCGGGACGTTTCGGCGAGCTAAGTGTTGAGAACGGTGCCGTGAAGAAATTCAATGAAAAACCTCAGGTCAGTGGCGGCTGCATCAATGGCGGGTTCTTTGTTTTCCAGCGAGAGCTGCTGGATCGCTATCTCAACGATGATGAAGGACTCGTTCTCGAACGCGGGCCGATGGATCGCCTCGCTGCCGACAACCAGCTTATAATGTTCCGCCACGAAGGCTTCTGGCAGCCGATGGACACTCCCCGTGAGTATCAACTTCTGAATGACCTCTGGAATTCCGGCCAAGCTCCGTGGAAAATGTGGTGACCTATGTTCGCAAATTTATACAAAAACAAACGCGTCTTCATCACCGGCCACACGGGCTTCAAAGGCTCGTGGCTGAGCGAATGGCTGTTGATGCTCGGAGCTGAAGTCACTGGTTACAGCATCCGCGTGAATGATGAGCCGGATCACTTCCGTGCCCTTGGACTCGAGCAACGCATGACCCACATCATTGGAGATGTGCGTGATGCTGCGGCCTTGGAAAAAGCCATGCTCGCCGCACGCCCCGATTACGTCTTTCATCTCGCAGCACAACCACTCGTCCGTCTCTCTTATCGCGAACCTGTCGAGACCATGACCACCAACATCGTCGGCACCCTGAATGTGCTCGATGTCCTGCGACGCATGGGGCGCGACATCGCCTGCGTGATCGTAACCTCCGACAAGTGCTACGAA
The DNA here is from genome assembly GCA_038230495.1 of Verrucomicrobiales bacterium. GTDB lineage: Bacteria > Verrucomicrobiota > Verrucomicrobiia > Verrucomicrobiales > Verrucomicrobiaceae > VFKE01. The sequence continues at coordinate 14,707 of JBBRNC010000036.1, forward strand.
AACCGCGAAGTGCTTCACGGCTATCACGAAGACGATGCCATGGGCGGCCATGATCCTTACAGCGCCAGCAAAGGCGCGGCGGAAATCGTGGCCCATTCTTATCGCCGTTCATTCTTCAACAAACCGGACTCCGGCGGCGTAGCGATGGCCACTGCCCGTGCGGGCAATGTCATCGGTGGCGGCGATTGGTCGGACGACCGCATCGTGCCCGACTGCGTGCGCAGCTTGCTCAAGCACGAGTCCATCCAAGTGCGCAATCCTTCCGCCACCCGCCCTTGGCAACACGTGTTAGAACCGCTCAGCGGCTATCTCTGGCTGGGTGCGATGTTGACTGGATCGATAAAACTTCCGCGAATAACTTCGCGCACTTCTGCCAGCACGGCCTTCAATTTCGGTCCTTGGGCCGAGGCCAATCGCAGTGTGCAAGCTCTAGTCACGGAAATGCTCAAGCATTGGCCCGGCGAGTGGTGCGACACCAGCCAAGCCGGAGCAATGCACGAAGCGGGTCTTCTCGGGCTTTCGATCGACAAGGCCTATCACATGCTGCAATGGCAGCCAGTCTGGAACTTCACGCGCAATGTGCAGGCCACCGCAAAATGGTATCATCACGTTGCCCAACAAAAACAAGACGCCCTCACACAAACCCGCGCCGATATTACTGCCTACATGAACGATGCCAAGGTTGCATCCGTCACTTGGGCCGAAGAAAATCTGAAAGTGGAAAGCTGAAAGCAGAAATGGCCAACCACACTCGAAACTTCAACTTTCAACTTTCGTATTTCATCTTTTCCCATCCCGCTTCCCTACCTCCGGCAACCATTTGATTTCAATTCTCAACTTTCAACTTTCAACTTTCAACTTTTCCCTCCTCATGATCTCCGGCGTCATCATCACTCCTCTCCGCCAGATTCCCGACGAACGCGGAAAAATCATGCACATGCTCCGCAGTGATGCACCGCACTTTCAACAGTTCGGCGAGATTTACTTCTCGTGTATTTATCCCAACGCGATCAAAGCCTGGCACATCCACAAAGTGATGACGCTAAATTACGCGGTGGTTCACGGCATGATCAAATTCGTGCTCTATGATGACCGCCCCGATTCTCCCACACGCGGAGAAGTTCAGGAAATTTTCATGGGAGAGCAAAACTACTGTCTCGTGACTGTGCCTCCGCTGGTATGGAATGGATTCAAAGGCATCGGAGATGAGATGTCAATCGTGGCGAATTGCCCGTCTCATGCCCACATGAAAGATGAGATTGAGCGCATGGATCCGTTCACTAATAATATCCCCTACCAATGGGATATTAAGCACGGGTGAGGTGGGGAAAAGCTGAAAGTGGAAAACTGAAAGCTGAAATTTCGATGCGATATTTAATCGTCGGTGGTGCGGGATATTTCGGTTCGCGGCTGGCGGAAGCGCTGCAAGGCGAGGCGGAAGTGACGGTCACGCGTCGTTCGGATTCCCCCATCAAGGAGGACTGGATCAAGCGGCGGGGGTTGTGGGGCGTCCGATTTGATTCAGCCGTCAGTGACACCATCGCGGTGGAAGGGCGCTTCGATGCCATCATCAATCTCGCCATGCCCGGAGCAGCGGAAGCAACGCGCGATCCTGAAGCGGCACGAGAACAGGCATTGTCAACGGTGCGGGCTTGCGTGCGATTGCTTGATGCAGGACAGGCGGCGCGACTGCTGCACTTTTCCAGCTTCCACGTCTATGGAACGGGAGGGCGTTCTAGCTACGATGAAGCCGATGAGCCTGCACCGATCCATCCTTATGGACACGCCCATCTGGCCTGCGAAAAGTATCTCGCAAATGATGAACGCGCCTGGATCGTGCGGCCCTCGAACATGGTCGGCACGCCCGCCCATGCAGACTTAGGCGATCAGGCAAAACTGCTTTTCGTGGATCTCTGCCTTCAGGCGGCGGCAGGTGTTATGAAGTTACAGAACGACGGTCTTAGTTACCGCGATTTTCTTCCATTCTCCGATGCCATCGCTGCAGCGCGATTGTTACTACGGGCCAGTCCTCAGAAAGAACGACTATTCAATCTCGCGCATGGTGAATCCCTGCGGCTTGATGAAGCGGCCCGGTTGATTCAGCGCTCGGCTTCAGTTCCTCCAACACTTGAATTTGGCAACGGTCAGGACGCCTTCCGCCAGCCATTCAATGTGCGGACAAACCGGTTAAAAAATCTCGGCTGGCAACCAGCGGCTTCATTGGAAGATGAGGCTTCGCACATGGTAAAGTTTTTTGCATGAATCAAGCGCGTCTGATGGTGGTCTCACCACCGTGCCACCAGCCGGTGAATCGAGCGGTTTATCGCGAACTGTTGGAGCAGCACAGTGTGACAGTGCATTTAGTGGCCCCGCGCCGACTTCATGTAGGCAGTCAGTGGCGCGAGACTCCGTTAGGATCGCCTGCGCCGTATGAACTGACTTTACTCGACATCACTGGCAAGCATGGACGATTGCAACGAATGCAGGGGTTGGATGAACTCGCTGCAGCATGGAAGCCAACTCATATGTTGGTGGACAATGATCCCGCAACACTAATGACTCGGCAGGCAGCAAGTGCTGGTCGTGGCGCGAAAGTCTGGGCCATGACGGCGGAGAATTTAATGCCGCATTATTTGCGCGATTTCACTGCAGGGCTGAAGGCTCTCAAGCCCGCACGGATGGTAGGGCCACTCTTGACTTGGGCCTTGCGGGGTTGGGTGCATCCGAAAGTGGATCGCGTGTTTACTCTCAGCCGCGATGGCACACGCGTCATGGAGATGATGGGTTTCAAAAACCGGGCCACGCAGATTCCGCTGGGATTTGATCCATCACTTTTTCAGATTCAGGACAGGAATACAATGATGTCCACTCGCGCCCGGCTCGGCTTGCATCAGCCCACGGTGGCTTACTTCGGCAGGCTCACGCCAGAGAAAGGTGTGCATCTGCTAATGGACGCTTTAGCCACAATCAAAGACTTGCCGTGGCAGTTCCTGATGGATCATTTCTCGGATTACAAAACTGACTATACTGCGGAATTGAAAACGCGGATCAACTCGCTCGGCATCGCTGATCGCGTGGTTTATTTTGACGCCAAACATGATGAAATGCCAGGACACATGAACGCAGCGGACATTGTCGTGCTGCCGTCTCTGAGCACGCCAAAATGGAAGGAACAATATGGCCGCGTGCTGCCGGAGGCGATGGCTTGTGGCAAGGTGGTCGTTGGTAGTGACAGTGGTGCCATCCCCGAACTCGTAGCCGGTCACGGGCGCATTTTTCCAGAGGGCGATGTCCCTGCGCTGGCGAAAGTATTGCGTGAATTGCTGAGCATGAATGCCACTGAACGCGAAGCCATGGGCCGAGACGCGGCGGAATATGCCCATGAAAACCTTTCAATCAAACGTCAGGCAAAAATCTGGGCGGGGCTTTTCTGATGAGCAAAGTGCTGCTAATCGCGAATTTCGGATCAGTTCATGTTGGATCGCACCTAGCTAAAGGCGCGGATTCGCTTGGCCTTCCGCTGGTGAAAGCAAACGCCCTAGAGGCTTATGAAGCACCGTGGTGGTTGCGGCAGTGGTGCTGGCGCGTGATGGGCAAAATTCCTCCGCGTCTATCCCAGTTCCAGAGCAAAGTATTGCAACAATTCCATCAATCCGGGGCGAAGACTGTGGTGACCACTGGTCTCTCGCCATTGACAGCGGCCACGATTGTAGAAATGAAAAAGTCAGGAGCCACCGTGGCCAACTACTCGACTGATGATCCATGGAATCCTGCACACAAGGCAACATGGTTTCTCAAAGCGCTGCCTTCCTATGATCTCGTGTTGAGCACTCGCAGAGCGAACCTCGATGAATTCCGACAGGCAGGCGTGAAGCGCGTTGAGTGGCTGCCTTTTGGCTATGCGCCGAACATGCATTTCCCATGGGAGGGCGAACCGTTGAACGAGGACTGCGCGGATGTAGCCTTTTACGGTAACGTGGATGCTGATCGCATCCCGCTACTGGAGCATCTCGTGCAATCGGGGTTGCGGCTGGCCCTGCACACTGCCAACCGCGTGCCACCTTCGTTGCGCCCTTCATGGAGAGGTTATGCCGATGCGCCAGCTATGCGCCGTCTGATGGCGCAATCTGCGGTATCACTGGTGATCGGGCGCAAGGCGAACCGTGACGGCCACGCCATGCGCTCTTATGAAGCACCGGCCATGCGCGGATGCCTCATCGTGGAAGATACGCAAGAACACCGCGAGATGTATGGCGTAGAAGGTGATGCCGTGCTCTACTTCTCCACTCCAGATGAACTAGTGATGAAAACACGTCAATTACTTCATGCAGGGCGCGTCAAGCGGGAAGCCATGCGGAACGCCGCATGGGAAAGAATCACAAAATACAAGAACACTTACGCCGACCGTTTTGTCGAAATAATCAAATACTGCGCAGCATGATTAAGAGCGCCCGTATCGCCATCATCGTCCAAGGACGATTCCATGCCTTTGGCCTTGCGCGTGCTCTCATTGAATTGGGCGTCAAAGTGGATGTCATCACCAACTACCCAAAGTTTATCGCCAAACGCTTTGGACTGCCTGCCGAATGTCTCACTACTTTCCCATTGCACGGCATCCTGCATCGCTACGCCTATCACTGGGATCTGGTGCGGAAATTTCCCAAGCTGGAAGTATTACTTCATCGAAGTTTTTCCATATGGTCAGCAAGACATATTTCGCTAACTGACCCGACTATCGTTCATGCATTCAGTGGTATGGCCCAAGATGTCTTTGAAAAAATCTCCGCCAAAGGCTTCCAAGGATTCAAAACTCTGGTCCGTGGATCGTGCCATATTCGTGACCAATACCACCTGCTGGCTCAGGAGTCCCAGCGTGCGAGTGCTGACATCGAAAAGCCGAGCATCTGGATGATTAATCGGGAAATGAAAGAATATAGGCTAGCGGATGCGATTCTTGTTTTATCAACCTTCGCTCAAAAAACGTTTCTCAAACGCGGCTACTCTGAGAAAAAAGTTCACCTACAAGCCCTGGGCACTAATGTGAGCCAGTTCAGGCCTTCCCGCGACATTATCGATGACAGACTCCACCGGATAAAGTCTGGTGCTAAACTTGAGTTTCTCTGCACGGGAACCGTCTGCTTGAGAAAGGGTATTTTGGACTTTATTGAAATAGCTAAAGCACTGCGAGGACGCGTGCGCTTCCGTTGGGTGGGAAACATTGCTGCGGATGCGAAGGAGCTTGTTGAGAAAAGCCGTGAAATCATCGAATTTATCCCTAGGCAAAACGAATCAGACCTGCCGGATTATTATAATAAAGCCGACGGTTATCTATTCCCCACTATTGAAGATGGATTCGCCGTGGTTCTGGCTCAGGCCAGAGCAGCCTGCTTGCCGATACTCGCCAGCGAAAACTGCGCCGCGCCTGATCTAGTGCAGGACGGAAGCAATGGCTGGTCGCTGCCAATACGGCAGCCAGAACGTTTCATCGAGAAAATTCTTCATCTTGACGTTGATCGCGAAGCCATGTCGCGCATGGTCGAGAACATGTGGCAACAGCACGACACCCGCGACTGGCCGGATGTGGCAAAAGACTTTATCAATATCACTCAGATTGTGAGCCAAGATAAGTATAAGCTTCACTAAGTCCCCTTAGAAACACTTACCGAAATCGCCATGTTTTCCACTCCCAACAAACCTGATCTCTGGATCCTCATCGGCATCTGGGTTTTCATTAGTGCCCTGTTAATTGTTTTAACATGGAGAAGCAAAAGACCTGGAGTGGGGCTGCCCCTGATTTATCTCCTCGGCTTTAGTGTGATCCATCTGCCTGGGGCCATTGCCTATGCCATGGCCTACTACACACCGACTTCACAAGTTTTACTGGATAACCAAGCTTCACTGAACATGACTTTCACCGGTTTTAAAATTTCACTTTTAGGTCTTCTAGGTCTGCTCGTGGGTTGGCTTCTAGCTAGCAATTTTGTGAAAGACAAAATTAGCCATGTAGTGAAAGTTCCCACCCCTCTACTCACTACTGGTTTGGCCAGATTCCTTTTCACTTTATCATTAATGTTCTTTTTCTTCTTATTACCGATTATGGCTCTAATTCCCAGCTTCGGGAGCCTAGGCACATCAGGTGTATCCCTGTCCATGGTGGCCGTAACCATCACTTGCTGGCGGTCGTGGCGCAGCCGCGATCACAAGCGCATGCTCACCTGGTTAATCGGTTCTTCGATCTGCTTCCCCTTGGTCACTGTTACCACCATGGGGTTTATCGGCTTCGGGGCTGCTGCGGTCATGGTCATCTTGATGTTCGTCTTCATATTTTATCGCCCCCGTTGGGTGTCCGCTCTGGCCATGTTGTTGGTGCTGTATTTTGGTATGTCTCTCTATGTCAATTATATGTGGTCGCGAGATGCCATCCGCCGCTCTGTCTGGGGACAACAACAGTTTTCTCATCGACTTGAGGCTCTTCACATTATGTTTTCCAATTTCAAGTTTTTCGACCCTTGGAACCACGACCATATGGAAACCGTTGATTCGCGCTTAAACCAAAACCATCTGATCGGCATGTGTGTCAACCACATGCAGCATTCAAATACTCAATACGCCCACGGAACTACCATCGCCATCGCTGCCACCGCTTGGATTCCACGGATCCTCTGGCCCGGCAAGCCCAGCACGGCAGGTAGTGGTGGTCTTGTTTCTCTATATACGGGCATGAATTTCGCCAAAAGCACCAGTGTCGGCATCGGGGATGTTTTGGAATTTTACATCAACTGGGGTGGTTGGTTCGTCTTTGTGGGATTCATTGGATTGGGCTTTGTCCAGCGATGGTTTGATCTGCGGGCTTGGCGTTATCTGGTCAATGATGATTACTGGAGCTTTGCTCGGTGGCTTTTACCAGGTTTGGGATTAATGAGTTCAGGCACCAATACCGCCACTACCGTGGCAGCAGTAACTGCCGCTTGGGTGTTCACCTTGATTCTGCATCGGCTATTCTTTGCTCAATATTATGTAAATGTGCCGTCACATCAGTCCGGGGGCATTCCATTTCAAAAACACCAGAGTTTGGGCTAACGCTCGTAAGATATCGCCAAGACCTTCTGTGTATTGATGATAGTTACAAACAAAACACCAGTCCATCTCTGGGTGCCTGACCTACAGGCCACGGGAGGCATCCAGCATTTCTCACGCGCATTAGTGCGAGCACTTACAGAGCTGGCACCGGAAAGTTCACTGAAAATATTTAGTAAAAACGATCTCGATGTGGGACGTGCTACAGGGGGGTATCTCCTAGATGGAAGCCTGGCTGTCAGAACTTATGGTCGTTTCCCTGTAAAATTGCGCACTGCCGCCTATGTTCTTAGCTGCTGGTTGACAGCTGCCAAAGATCGCCCCGACTTGATTATTTGCACCCATCCGCATTTTTCCAAAGCTTTAAGAATTATCAAATCTACCTTGCGCATCCCTTATGTGCCAGTGGTTCATGGAGTGGAAACTTGGGGGCATGTTCATGGATCACTACGGCGTGGCTTGCAGGAGGCTGATCTGATCATCGCCGTCAGTGAGTTCACCCGCCGTCATCTCGTCCAAGAATGCGGATTCCAACCGGAGAAGGTGGTCGTGGTTCCCAACACATTTGATGAGTCCCTATTTTCGCCCGGCCCCAAACCTTCCCGCTTACTCAAACGACACCACTTAGGTCCTGATCAACCCATCCTCCTTACAGTCGGTAGGCTCTCCAGCACGGAACGCTATAAGGGACATGAGCAAGTCATCCGTGCCATGCCTGCCATCTGCAAGAATCAACCGCAAGCGCGCTACGTCATCGTCGGCGATGGTGACGATGCGCCGCGCCTGCAAGCACTCGCATGTGAGATGAAAGTGGAAAGCCAAGTGATCTTCGCTGGCTACGTTCCACGTGAAGACCTTGCAGACTACTATCGCCTCTCGGATATCTTTGTGATGCCGAGCACGGGTGAAGGTTTCGGCATCGTCTTTCTGGAAGCTCTCGCTTCTGGCCGGCCAGTCATCGCCGCCAATGCTGATGCTTCACCCGAAGCGTTGGACGGGGGACGGCTGGGATGGCTAGTGGACCCAGAGCGGCCCGATCAAATCGCTGAGGGCGCACTCGCCATCTTAGGTGGAATTGCCCGCCCGGAACTTTCTAACGGCGATTGGCTGCGCTCAGAAGTCGTCCGGCTTTTTGGTTTCAGCGCCTTCAAACAGCATCTTTATCGCGCACTCTCCGAGTTGCCAGCAACAGCAAGCATTTTGCAATCATGTGCGGCATAGCAGGTGTGATGAGTGCCGCCAACGGGCGGGATGATCTGGATTCAGTAATGAGCCGGATGAAGGTAGCACTGCGACATCGCGGGCCAGACGACAGCGGGACATGGGTTTCGCCCCGCAAAGACATTGGCTTCGCTCATACTCGGCTTTCTATTCTCGATCTAAGCGCGGCGGGCCATCAGCCAATGCAAACTCCAGACGGTCGCCTGACCATCACTTTCAACGGTGAAATATACAACTTCCACGAGCTGCGGGCGGAATTGGAAGCAGGTGGGGTGGTGTTCCGCACAAACACTGACACCGAGATTATCTTACGGCTTTACGAGAAAGAGGGAGCACATTGCGTGCGACGACTGCGCGGGATGTTTGCCTTCGCGATCTGGGATGAGCAAACTCGCACCGCGTTCCTGGCCCGCGATCCGATGGGCATCAAGCCGCTCTATTTTCATCGCCAAGAGCATGCTCTAGTCTTCGCCTCAGAACTACGGGCACTTTGTCAAAGCCGCTTGTTCACGCCCACGCTCTGCACTCAGGCAGTGCAGCGCTACTTTGAAACCGGCTCCGTGCCGGAGCCGCTGACGCTCATCAATGAAGCCGAGTGCCTCGGCGCCGGTCAAACCCTCATATGGCATGAAGGCACGGCCACAACTCAGACTTACTGGCAGCCAGCATTCCCCAGTGACTCCACAGGCAACGCCGATTCGCTCACTCGTGATGCACTGCTCGACAGTATTAAACATCACTTTGTCAGTGATGTTCCAGTGGGAGTATTTTTAAGTGGAGGAATCGACTCCACTGCCATTCTTGCTCTAGCCAATGCCACCGGCCATCGAGGTTGCAACACCTTCTCTATCGCGGTGGATGACGAAGCGGCTGACGAAAGCCCCGTAGCGCGGCGCACTGCGGCACATTTCGGCTCTGTGCACCACGAAATGAAGCTGGATGCCAAGGTGGCTCAAGGTTTGTTTGCCGAATTCCTCGATCATCTCGATCAGCCCAGTATTGACGGACTTAACACCTTCACAGTCTCGGCATTTGCCCGTCAACATGGAATGAAGGTTGTTCTTTCCGGTCTTGGTGGTGATGAACTTTTTGGCGGTTACGCCAGTTTTCAAACGATCCCCAAAATGCTCCGCTGGCACCATGCACTGCGATTAGTCCCCGGAGCAGCAAAATTGTTAGATCACGGCAACCCGCGACATCGTCGGCTGGCTGACTTTGTTAGATCTTCTGGCACCGTCGAGGATGCCTACACTGCACTACGCGGAATCTTTTCCAAAACTGAATCCGCGAAGCTTACTGAATGGATCACGGGCCGAAGCTGCATCCAGCATCCAGCATCCAGCATCCAGCATCCAGCCGCAATACCCGATCAAATCAGCGAACTTGAACTTACACGTTATATGCGAAATCAGCTCCTACGTGACTGCGATGTCATGAGCATGGCGCACAGTCTGGAACTGCGCGTGCCATTTGTGGACCACGCCCTGTTTGAAGCCGTATCCCATATACCTGCCGCTGTTCGTTTACAGCCAGGCAAACGCCTGCTCACCAATGCCATTTCCGAAGTGCCGGAATGGGTCGTGAATCAAAAGAAGCGCGGTTTTCTCTTCCCTTACCAAAAGTGGTTGGGCAGCGAATGGGGCCAGACTTTTGCAGAGGCAACCAAGAATTGCCCTGTTCCTACACCCCAGTGGTATCAAATCTGGAGTGTGTATGTGCTGCAGCGATGCATTTCGTCTCTAGGATTGGCCGTATGAAAGTGCTTCACGTCATCCCTTCTGTGGCCGCGGCAGACGGAGGCCCTGCGCAAGCCGTAGTGCAAATGGTCAAAATGTTGCGTTCACATGGAACCGATGCGCAGATCGTCACTACGGATGACGCTGGTCACGGCCAGCGCATGAACGTTGAACATGCCAAAGTCGTGGAGCACTCAGAATGCCCAATCTACTTTTTCCCGCGCCAGATTCGCTTCTATAAAATGAGCTTCCCTCTTGGCAAATGGCTCACAGAGCATGTGCGAGACTATGATGTAGTTCATATTCATGCCTTGTTCAGTTTTGCTTCATGGGCGGCTGGCAGAGCTTGCCGGGAAAGCGGCATCCCCTACATCGTGAGGCCGCTTGGTTTACTGAATCGCTATGGCATGGAGCAGCGCAGACCATGGCTTAAGAAGCTGTCATTTCGATTCATTGAGCGACGCCTGCTGAATGGGGCGTCAGCCATACATTATACTAGCCAACAGGAAGCGAATGAAGCTGCTGTCCTGCAGTTAAAGGCACCCGCGGAAATCATTCCGCTCGGGATTGATCTTCAGCCTTTTGCCCAATTGCCTGATGCCGGGCTATTCCATGCGCGCTGGAACAAAACAATGGGGCGGCGATTGGTGCTTTTTCTCTCACGCATTGACGCTAAAAAAGGACTTGATGTCCTGCTTCCCGCATTCGCTCAAGTAAAATTAAATCAGCCCCATGCCATGCTGGTAATCGCCGGAAATGGAGATGCCGCTTTGGAAGCAACTCTGCGACAGCAGGCCTTGGAGCTAGGGATTCATGATGATGTGCTCTGGACAGGATTCCTGGGCGGGGAGGGCAAATTCTCCGCCCTTGCTGCCGCTGAAGTATTCACTCTGCCATCACGTTCAGAAAATTTCGGCATTGCTCTGCTGGAAGCGATGGCCGCTGGTTGCGCCTGTGTGACTACTCCGGGCGTGGCACTCGCGCATGATGCCGCGCCCGGCTCACTGAGCGTCGTTCCTCTGGAGGTCTCTTCCCTCGCTCACGCGATAACAGAACTGCTGGATCAGCGTGACGCAGCCATTCGCCTGGGCGAAGCTGCACGCAGGTGTGTTCTCAACAAATTCAGCTCTGAGGCAGCCACTGGTTTGTTGCTCGCGCTTTATGCCAAAGTGATTCAACGCCATAATCTTCCTTGAAAGCAAGTGTCAGTCATGTTTGATCCATTATGAATATTCGTCATTTAATCGACCGCTACTTCATCAAAAATCCGGCACTGCGCAAGCGTGTGACGCGCCTGATTGAGGGCGACAAAGACAAAGATATCAGCCTCTTCGGCACCAGTCTCCGAATCAATACTGTGCGAGAGCACGGCTATCTGAGGGCTGCGCGTATTGCTGGCTGGTCATCTGTTTTTGGTGATGAGGCAGCGGTCCTACAATCGCTGGCGAGCCTGCTTTCGCACATTGACACGGTGGTCGATGCCGGGGCTAACATAGGTCTGTTTTCGGCATCGTTAGGTCGCTTCCAGCGGCTGTATCCGCATCTCCATGTATCCGCATTTGAGGCAGATCCAGAAACCTTCAGACGTCTCCAAATGAATGTTTCCGGGCCAAATAAACAAGCTTACAATGTGGCATTGTCAGATCAGGCTGGCGTGCTGAACTTCATCCGAGGGGCCGTATCTCATGTGACCACGACTCAAGAACAGGCAAATGCCTACTCGCTGGGTGACAATTTCGACATTGAATGCCGAAGACTCGATTCTTTCGAGATTCCAGGGAATCGACTGCTGATTAAAATCGATGTGGAAGGTCAGGAATTAAAAGTGCTCCAAGGCGCGAGCAAGTGGTTCGATGAAAGGAGGTGCGTCTGCGTATATCTCGACGGATTTGAGAACCGCACTGAAGTCCTGAACTTCCTCACAGAACGTGACTTTGAACTTCGTGATGGTCGGACGCTAGAACCCGCAAAAAATGATACTTTTGCTTTGCTCGCACTACGAAAGGATTGGCTGGCTTCAATGATCGCCCCTCGGCCATGACACTGAAAGACATCACACCGCTGGTGTTGACATATAACGAAGCACCGAACATTGCCCGCTGCCTTGAGCGTTTGCGCTGGGCTCAGAGCGTGGTGGTGGTGGACTCGCTTAGCACAGATGAAACGCAAGAATTGGTGCAGGGGTTCGTGAACGTGAAATTGATGGAGCGGAAGTTCGATAACCACACGGCGCAATGGAACTTCGGAGCGGATGTGGTGCAGACGCCGTGGGTGTTGTCACTCGATGCAGACTACATCCTGACTGATGAGTTTATATCGGAACTTGGAGCTTTAAGCCCTGACGATGATGTGGATGCGTTCTTCGTGCCGTTCCGTTATTGTATTGCGGGCAAGCCGTTACGGGCGTGTTTGTATCCACCGCGTGCGGCGTTGTTTCGGAAAGCACGCTGCCGTTACGTAGCAGATGGACATACGCAGTTGTTACAAGTGCCAGGCAAGTCGTTGCCGATGAACTCACCGATAGATCACGATGACCGTAAGCCGCTCTCGCGTTGGCTGATCTCACAGGACAAATATGCGATTCTTGAAGCGGAAAAACTTTTAAGTGCCGACGCATCTAAGCTAAGGATGCAGGACAAACTGCGGTTGAAAATGATTTTAGCCCCCGTGATCACGTTACTATATACTCTACTCGCGCGGCGCGTTATTCTGGATGGATGGCGCGGGTGGTATTATGCGTTCCAGCGGATGGTCGCAGAAATATTCCTTTCTCTGCGGCTCCTGGAAAAAAAGCTCGGCATCAGGTGATCCTAGTGACAAATTTTTAATAGCGAATTGACCAACGTCATTCCAATGCACCAAGGCATGGGCCGAGTTTCTGAACGGAGATTGTGGCTCGGAACTATTGTGACCCTTGCCATTCCCCTGACAGCGGGATTTCTGGCTGGCGGCCGCAATGCCTATGCACAAACCATCTTGTTTGGGTTGTTGGCCGCGGCACTGGCGTTGAATGGGCGCACAAGTCGGCTTCCTACTGGATTAGGATATGTTATCGCCGCCTTGATTTTACTGGGGCTAACTAGTTTTTTACCGCGCAGTTTGTTCACCCTGCCCGGATGGAGAATCACGATGGAACACGATCTGGGCGTGCCGATAATGCAGACGTTATCCCCACAACCATGGGTCACGCTTGAAGAATGGACACTCCTCGCAGCCAGCGCCGTCTGGCTTACTTTCTGTGCTGGAGCCACTTTTCAGGAAAATCATCGTCGATTCTTGATGCAAGGGCTGGTATGCGGAATTGCCGTAATGGCTATCCTGACATTGATGATGAGGTGGTTTGCCGCAGACTCATTCATTAGGCGTTTCTATGAAGAATGGAGAGGAGGCGAGGAGGCTTCGAGCCTCTTCCCGAACCGAAATCATTTTGCCAGCCTCTGCGCCTCTGGTGTTTTGCTCTCAGCCGTGTGCTTCAGAGATGCATGGGCAAGGAGAAGCTGGTTTGCCTCAACACTATTTGCAGTTAGCGCGACTCCTCTTTTCGCAGCCGTTATAGCCACACGTTCACGCGGAGGATTATTAATTCTTTGCATTGGCTTTCTCACATGGGTCACAATACTTGTATTTCGTCGGCTCACCTTCCGCCGTGTTGGCATCGCTTTAGCCGCAATTCTGGTGCTAACGACTGCTATCATGCTCACAGGTCGTAATGTGTTGGAGCATTTCTCCCACAGCATGGCTGGCACTAACCTATTTAATAGCGATGCAAGGTTCCCCGTTTTTCAGGATACGGTGCGAATGATGCTCAATCACCCGTTAATGGGCATCGGCTTGGGAAATTTCGAGAACGTATTCCCTCGCTACCAAACCTATACAAACAATGTCGCGCGTTTCATTCATCCAGAGAGCGACTGGCTCTGGCTGGGATCCGAGATGGGTATTCCAGCTCTTGTATTAGCCTTGGCTGCAGTCGGGATTATTATGAATTCATCATTAAGATATCGCATCCGAAATGAATCAAGAACAAGCAGGCATCTGCGGATTGGGGCGCTTATAGCTTCGTGTATGACACTCATTCACGGAATGGTTGACACACCACTGCATCTTACTGCAAGTGGACTAACAGCATTTCTTTTGCTGGGCATTAGCATTCATCGGGACAACCAGCCTTCAGAATTAGGTATAGTTCGGCATCTGAGATATGCAGCCTGCGCAGGGCTATGCTTGCTCTCAGTCAATAGTTGGGCTACAGGCATGGGGCGTCCATTATGGCCGTCTGCATCAGCGGCCCAAGATATGCATCGTAGGGCTTGGACTATGATCGCCGACAATCAAGCAGCCAATGCCTTGGCGCTGACACAAACAGCTATTCTTTGGGAGCCGATGTCCTGGGAAGGCTATTACCTGCGGGCTAGTGCGCGCCTCATGCGTGGTGAACCTTCAGCGACAGCTCTTCAAGATTTTGCCATTGCAAGATACCTGGAACCTAACAGCGGGCCGATCTGCTGGAAAGAGGCTGAGCTATGGCTGAAATACGATCCACCCTATGCGATCTCCGCTTGGCGCGAAGCTATGAGTCGCGAGACTGCTGAAGCGACAAATTATTATTACGCAATTTTAAGCGGACTACCCAAATACCCCGATCTGCGCTCCTCCGTTCGCACATTGGCAAAGACACCGAGTTTGAAAGTTCTATACTTATGCATAGCGGCGAACGAATCTGACGCCCAAGGAGTGATGGATGATGTTTTAAGCAATGATCCTGAACTAACTTTACTGACTGAATATGACAAGCGGCGATTCTTCATTTGTTGGGCAAGATGGGGTAATCGCGAGGTATTGTTTGAGAAATTATCTAATCATCCTGCATGGCGTAAGGCTGGATGGATGGTTTTAGGTGATAGCCTTGCAAGCAAAAATAATTTTAAAGCAGCTTATGACCTCGCTTTGGAATATGCCGTTCCTCCCCCACGCAGGGAGAATGTTGCCACTGATGATGTTGACAGCCTTCGTCGTGCTCTGCTTTTTAATCCTAGTGATTTGAAAATCGGCCTTGATCTCTTCGAGGCACAGAAAAAGACGGGCTTGAAGCGCGATGCCATCACTACGCTAGAGCAACTCGTGAAAAATCCAGAGGCTAAACGGAGATGCCTCTATGAGTTGGCGCTGTTACATGCGGACGCTGGTAACTATACCGAAGCATGGCGTGAACTGCGCACCTATTCAGATAGTTAATGAAATCAGGCAAGTCATGCTTGAATAAGAGGCGATAACTAAGCTCACGCTTCGCAGTTTTCATTGTCGATTAATATGAATGGTTCCAAGAAATTGCTAATCGTCATTCCCTGCTTTCACGAAAGCTCGCGTTTGCCCTCTTTTCTGGATGCTCTCTGCCGAGAATGCATGCCCTTCATCGATATGTCCATCCTCGTCGTAGATGATGGTTCAGCGCCAGATGAATGGGAAAGGCTTCAGAGTCTAGTCTTGAAAAAACGACTTGAGTATCCTCTAGTCAGAGAACCGTTGCGACTCTCGCAAAACCTAGGCAAGGGCGGCACTGTCTATGCTGGTTGGGACAAGCATGAAGGCGAGGAATGGCTGGCTTTTGTGGACGCTGATGGCTCCTGCCCTGCCCATGAAGTCCGACGGCTGGCTGAAATCGCGTTATGCCCGGATTCTAACGCTGACGCCCACTTTGCTAGCCGAGTCCTCATGCTGGGGCGCAAGGTTGAACGCAATTGGAACCGTCATCTGATCGGGCGTGTCTATGCCACACTTGTCTCCGAACTGCTGAACATCCCAGTTTATGACAGCCAGTGCGGACTAAAGTTTATCCGCCGAACAGTATTCGAATCAATCAGGGAACGTCTCCAGATCATGGGTTTTGCCTTTGACGTGGAATTGCTGACCTTCCTTTTGGATGCGGGCCGAGTTGTCAGAGAGCATCCCATTGATTGGCACGAAGTCTCAGGAGGCAAAGTGCACCTTGTGCGCGATTCCATCCGCATGTTCCGGGATATTCTTGGAATCAAAAAAAGGCGGAGCGCTACTCCTCTCCAATCAACTCACGGCATCCCGCTGGACAAGAATCGCGATCACTCTTAAGAGAGCTACTCAGAAATACTGACAGCCCTACATTCGCAAATGTCTATCACGTCCCTTTTTCCGTCATACCCGCTGGAAGACTATCGTCTTCACGCGGCAGCAATTGACAAGGCACTCAAGAATACTCTAGATCAAGGGCACTATATCTTGGGTAGTGAAGTTTCCGCTTTCGAAAAAGAGTTCGCAGCATTTGTCGGCTGCAAGCACGCGATCGGCGTGGCCAACGGGACGGATTCAATCGAGCTATTACTCAGAGGGCTGGGCATCGGCGCAGGACATTGTGTCGCCGTGCCATCGCAAACTGCGGTTGCCAGTGTTTCCGCAATAGCTCGAGCTGGAGCCATCCCCGTGTTCATTGATGTCGAGCCTGATTCGTTCACGATCTCACCATCTTGTTTGGAGCAGGCTCTTGAAAACTCCACTGGGCACCAAATCAAGGCGGTGCTTGCTGTTCATCTCTACGGTCATCCCTCAGATTTAAATGGTTTGCAGGTTGTGTGCCAGAAGCACGGGCTAATACTTTTGGAAGATTGCGCACAATCACATGGCGCTGAATTTCTTGGGAGAAAAGTCGGAGGCATTGGTCATGGAGGATCGTTCAGCTTTTACCCCACGAAAAATCTGGGAGCCATCGGTGATGGCGGTGCCGTGACCACTGATGATGACGAACTCGCGGAAAGGATTCTTTGCCTGCGACAGTATGGTTGGCGGGAGCGTTACATCAGCGCCATCGAGGGTGTTAACAGCCGTCTGGATGAATTGCAGGCTGCCATCCTGCGAGTAAAACTCCCCTATCTCGCCCGCTCCAATGAATCCCGTCAGCGACTGGCGGCACTCTATGATACCCGTCTTGCCGGTCTGCCGCTGGAGACTCCCCGAGTCGCTCCAAGTTGCCAACACGTCTATCACCTCTATGTGATCCGCACTGAGGAACGTGACGCCTTGATGAAGCACTTGATTGCCAAAGGTATTCCTGCCGCCCTGCACTATCCCGCAGCAGTTCACCAGCAACCAGCCTATGCGCACATTACGGCGAAATCGCTTCCACTTCCTAATACAGAACAGCTCGTGAAGGAAATTCTCAGCCTGCCGCTTCACCCGCATCTGCCCGAAGAATCTGTTGAGGTCACCTGTGCCGCTGTGCGTGAATTTTTTCATTCCTGAATATCTTTTATTACAGCGGCATGAATTCAGAAATCAAACAAACGAATTTAGCGAACGAAGCTCCGCTCGTTTCCTTTGTCATCCCGCTCTACAACACTGGCGATGCGATTGTGAAGCTCTTCGATGCCTTCCGTTTGCTACCTATTCGCGAGGGCTACGAACTCGTGCTCGTAAATGATGGCAGCAAAGACAAGACGCTTGAGCGCGCCACTGAACTTGCGAAGACGATGCCCATCCCTGTGACGCTGGTGGATTTTGCGCGAAACTTTGGCGAACATGCCGCAGTCATGGAAGGTTTGCGCCGATCTCGCGGACGCTTTGTTGTGAACTTGGATGACGATTTACAAAATCCCGTGTCTGAGGCCATCAAACTGCTCAATCACATCCAGCAAAGCGGGGATGATGTTCTCTATTCTTATTACAGTGAAAAAAAACACCACTGGTTCCGCAATCTTGGAAGCTGGGCCACGAGCGCTATTGCCTCCTTTCTGCTAGACAAGCCGCGCGATCTTTATTTGTGCAGTTTTCGGGCCATGCGCCGCGAGCTTGTAGAACGCGTCACTCGCTATACTGGCCCGTATCCTTACATCGACGGACTTATTCTCGGCGCGACCAATCGCATTGGCCGTATCGAAGTGCTGCATGAAGAAAGGGCCGACGGTAACAGTGGCTACACTTTACGCCGTCTCCTGCGCTTGTGGGCTAATATGTTTTTCAATTTTAGCATCATGCCACTTCGAGTGGCCAGCCTGCTGGGAGTTGTGCTATGTGCATTCGGCATCATCATTTTGCTCACGACACTTTTGGAACATTATATTTTCGGGGCCAAGCAATCCGGTTGGGCTTCACTCATGTCTGTCATCTCCATTTTCTCGGGCAGCCAATTGCTCATTCTCGGCATGCTCGGTGAGTATGTGGGCCGCGCCTATATGACACTCTCAGGTAAACCTCAGTCGCTCGTTCGCTCGGTCATCGAACATGAAATGCGAACTCCCCTGATTGCCGACGATCCTAAGAACTCATGAGTTCTGAAATTATTCACGACCAGACTTATCACGAATCCGCCGTGCGGGGAACGCGAGGTTGTGTCCGATTTTATGAACTGAAGTGGATCGAGGATGCCACACGCGGACATCTGAGTGTGGGTGAATTTGGCAGAACTCTTCCGTTCGTGCCCCGTCGCTACTTTGCCACGTATGGCGTGCCCAATGATACCGGGCGAGGGCAGCACGCCCATCGCGAATGTGAGCAACTGCTAGTCTGTCTCCACGGTTCCTGCCGCGTCAGAGTTGACGATGGCACACGGCAGGATGAGTTGCTTCTTAACCAGCCGCACCTCGGTGTCTATGTGCCGCCGATGGTTTGGGCTGAGGAATTCGATCATCGTGATAATTGCGTGCTTCTCGTCTTCGCCTCCCATGATTACGACGCTGGGGACTACATTCGTAATTACGATGAATTTATCGCGCAAAGCCAGAAATCGCGCGGTCAGCTCCAGATTTAACTTGCCCATGTTTGGGTTGCCTTGGTATTAACTTCCTATGAACAAAGATTCTTTGATTGTCGTTTGCGGTGCCGGTGGATTCATCGGCGGGCATCTCATTGAAAATTTACGCCAACAGGGTCATACGCGGCTTCGTGCGGTGGACATCAAGCCGTTGGACGAATGGTATCAAAAATTTGAAGGGGTCGATAACAGACATCTCGACTTGAGTGAAAAAGACGCCTGCCATGAGGCGCTGCGTGATGCCTGCACAGTTTACAATCTGGCAGCAGACATGGGAGGAATGGGCTTCATTGAAAACAATAAAGCTCTGTGCATGCTGACGGTGCTGATCAATACGCACCTTCTTCAAGCTGCGAGGCATCATCAAGTGCAGCAATATTTTTATGCCTCTTCTGCATGCGTCTATGCGGCAGACAAGCAGACGGAGATGGACCTTGCGCCCCTGAAGGAGTCTGATGCCTATCCAGCTATGCCAGAGGACGGATATGGCTGGGAGAAGCTTTTTAGCGAGCGCATGTGTCGCCACTTCAGGGAGGATTTCGGTCTGGCCACGCGCATTGGCCGTTATCACAATGTCTATGGCCCTCATGGAACATTTGATGGAGGACGGGAAAAAGCGCCAGCAGCCATCTGTCGCAAAGTCATCTCCGCCAAACTCTCAGGGAAGCATGAGATCGAAATCTGGGGTAGTGGTGAACAGACCCGTAGTTTCATGTTCATCACTGACTGCCTGAAAGGGACTCAGATGCTGCTCAACAGTGACTTTGTGGAACCGATTAACATCGGCAGCAGCGAAATGGTCTCCATCAATCAACTTGTCGATATTGTTGAAGATATCGCACAGGTGAAACTGCACCGCGCTTACAATTTGTCGGCCCCTAAAGGAGTGAATGGTCGCAACAGTGACAACACACTCATCCGTCAAGTTTTTGATTGGGAACCATCCTGCCGCCTCCGAGATGGCATGGAGGCCACTTATCATTGGATCTATGATCAGATGATTCAGGGACGCCAGTCTCGCTAAGATGGAATTTTTGAAGCAGAATAAGCCTGTGCGTCGTCTCAAAGTTCTGCTGTTGAATCAATGTTTCCACCCGGATCATGTTTCCACTGCACAACATCTAACGGATCTAGCGCTGGGCCTGGTGAAAGCTGGGCATGATGTAACCGTTGTAGCTTCGAGCAGGGGGTATGATAATCCAGAGAATCGCTATCCTGTTTCAGAAAATTGGAATGGCATTCAGATCAAACGAATTTGGACACCCGGCTTGGGCAAAAAGAGCAAGCTACGCCGCCTCATTGACTTCGCTATTTTCTGGCTGAATGCCACTCGTATCCTTTTGTTCCTGCCACGGCACGATGTGCTCGTCTGCCTAACCTCGCCACCGCTCATATCCACACTCGGCACATTGATTGCCAAATTGAAAGGCGGCTTGGTTATCCCGTGGATCATGGACTTAAATCCTGATGAGGCAGTTGCTGCGGGCTGGCTGCGCAAAGGCAGTGTGCCGGAGCGACTTCTGACCATAGTTCAAAATTGGAGTTTCCGGCAGGCGGCACGCATCGTGGTGTTGGACAGATTCATGGCCGCGCGGCTCCGCGATAAAGGAATACCGGACGACGTGCTTTACGTTCTGGCTCCGTGGTCCCATGACAAGGTGGTGCAGTATGACGAAGCTGGTCGGGCAGCCTTCCGTCAAGCTCACGGGCTGGAAGGAAAATTTGTCATCATGTATTCCGGCAATCACAGCCCCTGTCATCCCCTGGACACCTTACTGGGGGCTGCGGAAGCGCTTGAGCGAGAAGCCAACATTCATTTTCTCTTCGTCGGAGGAGGTAGTGAGTTCGCCAAAGTAAAAGCTTTTTCTGCCGCACGCAGCCTCGGCAACATCACCTGCTTACCCTATCAACCGATCGAACACCTATCTGCATCCCTTTCAGCACCTGATTTGCATGTGGTCGTGATGGGTGATGCATTTCTCGGCATCGTTCATCCGTGCAAAATCTATAACATTCTCAATCTAGGTCTTCCCTTTCTTTACATTGGTCCGGAGCAAAGTCACGTCAGCGATCTTGCGGAGAATGCAGCAACGCCATCACACACACTTCAGCATCGCCATAATGATGTGGCTGGTGTGGTGAAATCTATCCGTGAAGCTGCAGGTCGCGGTTCGGTGGCCGCATCGCCTGAATTGCAAAGAGTCGCAACTGGGTTTTCTCAAGAACGACTGGCAAAGGAGTTTGTTGATATGATCCAAACTACCTGTGGAGCCTGATTCTTCTTCCGTCTATACTAGCTTCAAAGCTACACTAACTTATCCACCTAGCCTATGATCTCCATCCAGAGCATCACTCCATCACTGCAGATGATTACCATTCTCGCGGGATCGATTGGCTTGAGTGCAGGTATCACGCTTTTGGTTTTGCGCAAATTCAAGACCATCGGGATTGACCGTCCTGATCAGGAGCGGAAAATGCATGAGAAACCAACTCTACGTCTCGGGGGCCTGCCCATTTACATCACCATGATGGCAGGTTTCGCCCTGATGGCACTAATAAAGCCGAGGTTTCTCGATGAGTGGTGGCCGCTAATTCTTACCAATACGCTCATTTTCGCTATTGGCTTTCTGGATGATCTAAAGCCCTTGGGTGCGAAAGTGAAGCTACTCGGACAGATTGGTGTAGCTTGCATTTTGTATTCGCTGGGTGTTTCGATTGAGGATTTGTCTAATCCGTTCCGAGGAGGAGCGCACTTTGATCTCGGAGCGTGGAGTTTTCCCGTTACCATCTTCTGGCTGATTGCGATTCCGAACATCATCAATTTGATTGATGGCATGGATGGCCTCGCCAGTGGCTTTGGACTTTTCCTGAGCCTTACTCTGGCCTTTGTCGGTCATTACAACAGCATGGCTGATGTGGTGCTCATGTCCGTCGTCATGAGTGGCGCCCTCGTGGGCTTTCTGGTTTACAACTTTCCGCCCGCGCGAATTTTTCTCGGTGATGGTGGAGCCTACCTCATTGGTTTTTATATCGCATCCACATCCCTGCTCAGTTCCCATAAAAGCTCTATTTTGGCGGCAGTGCTAGTAATGATTGTAGCGCTAGGAGTGCCGATTCTCGATACGTTTCTAGCCATCCTGCGTCGCGCCGTTCGAGGCGTGCCCATCTTTCGTGCGGATGCCGAGCATATTCATCACAGGCTCGTCTTGATCGGGTTCAGCAAGGCTCGCGCACTCGTTGCTATGTATTCGGTAAGCGTAGTTCTGAGTCTCATCGGTATCACCATATTCATTCGCAGGGGAATATCTTTACCCATTGTCGGGGCGGCCCTTTTCCTGCTGGGCCTAGTAGTGATCAGGTATCTCGGATACGTTAGAAGCTGGCGTGATCTGCGAGCGCAGATACAACTTGCTCTGAAATTGCGTCGCCACATGCTTTTCGCTGGTGCCTATGCCCGAGTGGCAGAATGGGAGGCGGAACGATGCCATAGTGCCGATGAATTTGTTCGCGAAATTAAGCATGCGCTTGAACGGGTAAATCTTAATTCGGAGGCCGGATCGGATGCTATGCCACTTATGGTAACACTCATTAATGGGGCGCGTTGCCGTCTATATTATATACCTCACCCTCAAAAATCTGTTGATAGCTGGTCGGCGAAAGCCGATGCCTTCGCCCCGGCTCTCAACTGCGCGATTGAAAAATGGGGGGCGCTGCATGGTCTTGAGATAATCTCTGCCGAGCCAGCACTCAGTAAACTTACAAATTCTGTTGATGTAAAATCATCGGGCTAAATAGTGGAATATCCCATAACACTTGACGACGAGGAGGATGAGGATGACCTCACCTCTTCGCTTGCTTCACACGATCAAGGCTCGCGTAAATCACACGCTGCCTCGCTGAACACTAGGTCACCTATTTCAACAGGCAGACTATGGCTGACACTTTCAGTGCCTCTGGTCGCCTGCGAATTCGCAGGAAATCGTGAACCTTGGGCGCTGGCTCTGGTGGCTGCGCTGGTGGGATTAAATCTAGTGCTTAATACCCCAACGGCACGCATCTCCCGCACCATTGTCTGGCCTCTTTTTCTGATCGCCATCTTGTTACTGGCGGGATTGCTGCCTATGGGCGCATCCTTTCTTCCTGATTGGCGCACACGCCTTCCATTGGATTTTGGAATTAAATTATCGACGCTTCTGTCTCCCCAGCCGTGGGTCACTCTTGAAGAATGGATTCTTTTTATCATGGGACTAGCCTGGCTGCTTTCATGCCTAGGCCGCAGGTATGGAGAAGCTGAAAGACGCTGGCTGACCCGCCGACTTACAATAGGCGCTGCGCTCATCGCGGTGCAGTCCTTGTTATTTAGCCGCTTCGGCATCAAACCGACTTTTTGGCAGCATGAATGGCCCGCAAATTACTCAGGACCGTTTTCAAGTCCTGATATCCTAGGTGGATTTCTCGCGATGGGTTCTCTAATGGCCATTGCTGTTGCGGATGATGCCTCTCGGCAGAAAAAGAAATGGTTTCTGCTGCACGCACTTACTCTGGTGCCCATGTTCTGGGCCTTGCTGGTGACCTCATCCCGCACCGGAGTGATCCTATTTTTTGGCGGTCTGATCGTATGGACAGTCTTTTCAACATTCAGCAAGCGGTCCGCGCAGCGCATGAGCCTGTTCGTTGCATTGCTTCTTACATTGGCTGGACTGTTTATTACATTCGGAGATACCCTGCTCGAACGGCTTGCGCTGCCGAAATCTACATACGTAACTCTCAGTAATCAGGCCCGGATCCAGCTAGCTGCCAGCACGTTGGATATGATTACCAAGACGCCGTTGTTAGGTGTTGGGCTGGGTAACTTCGAACCAGTTTTCGCTTTGACTGCGCTCGGCTCTGATTTATACAGCAGACCAATTCATCCAGGCAGTGACTGGCTTTGGCTCACGGCGGAAGCAGGTGCTCCAGTTGTGGTCTTACTGCTCTTGACGGTCATCGCCTACATCTTCAGCACGGGATCATGGCGAAGCCGAGGTTCTGCTAGTCGTAAGCACCGGCGTCTGCGCAGCGCCTGTGCTGCGGCTGCACTTATGGTTCCGGTTCACGGTCTCATCGATGTCCCAGGACATAATTTAGGAATCCTATTCACCATGATGCTACTTGCAGGCTTATCCTTGCGACAGAGCAGAAGAGAGTCATCGGCACACGTTTCAACAAATGCAGCACCGAGAATGGTAGCCGCTATCTTTTTACTTGGTATTGCCGCTATCTGGCTCGTAATTAGCTTGGGCTATCCTATCTTACCGGGAAGCTCAAGTGCGCACATGCTAGAATCTCGCGCTGCTAAACAGGATAATAATGGAGAAATGGAGAAGGCCCGTCAGTCCATCACCTCGGCCATTGCCATGAAGCCACTTCAATGGAGCTATTACTATGATAGAGCTTCGCTGGCACTTCCCATGGGGCAGCCGCCTAGTCTCGTGCTGGAGGACTTCTCACGCGCTCGAGTTCTCGAGCCGCTAAGTGGTCATCTTTGCTTTCAGGAAGCTCTTATTTGGATGCGTTATAACCCGAAGTATTCCATCCCAGCTTGGCGGCAGGCTTTGGTGCGCGATCATTCTCGTGCCAGTCAGTTCTTTACCACGCTCTGTGCCTTTCTTCAGGACGAGCCTGAACTGCGAACCTCCGTTCGTGATCTAGCGACCGACCCTAGGCTCAAGCTCACCTATTTCGAATATGCATTACCTGATGAATTCGAACTAGTGCTGCAGGAACTGCTTCATCAGCAACCCACCTTGAATATGCTCTCCCCGGAGGAGCGTCTCAGACTTTTCCGCGTTTGGTATGCTCACGGAAACCGCTCCTCTTTGCTCAATGCCCTTGACCGCATTCCCGCATGGCGAGCCGATGGCTGGCCAGTCGTAGCTTCAGATCGGGCTGATGCGGGCGATTACCAGCACGCCTGCCAGATTGTCATGGAAAACCTCTCCCTGCCAATAGATGGAACCGCGCGGCGCACCGGAAGCTTGGAGCAACTCCGGCACGCCTTCCTTCTGCACTCAACGGACTACAGTTATGGGCTTGACCTTTTCGAGGCTGAGAAAACGAAAAATCTGATGGACGACGCGCTTCGCACCTTGGAAAAAGTATCGCAAATCCCAGGCGCACCCCGAAAGCTTCTCTACGACGAGGCTATTCTACTCATCCATAAAGACGATCACGCCAAAGCATGGGACAAGCTGCGCGCCTATATGGAAATTCGCGAGCAAGCTGAACGCGCAGCCAAAGAACCAACCGCGCAATTGCCGGTCAATGTCGTGCAGCCCCGTTCCAAACATCTCCAGAAATTTGGCCTGTAAACGCTAGGTCAGTGCCATTAATGTCCTCTCTATTTTTGGCTTGAAGACGCCTTTTCATATGTTTCTCAAAATTAAAACGCACGGCTCATTCTCATTTTTGATTGACCAAACCACGAGAAATGCTTAATATTCCATGAATATTCATTAAAGTCATCATTCTCGAAACTCTCAATCCTTCTCAATATGGCCAAAATTGTAATCATTGATGACGAGTCATCCTTTTTGGAATTGATGGCAAAATTTTGCCGTTCGCTCAGCCACACGGTCACGGATTGTCTTACCGGCACCCAAGGCATCGCCGCCATCCGTGAGATTAAACCGGACCTCGTCGTTGTTGATTTGCGCATCGGAGACATTGATGGCTTGGAAATTATCAAGCTCTGCCGCACTGAAGTGCCCTCTGCCGCTGTCATTATGGTCACTGGGCATGGCTCCGTGGAGGTGGCCGTGGAAGCCATGCGCCTTGGAGCTTTTGATTACCTGTCGAAGCCTTTCGAGCTGTCCGACTTCAAGCGCACCATTGAGCAAGCACTTGGAAAAAAGCCCTCAGCCACCCGGGAGGCTCCACTGCCCCCGCCGGTGGCGCATAAC
>JBBRNC010000037.1:0-40304 GCA_038230495.1 Verrucomicrobiales bacterium
GATGTGCTCTGTTCTGCGGGAGCGCCGAGCCGCTCCAGATCGGCCAGCTTTTTCTCACCATCCTTGAAGATTTTTTTCACCCGCCAAAGCCGCTGGTCGCCCTTGGCGGTCGAGCCGCGGGGCGGCAGCACGCGCACCTTGTCCCCCCGGCGCACCGGGCGCTGCGGCAACTCCACGGCTTCGGGCCGATGCCGCTCGAAATTCAAGCCAAACGAAAGCCGCGAAGAAAGAGCCCGGAACTAGCGCTCAAGGTCGACACCGAGCTGCGGCTCTTTGGCCTTGGTATTTGCAATTAGATCAGATAATCGGGACACGAGGTTTCCTTAATTTATGATTCTGGCCACTCTAGGGAGCGCGCCTGTTCCATCCACTGATTTTTTTCTTCAGTGAGTGACCGTAGAGATTCAATTCATTCTGTGGGAAAGGTCTTTCCCTCGCGCCTACTATGTGCGGCGCTACCCATTTCAGCGGGGACACCGCTCAACGCCCCGCTAGCCCCCGCCACTGTGGAACCGCCCGGATTGCAGGCCATCCGCTCGCTGCGTTCCCGCGTCTCTCCGGCGACCGCCGCATCCAGCAATCCGGGCCGATCCACACCACCGCTGCCCACCATTGAGCAGCACCAAAGACACCAGCACTACGCTCCCGTTCCGTCCTCTCCATGCAAGTGTCTCCCGTGCTGGGAGGTTTAGAGGATGAAGCTAGGCTTCAATCAGGCTCACTCGAGAGGCAGCTCTTGCTGAATGACCTTTGGAGGCCAGAAAACGCCAATAACGAGCCAAGTGTTGTATGGAAACCGTGTTCCCATGATGAAACGAACATCGCGATCGGCGGCCAACACCGTTTCGAGATAATGCTTCCGCACGGACTCTGCTGCCTTCCGCTCGTCTCCAAGTCGTGCCTTCTCCTTGAGGTAAAGCGCACCAACCTCCCAATCTTCCACCATGCGTTTTTCCTGTTTTACGCTGTCCTCACACGAAAATACAAAGCTCCATTTCCACGGCAATTTCTCAAGGGTCTTCAGTTCCATTTCGGGGAACAGCCGGAGCTGATCGTGAAGGCCTTTCCATGAAGCCTTCCATTCCTGGTCAACAGGCTCAATCACCATGTCATGAATAATTTTCGGGCGGAGAAGTCCGAGTGATGTTTTGTCTTTATCGTAGGCGGCCTCAAGCTGCCGCAGCGTATGATGAGGCATCCGGTCGAGAATCTGCCTTCGCTCTCTCCATTTGTCCTGAGTGCTGATTGGTTCACCGAGAATCTTGATGCTGTCCAGCACCGGGCTTCGACTCTCTTTGCGCGGGTCTTTGTTTGCTGAGCGCCCTTCCAATTCAACTTCGATCCACTGAAACTTGTGAAACTGCTGATGCTTTGGCCGATAGCGATAATCAATGGGGTAGAGTCTCACCCACTGCCCGGCGTCATTGATACCGGCGGTGCAAACCAGTTCATCGTGTGACTTCGACGGATGCGGATACGTCAAAACAGTAATGAGCACTTTTTCGCGCTTGCTCATGCGTCATGCTCGCAGGTGTTTGATGGCAAGCGTGCTCTCGTCCGCAACCGCTGCTGCAAGATGGCTTCTGTGACACTGACAGGGGTTCGCCTCCATGCACACTAGCACCGAAGGCTTCTCTTCGACGAGCTTCGAGACGCGTTTAATCGCATCAATCTCCCGTTTCAAAGTCTTTGCGCGATACACGTCGAAAAGCGCGTCGTAATCCGCTTGAGATTCCAATTCCTGCCGGTTTTCAGAGTGAATTCCAAGTTCAGGCACATGCATGTATTCAATTCCTACAAAGCCAGCAAGTCGGTTCAAGGTGCTTTTGTGAAACCCATAGCGACGAGACACTGGATTGTTCCGCACGTCGATGATGCGCTGAATGCCAGCACGCAACAGTGAATTCAAAAACCCGTCCACCGTGACCCCCTCGTATCCGGCTGTGAATACTGCTGGTTTCACGTTCGGTTTTTTGTCGAGCTTCTTGATCTGACTGTTGATGGTGAACCACGAGTATCGCGGGTAAATATTTTCAATAAGCGCATCCGTTGTCAGTTTCCCGTAGTGCCAGTGAATTTGTCGCGCGTCTTTGGCAACCAGTGCCGGAGTCCCCTTGCCAGCCGTCTTGCCGAGTGCAGTCACCTTCCATGATGTGCGACCGTCACGCTCGATCACCTCCAAGTATCCTTGCTCCGCAAGAGCATTCATCTCCTGAGCCACACAAAACGAATATGGGCCGTATTTGTGCGGAACGAACTCGTAAAATGAAGCTCCGCCCTTGCTCACACTCTCCTCTCGAATCAAGAATGCCCATTTGACCAGGTGTAATGCCGTTGACTCGCCGCCAGCGAGATCAAGCAAGTAAAGCATAGTTTTTTGACGGTTCAGCATGTGTTCGCTCTCCTATGGGGTTGTTGTTTTATAATTCCCAGTTGCAACAGTATATCCAATTTGGCTTCTTTCAAAAGATACGGCGTGCGGATTTCAACTACTCCCGTATTTACGCGATTTATTAGCCATTCTGATTCGCCGCCAGACGCCCGCCCCGCCACTGTGGAACCGCCCGGATTGCAGGCCATCCGCTCGCTCCGTTCCTGCGTCACTCCGGCGACTGCCACATCCTGCAATCCGGGCCGATCCACACCACCAAAGCCCACCAAAGACACCAGCATTGCGCTCCCGTTCTGTGCTGCGCCGCAATGACGATGCTCCATCGTGTCGTATGAAACTCGCGTGCCCCGGGAATAATGGATCAGACATGCCGCTTTTTAACATAAGCCTCGTGAAACGGATAGATAAATATATCACCCTGCGGCTCATGGCATCGCGTCAGTTTTGCGACTGCAAAAACTGCATCAGCACCCAATCACCCCTCCGATCCACGTCCCGTTTCAGGTGTGGCGCGGTGAAATGCGAATCTGCTCATGGGCCATCCGCACCATGCTCCGGATCGAGCCAATGGGTGAGGAACTTATTCCATTCATTTTTCCATTTTGCCTCATCATCATGGACACGCGCGATCCAGCCACGGTGGAAGGCCGATCCGGCGAGGGGCAGCTTCCGGCTTGAGGGGCTTCGGGACGTTAGCAAGGGGTCTTCCTCGGGCAGGGTGCGTGCCTGAATTTTGTCCACGAGGTCGGCGAAGCGGGTTTCGAGGAACTGGGGGCGGTCCGCACCTGCAGGCTGGTGCAGGAATCGCGGAGTGCCGAATTCGATGACGGGCTTGTCATCGGTATTGAGCGGGTATTTATCGAACAGATCGGCGGCGCGGGTGACATTGCCGCCGTAGAAAAGCAGGATGGTCTCCGCGTTGATGGGCAGCATGAGTTCCTGCATATTGAGGTGGGTGGCACCTTCGACGGCGAGTTGTTTGTCGTGCTTGGCATCGAGGTTGGATGCGGGCAGCGGGGTGAGATCGACATGGCCGACCAGCGCCGCGATTTCTGCTCCGGCCTGGAAGTTGCCACGCCACAGACTGACCTGCGGAAAAACGGAAGTCATGGTGCGGGCGATGATGCCGAATTCCTGCTCGGACATTTGGTAAAGCGGCAACCATTGGACGAAGACGCCGCCCGGTTTCAGGCGCTCTCGGACAATCTGGAAATGTTCGCGACTATAGAGGCTCCCTGTGCCCCGGCGATAGGGGAGGAAGAGGTCCGCGTTGATCATCGAGTAACGCTCGGAGTTTGCCAGCAGGTGGTTGCGTCCGTCACCGATGAGGACTTTGGCCCTCGGGTCATGGAAGAGGCCGTTGGTGAGATCGGAGCCGCCCGCCTTACCAGTGAAGTATTTTTCCGATGCAGCGACGACGTTAGGCGAGAGTTCGCTGGCGACGACTTTTTCTACATGCTTGAAATCCTCGCGGTTTAGCGCTTCTCCGGCGGTGATGCCTGTTCCCATCCCGAGAAAAAATACGCTGTCGGTTTCGGGGAAAGCGAGTAGCGGAATTCTGGCTTGGAAAATCTGTGGGCCGTAGGCCTCTGTGGATCCGAGACTATAGTTTGAGTTGATCTTGAGGCTGAGGTTGTCACGGGAAGTGCGGACCACGCTGACGGTGCAATCGCTTCCTTCCCATTTCTCCACCAAGGTTTCGGGTTCGCCCGTTGATCCCGCGCTTGAAGAGTCGGAAAGCTTGGAAGGGTCGAGACCGGTGAAGAGGAGCAACAGCATGATGCCTGCCGCGATCCTTGCGGGATAGGTGCCTTTGTTATCGCCGGCGGGTATCAGAGCTGCGGCGATGAGATAGATGGCGGAAATTAGTTGGACCGTGTGCCAGATGCCAAGCCATTCCAGGAGCAGGAAACCTGCAGCCAGCGAGCCGAGGATGGCACCGAGCGTGTTGAATGCGGAGAGTGCGCCGATGCTTTTTCCGGCATGAGTGGCGAATTTTTCCTCACCCTTCATGAGGAAGGGAAACACTGCGCCCAGCGGCAGGCAGGCCGGGGCGATGGCCGCGAATCCAGTGCCGAAGAGCCGGAACACGTAGTCCGTAAACGTGAAATTTGTGTCCAGCATCCGCATGTCCCGGGTGATGGTCATGGAAATCAGCGGGGTCATGGCCAAGGCGCCGCCACCAAGCGCAAGGAGCCAGAGGAGCACCTTGGGATCAGGCATCCCGCTGCGGGCAAGCCGTGAGGCGAGCCAAGCACCCAGCGAAAGGCAGATAAGCACCACGATCAGAACCGTGGCAAAACTGTAAACGGAGTTCTCGTGGACTTGA
Organism: Verrucomicrobiales bacterium; assembly: GCA_038230495.1. Taxonomy (GTDB): domain Bacteria; phylum Verrucomicrobiota; class Verrucomicrobiia; order Verrucomicrobiales; family Verrucomicrobiaceae; genus VFKE01. The sequence goes on from JBBRNC010000037.1 coordinate 4,722, forward strand.
GCGAGCATCCGTGTCCAAACCACCTCCAGCGCCAGCAGGTTGAAGCCGGAAACGAAGGCCAGCGAGACGATGAAATGCCGGGGCATGGTTGGCTTTGCTGCGGCTTTCTTCGGCCCATTTTCCCCGAGGGAATTCTCCGCCGCGCTTTGGAAACGTGCTTGCCGGGAAAGGTGAAATGCGATGAGGGCGGCTGCTACGGAGACTATCATGGCCGTGATGCAGGTCATGCGGATACCGAGAAACCAGATCAGCACGAAGGCGGTGGCGAACGCGCCGCAGGCAGCGCCCATCGTGTTCACCGCATACATCCGCGCCGTGGTGGCACCGAACGAATCGCGACTGCGGATGGCGGCCTGTCCCAGCATGGGCAGCGTCCCGCCCATGAAAAACGCGGCGGGGAAAACCATAAGCAGAGTCCACGCGGCCTTGAACGCCGTGAGGGCCAGCCCTTTGCCGTCCTCTCCATGGAGCATTGGATAGACAAGGGGGACAATGGCCGGAGCGATGAGAAGAACGATCCCCGTTCCAGCGATCCCCAGTTCCAGCCATGCATAGGTGCGCAAGGGAGCGAAATGTTTCTGGCAGCGTCCGCCCCAATACCAACCACCTAGCGACAGGCCACCGAAGAATACCGCGAGCGTCAGCGCGGCGGCGTGCGAAGTATTGCCTAACAGGAGGCTGGCTTGACGCATCCAGAGAATTTGATAGATCAAGCAAGCGAAGCCCGAGAGACCGGCCATCAGCCAAAACATCGCGCCCGCAACCGCAGATGGATTCTGTCCATTTGGCGCGGGGCTTTTGTCTGGATCCGCCGCATCTACCCTATGGGGCTTCGACAATGGTTGCTTGGAAACACGCTTGCGCTTCATACAGGAAACTTAGCGTTGGAGAGCATCGCACGAAGAGACGAATAGATTGGGTTTCCACAAGTATCGGTCTTTGGGGAAATGTCCTGACTCTTACCCACTTTTATGCCAACTCCGAAGTTCAGCCTCAAAGAGGCGTGACATACCAGCCTAGGGCAACGCCCTAGGTAAGAATGATCGATACCTTCAGCCCTGAAAGGGCGGGACAAAACCGTGCGGACATTCCTCGCCATTGTTACGCCCTTACAGGGCTTGATATCTTCCTGCACATTTCCCAGGGCGTTGCCCTGGGCTGGTATGTTTTCAGGCCTTTGGCCTTCCAATTTCAAAATCAGGAAAATGTAAGTAAGAGTCTGGACACGTCTTCGCTCTCTCACTGGCCGATATGTCGGCCAGTGGAAAAGCTCCGATATGTCGGAACAGTCCGAAAGACTCAATCTGCCCGTTTGAATTTTACCTAACACTCGGAACAGATCCACAATCACTTCTCCCTCACATAAACGTGATAGCCGCAATGCCAGTCCTTGGGGACTTTTGAGGTCGCTTCCTCTTCCGTGGTAGGCGTGGCGTTGAAACCGCCGCGTTCGACGATGAGAAAGTCACGGCCACCGACCTTTCTGACTTCCATTTTCAGTGCTTGGTCGTCATTGGTGCCGATTAGCATGTCGCCGGACCAGAAATAGCCGCCGAAGAATTTCGATTTTGCGATCTTGCCGTTATCCAATAGTTGAATCGTATCTTTGGGCTTGTCGATTTTGTCCGGACCCTTGCCGTTGTTCGCTTTCATGAACGCGGCGATGCGGGTGTCGATTTCCGAAGGGTTGTTAGGTTGCGGATAAACCGCCCATGCCCAAGTGCCGAGGACGGCTGGGTTGGGGGCGAATTTTCCCTTATAGGCATACATGTCGGAATCCTTGCCACTGATGTAAGAGGCCAGCGTGGTCTTAGGCATTTCCCGCACGAATTCCTCCCCGCCAGGAACTTGCCGCAGGATGTCCCCGATGCGGCTGCGGACGACTTTCGCTCCGTTGCCCAGGACGGCACCGGTGTTAGGTTCTTTCAACACATCCGGCATGGCCTCGAAAGTTTTCTTCAGCAGCACGGAAGCGAAAGTTTTCACTTCAGGATTGGCTGTCTTCACCGCATCAGTAATGGCTTTCGAACTTCGGCCCGAGGCTGAGTCCACTCGGAAGGCGGCCGATTTTTTCACGATCGCGGGCAGCACCGTTTTGTATTGCGCGGGATCGGCCGAGATTTTGGCGAGGGTGCACACTGAGGCGGTTTGCAGCCAGATGCATTTGTAGTCGAGGAACTGGAGCAGGCGGTCGCGATGCTTAGCAATCAAGTCCGGATTGGCGCGACCCAAGGCTTCGATGGCATGGAGCGCGACCCACCACGATTCATCGGGGTTGTCGAGCATCTTGCCGACTAGATCATACATTTCCGGCGTGACTTTGTCGGGCGAAATGGGGCTTCCCTTGAACATGCCTGTTAGGGCAAGGAGTCCCGCCTGCCGAAGTCGCGGATCGTTGGATTTCAGGAGTGGAATAATCATCTCCACCTTGCCGCGCTTGACCACTTGATCCATCGCCATACTGCGCAGGTCGTATTCGGGGTGGTAAATATATCGGAGTAGAGTTTGATCCGTCAGTTTCGGATCGTTGAGTTTCGCGATGACGGCCGCCGAGGCATCCGTTTCGACTTGCTCATTTTTGAGATTCTCCATGGTGAGAGAACCGCCGGGGATGGGGTCGATGGATTGGAAGGCATCGTCGGTAGCGTTGCCCCACGGGCGTGGCAGCGGCATGGACTTCGCCCATTTGCTGCGGGGAGCGCCGAAGAGCTGAAGCTGTTTGCGGGGATAGGTGTAAGTCAGCGCGAAATAGGTGCCCCATGCCATGTTGGCCTCGGAGGCGGAGGCGTCGTAACGGTCGTCCATGCCTGCGATGCCGATGCTGCCGTCAAAGCGGCGCGAGAGGTCCATGACCCAGCGGCGGGTATCGAGGAACGAACGGTAGGGAGTGGGGCGTTTCTCGCGCATCTGGCTGACGGCGGCGTGATGCCAAATTTCACCCATGCCGCCGCCGGTGTGAGCGGCGTGGAACCAGTTGGTCGCGTAAAACGCTTTCGTTGCGGAATTATCGCGGGCTTTGGCATAAACAGATTTTTCGCCCTCTGGGTCGATCATCGCGGCCGCGCCAAGGCCGAAAGCTAGACTGCTGGTTTTGCCATTGTCGCGGAAACCACCCTCGGGCAAGTTAGTGCCGTAAGCGACGTTGCCGTGTCCGGCGAAGCGGTAGAACTGCGAGAAGGTTTCATCGAACATATACTTGTCCACATCCACGCCGCATAGCTTGGCCATCAGGAGGAAGCTCATGCAGTTCACGCCAGAGGCATGGACCTGCCCCGTGCCGACGGAATAGGTGAAGGCCGCCGGCGCCCCGCGACCACTCCACCCGCCGTCGAACATATTCACTCTCAGTTCCTCGGTCATCTGCTTCATCATCGGCAGCACGCTTTGGTCGCCGGTGCGCAGGTAATATTCGCATAGCCCCGGGCCCCGGTAGCCTTTCTCCCAATTCATACCGCCGATGGTCTTGATGTCCTTCATCCAGCGCTTCACCACTTCGAGATCCTTCTCCTCGCCCGTGGAGAGGAGAAAAAGAACTGAACCCCACTTGGGCTGCGCATCTTTCGCGAGCAGGTCGGCGAGCTTTCTCACAATCTTATCGGACTTCGGGCAGTTCACCGGCCATGTCTTGCTGTAAGCGCCCATCACCGGGATGCTTACTGTGACGTCACCGACGCCTTGGATTTTCAAAACAACTTTTCCGTCCTTGGCCTCGGCCTCGGTGACGATGTCGCCGAGGATGATGCGCGGATCGATTTCCTTGAGCACCTTGCCGTTGATGCTCTCAATGATCTGGCCTTTCTGCAACTTGCCGGCCGTCTCGGCAGGGGAGCCTTTCTCCACATTGTTGATTTGCATGGTCATGCCGGGTCGGATCAAATTGATGCCGATCCCAACCGGCCCCAAGTTTCTCACCAGCCAAGGCTTCTTGTCAGTGACATCAGGATAGGGGTTGAAGAGCGGTTTGGTGGCGGTCGTGTAGTAAGCCGGTCCGCTGTCTTCCACTGCATTTTTTTTCGCTGCCCAAGCACTGGTGGAGAGTATCAATATGATCGCGACGGAGATGACGGCCGCGGCCCGTGGAATATGTGGTTTGCCCTGTTTCATGTCTTGGCTTTTTTGGATTGCGAGTTTCTAACTTCCGGGATCATACACAGCCATGACAGTGTTGCGCCAAAGAAATTTCCATTAAATTGAAACTACTTCACTCCCGCAACTCAGCGGTAATCGGCGACGCTCGCACAGCTTCAAGTTTCCAGCACCGGAGAAAGAGTGGACGTATTTTGAAACCTTGAATCTGCTCGCTGACGTGAAGCTCTTAAAGCTGACATTGAAATAACGACGCATCATCTTACCTTCTGCATCTCAATACACCGTTCAATATATACCCACCAACTTATGAATGCCCGTCTCCTGAAATTGCACCATCATATTACCGCTTTGCTATTGGTCGCCCTAGCTTGCACCGCGCCGCTTCGTGCCGCTGATCGTAGGCCAAATTTCTTGTTCATCTATACTGACGACCAGCGTTGGGATGCTATGGGCGTGGTTCAGCGTGAGCAGGGGGAAAAGGCGCGTTTCCCTTGGTTCAAGTCACCGGGCATGGACAGGCTCGCGGCGGAGGGCGTGCGGTTTCGCAATGCCTTCGTCACCCTATCGCTGTGCTCGCCGAGTCGTGCGGCTTTTCTCACTGGGCGTTATAATCACGCCAACGGTATCACGACTAACAATAAGCCATTCCCTGCGGACGCAGTTACCCACGCCACGCTGCTGCGCGCCGCTGGATACAAAACGGCCTACATCGGCAAGTGGCACATGGGCGAGCAAAAGGGCCAGCGCCCGGGCTTCGACTATTCTGCGAGCTTTGTCGGTCAAGGACGCTATCAGGATTGTCCGTTTGAAATCAACGGCGTCTCCGCGCCTACAAAAGGCTGGGTGGACGACGTGAGCACCGACTACGCTATCGAGTGGATGAAGCAGAACCGCGAACAACCATTTTCGATGGTCGTTGGTTTCAAAAGCCCGCATGGCCCGCGTGGCGGGAAAGCTCTACCTGAGCGCCTGCTTGAACTCAATGCAGGCGAGACCAGCCGCCCCGTTCCGAATCTTAACGTGCCATCGCCATGGCAGAGGCCGAATGAAAAGTCGGGGGATGCGCCGCGCGGCCTCGCGGACAACGCTACGCATCTGGACTACATCCGCCACGTAACGGGTGCGGATGACAATGTCAGCCGCTTGCTCGACAGTCTGGATGCACTCGGACTCACGGAAGATACCGTGGTCGTCTTCACTAGCGACAATGGATACTACCTCGGCGAGCACTGCTCTGGCGACAAACGCTCGCTCTACGACGAATCTTTACGCATCCCCATGATCGTCCGTTACCCGCGCCTTTTCGGCAAGGGCCGCAGCATGGATGATATGGTGCTCAATGTGGATATAGCCCCGACATTCCTCGACCTTGCAGGCGTGCCGGTGCCGAAGGAAATGCAGGGCGTCAGTTGGAAAGCCATTGCCGCCGGAGAAAAAAACACAAAGTGGCGTCAATCATTCTTGGCGGAATACTATAAGGAACTCGGCAACGTGCCGACGTGTTATGCGTTGCGCACCACGACGCATAAACTCGTGAAATATCCGAACCGACCCGAATGGACTGAAGTCTTTGATCTCGTCGCCGACCCTTACGAAATGAAAAATCTCGTCTCTGATACCGCGCTCACCGCTAAGCTCGAAGAAGAACTCTCGGCACAGATAAAAGCCTTAGATTACACCATCCCAGCAAACGCGAACCAATCGAAACCTGCAGCCAAGCCCGCTCCCGCAGACGAAGCAGCGCAATGAATACGATCCCATGAATTTCAGTCGCCATTGCATCTGGCTCGGTGTTTCCCACATTCGCCATCGGCAAGTCGGGAAAGTCGGCGAACAGCAAACGGAACATCGCATTTATCGGCGCGGGAGGATGGATAGCCAAACAACCTTACGAACAGGGATGCAGTGAGGAGAATCTCGTCGCGTTCTGCGAAGTGGATCGGAACCAGTGCACGGAGAACATGAAGGCATGGCGCAGCACGCAACCGTTCTTTGAAGACTTCCGCAAGTTGTTCGACAAGATGCATAAGGAGATAGACGCGGTGGTGATCTCCACCCCCGACCACACGCACTTCGCCGCTACTCTGGCGGCGATGGAACGCGGCACCCATGCCGGCACACCGGCAATCCTGTCCGCTGAACTGTGCAAAGAATGGCAGGCAAATCCACCGCCGCAGTTGATTCCATGGGTTGCGGGTGGGCCATTCCGCGAGTGGTTGCGCGCGATTAAGGGCGAAGACCCCGAGCCAGGCTCTAACTTCACCTATTCGGCGAAACTCACCGAGATCATCTTGCTAGGCGTGCTGGCTCAGCGATTCAAGACTCGCATCGAGTGGGACGCCAAAACCGGACGCATCACCAATCACCCTGAACTCAATGCCTTCGTAAAAGAACCCGTCCGCGATGGCTGGGGATGCGGCGATGACCTTTGGAAGTGAGAATGATAATCTTTTCCTATCAAGCGATCTATTTTCGTCCCTTACCACTATTAAATTTACCAGCAGTTAACCCCACCTGCTGAATCATCATGAAACTCACACCTCTATTCATTCCATTGCTGGCCGCCACGACGCTCTACCAGCTTCACGCCGACGAGGCACCTGCGCGGAAGCTGAACATCCTTCACATCCATGCGGACGACCATCGCCCGGACGGTCCTTCACGCGCTGGGAAATCCATTGCTCCAGACTCCTAATCTCAACTCGCTCGTTGATCGCGCCATGACCTTCACCATGAAATACACCGCAGCACTTCTCCTTCTCATTCTTGCCACCGTTTCAGCATTGGGTGCGGAGAGCAGGCCGAACGTCCTCTTCATTCTCGCCGACGATCTTGGTTGGGCGGATACGACGCTCTACGGACACACGAAATTCTACAATACTCCGAACATCGAGCGTCTTGCGAAACGTGGCATGACTTTCACGCACGCCTACTCCGCGAGTCCGCTGTGTTCGCCCACGCGCTCGGCGGTGCTCACGGGTCTGAGTCCGGCGCGCACGGGCATCACTGCGCCGAACTGCCATCTGCCGCAAGTGATCCTTCAGGCGACCGTCAAAGGAGGCGCGGCGCCTACCCAGAAAGTCATCTCGCCCTCGGTCGTCACGCGGCTGAAGACGGACTATCCCACGTTGTCGAAATCGCTGGAAGCTCATCCGCATCTTCCACGGCGCAGAGAATGGCGCGCATCGCTATCTGCTATTCAACCTGCACGACGACCTCGGCGAGAAAACCAACCTTGCCGCACAGAAGCCCGAACTCGTCGCGGAACTGGACGCACTGATCGCAAAATTTCTCGCTGACACCAACGCCGTCGTGCCCATTCCGAACCCCGGCTTCGATCCCGCGAAATACCATCCCGAACTTGAAGGAGTGCAACCTCATCCAAAGAAGGCCGGTCCCAGTGCGGGTGCCGCTGCCTCTGCCACCGCTCCAGTCTCCGGTTGGCAGGCCAGCAAAGACGCCACTTTGACCATCAAGGACGGCAAATTGCAGATTACCTCGACCGGTGGCGATCCGTATATCAGCATGACTAAGCTGCCGAAAAATGCCAAAGGCCCGTTCAAGCTCTCGCTGCGCCTCAGCAGCACTGCCAGCGGCAATGGGCAGGTCTTTTTCACGACGCCGAAAAACCCACGCTTTGGCAAAGAGCAGACCGTGCCTCTGTCCATCACCCATGATGGAGCCATGCACGACTACGAACTCGCACTGCCCGAAGGCGTCGAAACACTCGCCCCCGCTGAACTCCGCGACTTGATGACCTTTCTGCTCACCGAACCACCGAAATAAGTAGGGCTTCCTGAATCGTGTTAAAAAGCTCAATACACTAAGTAATGCTGGCTGGATTGCTTGAGATAGATGCAGGGAATTTTGCATTTGCTGGCAAAAAGCCGTGTGGCTCGTGCGTATGAATTAGATATGTATCGCGCAGAATCCCAGGCCAGTATTCCTGATTTCCATCTCCCTTTTGGGGGCAAACTTGAGCCTGAGAATCGGTGGGTGAAGCTCGCTTCCCTGGTGCCAAGGAACATCATTGAGCAGGGCTATCAAGCTCACTTTGCTCGCAGCGGCATGGGAGCACCTGCCTTAAACTGCCGCATCGCATTGGGTTCTCTCATTCAACATTTGGTTCAAGCCCGCCAATTGACTTATTCAAAACATCAACGTTCCATTCATCGTCATGCACACACGTCGCCACTTCATTAGCAAAACCGCCAGCGTCTTCGCTGGCATCCAAATCCTTCCTCGCTCCGTTTTCGGTGCGAATGAAAAGCTCAATATCGCCTTTGTCGGGGCAGGTGGCAAAGGCTGGCACGCCATCCAGAGCCTCGCCCAGAGCGATCTCGTGAACTACACAGCGTTCGCCGATGTTGATGAGCGGTGCGTCACAGAGGCCCGCAAAGCTCACCCCGCCGTGCCCTTCCACTCGGACTTCCGCAAGATGCTCGATCAGCACGGCAAGGGCATCGACGGCGTCATCATCTCCACACCGGATCACACGCATCACTACAACGCGAAGTGGTGCATGAACGCGGGCAAGCATGTCTATGTGGAGAAGCCACTGACCCATAGCATCGCCGAAGCTCGCGACCTCATGGCACTCGAAAAGACCAGCGGTCTCGCCTGCCAGATGGGGAACCAAGGCCACTCGGATGGTGGCATTCTGCTGCTGGAAGAGTGGGTGAAAGCCGGCGTGCTCGGTGAAGTCAATGAAGCCCATGCTTGGGCGGGCCCCATATGGTCAGTCGCCGATGAGCGTCCCCCGGAGCAGCCTATGCCAGCAGGACTGGATTGGAATCAATGGATCGGACCCGCCGCGATAGTGCCCTACAACAGTCGCTACTTGCCTGCCGTCTGGCGAGCATGGTTCGAGTTTGGCAATGGCACACTGGGTGACTGGGCCTGTCATAACATGGACGCACCGTATGCCGTGTGGGGTCTCGATTGCCCCAGCCGAGTAGAGATCGAGAGCACAGGCCCCAAGAAGCTGTCCTTCCCAGAAACCGTCCACATCACCTTCACCTTCCCCACCAGCACCACCGGCAAGGAATTCAAACTTCACTGGTATCACGGCAAGGGTCACGTCTTCACTCGCCCGGCCGAGTTGGACGCCAGCCGTGAGTTGCCCGATGGCGGCACCTTCATTCGCGGCAGCAAAGCAGCGGTCCTTATGGGCACCCACGCAGGCACCCCGCGCGTCATCCCCGAGGTGAAGATGCAAGAACTCGCCAGCAGCCTGCCCAAGGTGGACCTCAAGCGCTCCAACCACTTCGACAACTGGCTACTCGCCATCAAAGGCCAGGAAAAGACCCGCTCCAACTTCGGCTACGGCGGTCGCCTCACGGAGACCATGCACTTCGCCAACATCGCTCTACATGTGAATCGCAACCTCACCATTGACCCAAAGACGCGCAGCATCGTCGGCGACGAAGAAGCTGCGATGCTGATGAATGGTGTTGCCGTGCGTGAAGGCTGGAAGCTGTAGCTGCTGCGCAATCATTCTATCAAACCGAATAAAAACCTAGAGCCAGAAAAAGAAGCCTCCGCCCGAAAAGCACTGCAGGCTGCTTTTGATCAGTTGGGGAAATAAGAATACGACAGGCACAGCAATCTCAGGATTATCCATTCACTCATGAAAGCACTCACCCTCATCATCGCACTGCTACTGGCACCTCCGACCCTTTTAAAAACCAATTCCCTATCACCAAACCCAAAAGTCACATTATGAAAAACATCCTCAATCCAATCCTAAGCTCTCTTGCGATACTTGTGCTGACTCACAATGGTGTGTCAGCCTCTGAACTAACATCGGCACACGACATCGTGATCTATGGTGACTCCTCCGGCGCGGTTATTGCCGCCATTGCTGCGAAGCGCGAGGGACGCTCGGTCATCGTGGTGAATCCCACTGGATTTCCTGGCGGCATCAGTGCGAGCGGTCTCGGCGCAGCCGATTTTCTCGGCAGGCGTAACACCTTTGGCGGCATCGCGTCGGAATTTTTTGACGGCATCGCCGCCGCCTATGGGAAGAGCGTGGTCCTGGCGTTCGAGCCGCATGTTGGCAGGCAAGTGTTTGAGAAGATGATCGCAGACGCTGGCATAGAGGTGGTTTACAACGAGCTGCTCGACCGCACTCCCGGCAAAGGCGTGAAGATGAACGGCAAGCGTATTGAGTCCATCACGACTCTGAGCGGCAAGACGTATCGCGGGAAGATGTTCATTGATACGACGTATGTCGGCGACCTGATGGCGGCGGCAGGCGTGACTTATACGGTCGGCCGCGAGTCCGAGAACCAATACGGTGAAGACATGGCTGGCGTCCGGCGCGGCGATACCCAGCCACGCGTTCACTACACGCAGCGCGACAAAGATCATTTCATCAAGGACGTTGACCCTTACGTCAAACCAGGTGATCCCAACAGCGGCCTGCTGCCATATGTATTCAAAAGAGAAAACCTGAAGAATGGCGAGGGCGACAAAAAGATCCAGGCTTTCAATTACCGCGTCTGTTTGACGACCGATCCCGAGCTTCGCATTCCCATCGAAAAGCCCGCGGGCTATCGTGAAATTGATCATGAACTGCTGCTCCGCAATTTTGACGCGGGTGATGATCGCCTGCCAGCACTGATCGCACCGCTGGATGGCGGCAGGAAAAAAGTGGATTGGAATAACATGCATGCCGTCGGATCGGATTTGCCTGGCGCGAATTGGGATTATCCAGAAGCCAGCTACGTGCGACGTCGGGAGATCGAAAAGGAACATGAAACATACATCCGCGGCTTCTTATGGACCATGACGAATAATCCACGAGTGCCCGAGGCCATCCGCAAACAGATGGCAGCCTACGGTCTGCCGAAGGATGAATTCACCGACAACGGTCACTGGCCTTATATGCTCTATATCCGTGAGGCACGGCGAATGGTGAGCGATTACGTGATGACGCAGCACAATTGCGAGGGTAAAAAGATTGCGCCCGACCCGGTTGGCTTGGGCTCGTTCGGCATGGACTCGCATGTCGTGCAGCACTTCGTCACCAAACGCGGTTTTTGCGTTAGTGACGGCGTGATCTGGCGGACCCCGCCCAAGGCGTATGGGATCTCTTACCGCTCGATCATCCCTCGTAAGGGGGAGTGCAAAAATCTCTTCTCGCCGATTTGTATCGGTGCTTCCCACGTCGCCCATGGCTCCATCCGCATGGAGCCTGTGTTCATGGCGCTCTCACAAAGCGCCGCCGTCGCCGCAGGCTTGGCCATCGATAAAAATGTCACCGTGCAGGATGTCGCTTATCCAGAATTGCACCAAAAACTCTTGGCGGCCAAACAGATTGTGGACGTGTCACAAGCCCCACCAGAAAAGCCCAAGGCAAAAGCCAAAAAAAAGAACCCATGAGAATCTTCATCTCATCCTTTTTTGGCAGAATACTATAAGGAACTCGGCGACGTGCCGACGTGTTATGCGTTGCGCACCACGACGCATAAACTCGTGAAATATCCGAACCGACCCGAATGGACTGAAGTCTTTGATCTCGTCGCCGACCCTTACGAAATGAAAAATCTTGTCTCCGATACCGCACTCACCTCGAAGCTCGAAGAAGAACTCTCGGCACAGATAAAAGCCTTAGATTACACCATCCCAGCAAACGCGAACCAATCGAAACCTGCAGCCAAGCCCGCTCCCGCAGACGAAGCAGCGCAATGAAGTCATCGATGGCTTTCAGACTCAAGCGTTCGTCCCTAAATTTCCAAAGAAATCATTGTAAGAACTGGCGGCAATCGCGCTTTTTGTCATAAGGCGCAACTGCAGGTTGTCTGCGAGGACTATTGTGAAATTCAGATCAAACCTTCTACTACTATGCTTGTTTGGAGCGGGTGCGCTCACTTCGAGGGCTGAATCCGCGCATTCGGCTGGAGGGGTGACGGTTCCGGCAAATGTCGCGCCGGTGTTGGAAAAATTCTGCTTCAAGTGCCACAAGGGCGATGACGCCGAGGCGGATGTCCGGCTTAATATTTTGTCGTCACTAGAGAAGGGTCCGTTTCTCAATGTCCTGAACAAGGCGGAGTCGCAACTCTTTTTCGGCATGATGCCACCGGAGGATGCGCGTCAGCCCTCAGCAGAGGAGCAGCGAGTGCTCTTTGCTTGGGTAAGAGGGGAACTCAAAAAAAACAACGCTTCCGGCCTCGACCAAAAGGCGCGCTTTCCCCAGTCAGGAAATTGGGTGAACCACGTTTCTCTTTTCAACGGCAGTGTCAAAGAGAAGCCTTTCAGTTCGGCTCGGCGCTGGCTCATCAGTCCGCAGATTTTTTTGCAGCGGGTCTTCGATGTGTTCGACCTCGATGCCCGTGGCCGTGATAGCAACAAGAACGGGCTGCATGGTCTTACCAGCCCGGTCACACTCCCCGAGCATTCGGGCGTGCGGGACTACGACCTCACCGCGTTAAACGGTGGCAATTTGCTCACGATGATGAGCAACGCGGAGTGGATTTCCAAAAAGCAAATCCGCACAGCCCGCGTGAAAAACGGGGAACTGAAGGCTGACGAGTTTGAGAACAAATCTGATCGGTTTTCACCATTGACTCCGGCGGCGTTCGAGGCGGTCATTTTGAAAAAGTCACCTCCGATCGAAGGCGAAATCCAAGCGGCCATTCAGACACAGTTTGAGCGCGTGCTTCGGCGTCCTCCGAGCGCTGCCGATTTGAAGCGATACACGGAACTAATGTCCGGGGCGATCAAGATAGGAGGCAACACGGAGGGCTTGCGAGAGATGCTCGTTGCCGTGCTGCTAGAGTCTGAGTTTTTGTATCGCCTGGAGTTTGGTGATGGTCCGGCGGATGAATTCGGGCGAAAGAAGCTCTCTCCGCTAGAAGCAAGTTTTGCCATTGCTTATGCAATCGGCGACCGTGGTCCGGACGCAGCGCTGACGGCAGCTGCACGCGAAGGGCGACTGGTTTCCAAGCAAGACTACGAGCGCGAAGTGCGGCGATTGCTCGCAGATGTGACCTATAACAAAGGCACGATAGACCCTGCGCTTAGTATCGAGCATTTCGGAGAATACTACTCGACTCCGCACCCGAAAATCGTTCGGTTTTTCCGGGAGTTCTTTGGCTACCCAATGGCAGTGCGGGTTTTCAAAGACTCCAGCCGCAGTGATGGAATTTACAGGGCTCCAGATCGTGGCACTTTCGGGACCCCAGGTTTCCTCGTCGTTGAAGCCGACCGGGTCGTGGCCCGCATCGTGGAAGCAGACCGCAACGTCTTCGAGACGTTGCTGACGACGGATCAATTTTTCATGTATCACAATATGGGTAACGAAAAAGGCGCGAAGCTGATCGCGGGCTGGCAGAAAGTGTATGAAGAACTGAAAGGCACGAACTGGCGAAATGATCCGGATCAGGTGGCGAAAGCTCACGAGGCATTGCTCAAGCAATATGTAGCTCCTGGTGGCATCAAAGGAAAAGGTGACGGAAGACACGAGACTGACTTGGTCCGCTTGATGAATCTTTTTGAGGACACATTCGGACGCGGTGGTCGGCCATTTACGACCTTTCCCTGGGCGCACGGAAATCGGCTTTGGCACTCGCCAATGTATAACCTGCCTAGGACGCCAGTGGAGGGGGATTATGGAAAGGAGGAGGCCTTCGATTACCATCCTGAGCAGCCTTTTCCGTTGCCGAATCGCCGAGGAATCCTGACACACCCCGCATGGCTGATTGCGTTTTCGGCGAATACAGCAACCGACCCTGTCCGTCGCGGCAAATGGATTCGTGAGAAACTACTTGCCGGAAGCGTGCCGGATGTGCCGATCACGGTTGACGCGAAAATTCCCGATGACCCGCACAAGACGCTCGGCGAGCGACTCAAAATGGTGACCAGTAAGGAGGAGTGCTGGAAATGCCATCAGCGCATGAATCCGCTCGGCATGCCTTTTGAAATGTTCGACGACTTTGGCCGCTACCGCACTGTGGAAAGCCTTGAGCATCCCGATAACGTCGTTGCCAAATCAAAGACCAAGTATGGTGGCGACGTTTACAAGACCGCCGCCATTGTAACTGCGGGCAGCATCAATGGCACGGGCGAACCAGCTGTGGATGGGGAGGTTAAGGACGCCCTCGATCTCATGGGCCGGCTGGGAAAGTCCGAGCGGGTTCGGCAATCCATCATCCGATACGCCTTTCGGTATTACATGGGGCGCAATGAAATGCTCAGCGACTCCCAGACGCTCATGGACGCCGACCGCGCTTACGTGCAAAGTAGCGGCAGCTTCAAGGCGGTAATCATTTCACTCCTCACCTCGGACTCATTCATCTACCGTAAATAACTAACACCATGACTACACGCAGAAACTTCCTAAACAATGCCTCCGTAACGACCAGCGGATTGATGCTGGCACCTTGGTTGCAAAATGTTCTCGGTGCTCCTGCAACGGGCAAAGCTCCGATGCGCTTCATCTTCATACACAAGGGCAACGGACTGTTCCCAGATGTTATGGTCCCGCCGACGCTTTCGCAGGCTGACGCAGCCAAGGAGAAGAGTAAACAGCCGTTCTCCGTGGAACTAAGCAAGCACGAACTGCCCGACTGGATGAAGCCCGTCAACGCACACAAGAGCAACATGACGATCCTTCAAGGACTCTCCGGCATGATGTGCACCACAGGGCATCACACTTGGCAGTCCTCGCTCGGCGTCTATAAGGCCAACGAGCGCCTCAGTTCCGTCAAATGGGCCACGGTGGATTTTGAACTGGCTCGGCTCTTTCCCTCGCCCTTTGAGCACATCGAACTCGCCTGTTTCCCGGACGGCGGCGGGAATGCGCGGGGAAATATCGAGGGCATTGATGTGGGTTTCTCGGCCCGTGGAGCGGGGCAGCCCAATTACGCCTTCGGTTCTCCAAAAGTCGCGATGCGTGAGCTTTTCAAATCTGTCGCAGCAGACAAGAACGACCAGACTTGTTACGCCCTTGAGCGGAAGCTGCTCGAATTCACAGCCGGGAGTCAGACGGCTCTCTCTGCAAATCTCAGCGGAAGCGAACGTGCGAAAGTGGGCAACTACGCGGATGCCATCGATGACATCCGTCGGCGCAATGAAAAAGTGGACGGCATGTCCGCAGCCATCCGCAAAAACCTGCCAAAGATGGATCCCAAATATTTTGCCGACACCCTCACGACGCTGGACCGTCAACGGGGCCACACAGAGATACTCCTTTCAACTCTCATCTCTGGCATGACCAATGTCGTCGCCTTCACCGCCGATGAACTCGGCACACCCTACACCGGATTGCCGGGCTTAGAAAAAGAACCGGTGAACCTCCACGACGTCGGCCACGGCAAGTCTGTTGGCACCGTCACAGCCCTTCAGATTCGAGCCGCCTTGCGCACACATCACATGACTCTGGTGAATACCATCATATCACGACTGAAGGCGGTGCCCGAGGCCGACGGCAACATGTTCGACAACACCACGATCTTCTACTTCCCTGACAACGGCGAAACCCACCACAGCAACGGCAGTGAATGGCCGTTCCTTGTCTTCTCGGGTCGCAATACAAAGCTCAACATTACCGGGCAATACATCCGCCTGCCCAAACACGGCGAAGAAGGCCACAAGACCCTCGGTAACTGGTATACCACCATCCTCAACGCCTACGGAAATCCGATCAAACACTACGGCGACCCCGACATGGGATTGGAGAGCAAAAAATTCCCGCAGCGCGGACCGATTACCCAGTTCATGGCCTAAGAGCGGAGGAACTTACAATCGCGTTTGCGAGGCTGATTGACGAGCAAGCTGAATTTAATCTCAATGAGCCGTCGCCTTATTAAAATCTCAAATGCCATCGCAGTTGCCCTTCTCACATGGAAGGCTGCTGCTGTTGCTCCTGCCACAGCGCCGGATGCGTCGCCTGCTTTGCGCCCGGAAGTGAAGAACATCTTGCAGACCTACTGTTATGACTGCCACGATCAGGAGACTCACAAAGGAGATGTCCGCCTTGATAACCTCGTTAGCCTCTCGTTAGACGCCCGGCTGGATCTGATGAACCAGATACAGGAGAAGGTTTATTTTGAGGAAATGCCCCCGAAGAAGAAAAGCCAGCCGACTGAAGATGAACGCAAACAACTAGTCGCATGGCTTTCTGGAGAACTCCATACTCACAACGCATCGAAGCTGGAGGACAAGCTGCGGAGTCCGGATTACGGCAATACGGTGGATCACGACAAATTGTTTTCTGGCAAATACAAGGATCTTGCCGCCTACACGCCTGATCGGCGCTGGTTGATCAGCGAATACATCTTCGACGCGAAGTTCAATAGGCTGCTGAATTATTCTCCTTCAATAGTCATCGACGGCAAGCGGCATCTCGTCATCGGCGAAAACGGCAGGAACGGACTCAAGGTCAATCTGACCAATCCCTTCCTCCTGCCAACCAACAGCGGCGTTCGTTACTACGACACCACAACACTGGATGGCGGTCATCTCCTGACCATGCTCACCAATGCCAAAGAGTCATCAATTTTAATGATGTCGCTCGCGAGGAAGAAGAACTATCTCCCCGCGATCGACGTGATCATGGCATTGGATTGGGAGCATGAGAAAATTCTCGCCGCTCGGGAAGGTTATCTGAAAAGTTACATAGAGTCCTTGCTGGACAACTTATTCAAGGATAAGAATGCCGACCTCTTACCAGTCTTCGTGGCAAAAAAAAGAGAGCCGATCAAAGAAACTTTGGGGCCTGATGGGAAACCGCTCAAGAAGTCCACTTTTGATATTGCCGCACCATCGCGCGAGGAGACTGCCCAGCTCTGGGCCGCCTTGGAGAAGCATGCAAAAGGCGGGGATGAGGTCGAGGCCCTCGTCACAAAATGCGAGAGGGATTGGTTCGTGGAAGGTGTCGCCGAGAGGACAATCGAGAGTCGCGTGGCCTTTATGCGCAGTTATATGGGCGACCTCATCAGCCGCAGGCCAAAGGGCAAACTGGCCGCCCCTCCTAAACCGCCAGCAGAGGCGGAATTGACCGTTATACGAAACGCGATCATGAAACATCGCCAAAAGGGCGACACCTACAACGCGATCCTCGCGAAATGTATGGCCGAATGGGAGGAAGGCTTTAAACAGGTGCGCGCAGAGGCAGGAATTCCAACCGACGCGGTGGCAGCCTCGCTGGTCGAAGATCTATTCACACAGATTCTCGAGCGCGCGCCCTCGATGCAGGAGAAAACCGAATACTGCTCGCTGGCAAAGTCCAATTTTGAGAAACTGGGCAATGAGAAGACAATCGAGAAACTCATTCAGACAATCATTCTAAGGTCGGACTTTGTGTATCGTGATGAATTTGGCGCAGGCCCGGCGGATGAGCACGGCCGTAAGATGCTTTCTCCGCGCGACGCTAGTTATGCCATCTCCTATGCGCTCACAGACAGCAGCCCGGATAAGCAACTAGCCGATGCGGCGAGCACCGGTAAACTCAATACGCGCGAAGATTACCGGCGTGAAGTTCTGCGAATGCTAGCCAGGCGGGACCAGTATTACATCGTTGACGAATCGGTGGCAAGAGGAGGCCTCGCGTCCAGCTTCACTAACATGCCGATCCGTGAACTCCGCTTCTTCCGCGATTTCTTCGGCTATCCGCGTATGTTGCCGATCTTCAAAGATAACAAGCGTTTCGGCGGCGATTATCTCAACGCATCGGGACGCCTCGTTGGGGAAGCAGACATGTTGGTGGAGCACATCCTCGAACAGGACAAGAACGTCTTCGAGAAACTCCTCACCACCGAGGATTTCTACGTTTACCACTCCGGCAACAATGAGGCGATGGCCACCTCAAGCGAGAACATCAGTAAGATCTACGAGTATTTCAAGGATAAGGGCTGGCAGAACTTCAACGAGGAACAGTTGAGATCCCACCTTCCTTTCTTCAAGCAAGTTCCCGTGCGCAACGTGAGTGCCGATGAGCTTGCCGCTAACAGAAACGTGGCCGTGTTACTCGGAAACTTCAAGCAATCCATGGTAAGTTATGTGGAGCGGCTTGGCAAAGGTCAGAAGGCAGCGATGCCGTTCGCAGCTTATCCCTCTCATGGCGTGACCGAAGCGATGACCCGAACAGGCGTTCAACTTCGCGGCGAGTCGGTGGCGAAGTGTTTCAACTTGGATTTGGTCAACTGGAATTACCCCGGCATCCAGCCCGCAAAGATGGAGCATCGTAAGGGGATACTCACTCACCCCGCCTGGTTGATCGCCTTCGCCGCCAACACGGAGACCGATCCGGTGAGGCGCGGCAAGTGGGTGCGGGAGAAACTGCTGGCCGGCACGGTCCCTGATGTGCCCGTCACTGTGGATGCCGTGATTCCCGAGGATCACCACATGACGTTGCGCAACCGTCTCGCCAAAGTCACCGAAGTCGAATACTGCTGGAAATGCCACGAAAGGATGAACCCCTTGGGCAATACCTTCGAGATGTATGACGACTTCGGACGATTCCGAACCGAAGAGTTACTGGAGCATCCCGATAACCTGATCAAAAAGATGCCGGACAAAGGCTCCCCGCAGATGGATTTGAGGGATATCTACAAAACCCTGCCGGTTGAAGCCAAAGGTCGTCTCGTCGGGACTGGCGACGCCAATCTGGACGGTGACATCAAGGACGCAATGGACCTGACCGACCGCCTTGCGAAATCGGTGAAAGTGCGCCAGTCCATCATTCGTCACTCGTTCCGCTACTTCATGGGGCGCAATGAATTCCTCTCCGACTCCAAGACCCTCATGGACGCCGATGGTGCCTATGTCAAAAGTGGCGGGAGCTTCGATGCGGTCATCGTCTCGCTTCTGACATCGGACTCATTTATTTATCGCAAACCAGCCACCAATTAACAACATGACAACTAGAAGAGACTTCCTGAAATCGATGACAGAGGGAGAGGTCTTTAGTCTTTCGTATGGATATCAACTCATGAATCAAATTTGCACCAGCCACTTCGCCAAGATCCTGACCACCGCGATTTTCGCCGTTCTAACAGCGACCGCCACCGCTGAGCAGATGGAGGCCGACATCATTGTCTATGGCGACGCTTCGGGCGGGGTTACCGCCGCAGTGCAGGCCACCCGCATGGGAAAATCCGCGATCCTCGTTTCCCAATACGGACACCTCGGCGGGCTGACGAGTAGCGGCCTCGGCTTTAGCGACATCGGCAGCGACGCGATCCTCGGCGGGCTTTCGCGGGAGTTTTACCATCAGCTTTACCTTCACTATCAGAAGCCCGAGGCGTGGAACTGGCAGGAGCGCAAAAATTTTTCCAACAAAGGGCAGGGTGTGCCGGCGCTCAACGAGAAGACCGGTCTCGCGTCCACCTTCGAGCCGAAGGTCGCCGAGTCGGCATTCGATGCGATGGCAAAGAAGGCCGGTTTTCGGATCATCAAAGGTCAGCTCGATCTGGCCAAGGGCGTGATCAAAGACGGCAAGCGCATCACCGCCATTCGCCTAGAGGACGGCACGGTCCTACGCGGAAAAATGTTTATCGATGCCTCTTACGAAGGCGATCTGCTGCCACCCGCCGGAGTGTCCTATATGATGGGGCGCGAGGCGAACTCCGAGTTCGGCGAAAGGAACAATGGCATCACCGGAGTCCCTCCTGGTAACCAATTTCTAGACGGAATCGACCCCAACAAGGTGAAAGGCGACCCTGCGAGCGGCCTGCTGCCCGGAGTGAACGCGAATTTTGGCGGCGAGAAGGGTGCCGCCGATCACCGCTTGCAGGCCTATTGCTTCCGCATGTGCCTCACCAATCACCCGGAAAACCGAGTTACGGTCGAAAAACCGGTGGGCTACAACGAGGCGGATTATGAACTCCTTTTCCGCTCCATCGAGGCCGGGCAGAATAACGATTTTTACAAGCTCTCGCCGGTGCCCAACCGCAAGACCGACAGCAACAACACGGGCGGCATCTCCACTGACTTCATCGGCATGAACTACGGCGCTGACTGGAACTGGGCCACGCTCACCCACGCGGAGCGCAAGAAACTCGCCGCGAAACACCGCGATTGGCAGCTCGGAATGATTTGGACGCTGCAAAACCACCCCCGCGTCCCAGAAGGCATCCGCAAAGCCCACGCGCCTTGGGGGATCGCCAAGGATGAGTTCGTTGATAACGGCAATTGGCCCTACAACATTTACGTTCGCGAGGCGCGCCGGATGCGCTCGGATTTCGTGATGACCGAGGCTCACTGCAAGAACCAGAGCCCGATCGAAGATCCCGTCGGCATGGGCGCCTACACGATTGATTCGCACCACACCCAGCGCGTCGTGTCCAATGGCATGGTAAAGAACGAGGGCGAGGTCCAAGTGAACCTCCGTGGTAAACCCTACGGCATCTCCTACCGCGCACTCGTCCCCAAGGCCGAAGAATGTGAGAATCTGCTCGTCCCATGGGCGCTTTCTTCCACCCACACCGCGTTCGGCTCGATCCGCATGGAGCCAGTGTTCATGGTGCTCGGCCAAAGCGCCGCCACCGCCGCAGCCATGGCCATTGACGACGCCACATCTGTTCAGCAAGTTTCTTATAGTAAACTCCGCGAGCGCCTGCTTGCCGATGGACAAGCTTTGAAATGATGAGCGTCTTCTACCTCCGCCTAGCTTCCCACAAAAAGCAAATTCGTAGCAGTAATTCGCTCGTCGCTGTTGTCGCCCTGCTCCTTGTTTCGTCTGCGGCAGCGGCTATCCCCGTGGTCGTGCGTCTCTTGGAGGACAGGAAACTCGTTTTCTCGGCTCCCGAACCAGCCAAGGATGCACCAGTCGAAGGGCCAATCGTGTTCAGCACCGACGGGACGCACCCACTGTGATCTTTCCGAGGGTGCATCCTGTGCGAGAGCGATGATCGCGGTCTCGCTGAGCACCGTGGCCCGCCTTTGCTGGCGGTGATGCTCCAGCATCTTCAGCCGCGCGATACCGCAGGCCCAAGCGAATCAGCGCGCGGTCAGCAGAAGTGGTTGGAAAGGCTCTTCGCTTCATGGTTGCTTGGTGATGCTGATTAGTTCAGGTGCTTCAGTGGATGACTCGATGGCACGGATGGTTTCACGGACGGCTGCGCCTTTTTCAGACTCAATGCCTTTGGGAGGATTGAGGATCGCAAATAATGACCCTGAAATATTTTTACACATATCGGATTGCCCGCGTCGTTACATTGCGCTAACACCCATTTTTGACACATCCTCCAGCACCCAGTAATGATACCTCGTCCGCCGCTTGCCACCGCCCTGTTGTTTCTCACTGCCGTATTTCCCGCCACCGCTGCCGAGATCGATAAAGTCATGGAACTGGCTAAGCCGGCGATTGTTCGAATTGAGGTGCTTATGGTGGAAGGCCAGGACGGCCGGATGTTCAAGCAGCGTGGCTTTGGTAGCGGCGCCATCATTTCGCCAGACGGCTACGTGCTGACCAATCACCACGTTGCCGGTCGCGGCACGCGGTTCCGCTGCACGCTGGCGAATCGGGAGGAAATCCCCGCCACCTTCGTCGGCACCGATGCCTTGGCGGACCTCGCAATTATTAAGCTGGATCTTGGTGCCCGCCTGCACCCAGATGCGCCGGTGACAGTTGCCACGTTCGGCGATTCAGCGAAATTGAAGGTAGGCGACACGGTCTATTCCCTCGGCAGTCCAGCCGCGTTGTCGCAATCTGTGACCAAGGGCATCGTCGCCAACACTGCCATGATCGCGTCGAAGATCATGGTCGGCGGCTTGGTGTTGGATGGGGAAAACGTCGGCGAACTGGTCCGCTGGATCGGTCACGACGCGGTGATTTTCGGCGGCAACAGCGGCGGTCCATTGGTCAATACGGACGGCCAGATTGTCGGCGTCAACGAAGTGGGGATCGGCAGCCTCGGCGGGGCGATTCCGGGCAATCTCGCCAAAGAAGTGGCTCGCGAATTGATCGCCAACGGCAAGGTGAGCCGCGGCTGGATCGGCATCGAGGTGCAGGAACTCCTGCGCGGTGACCGCACCCATCGCGGCGTGCTGGTGTCCAGTGTGTTTGCTGGCAGCCCGGCTGAACAAGCTGGCGTGAAACCCGGCGATTTTCTCCACACTCACTGCGGCAATAACATTGCCGATTGCCGCTCGCCGGAGGACCTGCCGGTGTTCAACTCGATGGTGTTGGGCAGCAAGCCCGGTAGTCGGATTATTCTAACTGGCGAACACGACGGCCAACCGACCACTTGGAACGTTGACGTCGCTGCGCGCGTGCCGATAGAGGATCTTGAAAGCGAATTTGGCCAATGGGGGATGACGGCGCGGGGTGTCTCGCCGATGGAGGCGATCAAGCTGAAACGCGATAACACCCGCGGCGTGCAAGTGCACAGCGTGCGTGCAGGCGGGCCGGTGGCGGAGGGCAAGCCTGCGCTCCGGGCACAGGACCTCATCACCCGTTTGAACGGCCAGGAAATCCGCACGTTGGCCGACTTCCGCGCCTTTAATCGGGCGCTGCCGACCGAATCCAAGGGGCCGCAGACCGTGCTGGTCGCCTTCGAGCGCGGTGTGACCCATGACAACTATCTGACCGTCGTGAAAATCGGCCCGGAGCCTAAGGACCAGCATCCCGTGATCGCGGACCACGGTTGGCTGGGGGCGGATGTTCAGGAACTCGGGGCACAGCTCGCAGAAGCATTGCAACTCAAGGGCACCACTGGCGTGCGCATTACCCGCATCCAGGCGGCCAGTCCGGCAGCCCTTGGCGGCTTGCAGACCGGAGATATACTAACCAAACTCGATGGGGTGATCATCCCGGCCCGGCGGCCCGAGGATGTGCGTCAGTTTGCCGAGAGCATCGCCCAGCGGGCGCCCGCCAGTGCCGCCGCCTTCGAATTCATCCGCGATGGGGCCAAGCAAACCGCCACCATCACGCTCGCCGCCAGCCCGGCAGACGACGACGGCGTGACGAAATGCAAGGATCCGGATTTCGAGTTCACTGCGTGTGATCTAACGGATGCGGTTAAGGACCAGCAGAACCTGCCACGGTCAGTGAAGGCCGCCCGGGTCACCGAGGTCAAGCCGAACGGGTGGGCATCGTTGGCCGAACTGCAAAAGGACGATTTGATTTTGAAGATCGATGGCGAGCCGATCACTGGGGCTGGCGACCTTGAGAAAAAATTAGCCGCGCTCAAGGCCGCCAAGCAGCCGCTGACTGTGTTCTACTTGCAACGCGGGGTGCACAATCTCTTCATCCAACTCGAACCCGCGTGGCCGACCGAACCATGACCCGCATTTAATCTGTTACATTCTCACACCATGAAATACCCACCCATATTTGCCTTTTCACTGCTAGCCTCCTCGCTGGCGACTTTACAAGCCGCCGCGCTAGCGCCAATGCGCGCCACCGAGCCGCCCTCCGTCATTGCCGCTACCCTCATCGCCAAGAACCAAGACGCGCTGGTTGAGATCCAGGCCACGCTGAGCATTAAGGTTGAAGTCATCGAAGGTCCGCCCGGGATTGCCAGCGCGCTGAACCAGCAACCGGAACACGACCAACCGGGCAAGACCCAAGGCGTGGTGATTCACTCCAGCGGCTTGGTCGTGGCCCCTCTTGCGCTGCTTGATCCGGGTGCCATCATGGGCGACGAAACGGAAATCGAGACCCCGTTGGGTAAGATCAGGTTAGGTGTTAAAGCGACCGTTTCCGCGTTGAAAGTCATCACTGGCGACGGGCACGAATACCCCGCCGAAATCCTCCTCCGCGATCCCGCCGCTGGCTTGGTGCTGCTGAAACTAACCACCCCGCCGGAAGGGAGCATGACGGCTGTCGCGCTGACCAAGGACTTGCCCGCACCGCCGCCGTTCTCGCAGGTCTTCGATCTGGAACGGCTCAGCGCGGACTTCGGACGCACGCCAGCCGTCCGCATGCTGCGGGTCGTGCAGACTACGCCGCCGCCAGGGCCACTCTTTGAGGTGACCGGCTCCGCAGGTGCTCCCGGTTCCGCCGCGTTTGATGCTGCTGGAAATTTCCTCGGCCTCACGGTATTGCCATTGCGCAACAAAGGTGGCGGTGCGGTCAAGTCCCAGCCGCAAATCTGCATTCTGCCGATTGCCGAAATCCTGCGACTCGCGGCCAAAGCACTGCCCTAACCACTTTCATTCATTGCCACTTTTTACTAACTCTTATTATAACAACCAAGCTACCATTCCATGAAACCACTCGCCATCTACTGTTCCCTGTTCCTACTGACCACCGCCGCGATGCCCCTCGCCGCCCAAGACGCCGATCCAGTGCAAATCGCCGCTGCCAAGACCTTTGCCGACCGCAAGGACAGCACCGTCAAACTCACCGTCACCCGCAAAGTCAACGGCAAGGACCGGACCTTCGAGATCGACGCCGTTTCGTTTGATGGCAAAGGCTTGCTGGTGACCTCGCTCGCGGCCATCGAGTCCAGAGGCGATGACCTCATCGCCAAAGCCATGGCCGCCGCCGCCGATCAACACGACGGTGCCACGACCTTCGGCAAAGCCGAAAAAGGCGATCTGACCCGCGTAGCCATGTTCCGGGCCGACTCCACCGAAGCCGAGGGCGACCTGGTTCTAACCGATGAGGCGCTGGATCTGGCGTTTATCCGGGTGCGGCCCAGCGATGGGGCCGCTGTGCCGCTGCCCGCTGCGCCACCGGCTGCCGCCTCCGCACCTGCCTTGTTGGAAAACGTGTTGGCTACCGGGCGCAATAGTCCCGAATTCCAGCGTGCCGCGACTGCCCAGTTGCGGCAAATCGCCGCCATCATTACCACACCAAGGGCTTGTTATATTCTGTCAGATCCGCTTTCCGGCGGCACCGCAGTCTTTAATCTCCGTGGCGAACTATTAGGGATCGCCACCGATCTTAATAACCAAAGCGTGATTGTCCCGTCGGCTGCCATCGCCAAGCTCGCGGCCACCATTCAAGCGAAGTAGAAACTTTGGGAAGCCGCCCTTGCCTTGACGATTTGCAGCAAGATGGGGCAGCCTTGGGGAAAGATCAATCAGCAGATCCACTGTTGCGAGGGAGCGTCCGAGCATACCATCGCGGGTATCAAAGAGAGCAAAACAAAGATAGCGCTGCTGCAGCCCGCGCCACTGCCCCGCGATGCCCAGCAGCGACGGACGCGGCAGCGGCTTCTCGCGTTGCAAAATCGCGTTGTCGGCAAAAGGCACACCGAGTTCGATTCCGCGGGCCGCTGTGCCCATCAGTGCCCAGACAGTTAGAAGACAGTTAGAAAACAGAGGATGCGGTTCGTTTTTTTGAAAAGTATTTCTATTCACTGTTTAGACTTGGTTTTCAGTTCGATGATGGTGTCGCGCAGTGTTTCGGACGCGTTAAGTTCATCTGTGCGCAGGCTCATGTCGCCGTCGGTGTTCACATCATACAAACGCTGCCGAAAATCTTCTTGGCAAAGTGGTCAGAAGAGCTTTGAACGAAGACGGCACCGAAAGATTCCGCCAAAACCCGGAGTTCTATGTATTCTTCTCCCTTTCAGAATTTCAGTTTCCGCATTTCAGCTTTACCCAAACTCCCATTTCCCCTCCCTCCTGTCCGGCCAACGGCTGTGCCAGGAGCCTTCCGCAAAAAGCAAATGCCTACAATAATAACAACATGAAAAACCGAAGAGACTTCCTCAAATCCACCGTCCTAGGTGCCGGTGCGCTTTCGCTAACTCCCTGCTTCCAGGCTCTGGGTGCGACGACTCCAAGCAATGCATTCCCGAAGCGGTTTGTGTTCATTCGCAAATCCAACGGTGAACGTCCGAACGAACTCGCATTGCCTACCTTTTCCGAAAAGGACAAGGCTCTGGATGCCAAGAGGCAGTCCTTGGAAGTGGCCTTAGACCGTCACGAATTGCCGACCTACCTACGTGCATTGGACAAGCACAAGGCCAACCTATGCATCCTTCAGGGCCTGTCCTGCATGATGAGTGAGAACGGCCATTTCTCATACTCCTCTGTGATGGGTGCCTATAAATCGAACCGCAACTCACTCAGTGGGATCAAGAGGGCGACCATTGATTTTGAAATGGCGAAGCTGTTTCCCTCGCCATTCGGCCATGTCGAACTTTCACTCACGGGTAACTACACCTCCTACCGGACCGGAATTGTTTCGGGTTACTCGGCCTCCGGGCCACATCAAAGGAACTATTGTTACGCGGATCCGCAGACGGCCTACAATGAGTTGTTCAAGTCCGTGACCAACCCCGGTGCGGTGGACTCTGACAATACGATGCTCAGCTTTCTGCAAAACGAGGAATCCTTCAAGGCTGGCATCTTGCAGGGTTACGAAAAGCTCAAGCTCAGCAACCATGTCACTTCCATCGAGGCAATCCGGGCGCGCAATTTGAAATTATCGAAGATGTCCGGCTCCATCGCGAAGCATCTTCCTCAATTGGGAAAAATTCATGCCGATGGTGGCCCCACTGCTAGTTCACCGGAAAAACAGGAAGCAATGACCGACATTCTCATCGCCGCACTTATCACTGGACTGACGAAAGTGGTAACTTTCACGATTGATGAGTTATCAACGCCCGTCAGAGGTCTGCCCGGTAACGAGAAGGATCAAATCTCCATCCACGCGGTCGGGCACAACGAAAGTTATAGCGGCGTTCCTGCCGACAAGATTCGGGAAAATATCCGCACTGGCCAGATACAGCAAGTTGCGCGCATCGTCGAGCGACTCAAGGCGGAGCCTGAGGGCAAGGGCAGCATGTTCGACAACACTGTGATCATGTATTTCCCCGAAGGCGGAGAATCCCATCACGGCTTAGGATCTGAGGCTCCCTTTGTGATATTGGCGGGCAATAACTGTAAGCTGAACATGATGGGCCGCTACATCCGTCTGCCCTATCACGCCACCGTGGGCCACAAGACCATTGGAAACTGGTTTACCACTCTGCTCAACGCCCACGGGAATCCCATCAAACACTACGGTGATCTTGATTTGGAGATGTCCCGTTTGAAGCTCGATCAATCTGGAGCCATTAAACAACTCATGGTCTGATGAAGGGTCGTCTTAGAGCGCTCCGTAGCAGAATCGCGTGCATCCTGTTCGCGTGGTTCTGTGCTGCGAGTGCGAGTGCGGAGGATGCCCCGGCAATTCCCATCGTGGATTGTCATGTTCACCTCTGGGACATCGCCCGCCCGGAGGGAATCACTTGGATTGCCAAGGACGACAAAACTCTAAACTGTTCTTACCTCCCGGAGCACCACGAACCCATCGCCAAGGCCAACGGCGTCCGCGCCGTCGTCATCGTTCAAGCCGGGCAGAGCCTGCCGGACAACCAATGGAACCTCGACGTGACCGCGCACAATAAGCAGCTCTACCGCGGAGTCATCGGCAACCTCTCAAAAGCAATCGGAACCGATGAGTTTAAACCGCTCTTCGAGAAACTTTGCTTGGACGAACGCTATGTTGGCTACCGCCTCTCGGGTCGCTATCAGGACATATTGACCGATGCTTTTTTCCGCGACCTGCAACTCACCGCAGAAAAAGGTAAGACGCTGGATGTCCTCGCCGATGCATACTCGCTCGCCGATGTCGCCGAAATTGCCCGTCGCCTGCCCAAGCTTAAAATCATTCTCAATCACTGCGGCAATCTCAAACTCGACGGCCAGCCGCTCGATCCAGAATGGGTCAAAAAAATGCGCGCTGTAGCTAAGCTCCCCAACGTGTATTGCAAAGTCTCTGCCCTCTTCGGTCGCGTGAAGGAGCAGCCCGCCCCGCGTGACATCGCATTTTATACACCTATCCTCGACTTAGTCTTTGATTGCTTTGGCGAAGACCGCATCATCTTCGGAAGTGACTGGCCCGTCTCAGAAAAATCTGGCGACTATGCCTCCGTGCTCACCCTCACGAGGGCGTATTTCGATACCAAAGGTCGCGCCGTATCGGATAAACTTTTCCACTCAAACGCAGTCCGCTTTTACGGCATTCCCGATGTGTCGAAATGAGCACTAACTCGGCGGGAAAGAGATCGGCTGTTATGCGCATATCGCATGTTGTTCTAAAAACTATCACGCTCCTATTCATCGCGATTCTCGTCTGGCTAAACTTGCGCCTCTATTCAATTCCTGATGGGGCAGCAAGACCTGGAAAGTTATCGGTTGATGCGCTTCCTCAACTCCACAACATCGGGCGCAGACTTAAGGCGGGTGAAGGTGCGGATATGCAACGCATCTTTCCTGAAGGATGGTTTTTCAGTCATGCACTTTATGGATTCGCGTGGGTAAACGTCGGGCTTCAGACTGGTGATGCCACGCTGAAAACACAGGCGGCAACAGAGGCGCGATGGGTTTTTGAGAGAATGAATTCGCCTGAAGCCCGTGCGCCGTTCAAGGCTGATACGCAGGTCAAGAACGGTGTTTTCTATCTCGGCTGGAAGAATAGATTGCTGGGCGGTCTGCTCAAGATGCTCCCTGTGGATCAAAGATTGTCCGAAGAGGTTGAATTGTTTCACTCGCAATCAGAGCAGCTTGCCGCTGCGTTTCGCGTGACGCCATCATTGCACCTCGATGCCTATCCCGGCATGGCTTGGCCTTGTGATAACGTCATGGCTCTCGCATCGCTGAAACTCCACGACGCTCTTTATGGAACAAATTATCAGGATGTGATCGATGCGTGGGTCGCCTTCACCAAGCAACATCTGGACCCAGCCACAGGAATGATTGTTCATCGGATCGATGGGCGCACTGGTGCCATGCTCCTTGCTGCCCGGGCTTCCTCACAGGTTTATATCCACGCGCTGCTGCCGGAACTCAGCGCGGATTTTGCTCGCGAGCAATATGCGAAGTTTCGTTCGTTATTTGTCGCCAACTGGTTCGGCTACCTGCCGGTTCGTGAATATCCTCACGGCGCATCCGGGAGAGGGGACGTGGACACTGGCCCGTTGATATTTGGTATCAGTCCATCAGCGACGACGGTATCCATCGCGGCCGCGCGCGCCAACAGCGACTTTGAACTTAGTGAACGCAATGTGATTCTGAGCGAGAGCATCGGCGTCCCGTGGACGAGCGGAGACGAGAAATCCTTTGGCTTCGGAAAAATTGTGGTTGCCGATGCGTTTCTCGTGTGGGGAAAAACTCTGATTCCGTGGTCGGGCATAAAGGCGACGGAGTTCCCGACGACGACCTCCGTGTGGTGGCGGTGGCGAATCCATGTCGTTACTACTTTGATGCTGGCACTGACTGCATATATCTGGAAGCGCGACACAAAGTGCCCGTTCCTATACGCATTTTCTAAGTATGGGGGTAGTTGATCTCATGCTACTGCTCATAGCGACGGGCACTTGGCAGCTTCCTTGGCAGCTTCCTTGGTAGCTTCCTTGGTAGCTTCCTTGGTAGCTTCCTTGGTAGCTTCCTTGGTAGCTTCGTTTGCAGGCCGCAGATGCTGCGGCAGGTATCGCTTGAGGTAGGCATGAATGCTTTGCGTCTACGGAGTGCGCCGGTCCTGCGGCGCTATGGCAGGCGGGAAACGGGTGTAATGGGAAAGGGTAATATCCGTTGCGCCGAAGGGAATCGAGGGTCGCACGAAAGCGGTGCAGCAGCGACCGCACTCCAAGACGCTATCGCGACTAGTTTATAAAGGCCATTTTCCGATCCATATCCTTCTCGACACGGCACGTTCCCTGCATGAACTGTTTGACGCTACACCTCCTGAGTAACATAGTCGTCACGACTGTGTGTGTTGCGGGCGTCTCGCCTGCAACGCTTCCCTGCGTGGGCGAGACGCCCCCGACACCCGCAGGCCAGAGGCACTGCGTTACTCACGGTTCAACACCGGCGCTTGCTCGGCGTTCTTTGCTAAAAAATAACTCACCTTCTCACCTCCCACCATGCCATCCCATCTGCTTCGTTTGCTCTCCACAATAGTTTTTACTTGCGGCACAACACTGGCCCATCCCGTTCCGGAAAGCCCACAATGGTTGACTTATCCCGGTGGTGAAGGCCCAGGCAAAGGCAAGCACATCGTTCTCATCTCTGCCGAACAAGAATATCGCAGTGAACAATCCATGCCCATGCTGGCAAAGATTCTCAGCAAGCATCACGGCTATGATTGCACCGTTCTGTTTGCTGTGAATGACAAAGGCGAAGTGGACCCCACCATGCCAGTTTTTCCTGAGAAGGGGAGGGAGTCAGAGTTCAAGACGCAGCACATTCCCGGCACTGAACATTTAGCCTCAGCTGATCTCGTCATCTTTTTCTGTCGTCTCCTGACACTGCCAAAGAATGAACAGGAAGACATGGTTAAGTATATCGACTCTGGAAAACCATTCATCGCCATCCGCACAGCCAATCACGGTTTTCGCGGTGCGCTGCCATACAAGATCAATGACAAGCAAGTGAATTGGGGCGTGGATGTGCTCGGCGGGACATTCCTGGAGCATCATGGAGAATATCACGCGGATTCCACGCGCGGTATGATTGTCGAAGCGCAGAAGGCGCATCCTATCCTTACAGGAGTTACTGACATCTGGGGGCCATCGGATGTCTATCGCACTTATAAATTGGGCGCGAGTCTTCCTGAAGGCTGCACCGCTCTTGTCTGGGGTCAGCCTCTCGTGGGGCGCAAGCATGACGACGCGCCTAATCCCGAGAAGGAGCCGCTGCCTGTCGCGTGGTTCAAAAACTGGCAGACCAGCACAGGCAAAACTGCGCGTGTGTTTCACACCACCATGGGCAGTGGCACTGACCTGCAATGCGCCGATCTTCGTCGCATGATCATCAACGCTGCTTATTGGGGCATGGGCTTGGAAGCAGCCATCACGCCGACCCGCAGCGTGGATATAATCGGCGAATATAAACCGCTCGAAACAGGCTTCGATTACAAAGAACTCGGCGTCGTTCCGAAGCTCCCTGCCGCTTACAAATAACTTCTGACACCTACTTCATGCCTATTAGCTTTCGTTCTATTCAACAACTTATCGCAGTGCTTGCGCTTGGCGCCAGTGCATCCGGTGCTGAGTTTCAGGTGAAGCCCCTTACACCCGAGCAAGCGACAGAATACAAACTGCTTCCGACTTTTTATAAGAAGGCCACGATGGTGCAGGGCATCCTCATTGCTACATCAGCGAATGTGTCTGATGTTGTCCATCTTGAGACGGCCTACCAGTTCGACAGTGTGATGAGCAGCATCAAACCGGAAATTGCTCAACGGATTCGCGACCAGAAAGTCCTTTGTGTCCTCGTGGGGCATAGTGAGCTGACCTCGGACATGCCGCAATTTGTCTCTGACAAGACCGGGAAAGAACTCGACTTCTACAACTGGCGGCAGCGCGGGTTTCTTTCAGAGGTCGAGGGTCGTCGCGTGGTTCTTTTTGCCGAGGAAGACGTGCTCGAATACGAAGGCGGGATGCAGCTTGAAAGCATTCTGATCCACGAGTTTGGCCACGTCGTCGATGGCGCTGGTTTCGATAAGGAACTTAAAGCCCGACTCACCACCGCCTACAATCACGCAAAAGAAAAGGGATTGTATCAGGACGGTTATGCTGCGCAGAAATTCCGGCGGGTGAAAAGCGATACGCCCGTCAGCTTGCTAGACGCGCTCGTGAAAGCGTTTCCCGAACAGAAGCCTGAGTTTCTTCGCGCGTGTCTCGATGGCGGCGACATCCTCGTAAACGGCAAACCCACTAATTCCGATGTGAAGGTCACCAAAGACGACAAAGTGTTCATCGTCTTTGGCGGTCCGAAGGACACCTATGGCCGCACCAACCGTGCAGAATATTGGGCGGAAGGATTTCAAGATTGGTATGACACCAACCGCACGATGGATCACGACCACAATCACATTCACACCCGTGATCAGCTCAAAACTTATGACCCCGAACTGGCCAAGCTATGCGCTGACGTGATGGGCGACACTGAATGGCGCTACGTCTCGCCACGCCTTCGCGCAGGAACTGGTCATCTAAAAGGATACGACCCAGCGACTGCGCCCAAAGTGAAGTTGCTCGATCACATAGATCTGGCTGCACAGGATTACTACGACACCTATTGGAAGGATTATTGGAAACGGCTTCATGATAAACATCCAGAGAAAACTACAGCACTGAAGACACAGGATTAATTATTTAACTGATGAACCTAAACACACTCAAAGATAAAGTAGCTCTTGTCACTGGCGCGGGCGGCACCATGGGGCGCGCGGTGGTGCGGGGGCTGATTGATGATGGTTGCCGCGTTGCACTCATCGACGTCAACCCTGACTCGTTGGCATCTCTTGAAAGCGAATATGGCGACCGTGTTTGCGCCGAAACCTGTGACATCAGCGACGCTGATGCCGTCGCCAAAGCCCATTCGCGCATCGTGCAACGACTTGGCCCAGTGGACATCCTGGTGAATAACGCCGGTATCCTGTCGAACAATAAAATTGAAGCCACTGGAGCTGCCGAATGGAAACGGGTGATGGGAGTCAATCTTGATGGTGCGTTTTTCTGGTCGCAAGCAGTTGTGCCCGCGATGAAGGTGCGACGCTGGGGTCGCATTATCAACACCAGCTCACTCGCAGCTAAGACTGGCGGGCTTACCGCAGGCACCGCTTACTCCGTCTCTAAGGGTGCCATGACCGCGCTGACATTTTCTCTTGCTCGTGAGTTAGCCGCATTCGGTATCACCGCCAATGGCATCGCGCCCGCTTATGTGAAAACCCCGATGATCACGGAGCAACTCAATCAGGCCCAGCGCGACGAACTGCTGCGGCAAATTCCCGTCGGACGTTTCTGCGAACCTGAGGAGTTCGCTCACGCCGTTCGCTTCTTAGCCTCACCGCTCGCGGGATTTATTACTGGTGAAATTCTCGATCTCAACGGTGGTTTGTTGATGGACTGAAGGAGCCATCAATTGATAAGCTGGTTCTTGCACTCCATGAAATCTCAACACAACGCATGAACCCTCGCCATCTTTCTGCCGGACTCACCATGTTGGTGACACTGGTTGCAACCTTGACCGCGGCTGAGACCTCGCCGCCACAAGTCGGCACCGAATCCGCCAAGGCCAATGCCTTTTTCAACCGCGTTTTTGAGGCCTCGGTGTCGCGCAGTCCGATGTTCATGGCCGAACTCGGAATCAAAAAAGACATGGACAAATGGGACGATATCTCCGAGGCCCGGGCGCTGGATGACTTCGTGATCAACGCCCAGAATCTGGAGGAGTTGATGCGCACGATCAGCTTTGCCGCGCTCGACGACCAGACGCAGATCAGCTACCGGATGTTCGTCACCAACGCCGAGCGCACCATTGAAGGCTGGAAATGGCGCTACCACAATTATCCGCTCAACCAGCTTTCGGCTCTCCCCTCGGATGCGCCGGCCTTCCTCATTAACTATCATCCCATCGACAATGTCGCCGACGCCCGCGCTTATCTCGCTCGGCTGCGGGGCATGGGTTTGCTGTTTGACCAGTTGCTCGAAGGAGTAAAACTTCGTGAGGCTCGCGGCATCATTCCGCCGCGGTTTGTGTTCCCGTTGGTTATCGATTCGGTGAAGGAAATTCTCAGTGGCCAGCCCTTCGACAGCACAGCCAAAAAATGCGCTATGCTCGAGGACTTCGAGGGGAAGGTCGGCGCCCTAAAGGACTTGGACGCGACCACGAAACAGGAGTTGCTGGCTGCCGCTCGCGCCGCATTGACTGAAGTCGTTAAGCCCGCCTATGAAAAAATCTTGGCCGTGCTGGCGGCCCAGCAAAAAATCGCGACCGACGACGACGGCGTGTGGAAGCTGCCCGAAGGCCCTGCCTACTATGCCTTTGCCCTCCGAGAAGCGACCACCACCCGCCTGACCGCTGGAGAGATTCACCAACTCGGCCTCAAAGAGGTGGCACGCATCCACCACGACATCCAGGCCATTATGACCAAAGTTGGCTTCAAGGGCGACCTCCAGGCTTTCTTCAAGTTCATCAAGGAAGATCCGCAATTCTATTATCCGACCACACCCGAGGGTAAAGCCGCGTATATGAAGCGTGCCACGGCCATCATCGATGACATGCGCATCCGGCTCGACGAGTTCTTCATCACCAAGCCAAAGGCCCAGATGATCATCAAAACTGTCGAACCGTTCCGCGAGCAGGGTGCCGCCGGCGCGTTTTATGAGCATCCATCGGCTGACGGTTCCCGGCCGGGCATCTATTATGTGAACACGGTGGACATGCGCGGCCTGCCGATTTTCGAGATGGAAACCCTCGCGCACCATGAGGCAATTCCCGGGCACCACATGCAAATGGCCATCGCGCAGGAGCTGACAGGCATCCCGAAATTTCGGATGTATGGAGGCAACGCGGCCTATGCCGAGGGCTGGGCGCTCTATTGCGAGTATTTCCCGAAAGAATTTGGCTTCTACACCGATCCCTACCAGGACTTCGGCCGGCTCAACGACGAATTGCTGCGCGCCGTCCGTCTGGTCGTGGACACCGGGATTCATGAGAAGCACTGGACCCGCGCCCAAGTGGTGGAGTATTTTCGGCAGAACACTCCGAACCCGGAGCGCGACATTTTCACCGAGACCAATCGCTACATCGTCTCTCCCGCGCAGGCCACCTCCTATAAAATTGGTATGCTCAAAATCCTCGAATTGCGCGAGCTGGCAAAGAAGGAACTCGGACCGGCGTTCAGTCTGCGAGAATACCACGACCTTGTGCTGAAATACGGCGCGGTGCCATTGGACATCCTCGAGGAAAACGTCCGCGCCTATATCGCGAATAAGAAGAAGTGAGACCCGCGCTTTTTTGGGCTTACGCTTGAATGAATTCGTTGGAGTTCAAGGTTTACCTTGCTCAGTGTGCTTGGCATGAACATGAACTAATCAGATGAAAAGAGCTGATCGGAAACGATGGGAGTTAACCGTAGCCAAACGGCAAGGCAGCGGTCGCGAGGCCGTGGCTGAAAGAAGCCGGAGGCAAACACCCGACCACAGGAACACGAAGCGGCAGAGAGGCAGGATGCGGGCGACGAGCGTGCTGAGAAACGCGAAGTCCAAAGACCATCAAGACGCATCAAGTAGAGCCGCGTGGCACGGGAGGAAAGCTCATGTTCTTACCCAAGGAGACCTGTCTAGCGAGAGCCGGACAGGAGTCAGCAGAGGCCATAGTAGTGATGAAGCTGTGCGAAAGCATGGAGGAGCGAAGGGCCGAAGGAGCGGAAGCAAAGCGACCCGAGAGCCTATGAACCGGACAACAAACGCCCAAACGTCGGCAGAGCGTAGTGGGCAACCACGAACCGCTGCCCGAACCCAAACCGCCTCAGTGGTGCAACCACAGCGAGGGGCGAGGAGAGAGGCGAATCGGCAGACATGCGGAACTCAGGGAACAAATAGCAATGCTAGAGGAAACGATGGTCACGCCATCCGACCTCGCGAAATAAAGATCGCACGTCACCAACCGCCGGATGCGGAAAACCGCACGTCCGGTGGTGTGGGAGCCCTGACGGGCGCAAATCCCGTCAGGGCGACCCGATCGCCAATTGGTTCCAAGGTGAAATTATCATCATGGGCATAGCACAGGTGAACAAGCTGAAGCTTGAACTCC
>JBBRNC010000038.1:0-40156 GCA_038230495.1 Verrucomicrobiales bacterium
GCGTCGCCGCGAGGCGGGGTGGAGAGCAATGGAAAGAACCTGACAGACCGCAACGAAAGTGAACACGATTCGGCCACAACAGAACGACGAGCCTGCTAGAAAAAGGCGAAGTCTCGATGCGCACAGCATCGAGCCGGGACGATGCGAGGAAAGAAAGAGGAATGAATGCCGCTATCGCGGAGGTTGTTTCGGTCGGCGGTTAGGAAACGCGCCGTTCCTTGAACTGTTGGCGTTGCGATCTCTGGGGTCTGCTCCTTGCCCTTCGCGAGGGCGCAAAGGGCGGCACGCGGGGGCGCGCGCGCTCCATGGGGAACGCTGAGGGCGACTCCGCCTCCCGGTTCTTCTCAGTCCCCGACCCTTATGCAGCCCTCAGAGCCTCCTGAATAACATCTCGCAAGGATTTTTATGCTTGAGGCTGTTCAGAGGGGTTTGGCTCCCGATTAACGGTGAGTTTCCTTCAGCCAATGCATCAAGTCTGGATGATCCACGAGGTTCACAGCGAGTCGTAGGAGCGGTCGACCTCAATGTCCGTCAGCCTGTCATCATTGTCGAATACCCATCTTGCTGACACCAGTTGCCAATCCAAGATTGACGGCGGCCATCCGCCGAGGACCAGATACATGGAGTGAGGTTCTTCTCCCTCATAGTCAGTTCGAAATACTCGTGGATCACCTCCCCGCTCCTTTTCCAGGGTTTCAACAAACCCCACATATGCCCCGGGCCAGTATCTCTTGGGCTGGAGGTCATCCAGAATAAATTTGAGGACATTCACTGCCTTGGAACCAATTGGGGTATGGGAGAGCAACAACTTGCGGATTTCCTCATCGGAAGACGAACTTCGGAGGGGCAGCATCTTCGTGGAAACGTTGCTGCTCCAAGGTTCGCGAACTGCGCAGTAGCCAACCAAAGCGGCAATCAGCACCAACGCAAGAGGCCACTTGTAACGCCGAAAAAATCCGCCCGTAGGTTTCTTGGATTCACTGGCGTTCATGTCTATTGCAAGCTTGTCAGCCTAACGACTAAGCTGAGTCACGGGCGGGGCGCACACGGCGCTTCCGAGTCACGGCAGGTTTCGCCGCCCCGCCTGTTGTCTCCAGCGTTTTGTTCTGCCTTGGTGTGGTCCCAAGATTCACGAAATCTCCTGGGTGCTTCTTCTGCTCGGCATACATGGCGCGGCAGGTGGCTTTCAGACTGTGACCGAGGCTCGCCGAGAGCGCATCCTTGATGGCCCAAACTTCGGCAAGAACGTCTTGTGTGGATGATGTGTTCATGGTGGTGGCAGCAAGTCCTCCGGTGTGCAGATCGTTGGCAGAGTGTAGCCCAGAGACGCGATGAGCACACGCAAATCTTCGCGCACATGAGCGTTGGCGATGTGACGGATATTCCACGTCAAAAGGAGGTTCATTTGGTGAAACGTCGCCACCCCGATGTGCAACGCATCACGATCCGCCTTCGCTGGGATCAGTCCCGATGCAAGAATCACATTCGCAATCGCCTCACACTCCGGCGTGATCGCCAGCATGGGAATGCCCAGCAATGAATCGAGTCGCCGCTGTGCCGCAGATGCATCACCACTGGCCGCCTCCTGCTGCGTCACCAGAGATGTGTAAAGCTCGTAGTTCTGGCGGTGATTGTCCCACCAATTATGCGTGCTGATCTGGTGCCCGGCATGAACGACCTGCGGCGAAGGCCAGGAAGTCAGGTAGCTTGGAATGGTCGTCTCAATGTAAACTCGCATAGCCGAACGTGGCAGAGAGTGCGGACCAATTCAATTGACGAGATTTTGGCAGAACGTTGTTTAGCCATACTAAACTGTGGTTTGCTCTATTGGCAAACAGCTTCAAGTGAATATCCTATTGAATGAGTCCACAGGGCGCATGGGACGGCACTTTCCCCACTTCAGTGCCTCTGACGGAAATGATCTTGGAGCGCACGCGCCCCCGCGTGCTGGAGTCCGCGCCCTCGCGGACGACTCTGGGAACGTCCCAGCAAGGAAGCGGGCTATAAAAAAATGTGGCACAGGCTTGAAGCCTGTGTGTTGAACAGGCATGGCGAAGCCTGCCTGTTCTCGGTGATGCTGTGCGAAGCGAAATCAGGAGAAGTTCCGCGCAGGGCTGCCGTTTCGACAGGCGGCACGACATGAGCCGTCTCGACAAGCTCGAGGCCCTGAGAAAGCCGAAGGGCTCGCCGACATGTCTCAAGACATTCGACGGGCTCAGTCTCTGCGAGGCCCTGAGTAAGCCGAAGGGCAAGCCTGTGCCACCTCGGACTCCCTCTTGCCCTTCGCGAGGGCGCAAAGGGCGGCACGCGTGGGCGCGTGCGCTCCAAAATGCCGATCGTCTTATGGCGGGGAAGGCCGCGCCAGTGGAAACTATTTCGGCACTGCCGGGCTTCAGGGCTGCCTTAGGACTTTGTCCCACCAATCTCCATAAGCATCGAGCGGCTTCTTTAGCGGGGTGTTGTGGTAAAGCCACCAGACGGGCAGGTAGAATTGACCCACCCAAGGCAATGCAGTATATGGAATCGTGCCATTACCACACAAACTCATCACCGGCCCCCAACTCAGCACATAGAGCACGGGCAGGGCGATGAGGGTCACGATCCAGGCCGTGGCGTGGTTGTTGGGCTTCTTGTCCTCACTCATGGTGGGATGGTCTCATGACGGGGAAGGCTGCGCCAGTGGAATGTATTGAGGCAATCTATGGAGTGCGCTCAGCTTGCTGCCGCTCTGAGGTGTGACCAGCTTGCTGGCGGGGTTGGACACGGCTTTTATGATCTACTCGTTAGGATATGTCTGGGGCGTAGTCTTATGTCGGACCCGCGAGCAAGCTCGCTGACATACAAGAGCGGGAGCAAGCTCCAGCACTCCAGATAAACTGCTTTTGCAGTGGGAAGGCCAAAGGCCTGAAAACACGCGGGGAACGTCCTGATGGCGTTGCGATCTCTGGGGTCTGCCCCTTGCCCTTCGCGAGGGCGCAAAGGACTGCACGCCGGGGGGCGTGCGCTCCATGGGGAAATGGCTTCCTAAGTCCCCACAGACGCATTCCGCTTCACTGCAATACATCGAGGACTTCGAACTTGCGTCCGGGAATGATGGGGAAGACTTGGGTGCCGTCGGGGCGTGGAGCGAATCCTACATCCCGGCCTTTGGCGGACTCCAGTTTCATCGCCGATACGCTGCCGTCGTTGAAGCCGATGATGACTTTGCCGCCGCTCCAAGTGCGACCGGGTTTGGTGGTTCCGGCGTATTCGGGATTCCACTTCGGTGGCCAAGTGGGGTCGCTGGGACTCTCAAAAACGAGCGGGATATTTCCGGGATCAGAGTCGGTGAGACCCCTAGTCATAGCCCAGTGGTTCTCGCCCGGTTTTAGGGCTTCGGCATAATCTGGCTTCTCGCCAATATTGCCATCGGGACGGCCATCGCCGCTGCTTGGGCTGCCGAAAATTTGCTCACTGTCAGCCTGTCCATCTTTGAATAGTTCGCGAAAGACTTCGTTGGATATGTGAGTGTTCGGCAACTTGGAGTCGGGATATTTACCCTCATGATCGCTCGCATAGAATCTCAGCGCGGTGATGATCTGTCTGCAGTTGCTGATGGCTTTGGCGATACTACCTTTTTCTTGAATGGGATGCCCACCCGTGCCGACCAACCCTATCAACACGATAAAGGAGTAACCAATGGTAAGTGCGGCACGCGCAGTCAATCGACTGCCAAAGCCTTTCTGCAATGCCCTCGATCTCTTCACGGCGGCATGACCAGCTACTAATCCCAAAATGATCGTAATGATACTAAGCCATCGGAGTATAGTATTCAAATCGCGATTAAAGGGGTCAGTAATGGAAGCCAATAGAAAAGAGAATAAAACCAGCAGCAGGCTCAGAATCGCCAGCGGATTACCCTTAGGCCTCGCATCATAGGTCATCTTTTCTGGCCTAGCTGCAGCGACTGCAGCTCTAAACTCCTCCAGAGAGTCCAAGGTTCGCCATGTTTCTTCCGACTGGCGCTGGATAAGATCAGACTCGCTCAACTTATGCTGCCTGATGCGGAGCTTGATCTCATCCGCTGTGAGCGGTTCCAAGGGCCGATCTTCATTCTGAATATAGTAGTTCACGTTTACTGTTTTACCGGATTTGGCCGGACATAGCCATTTCAACTTACAGAAGATGACATTTTCCTTTTGCCCTCGCCTTCGATATGCGAGTCTGGCAGGAATCACCATCTTATGAATCCACCACGCACCTCCCGCCGCCGGTTCCTCATGCAAAGTGTTGCCGCTCTCGGCTTCCCAACAATCATCCCGGCCACGGCCATTGGGCGCGGTGGCCGGCCTGCGCCATCGGAGAGGATCACAGTGGGGATCATCGGCTGGGGGACGATTGCTTCCGACTGGACGCCGAGCTTTCTGAACAACCCCAAGTGCCAGGTGGTTTCCGTGGCCGATCCGATGAAGGCTTCCGGTCACTACGGCTATCGCGGTGAGAAGATGGGCGGTCGCGAAGTAGGGCGCGAGTTCATCGACAAACATTACAGCGGGTTCACTCCCAAAGCGGCGAAGGTTTGCACTGCATATGCGGACTTTCGCGAGATGTTGGACAAGGAAGACCTGAATGCCGTGGAAGTCTGCACGCCGGATCACTGGCATGGTTACATGGCCATCAGCGCGGCGCGCAAGGGCTTGCATATTTACGCGCAGAAACCGCTCTCGCATAATATTGCGGAGGGTCGTCGTATGGTGGATGAGGTGACGAAGG
Organism: Verrucomicrobiales bacterium; assembly: GCA_038230495.1. GTDB lineage: Bacteria > Verrucomicrobiota > Verrucomicrobiia > Verrucomicrobiales > Verrucomicrobiaceae > VFKE01. The sequence continues at coordinate 4,753 of JBBRNC010000038.1, forward strand.
CGGGCGTGACGTGGCAGACGGGCAGCCAGCAACGGAGCGACCAGTATTTCCGTCTGGCCTGTGAGATGGTGCGCAATGGACGCATCGGCAAGGTGAAGCGCGTTCGCATTGGACTGCCCGGCGGCCACTATGACTGGAACGGTCTCGGCTCGAAGACGGATCCTGCTCCGGTGCCAAAGGATTTCGATTACCAGATGTGGCTCGGGCCAGCGGCGGAGATGGAATATCGCCCGGCGCTGCTGCCGCTGAGTTGGAGACACAATTATAATTTCAGCGGCGGAATGGTCACGGACTGGGGCGCACATCACATCGACATCGCGCAATGGGGCATGGATCACGAAGGCACGGGTCCGGTGGAGATCACGAACATCAAGGGCACGATGCCGCCAGTGACCGACATCTTTAACACGGCCACGACATTCCATTTTGAATGCACCTTCGCGGATGGCGTGACGTATGTCATCGCGGATGAATCAGAGCAGATGATGCCCGAGCTGGTGAACGTAAAAAACGGCAATGGCGAGCCGGAGCATTCGGGTGTTTTCTTTGAAGGTGAAAACGGCAAATGGATCTGGGTGAATCGCGGCGTCATTCAGGCGAGCGATCCGGCCATTCTGCGTCAGAAGACCGAACCCGGTGAATTCCATCTCTACGTGAGCAAGGATCACACCGATAACTTCCTCGACTCTGTCTTCAACGGCAAGCCGACCATTGCTCCCATCGAGGCCGCGCACCGCTCCATCAGCATCGCGCACATCGGCAACATCGGATTGCGACTGGGGCGCACCAAATTAAAATGGGATCCGCAGGCGGAGCAGTTCGCCGATGACGCGGATGCGAATGCCTTGCGGAAGCGTGAGTGGCGCAAGCCGTGGGTGCTCTAACCGCCCGATGACCTATCTGCCATTTTGTTCACGACTCTAATGATCCGTCAATTCATGCACACAGTTAGCAAAGCTGCATGGATGGCTGTCTTCATTTACATTGTCGTTCCTGCATCAGCCCAGCAGATTACCCCTCCGGCTCGCGCTTATTTGTATATCGATCCGTATGCGGCTCGATTCGAGTGTCTCATCAGGATGGCTGACATGCTGACGATTCTCGGAGAGCCGTCGGTGGACGTGATCGCGCCAAAGATGCAGGAGAATTTGAAAGAGAAAGTGCGGGCGAAAGCAGCGAACTGGCTCTCGCTGAAGATAGGTGACAAGTCCGCAGAGAAGAATCAGCCAGTTAGTGTAGCCGTCATAAAAGGCTCACCCGGTCGCACTGATCCCTTGGGGCCAGATGAATCCGTGCCACTAGCCGATGCCTTAATCGGACTAGTCTGGGATTGCGATCTACAGGAGATACCGCTGCAAATCGAAATCCGCTGGAATGGATTCGGTGGCCCGCTAGTGGTGCTGCCTGTCTCCGTCATCATGGCAGGCGCGCCGAGTGAAGATTTCAATCTGGATGCCACGTTTCCGAGCAATGTCTGGAACAATCGAGGACGAGTGAACATCCGCACCCCGCTGGCACAAGTTCCGCCTGTTCCCGGAGGTGAACATGCATTTATCAAGCTGCCTGTGGTCGCGATTGTCTGGGTGATCGTCGTCCTAGTTTACATATTTTTCGGGACACGGCGCTCGCGGAGAGTAACCGGGCGCAAGCTCATGCGCTGGGCAGCGCTGGTTCTAGGCGCCGTGGTGTTGTGGCCGATCCATCTTGTGAAAGTAAACAATCCCTGGGCTCCACAAATAACGGTCTCACCCGATCAGGCCACTACTATCATGACTGCGCTGCTGCGAAACATTTACCGCGCCTTCGATCAACGCACCGAGTCCGCCGTCTATGATGTGCTGGCCCGCAGCATTAAGGGTGAACTGTTGCAGAAAGTTTATATCCAGACAGCGAACTCGCTTTCAATCGATGCGCAATCAGCCACACGGATTCATATAACTGATCTCGAAGCGCGCATTGAATCCTTGAAACAGATCAAGAAGCGTCAAGGCTTCAATGCAGACATCCAGTGGACAGCACTAGGCACCGTAGGGCACTGGGGACATCAGCATCAGCGGGTCAACCGTTACATAGCCAAAGTGACCGTGGAGCCAGATCGCCCGGCAACCGCCGCGACCGTGAGCCAACCAGCTTCATGGAAGATCACGGCCTTAGAGATACTTGAAGAGAAGCGGTTGTAAGAAGTGTCGGCTTTCAGTTCCTGACGCGGTTCATCACGACGCCACAGAATGCGCTCTTCGACAGTCTCGGGCGCAGGAGATTGAGTGCGCCTTTGACATGGGCGGCGGAACTGCTGATCGCATCCTGAACGAGAATCACATCTGTGGCGAGGGGAAGCAAGGGGGTCACATCCGCGAAGTGTCGCATGATGGATGATCCGTCGAGAATGATCCAGTCCACATCAGGACGGGCTTTCTCGATCCAGCCGCGATAGTTCTCCAGCACATCAATCATTTCACCGGATGCTGAATGCTGCTGGTTGGGTAGGATGTAGAGGTTGCTCGTGCCATAGCGGAGGGCATCTAATCCGTCCTTATCCGAAGTGGCGTGAGTATAAGCGTGAGGGAACAGGAGATGGAATGTAGGCGAGACGGCATTGCACTCAATCATGAAGACACGGCGACCGCGATTGCAAAATGCTGCGGCGAGCGCGGATGAGAGCGAGGTTTTACCTTCGCCTGATTCGGCGCTGGAGATGAAGATCACCCCGGGGCCACTGCGCTGTTTGGCACGGGCTTCAAGCATGGTAACCATATCACGCAGCGAGTCCGCCGAGGCTGATCCGGGGCGAAGGAATTCGCTGAGCAAATTAGTCGGCGTGGCATTGGCCACATCCGGCAGTCGGCCAATGACAAGCTGCTCCGGCGCGAGTGTGGTCAGCGCGCCAGTGTGGGATGGAATCTCCATTTCTTCAGAGAAGGGAATTTCCTCATCGGAAATGCCGCGCAGTTTTGGGGCTAGCTGATCCTTGCAGAATCCAAAACCAACTGGCACACCCAGCATAAAGAAGCCGAACACAAGCATGGAGGCCAGCGCAGCGACGGGCTTGCTTGGCTTCAGTGGTTTCTCAGGCGGCACCGCCGTGTCAGCCACGCGTAAGAGGCCGCTCTCTTTGAACTGGCCGGTGAGATCAGACTGGTTCATGCGCATTGCGATTTTATTATAGAGATCGCGGTCCATGGCCACCTTATCGAGCAGGAGTTTTTGTTGAATGTTTTTCACGCCTTGGGCACCCACGGCGCGTTGGGCATCTTTGAGCTGTTGTTGCAAATCATCGATCTGCCGACTGATGTTGGTTTCATCCTGATCGGCCATAGTCATGACGGCAGCGATGTTGCGATCAAGCGCCTTGCGATAGGTTTCGATTTCCTGATTGATCGCGATCATCTTGGGATGGCGGCGACCGCAGAACACTTCCAATGGCGTGCGCTCCGCGATCTTTGCTTCGAGGAGTTTGCGAGAGGTGACGACATCTGGATTTTCCGCCACGATTTTCAAATCAAGCGGCTCGCGATTGGCGCTCGTCGCCTGTTTGATCATTGCACGATCCTGCTTGGATTTCGTGCGTTTCACTTCGGCATCGGCAATCGTCATGGTGAGGAGGCGCACTTTTTCACCTGTGATGTCCTTGACTTCGCTGTCCTGAACAAGGCTCTGGGACTCGCGATAGGAAGCCAGTTCCTGCTCGCTCTTCTCCAGTCGTTCACCGATTTCCTTGCTCTTACTTTTCAGATAACCGGTCTCGGCATGGGTCTGAGTCAACTCCTGCTCGGCAACGTAAGTGATATAGTCCTCGATGTATTTATTGGCCAGCCTAGCTGCGAGCGCAGAGTCTCCTGCGCGAATTTGAACGCGCAGAATGTGCGAGTCCTTCAGCGGCTCCACGCGTGTGGCTTCGGAAAGTTTGGCCGCAAAAAGCTCCTCGGGCGGCAAGGGCTTAGCTGGGGCAGTTAATCCGAGAAATTTCTTAATCGGATCTTTCCACGAAGGCTTCGATGCGTATTCGGCGAGAAAGGCCTCGCGGTCTTCCGGGCTGATGTTTGAATAAATGTAATCTATAAACCGGCGCGCCTTGAGTTCCGCGCGGTGGTTGTTCACCAGCATGGGGGCGCTGATCTCCGTGACGTTGGCTCCTGCGAGGTCGCCGAATTTGAATACGTTTGTGTCCTGAATGCGCAAGAGTAGTCGCGCCTCGGCTTCATAGACTTTCTTGCCCGTGCCGAGCGCAATGAACGTGAGCGCGGCGAGCGGCAGTGCGATGAGAGCGCCCATTTTCCAGCGCTTGCGCAGATAGCCGAAGATGTCGGCAAGGCTGATGACCGTTGTCGTTTGCGTGCCCGCGTTCAAATCCAAAGGCATGACCACGGCGCGGCGTGGTGCAGATTTTCTCAGGGTCTGTGGTTTGACCTCGGCGGTGGCGAGGCCACTGGCGGTTCTGAGGTTTTGGAGGGTCATGGTGTCTTGCATACAGTGATGGCTTTGGTGTTGATCAGGCGGTGACGGGAACGGATAGGATGGGGGATTCGGACTTAGAAGATTGAGTTGTAAGCTGCATGGCGCGAAGGATGATGGCGTTCACATGACGGACATCGAAGACGTCCTCTGCAAGCTGCCGACTGGCATGACCGAGTGATGCGATGCGTTCTGGTTCTGAGAGAACTCGCTGCATGGCGGCGACCAGCGCATCCAAATTGCGCGGCTCGATGAGGAAGCCGTTGCGACCTTCCATGATGATTTCTTTGCGCTCACGCTGGATGGCTCCTTTCGCAGTCAATTTCACTGTCTCGCGTGCGCCAACAGAATCGGTCGTGATGATGGCGCGTCCGACAGAGAGGGCTTCGAGCGTAGCGTGTGGAACTCCTTCGCGATACCATGTGGGCAGGACGAACACATGCATGGTGTGGAGCAATGAAGCGACATCACGAACCATGCCGTGGTGTTGAAGAATGCCTTCATTCACCCAGCCGTGAACTTCTTCTTCAGTGACGCGATTGGGGTTGGGATCAAATGGCCCGATAAGATGAAACTCAGCCTCGGGGTTGGTTTGCTTCATGCGTCGCGCAGCTTCGGCAAACAAGCCAACGCCTTTACTGTGCAGCAGCCGACTGACCAATGCGAAGCGCACACGGCCCTTGTTCTGCGCGTCGATCTCTGGTGTTTCACTCTGCGGATATTCATCAAGGTTCACGCCTGAACCTGCTGTCACATGCACGGGCACATTCTTCGGAAGCACTCCGCTTTCGCGCAGCAAGACCTCGTCATCCGGGTTTTGCATGAAGATGACATCCGCGCGACGCAGAGCGAATTTGTGCAGCATCTTGGAAACCCAAGCGAGCACGCGCCCCTTCACGGTCGTCTGTTTTACAAAGGTGAATCCTAGTCCGGGCAGCAAGGCATAGATGCGCTTCACTCCGGCGAGTCGAGCAATGACGCAGCCATAGACAACGGATTTGATCGTGTAAGCAAAGAGCGCATCCGGTTTTTCGCTGCGGAATAGTTGCCACATATCACGAAACGTCTGCCAGTCACGCGTGAGGCTGATGGTGGAACGCGCCATGCGGATGGGCCGATGGCGTCCGCCAACGCTTTCGACAAACGCGCGGGCATGAGGATAATCCTCGGCAGCGGAAGTGACCACTTCGCAACCATGCGCCGCCAGATCGCGGATCAAATCTCCGCGATGATAAACGAGGGTGTTGGCGTCGGCAGTGAGGACGATGACTTTCATTGGCAGCAAGTGGTGTTTGCGGTTTCAGATACGGCATGGTGCGCCGAGGCCCTGCGCTTGCAGAAGCGCAGGATGCGGAAGATCGAAGCGCTAGAGCTGCGCGGATTGAAGGCCTCAATGTCCACGACATGCCGCACACCGTTGGCCCATTCTTGTTTGTAACTGTAATCAACAGGTAGGAAATCGAACTCACGCAGCCCCAGCTCGATGGCGTGGCGCACCGTCCATGCGAGCGCGAGCTTGCCGATGGAAATGCCACAGTATTCCTGATTCCATCCAGCTTGATAGAACCAAGCTTTGTTGTCGTGAATCAAGCAGTAGGTGGCAGCTTGGAATTTTCCGTCCAGTTCCAACAACACGATCATCATTTTTCCGTTGGTTGCGCAACTCTGGCAAAGACGCTGATGGAAGCGCTTGGTGCGCTCATGCAGGAAGTGACTTTCCTCAACGCTCCAACGTTGGCCGTGGAGTTCCAGTAGCGCGTCGAACGCCACATTAAATGGCACGTCACGACCACCGATGACGATCCGACCTTGGTGCTCGGTATCCATCTTCTTCTGTTTGCGGCGCATGTTGCTGCGCCAGTTGCCACCGTGCGATTTCTCGATTTCTTCCCATGAAGTTGGCAACGAGAGCAAACGCGAAGGCTGGCGATTGATCTGGTTGACTCCGCTGGTCTTGAGTTTCAGCGCCTGCATGATGTGAGGCAGGTTGGGCGATTCTTCAGGGATCATCGTCAGTCGCACGATGTCGATGCGATGAAGCACCTTCGCGATAACGGTGCAGAGAAGGGGAGTGAGAATGCATTCTTGGCCTGCGGGCACCATGAAATCCATCCCTTGCGAAGCGATCTCTCCGATGCCACCGATGAAAGTCAGATGCAAAAGCTTGCTTCTGGAGCCTTCGGCCTCCCGACCAATTACCAGCGGCGCGATGGCGAGTGTTTTGTTTCCAAGAGTGCGCACGACGCCGATGGCCAGCTTGAAAGTATCACGATGCTCTTCCCACCAGATTTTCACCCAATCCCATGAAAGGAACGGGCTGCGCGTAGCAGAGCGCTTCAGTAAATCGTCCCAGCAGTTTTCCAACGCTAAGAACTCTTTTTCGTCTTGAATAATATCCAGTCGCAACCCCGCGCTATCATCAGCGATGTTGGGCATCGTTGATGATAGGTCTTGGGCAAGGCCCGGAGTTTTGAGTAAGACAGAGGTCATGGGTTCAAGTGGTATGAACGGCTTTTAGAACTGCTGCAGGAGATGAGTTTCGAGCATCGTTGCCTTGAATGATTTCAAGATACAATTGCTCGTAGGAACGAGTGATGGCTGGAACAGCGAAGTGGTTCTTCGCTCGTTCACGTGCTTTGTTTTTCAAATCGGTGAACTCGTTGCGTGGCAGTTTCAGCAACTGATGCCAGGCTTTGGTCAGAGCAGCCGGATCGCGCGGTTCAACAACCAAGCCGGAATCGCCGACAACATCTGCGCTGTCTCCAACATTCGTCACCACTGCGGGAAGGCCGCATGAAAGCGCCTCACACAATGCCAGCGGCAGGCCCTCGCCATAAGCAGATGAAAGCGTTGCGATATCAAATGCCGGATAAACTTTGGGCATGTCCTGACGCGGTCCGAGCAGATGCACGCGTTCAGGTGCGCCGCAATCGTTGCGCATTTTTGCCAGCGCCGGATCGCTCTCGACTATGCCCGCACCACAGGCCACGAAATGCGTTGCTGAATCTGTTTTGATGAACTCACGAATCGCGGCAAAGAACGTCGGATAATCCTTCTGCGCATCCATGCGCCCGGCCATGCCGATGACGGGAGTAGCATCAAAAATTCCAAGTTCATGTCGCAACGATATACGCGCAGCTTCATCCGGCACGAAGCGGCTAGTGTCCGTTCCATTCACGATGTGCAGCATCTTCTCCCGCGCATAACCGATTGAGGCGTGGGAGTCGATCGCCGTGCGCGAGCACACGACGATGCGCTCAGGCCATGAGCGCGACAGGCTTGCGAGCAGTCTGCAAAGTGCGCGACTGAGAAACTTCGAGGAACGCGGGCACATTTGGCTTTGTTGGATGTTCCAAATCACCGGAGGTCTGGGTGACAGCCTTCGCGCCGCAAGCGTTCCGAGGAAGTCCGCGTGATACATCCAAGTCTGCACTAGATCTGGTTGCAGCTCGCGCATCAGACGTGTGAGCTTGCCGAGTCCGGTGAAAAGACTCGTTGGCGATGTCATGTCGAGGCAATGCAAGGGCACGCCTGCCGCGCGCACACGATCTGCGAGCGGTCCTTCGGGACGAAGTGAAACCAGATGCGGGGTGAAGCGCTTGCGGTCGGTCTGCTCCAGCAACTGGCACATCATGGTCTCCGCGCCGCCCAGATTGAGGCTCGTGATGACATGCAGAACTTTATGGGGCGCACTCATGGTTGTTTAGGAATTTTCAAAGAGTTCGTCGTAAGTGGATTGATAAGCGCGAGCGGTCTGCTTGATGCTGAAGCGGGACACCACGCGCTGACGGGCCTCTATTGAGACTTCGGCTCTGGCGGCATCGTTGAGCGAAAGCATGTCGTGCCATGATTGGGCCAAAGCCATCGGTTCGCCAATTGGCACTGTGAAGCCTGCGCGCTCGATAAGTGCGGCGCTGTCTCCAGCATCCGTGGCCACGCAAGGAATGCCGCAGGACATGGCTTCGAGAAGTGACATCGGGCAGGCTTCGGAACGAGAGCAGAGTGTGAACAAGGAGAACGCCGGATAGAGTTTTTCGATGTCCAGACGGAAGGCGACAAAGCGCACCTGATCGCGGCGCGGCATCATCGCGAAAGCTTTCTTTGCTGGCGCATCGAGATCGGATTCGCTGCCGCCGCACAAGACAAAATGCGCTGTAGGAACACGCGATTGCAAATGCGCAGCGGCGGTGAAGAAATTGGCAATATCCTTCACTGGATGATGAAAGCGCCCCACATAACCAATGACTGGGACATCAAGTGCCAGGTCAAGTTCGCGTCTGGTTTGTGCATGAAACTCGACGCTCGGTATGAAGCGCTCGGTGCTGATGCCATTGGGAATCCACTGCATTTTCTTGGTGGGATAGCCCATGACTTCGTGATCGCGCAGGGCAGTAGCCGAGCATGAAACAATGCGACGTGGCACGCGATGGGAAGCGATGCGCAAGGCTGAACGGAATAGCGTAGATTTCATTTTTCCTTCGCCCGGCGAACGCCAGACATCGCGAGTATGAATGCCCCAGACGACATTTTTTACGCCAGAGCTACGCGCCGTGAGTCCGCCTACGAAATCGGCATGATGCATCCACGTCTGCACGACAGCGGGATTTTCCTTGCGGATGATTTCGCGAAGTGAGCGGAACATCGCGGGACGCAGGAGCGCATTAGAATCCAAATCGTAAAACGCATCCGCCGTCTCGCGCACAGTGTCGGCTTGAGAGCCGCGCGTGTTGGTATTGACGGCGACAACGACATTTCTCCACGGCCCACCACTCATCTCTTTGACGAGATTGCAGAGCATCATCTCCGCGCCTCCACCACCCACGCTGGGCGTGAAGTGCAGGACGGTGCGAGATTTGTGGGCAGAAGAGTTCATGTTATGCCGCTGCGCGGGAGGATTGGAAACGTTCGAGCCACACCTGGAACATGAGGATGTTCCAGACCGGATATTGCAGCGCGGCGCCATCGAGGAAGCGCTGCCACACGGCGCGAATCGGTGCGCTGATGAGATAGCCGTCGCGTTTGATCCGCGACTCGGAGAGCAAGTCTTCGGCCCAGTCGCGCAGCGGACCGCGCATCCAGGTATCGAGTGGCAAAAGAAATCCTTGCTTGGGCCGGTCAAACCACTCGCGTGGAATGTGACGATCGAGCACGCGCCGCAGAATCTGTTTGCCCTGACCGTTGCGGATTTTCCATTCGAGCGGCAATCTCCAAGAGAACTCCACCAGTTCATGATCCAGCATCGGTTCGCGGGCTTCGAGTCCCACGGCCATGCTCGCGCGATCCAGTTTCACTAGCAGATCATCGGGAAGATGACCGCCCTGTTCCTGAAGCATCATCGACTCTTCAAAAGAAAATCCATCGGGTGACGAATGATTCAATTCACGTCCGTCTGAGGACTCCATACCAGCGACAATGGAACTCGACTGCGGCCAAAACGAACGCATCGCCGTGTAGAAGTCCTGTTGAGTGCGCGAGCGAAGTGCGGCGGAGAGTTTTTGCACCTTGGCCCCGGTATCGCGCAGTTGTTTCGATTGTGGCAGCGCGTTATTGGCGAATTCTATCAATCGACTCGGAGTCAATGAGAGGGCTGCACCCAGAGCGCGTCGCGCAGGGAAGGGGAGGCGGGAGATTTTCTTCCACAAGCCGGACATCCTGATGTAGCGGTCGTAACCGCCGAAGAGTTCGTCGCCACCATCTCCGCTGAGCGAGACTTTCACATGCCTTTGCGCCAGCGTGCTGACGAGCAGAGTTGGGATTTGTGAAGGATCAGCAAACGGCTCCTGGAAGACCTCGCCCATTTGCGGAATGGCATCGCGGATTTCTTGCGCGGATGGAATCCACTCGTGATGTTCGCAGCCGAGATGTTTCGCAATGCGGCGGGCCATGTCGGATTCATCGTAATCAGCATCAGCACTTCCGATGGTGAAGGTGCTCACTGGCTGTGTGCTGACTTCGCGCATGATGGAAACCACCGTCGCGGAGTCCACACCGCCGGAGAGGAATGCGCCCACGGGAACATCGGAGACGAGGCGGCGTTGCACCGACTTCTTGAGCAGCATTTCAAGTTCACTGACGGCGTCGTCTTCGCTTCCCTGATAGCCTTGTTGCTTCGAGCGTTCTGCAACATCGCGCAGTGACCAATAGGTTCCTGTTGAGGAACGCAGGTTGTCATTCGTATCGCGATCAAATTTCATCCATGTGCCCGGCGCGAGTTTGCGCACGCCTTCGAGAATCGAAGTTGGTTCGGGAACGGCGTTGAATTGCGTATAAGCAGCAAGGCTCTGCCGATCCAGACGAGAAACGAACGACGGATGCGCGGCGATGGCGCTGATGTCCGATCCGAACAAAACGGATTTGTTAGTCGTGGCATAGTAAAGTGGCTTCACGCCCATACGGTCGCGCACCAAAGTAAGGCTTCGCTCGGCGCGATCCCAGATTGCGAATGCGAACATGCCTGCGCAGCGTTTCAGAGTCGGTTCCAGTCCCCATGCGGCGATGGCTTCGATCAGCGTTTCTGTATCCGAGTGACCTCGGAAGGACTGACCTGCTGCGGAGAGGTCTTTGCGCGATTCTGCATAATTGTAGATCTCACCATTGAACGCAATGACGTAGCGTCCGTTGGAAGAAATCATCGGTTGCTGTCCCGCTTCAGTGAGATCGAGAATGGCCAGGCGACGATGGCAGAGACCGATGTCTGATGATTCATCAAACCAGAATCCCTCGCCGTCCGGCCCGCGATGCGCGAGTTTGCGCGCCATGCGTGAGAGCGCGTCGCGATGCGAGTCGGCGGCGTTTTGGAATCCGAAATGTCCGGCGAAACCACACATGATGAACATCAGGCCGCGAAGGCCTGCCTCCATTCTTTAAGGGTTTCAAAAATCCCGGACACAGTGGCCTCAGTTTCGGGCACCGATGCCGGAGAGCCATAACGGGGCAGGGTGAAAAGATTGCAGTCCGACTTAGCGAAGCCAGGTGACATGGTGACTGCGGAGCGGAATCCGGCTTCATCGAGTAGCGCCGCGGTTTCTGCGTGATAGTCGCCGGGCTGACCGTTGGGATAGGCAAATAATTGGGGCGCAATTCCGAGTTCCGCTTGGATGCGGTCGCGAGAATGGATGATTTCAAACTGAGCTGTTTCTTTGGTGCAACGTCCGAGGATCAAATGGCGATGCGTGTGGGCGCCGAAGTCGATGAGTCCGCCGTCACGCATTTCGCGCACTTGATCCCATGACATGGGACTGAGTGCAGCGGGAAGTTCGAACGACGGGGAACCAAGGCGGTTCTCGATATCTTCGAGTGCCGATATGATTTTTTCCTGCGGCAGTGATTTGAGATAAGCGGCGAAAACAGAAAGTGCATGAGCGCGGGCAGTCGTTGAATTCAGCTTCAAAATCGACTTCTCGTGAGCAACAGAATTGCAACCTGCATTGATCAGTGCGCATTCCAAACGATGGAACCAGAGGCGTTCAGTGCGGTCGATAAAACCTGTGGTGAGGAAGAATGTGCTTGGTAGGGAAAATTGCCGCAGGATCGGATAAGCGAGCTGGTAATTGGATTCGTAACCGTCATCAAACGTGATGGCGACGGTGCACTTCGGCAGAGGAATGCCTTTGTTCAAGCATTCCACAATTTGCGCGAGCGGCAGGACTTGGTAGTGCTTGGAGAGGTGACGGCAGATGAGTCTGAAGGCGGATTTTTTTGTATGCAGGCTATTGTCGAGCAGGCTGTTGTCATCGTCTTAGCGCAGGCCGTGGAACGCCAGAATGGAGGGCGAACCACACTTCAGGCTACGGGCAATGCGGGAGAAGCCCCCTCTTGCAAGGAGGTGGACCACAAACCGGTAAGCTTTAGTTAAATGCGACATTCCTTATAAATGATTCTTGAATTTGTCAATTTAGCTTTTATTTATAATAAATCAAGATAATTTCTATAATTATTCCACATGGTAGTAGCCGAGAAGCGACTTTCGGCTGTCTTCAGGGCTGACACTGCGAAAATGGTCCGTTCTTTCGAGCAGATGAGTTTAGTCAATGCATTGCTCATGGCGTCAATGTCGCCCGGCTCCACCAGCAGTCCGTTTTGTCCGTTCGTGATGACTTCTTTCACGCCGGATACATTCGTGGATAAACACGGAAGGCCGCAGGCCATGGCTTCCATGAGGGCGAGACTTTGAGTCTCCCCAAAGGTTGAGAGGCAGAAGACATCCCATTGCCACATGCGACGGATGAGATCGTCTTGGGGCAGCAAGCCGAGGAAGGTAACTTGGCTGGCGATGTTCAACTCGCGGGAAAGAGCTTCTAACTCTGCGCGCATCGGGCCATCGCCTGCAAGTTCGAGCCGCGCCTGAAGGTCAGAATTGTTTTTCGACAGACGCGCAAACGCCAGCAAGAGCGTGCGGTAATCTTTCACGGGCATCATGCGCCCCGACATGCCGATGGTGAAAGTTTCTCGCGCAGTTTGATCCGTCACTGGGCGGCGATAACGATCAAGGTCGAGACCATTGTTAATGATCGTGGTTCGCTTAGCTTTGAAAAGGGGGCCAAGCCGACGCTGCACCTGAGTGCGATAGGACTCGGTATTATAGACAACTCCATCGCCCAAGATAAATGCGAGTGCGCTGAGGAGCCATTCGTGCATTCGCTTCAGGGCATTGGGGTGATGTTCCATCATCACGATCTTTGGGCGTCGGCCACCTCGCAGGGAGCGCCACACAGGAAGGAGCGCCGCTGGATAATGCAGAACAATGGCATCTGCATTTCTGTTTTCTGCGGCCCATTTTTTGATGGCGAGCTGGCCTGCGGCATCGAAGCCACGGGACTTGGGTAGTTTAGAAACAGCGATGCCAGCGGACTCGCATCGCGCGATCCGATCTTGCGGTGCGGGTTCCGTTCCCCAAAATGCGAGCGCTTGATGAACGCCCGCACGTTGGCCAGCAATAGAAAGCGTGGCACAGAGATCGGCAGCGCCGCTCGGTCCACTGAAGGCGACTTGGGCGATCTTATGCATAGACATCGGAGGTGGAATTGGTTGCTGGATTTTTTCGCGCACCCGTCCAGGCAATGCTGAATCGGCTGGCGTTCACGGCGCACGCGCAGACCGTCGCGCAATACCAGTAGGCGCTGGTTTCCATCAGCACCTGGCTGAACGGGATGTAGCCCCAGAGCGGAATCAAACATTGGAATCCACGTCCGCCCGCCTTGGCGCACATCACGCTGAGATAGGTCAGAAGTCCCGCAAAGATAAGCACACCGCCGATGCCGAGGTCATCCCAGATCGCGACGATTTGGTTGTGCGGCTGCCATTGGGTGTTGCCCGCGCCGGTGCCATGACCGAACACAGGTTTTTGCATGGCGGCTTCCCAGCCGTCGCGCAAATCTTTGGCGCGCTCGCCCGACCAGAGTTTTTCAAAGTCGAGTTCATAGAGCGCCTGCACGCGGCTCTGGGCGTTCTCATCACGCACGGTGCCACGGCGTTCGGCAGACTCACTGAGCACGGCGAGTCCGACGCCGCCGACTGGAATTGCCACGGCGATGATTGCGATTAAGCCAGTCTTGTGAGCACGGAAGTTCACCAGCACATAGCTGATGGCCATGATCCAGTAAATGATCGCGCCGCTTCGACTCAGGGGCAGTGAGACACCCACCGCTGAGATGCCTAGAAGCAGCACGTTCCACCAGAAGCGTTGGCTGTGGGTGAGCACGATTCCCAGCAACAGGCACATGACGATCGGTGATGCATTGGGATCCACCAACCAGCCGGAGACGCGTCCGGGGATGCGCGTGTATGTGGCCATGCCGAGCCATTCGTAAAGGTTGGACGCGGTGCACAATAGGATCGTCACCACGGAGATGATGACGCCGATCTGCATTCCCTTGGGCGTAGCCAGACTGGCGGCGATCACGGCGGCGACTAATGCATTCGCGGCGAGCTGCATGACGTAAGTTGAATGATCGCCCCACATCGTCTGGGTGAATCGCTCCAGAATGCCAGCGTCGAGCACGCGAATCACTGGCAAGCTCAACATCGCCAACGCAGGCAGACACCATGACGTGCGGCTTGATGCGATGAAGAGGATCGCGGCTCCGCAGCAGACGATGGTTAGGTCACGCGGTTTAACAGGCAACATCCCGTTGTCATTGGCCCATGCGAGATAGCCGCACATATGCGATACCAGTAACGCTAACAGTGCGGCCAGCAGTCCGAGGTCGCGCAATGTCCAACGCGCATGATGGGTTGACGTCACGATGCTTGTCATGGCGCGACCTCCTGTTGTGCCGCCGTGCGCTGCGCGATATTGCGGAAAATATATATGTAAAAGGTGGCGGCTGATACCAGATGAACCATGGCCGTGGATAGCGCGATGCCAGCCACGCCGAGGTAATGCATGAACCACGCGTTGCAGACTACATTGAGCACCATCGATATGATGGATGCGAAGAGCATGAACTTGGTGGCTTGAAGCGACACTGCCACTCGCGAGGCGAGGATGCCCATGATGTAAAATGGCACCTGCAAGGCTGCGCACCGCAATACAACGGCTACCCGCGCCGTGTCATCAGCCCCAAACTCGCCACGCTGGAAAAGCAGACTAACAATTTGTGGCGCGAAAACACAGAGCACTGCCAAGAGCGGCAGCGCGATGACGAGCATTCCGCCCGTTACTTGAAGCAATTGGCGACGGACTTCGGACCACTGACGCCGTGCCACCGTCTCCGCGAAAAATGGAAAGAGCGCGTCGCTAGCCGCGATGGCTGTGAGGGCGAGGATGATGCCGCAGATTTTTTCGGAGTAGTTGAGCACGGCCACGCTGCCCGGTTCCAGCCACGACGCCATCGTTTGATCCACCACTGTTGAACTACCCATGATAGTGGCGGCCAGAAGATAGGGTAGAGTGTTCTTCACTACGATCAGGCTGGAAGGATCCCATCCTTGAAGGCAGTTGCGGAACCATGAGATGCTGCGCGGCAGTTGGGTGAAGACAGCGATTACGAGACAGCTGAGGCTGATGATTGCGCCCAAGTTTGTGCCGAGCACGAGGGTCTGAATTGATGCCTGTTTACCTGTGGCCAACAGGCACACGATGATGATAAATGGCAGCACCACCGGCGAGATAGAAGCGATAAAGAATTTTTTCTGCGCACGCAGCCAGGAGCTGAGGTGGAAGGTCAGCCCAAAACAAAGAAAAAATGGGAGCAATCCGCGCAGGGATTGAACAGCCAAAGCTTTGTTTTGCACATTGAACCCGCGTGCAGCAAATCCAATGATATATGGGGCGCAAACATACATGATGCAGCCCAACGCGATGAGGCATGTCGCATTGAAGAGAGCCATTTGCACTCCGAGCCGGTGTGCTTGTTGCAGGCTCCTGTCATGGGTCACGCCGGAGAATGCGGGGAGAAAAGCCTCAGGCATGCCGCAGCCCAGCATGGATGCTAGTGTGGAGAGGAGTGAGAACGCGAGCAAAAATGCATCAAGCGATTCTGAGGTGCCGTAGCGACCGGCCACTGCTGCGTCTTTGAAAAATGACATACTCTTGGCCAGCAGCGTCAAGCCGGCTACCGTCAAGAAGCCGGACAACATGGACTTTATAGACCCATGAGTTAAAAGTTTTTGCAGTCGCGATAATGGCAAGGCATGATCTGGCCTTGCAGCTGTGACAGCCTCAACTTGATTGGGTGAGAGTGTGGATTGGGGTGCAGGCATCAGTAGGCAGTGACAAAATCTGAATGACAGTTGCTGCATTATATCAAAATTATAGAATATATCAAATAAAGTTTATAAGGAGTATAAACAAAACATGATTCTAAAATTGTAAGTGTATATTAATTATAATTATACGCGATATTTATTGATACGAGTTTAGCGAAGGACGTGTGTTCATGAATCCACTCAATCTCGCAAACAAAAAAGCCTCCCCGAATTCCGGGGAGGCTTTTGAATGGTTGAAGTCCCTATAGGCCGAAGCTTATTTTTTCTTCTTTTTGCCTTTCGCTTCGAGTTCTTCCTTGGAGAGGAAGCCGTCGCTATTTTTGTCCAATTTGGTGAAAGCTTTCTCGGCTTTAGCTTTGTCTTTGCTGCCGGCTACGAATTCGGCCAAGCTGACTTTGCCATCGTTGTCGGTATCGAGATGCTTGGAACCCTTAGCTTTCTTAGCTTGGAGGCTGCCGACGGAGCAGGTGAGGATGAGGGAGAGAAGGACTGCAAGTTTGGTTTTCATATAGTTTTTTGGTTTGATTAGATTTGGGATGATACCCTTACACGCGCTGAAACGAGGGCATGGTTCGCTTCTTGCAGTAATTTCAAATTATTTTACAAACGGACTGGTGGCTAGCTTTTTGAATGCTTCTTGGGCCTTGGCCACGGTATCTTTGGGGCCAGTGAACTTGATGAAGATGTTCGACTTTGCTCCGGCGAGAATGGCTCCGCAGAGTGTGTGGTCGGGCTTCGAGATTTTCGCGGCACCGGGCATGCCGTCCATGTAAGTGCCGGTGACGGTGAGCAGGATGACCTTGGTGCCTTTAAAGTCGAGTTCCTCTTTTTTCACTTCTGGGGTGCCCTCGAACTGGCCGACCCAGCGCTGGATGTTGGCTTCAATGCCGCCGCTGGGTCCACCGAAGTCATAAAACTTGGCATCAAGCGGCGTGCCTCCTTCAACAGGGTATTGCAGGATAGCCTTGGTCATCATGCCTGAACTTTTTCCAACCGTCCACGGTGCTGCGACATTGAAGTCGAACTCACCAACGGTAAGTTTGGTATCCTCGGCGCGCAGCGAAACGAGCGAGGTCAGCGAGACGATAAGGGCTAGGGCGAGTGTTTTCATATGATGATAAGATGATGGGGGTGAAATAAAAAGGGCCGTCTCGTAGTGAGACGGCCCCGCTTGGGTCAGAATTATTTGGTCACCGTGAGGATGCCATTCATCAGGATGGAATGGCCGGGGAAGGTGCAGAGATAAGGATATTCACCAGCCTCATCAGGCACAGTAAATTCCAATGTTTCACTTTGTCCGGGTTGGACAAGCTTCGTGTGGATAATGATGTCGTCGGACTCGGGAATGTAATCCTTGGCCATGGCATTGGGGTCGGTGAGCATGGCATTGGCCAGAGCGGTGACCTTGTCCTTGCTGCCGGGTTTGAGGATGAGAAGATTGTGCGGCTGCGGAATGGCGCTCTTGTTTTCGAGGGTGATTTTCACCTTCGTGCCAGCCTTTGCCGTGAGAGTCTTCGTGTTATACATGAGCGGATTGGCCGCATCGGGCTTAAGCACCAGCTCCGTCACGTCTTCAGCGATGACGGCGGCGTTGAGTAAAGTGAGGACACAGGTGGTGGCGAGCAGGGAACGTAGTTTCATAGTTTGATTCGTGATGATGGAGTTCAGTTTAGTAACGGCGGAAAGGACATGCGATGTCGCCATCTTTCAAATGAAAATCATGGCTACCAGTTGCATGTCAGACCATTCTTAATACGTAGCATATCATTACCGGGACGAAAGTTTCGTAATCCGGCAGCGTTATCTCGTCAGTCATTCAGTTCTTATCATGTCCATCATCACCTCTGCAACCACCCGCCGCGGCTTCCTGCGGGGTGCCGGTGCCTTGATCGCGCTGCCGGCGCTCGAATCCCTGGGCTTCAAAGCCTTCGCCGCGCCCAAGCCCATTGCCGCACCCTTGCGCATGGGATTTCTCTACATCCCAAACGGCGTCAACGTCCATGAATGGACCGTTCAGGGACAAGGCAAAAACTTCAACCTCTCCAGCACCCTCAGCGCCCTCCAACCCTTCAAAGGCGACTTCTCCGTGCTCTCGAATCTCGCCCATTCCAATGCCCGCGCCGGTGGCGACGGAGGAGGGGATCACGCGCGAGCCACCGCCACCTTCCTCACTGGCTGCCGCGCCAAGAAAACCGCAGGCTCAGATATCCGTCTCGGACAATCCGTGGACCAGCTCGCCGCAGAGCAGATCGGCAGTAAGACCCGCCTCGCCTCGCTGGAACTCAGTACCGATGGCGAGCGCGCCTCTGGTCGCTGCGACTCCGGCTACAGCTGCGCCTATCAATTCAACCTCTCGTGGAAAAGCGAAACCATGCCCATGGCACCGGAGCAAGACCCGCGTCTTGTCTTCGAGCGATTGTTCGGCGACATGAGCGATGCCTCAGACCCCGCTACCGCGCGGCGCAAGCGCTACGAAAAAAGCATCCTCGACTTCGTCCTCGACGACGCCAAAACCCTCCAGCGCAGCGTCTCCGGCTCCGACAATCGCAAGATCGAAGAATACCTCGCCTCCGTGCGCGACATTGAACTCCGCATCGAGCAGACCGAGAAAATGCACAAGCAACTCCCGCCCGGCACTCACCGGCCCACAGGCATTCCCAACGGCGCGCAGGCACACATCCGCGCCATGTTCGACCTCCTCCTCCTCGCCTTCCAGACCGACACCACCCGCATCGCTACCTACATGCTCGCCCACGACGGCAGCAACCGCAGCTTCCCCGAGATTGGCGTCAGCGACGCCCATCACAGCCTCTCCCACCATCAGAACAATCCCGACAAACTCACCAAGATCGCCAAGATCGACAAATTTTACATCGAGCAGCTCGCCTATTTCCTCAAGCGCATGAAAGACACCAAGGAAGACAACGGCACCCTCCTCGACCACTCCATGATCGTCTATGGCGGTGGTATCAGCGATGGAAACCGCCACGCCCACGACCACCTCCCCGTCCTCCTCGCCGGTGGCGGCAACGGCACCCTCCATCCCGGCCAGCATCTTGTTCTGCCAGAAGAAACTCCCATGACCAATCTCTACCTCGCCATGCTCCAGCGCATCGGCGTCAATGCCAGTCACGTCGGCGACAGCACCGGCGTCCTCGCTGGGATATAGCGGTAGCGCAAACTCGTAACAAGAGATGCTTAACTCCGCGTTCGCTGCAATTAATTCTCTGAAACAGCCTCAGTATCAGCCGATGTCAGGAGGCTTAAAATTTTGCGCCAGAGACATCGCAGTCCCCAGTGAGCTAGCGCGGGCGTAAGCCCCATACGCGCTAACTTAGTGCTTTTAAGGGCCGTTTCCATTTCTCGTCCTCGAAAAATCGACGATCGAGGATGAGGATGAGGACGAGGACGATTTTCACGCACCACTAACGACATGCGATCAAAGTTAGCGCTATGGGCGCAAGCATTGCTCACACTGATGACAAGCGGGCTAGGTAATTTGTTGCCTGATTACGGCATAGGAGTATAAACAAACATTCAATCCTGACCAATCATGTAATACGCGAACAAAAGTTTTGGCTATAAAGCTGTTGATAAACCAACGAATCTGTAAATGATCCGATGTTTGTTATCGGAGTTTGATCGCGTATTGTTTTACTCTGCTTCCGTGGAATCTCCGACTTCATCCAACCGTAAAGCCCCAGCCATCCGCGATCATGAGACGCTGCGGATGATCGGGCGCGGGGCGTATGGGGAGGTTTGGATCGCGCGGAGTGTGACGGGCGCGCTGCGGGCAGTGAAGGTGGTGTGGCGGGATGATTATGACTACGAGGGCGCATTCGAGCGTGAGTTCGAGGCGATCAAAAAATATGAGCCGATCTCGCGGCATCATCCGGGGCTGGTGCCGATCCTCCAAGTGGGGCGTAGTGATGAGGAAGGCTTTTATTATTATGTGATGGAACTGGCGGATGATGTGGAGAGCGGGAAGGACTTTAATCCCGCGAAGTATCGCTCGCAGACGATGACGGCGGTAATGAAGAAGCAGGGGCGGCTGAAGGCGGCGGATTGCATTCAACACGGCGGGACGGTGGCGGAGGCGCTGCACTTCTTGCACAGCAATGGCTTGATTCATCGCGATGTGAAACCGTCGAACTTGATCTTCATCGACGGGGTGTGTCGTCTGGCGGACATCGGGCTGGTGGCGTTGCTGGGGCAACGGAGTTTTGTCGGCACGGAGGGGTTCGTCGCGCCAGAGGGGCCGGGGACGCCGCAGTCGGATATTTTCTCGCTGGGCATGGTTTTGTATGAAGCCTGCACGGGAAAGGATCGGCTTGATTTCCCTGATCTGCCGGACGCGAAAGAATCGGGCGGGGACATCGAACTCTGGAAGCGTCTCAATCGCGTGATCTGTCGTGCGTGCGCGAATCAGGCGGCGGATCGTTTTCATACGGCGCAGGATATGGCGCTGGCGTTGCGCGGAGAGCGAGTGGCGGAGAGTCGTAAGTGGAAACGCAAGGCGTTGATCGCCGCTGGTTGTGTGGCATTGCTGGGCGCGGGCGCGTTGCTGTGGTCGTTGCAAGGCAGTAACATTCAGGAGGCGCTGCATCGGTCCAAGCCCTTGATCACGATTCGCTCGGAGCCGCCGGGCGCGGAGATTTATTCCAATGGCCTGAAGCTTGGTCAGACTCCGTATGCCTTCAATCCGAATGAAGATGTTCCGGCCATCTATCAGCTCCGGCTTGCGGGCTATAGGCTGCAAGAGTTCGAGCACACAGCGAACAAGAAAGCGCCCGCGATTTTTGATTTGAAGCTGGAGCCTTCCAAGCTGCCGCAGCCCGGTGAGCACTGGAAGAACAGCTTGGGCATGGAGTTTCTGCCGAAACATAATGGCCATGAAGCCGTGAGGCCCGTGGAGATGAAAAACTTTGATCGCTTTCTGAAAAGCACTGGCAGGCCGTTCGAGGGGCGCGTGGAGCGCTATCAAGGCCAGGGCGAGAAGGAGAGCGCTTACATCGCGGTGGTGCCACCGGCGGATGCGGAGGCTTTTCGTTTCTGGTTGGCGGAGGATGATCGCGCCAAGGGATTCCTCACGAATGAACATCATTATGTGCTGGAAGTTTTTACCCTCCCTGTCGGTGGTGCATCGGCGACACCGGAACCGAAGGATAACTCACGTCAGTGGGAGGCATTCACCTTGCGCGTGGAACGTCAGGGCTATGGCAGTGCTGTAGTGCGAACGAATCCGCCGGGCGTTAAGGTCTTTCTCCGTGACGAACTTATCGGCATCACGCCTGTGGAAATTCCGCGCGTGAAGACTGGTGAGCTGGAGTTGGAACTGCGCGGGGAGGGGTTCACGGATTTGATCGTCGATGGCGATGTGAAAGAGAATGAGCTGCTAGAACTTTTCGCCGACATGGAGAAGCGGCGCGGTGTGAACTTCGGGCGTGAATGGAGAAACTCCTTGGGTATGAAATTTATTCCGAACGGCGACATTCTGCTCGCTGCGACCGAGACCCGGCGTCGCGACTATTTGGAGTATGTAAAGTCCAGTGGAGCTAGGAAGCCCACGGCTGCCATCGAGCGTTCCAAAAGTGCGCAGATTCCGATGGTCAATGTGGATCGTGAGGAAGCTCGGGCGTTTTGCGTGTGGCTGACCAAGCGAGAGCGTGAACAAAATCTCATTGGCAAGAGTGATCGCTACCGCCTGCCCACCGATGAGGAATGGAGCCGCGCGGTCGGCCTGCCGCTGGAGCGCGGGAAAGATCCCGCCGAACGCAATGGGCGCATCCGGGGCGTGTATCCTTGGGGCTATGAGTGGCCGCCACCTAAAAACGTGGATAACTTCGCCGATGAATCTGCGCTTCATGCGGGTCGGTTGACGAATGTCATCAAGAAATATCAGGACTTATTCCCCGGCATCGCGGCAGTAACTGCGCTGCCAGTTGGCCCCAAGGGATACGCTGGCCTCGCAGGCAATGTTAGCGAATGGGTGGATACCGATTACGAAATCACGCCCGTTGCTGGTCATCCGCTGCTCGGCACCGTGCGCGGGGGAAGCTGGCGCAGCGTCAATCCCGATGACCTGCTCTCATCCGCGCGTCTTGGTGTGCCCGCCACTACGCGGCGAGATACTATAGGCTTCCGCGTTGCATTGACGCATGGGGTGGAGGAGAAGGGGAACTAAGAGTTATGAGTTATAAATGTTTTTAGTAACTAACCCCATAACTCATAACCCTGTAACTGTTCAGGTCGTATTGAGAAGACACTATTGTTTCGCCCTTTCAGGGCTGCCTCACGCTGGATTCTGACCCAGGGCGGTGCCCGTTCCTCGCTTGCCCTGGGCTGGCTTGTGTGGCGCCTTTGGCGCAGAGGGATTTCAGGCCAACGGCCTGCTACAAGCCAGCCTAGGGCAACGCCCTAGGACGCCTGTCATGCACTGATCCAGCCCTGAAAGGGCGAAACAATGACTCGATTCGGCATGACCAGAATAGATACATAACCCATAACCGCTAACTTACTCTTCAATTCTCGCTAGGTAGTTCAGTGATCCGTCGCTCTGTCGTTGCGCAATGACTACGACCTTGAATCGTTGGGTGCCGATATGGCCGACGCTTTCTACGCGACGCATGAGATGGTCGGTGGTGATGAAGCTTTTTATGGCGCTGTAACGTGCGTCGTCCAGCCCCAGTAGTTTTTGAGCTTCGGCCATGCTGAGAATCTTATCGTCTTCAGTGCCGGGGAATCCATCGGGGCCGATGCGTTCGCGGACGAGATTGTCCGCGTCGGTTTCCTTCACCCCGCAGACGGCCATGAGCACATCCTTGGAGGCGTAGTTAAGATCGATCATGCCATCGCCGTGGACGCTGAAGAAATTTCTCCAGTCTGGTTTGAGGCGCTCCACGGCGTCCATGCCCCTGACGAGAAGCATTTCATCCAGCGAGGAGAAGCTCTGGTTGCGTGGGAAATCTTGGAAGCCTAGCGACTTGTAGTAATCCGACTCCGCGCCTTGTGAGCGGGGATCGCCATCGGAGTCCACCCAGTCAGCGAGCGAGTCAGCGGCGGTGCTCGCCTCATCGGCGGATAGCCCCCAAGCGACGAACAGATTATAAACGGCATCGCGATAGCCATTGTTAGTAATGGAGTTGATCGGGATTTGCGCGCCTTCCGATGAGATGGTGACTACAAATCCTCCATCATTGCCGATGACTTGTCGCAACGCCGGATCGCCTGGTTTGATCTGCGGATGCAATCCTAGTGCGATACCGCATTCCGCCAGATTCATGGCGCGAAACTGTCCGGCGACTAAGACATCCTCTTCCATGCTCTGAGTGACGTATTCCACTACGCCCGCAACGGTGAAAGCCATGAGCATGATGGCCCAAATCACCAGCAAGAGCGCGGAACCGCGTTCACGTGCGATGACTAGAGTTGATTTGATGCTGTCAATTATCACAGGGAAATTCTTGATGATTTCAATTACTTGCCGCCGCCGCCTGCACCGCGCGGGCCACCGCCTCTTGGTTGGGTTTGTTCGCCACGCGGAGAGCCGGGTTGGGCATTGCCGCCACCGCGACCGCCTCGATTGCTACGGCCACCATCTGTGCCTCTGCCGCCTCGCGCTGGAGGAGCTACAGCGCCACCGTCATTGCCTCCTGCCGATGGAAGAGTGAGGGATTTCTTTGGCGTCTGAGGTTTGAGAGCTGGATTTGCGCCAGCGAGTTTGGTCGTGGGCAATGTGTAAACCACGCGGATGGGATTGGAGCGCCCGCTGAGATGGAGATTCATTTCAATCATCTCCGGCAGGGTGCTGCTCGACCATTCTTCCTGCCAGGTATCGTCGTCTGACTTGTAACCGCGCCAAGTTAGCGAAGCGACATCTGGCAGCAGGGGCATCCATACGCGGCCTTGATCATCTGGGGCCAGTATGCCATTGCCGGAACTTTGTATGAGCGCGTTGTTTTGATTTCCGTCCGTGGGGATGATGTCCTCGCGCGTGATGCCGACATTGTAGATGGGCAGGCCATCCTCGGAGTTTTGGGGGCCGCTCGTGACGGGTCGGATTCCAATAGTAGTGTCTTTGTAGGAAATGGGATTAGGCCCAAAGCTGAACATTTCATTTGCCCCGCTGACCGTTAGTTCCTGCATAGCCGGAGTGCCTGCCTGAGTTACTTTTAGCGTGAGGCTCGCGGTGGAGGGGAGATTCTGAAAGGCCTGCCGACAGAGATGGATGAAGTGATTCACCTGATCGTTCTCGCTCTCCACGTGTCTAATCTCAGTAGCGGCTTTCACCGAGCCACGAATGATGGCAAACAATGTGCCGCTGAACATGGCGAGGATGGTCAGCGCGATGATGACCTCCAGAAGCGTGAAGGCTTTGATTCTCGCAGGTTGAGTGGCGCGAGTCTTCATTTGCTGGCTGGAGCAGGTTTGTAAACATATAAGTCCACGATCTCTTCACGCGCCGTGTTCCCCTGTCCGTAGGCAGCCTTCGCATGGAGAGTATAGAGATCATTGAGCGCGACGCCGTCGCTGTTTTTAAGACTAAGTGTCTCCACCGTGCTGGAGTAAGTCGCGCTCAGACGATCATCGGTAACAGTGGTGTTCATATCCGCAATGGGCTTGTGCCGCACTTCCTCGATGAACGAACGCAGACCTATGCGCACGCTGTTGTCGAGGTTCATGGTGGCGGCGGATTCGATGATATTGTTCAGCGCCGTGGCCAGCCCGACAACCGCGATGGCAAAAATCGTCAGGGCGAGAATGACCTCGAAGAGGACATATCCGGCTCTTGTCTTTGATGTGATTAGTGTTGTCATCTCACGTCGGAAATTTCCTTCACAATGTCTGCCGTGAGCGCGCTGAAACCGACTTCAAACGTGGCGGTCTCGCGCTCCATCTTCACCGTAACTGGCGGGCACACGCCACTGGGTTGAAACACCCAAAGCTTCACAAGGTCGCCTGAAATGTCCGTGGGATTTGTCTCATGCCAGAACTGGGCGCTGTAAGTCGTGCCTGCGGGAAGATTGTAACTCTGCGTCCATTCCTTAAAGGCGGGTGCTGGCGATTTGCCCGGAGGAGAAGTGGCAGGGCTGACGTCTAGCGGAGCGGGCTTGGCGTCATCCGCCTGTTCATCAAGCTGGATCTGCTGCAAAAACTTGTCGAGTTCGGCAGCTTGTAAATAGGGACTTAGATAGCGCGTGGCGGCGAAGCCTTTTGAAGTGAACGCGATTTGATAAGGGCGCTTTTCTTTCATCGCGTGAAGCCGGGCCTCTTTGGCGAGTCGCGCAAGTTCCGCCACCGGTTCTCGCGCGATTTGTTCATTCTGGATTCCGCGGAACGATGGCACCGAGGCTGCGACGAGAATAGCGACAATGGTCAGTGCTATCACCATCTCCAACAGGGTGAAGGCGCGATGCGCAGGGCGCGGAAGACAGGAGATGGAAGATGGAAGATAGGGTTTCATAGCTAATCTCCTAACTCCTATCTTCCATCTCCCAGCACTTACTTCTTCTCCACTGGTTTCCAGTTACCAATGTCGTCGGCATTTCCTTCCTGACCATCCTTGCCAGCGGACCAGATGTCATAGGCCTTCTTCGATTTCTGCGCCGGGATACGATATTTGTAAGCTAGACCCCAAGGGTCTTTCGGTAGCTCTTCCATGAGCGCTATCCAGCGGTCAGGAATGGGTTCTTTAGTGGGTTTTGACACCAGTGCCTCAAGTCCCTGATCTTGGGTGGGCAGGCGCTGGCAGCGTGCTTCATAGAGTTGGAGTTGTGTGGTAATGGCATTCAAGTCGCCCAACACGCGCGTTTCCTTCGCCGTATCCACATTGCCCGAAAGGAGGTAAATGCCCGAGCCTGCGAGAATTGCGATGATGGTTAGCACTAGCACCAACTCGATAAGAGTGAAGGCGGCGCTGATGCCATTTTTGAATTTTGAATTTTGAATTTTGAATTGATTTTGAGTATTCATT
The DNA here is from genome assembly GCA_038230495.1 of Verrucomicrobiales bacterium. Lineage (GTDB taxonomy): Bacteria > Verrucomicrobiota > Verrucomicrobiia > Verrucomicrobiales > Verrucomicrobiaceae > VFKE01. The sequence continues at coordinate 30,887 of JBBRNC010000038.1, forward strand.
TTATGGTAAGGTTTTGAATTAGGAACTAGGCGCGGCTGCGCAAGCCGGACATGGATTGGAAAATAGAGGTCACGATGGAGTAAGCTACCAAGCCCACGATGATCGCCATGATGATCATTACTACGGGCGTAATCATCGAAGTCATACGCTTGATTTTCTGATCAAGTTCCTTGTCATAGCGGGTGGCCACCTTTTCGAGCGACTTGCCGAGATTGCCTGTCTGTTCGCCCATGGCGATCATGTCCACGAGGAGGACGGGCATTCCGCCCGCTTTGCGCAAGGCACCGGAGAGCGGCGCGCCTTCACCCACCAGTGCGACGGCTTTGTTGAGAGTGCCTTTCAGATAGAGATTGGTTGTGGCTCGCGAGCTGAGCTTGAGGCCGTTGAGCAGAGGCACGCCGTTGTTGACCAGATTGCCGAGTGAACCACAGAACTGGGCGTAGAATCGCGCGGCGAGAACGGGGCCGAATAGTGGGATGACGAGCTTTGTCTGATGCCACCAGAGCCGGCCTTTCTCCGAGCCAATATATGCGCGGAAACTGAGGAATGCCGTGGTCAGCAGCACGAGAATCAGCCACCACCAATGGCCGATGAAGTTGCTGAACATCACAAGAATCTCAGTGGCCAGCGGCAGCTTCTGTCCAGTCTTGGACAGCAAGTTAGTCAGTTGCGGGATGAGAACCAAGCTGAAAACAATCATCAACATGATGAGCGCGCCCACCATGAAGGCTGGGTAGATCATCGCGGAGACCACGCGGGTTTGCAGTTCATGCATCTGCGTCAAATTCGCACTGAGCCGACGCAGAATTTGCGGCAGTGAACCGGACACTTCACCGGCGGCGGCGAGATTGCAGTAAAGATCATCAAAGCTGGGCGATGCATTTTGCAGAGCCTTGGAAAAGGCCGCGCCTTCTCGCAATTGATCACGGAGCAATCCGCTCACGCGTCGGATTGTCGGCGATTCCTGTCGCTCGTTCATCACACGCAAGGCCTGCTCAAGCTGCAAGCCGCCATCGAGCAGATCCGCGAGTTCCTCCGTGAAGTGAATCAACAAAGCGCGCTTCAATACTGGCGGCGCATCTTGAGCCGCTTTTTTTGCTGCTTGCTTGGCCGCAGCCGCGACTGCTTCTTCGCTGACTTTCACGGGTGTGAGCTGCTGTGATTCCAGCTTACGATAAGCCTCCGCGCGAGTCGTGACGGACAGCGTGCCGTTGACTTGCTTTCCGGTTCCGTCGAGTGCGATGTAGCTGAAGGAAGGCATTTTTGGAAGTCAGAGGTCGGAAGTCAGAGGTCGGAAGTCAGACGTCAGAGGTCAGATGGCGTTGGGGCAGAATTTCTCTGGTTTTGCGATCATGCTACCAAGCATTTTTCCTATTTCTTCCGCGTAATTTGCCAGACTGTTTGAATCCTCAACTGACACATAGTTGCAAGCCAACGCAGTTCTCAGCCAATGGAGAGTTTCCTGAAGTTCGCCATCAGAATCAGTGAGTTTACTTACGAAATGCGGCAAATAACGACGTTTGGCCCATGCCTCAGATATGTTAGCGCCGATAGAACGAGAACTGCGACGGATCTGGTCGGTTAGGGAAAATCTTTCCTCGGACGGAAAGTTTTTCGTGAGTTTGAAGACTGCCTGCTGTAAACGGAAACTCGCTATATAAACCTCGAGTTCCTTACAGCTTTTTGCAAAAGTGAGCTTCTTCATGGCTTTTATTTCTGACTTCTGACTTCTGGCCTCTGGTTTCCAATCAGTCCGCCGCCGCTGCTGTCACCAGCATGACCTCCTCAACGGTCGTCACGCCTTGCGCGGCTTTCATGAAGCCATATTGCCGCATGGGAATCATGCCGTCGGCGAGGGCTTGGGCTTTGATTTCAGACATGGGCACGCGGTTGCTGATTTTCTCGGTTAGCCCGGGGGTCATCAGGCAGATTTCCATGATCGCGAGACGTCCCTGATATCCGGTGCCGCGACATTGACGGCAGCCGCCGGGACGCTTCAACTGATGCGCGTGCTCCATGGGGAAGGCGATGCTTTTGAGATAGCTGTCTTCTAAAGTGTGAGGCTGCTGGCAATGCGGGCAGAGTGTGCGCACGAGTCGCTGCGCTTGGAATGCGCGCACTGACGACGAAATCAGGAACGGCTCAATGCCCATGTCGAGCAATCGCGAGATGCCGCCGACGGCATCATTCGTATGCAGCGTGGAGAAGACGAGGTGTCCGGTTAGGGCGGCGCGGATGGCAATTTCTGCGGTCTCCAAATCGCGCATTTCTCCGACCATGACCACATTGGGATCGCCGCGCAAAATGCTGCGAAGTCCGGCGGCGAAGGTCAGGCCGATCTCCGGTTTCACGGCGATTTGCACTACGCCGTCGAGTTTATTTTCCACCGGGTCTTCGATGGTAACAATGCGCCGCTCCATGGTGTTGAGCATTCGCAGGAAGGTGTAAAGCGTGGTGCTCTTTCCGCTGCCCGTGGGGCCGGTGACAAGGATGATGCCGTTCGGTGCGGCGAGAAGTTTTGTGATAGCAGCGGCAGTGTTGCCATCGAGCCCCAGCTTGTCGATGTCGAACTTCTGTCGGGTGAGCAGTCGCAGGCTCACGCTCTCACCGTTCACAGAGGGAATTGTTGCTACTCGAACGTCGATCGGATTGCCATCGAGTTCCAAGTTGATGCGCCCATCCTGCGGCAAGCGGCGCTCTGCGATGTCGAGATGCGCCATGATTTTCAATCGCGAAATAAGGGAAGCCTGAAGCAGACGCATGTTCGGCGGCACGGGCACTTCTTGGAGTTTGCCATCGATACGGTAACGAATGCGCAAGTCGCGCTCCAGTGGCTCCACATGAATGTCCGTGGCCCGCTCTTTCAGCGCTTCGCGGAAAACTTGGTTCACAAAGTTCATCACCGTCGCTTCCTCGTCCGCTTCGTCGAGCACGTTGACTTCCTGTTTCAAATCATCGTGTCCCACATCTGTATCGCGACCTTCGAGTAGTTCCTCGAAATTTTCCGCGCCCACGCCGTAGCCTTGATGCAGGGCTTCGAGAATACGCCGCCGCGTGGCCAGTCCCCAAGTGATCCTCTTGCGCACCTCATGGCCCACGGCCTGTTTCGCATCCAGATTAAAGGGATCGTAAGTCAGCAAGGTCATCTCCGGGCCATTGAGCGCGGCGGGATAAATGCGATAGCGCAGCGCCAGTTTCGCAGGGAAGCGACTGTGCAGAGAGTCGGTAGCCTCAAGCTGTTCGTCAGTGACGAAGTCGAGGTGCAGTCGGTCGCCAAGCTTTTGGAAGAAGCGATCCTCGTCCACAAGATTGGAGTCGAGCAGTGCCTCGATCATGGAACCTCGGTGGCCCGCCGCCTTACTGAGCGTCTGCCGACAATCTTGGGGATTTTCGCAACCGGATTCAGCGGCAGTCTGGATGAGGAGATCAGTGAGAGACATCGGGAGTGATGAAGAAACGCAGGGCAGGGGATGATGCTTGCGAATGAACTTGGAAAAGTCCAAAATTTCATCAAGCGCACCGCATCATCCACCGAGAATGACAAACCGCAAATCGCGGAGAAAGTTGCGCGACAGCATCTCAGCTATCAGCCTTCCACAGGAACCGTAACAGGGATTTCCTGTTCGATGATCGCGGGGGATTCAGATGAAGTTCCCTTTTCCAGCTTTCGCTGGCGTTTGGCTTCCTTGGCAGCCTTCTTGGCGAGATCGCGCTGCCGCTTCTCGAACTGGTAATTTGGTTTGGCCATGATGCGGCTCAGCGTGCTGCGGCAGTGCGTGCAGCGATGGCGGCTTCCGCGCGGGCGATTTGATGCACGCTGGATTCAAGCTCGAGACCCTTGAGGCCACGGTAGTTTTTCCCGACTTTCTTGACTAAGCAGCGGCTGGAGAGTTTTTGCAGCTTCTCATAGCAACGCAGGCGAAGCATTTCCTCGCCTCCGCTCACAGCTTTTTTGCGCTTCAATCCTTCATAAACTTTTAGAAAGAGTGGCTTGAACTCAATGACTTCACCGTCAGATAGTGCTGTAACTAGTTCGTCAGTAACATGATCAACTGAGCGGCGCATGAAGGTGGATCGTTTGAGGTCTCCCATAGTCGGCTAGTATAACACACTATCTGCGAGTCTGCTTGGATAAGTTCAATTATCTGCCGCGCTGCGATCTCATCTGGCGAATTCCGCCCCCGCCTTTTGCGCCTTTAGACTGCATAAAACTCTTCTTCTGCACCTGCGGTTTGGCCGAAAAAACGTTCTTGAGAGAAAGAGGCTTGATCGGGTTGATCACAGGCGCTTTTTCAGGTGTTTTCTCAGATGGGGAGTCGTCTTTTGCGTCGTTCATGACAAAATATTAGCTCATTCACTGTCGAATGTCTTGGTAATTTTCAAGGCCGCATCACCTGCGGATTTTATTGAGGAAGAGCGGAGCCAGTGTCAGTGCGAGGCCGATCAAGAACGTCCACATGGCGCTGCTAACGAAAAATGGATATATGCAAAGCAGGATGCCGAGGATGAGCATGATGATGTTGCCCTGATTCTTTCCATAGACAAAATACCCCGCGCCAAATGCGCCAAAAATTATGCCCCAAAGAAGTGCGTCGCCAAAGTCCATGGGATTGAATTTTGGAAAAACTCTCGTCGGGCTATTTCACCAAGCACCCATGACTTCAACGGCGTAGCCTCGAAGGTATTCCGTCTCTGGGATGCCGCAGACGATGGGGTGATCCCCGCGCTGGGTGTAGGTGGCAATACGTCGCAGGGAGCGACGTGAATCCACTCCGGCGGACATGATGACCTGCCGGAGATCGCCGCCAGTGATATGATGGGAACAACTGAAACTCACAAGCACGCCGCCTGGATTAAGCATTTTTAAGGCGCGTAGATGGATTTCCTTATAGCCGCGCAGGGCGTCGTTGATGGACGATTTTGTCTTCGTGAAGCTGGGCGGATCGAGTATGATGAGATCGAAGACTTCTTCGCGCTTCTCCATGTCCTTGAGGAAATCAAAGACGTTTTCCTTGATGAAGTTAATCTTCAGATGCGCGAAATCGGCGTTCATTTTGGCGAGAGTCAGGGCTGGTTCGCTGCTGTCCACGGCGAGGACAGATTTCGCTCCGTTCTCGGCACAAGCCTGGGCGAAGCCGCCTTGATTTGTAAAGCAATCAAGCACGCGCTTGTCTTTCGCATAGCGTCCGACCAGCGTGTAATTATCGAGTTGATCGAGATACAAGCCCGTCTTCTGGCCTTCCATGAGGTCGGCACGCAGGATGGTCTTCCCGGATTTTACCATGAAGGGGGCGGGGGCAGTGCCGAAGAGCACGGACTTTACTGGCTCCAGGCCTTCGATCCTTCGCGTGAGCGAGTCGTTGCGCTCGATGATTGATTTGGGATTGAGAACTTTGCGGATGGCTTCAACGATCAACTCCTTTCGCATATCCATCGCCATCGTCTGCGTTTGCAGAACCACGTGATCGCCGTAGCGGTCGATGATCACGCCGGGCACGCCGTCGGATTCGCTCCAGACCACGCGGCAGACTTTCTGGTCGATGGGCAATGTGGCGCGATGGGCCAAGGCGCGCTCGATACGACGCTGGAAGAACTCGACATCGAGATCTTGTTTGCGAAATGAGAATCGACGCGCGGTGATCTGCGACTTGCTATTATAGATAGCGCTGCCGACGAGACGGGCTCTGGAATCCTTGAGCAAGACGACATCGCCCGACTGCGGGTTGCCGCGACTGGACAAGATGTCGCTACTGTAGATCCAGTCATGTCCATGAAAAATACGGCAACGAGGTTTGACGACGAGATAAGCAGGCATGACTTCATCATGCGCGGCGTGAGCGGCGTGTCGAATGATAAAGAGTCGGACAGCCGATCTCAGCCCTCTTTGATCTGGATGTGACGGTATTCCATTTGATTACGATCTGCCTCAAGTCCGATCGGGCCAGTGACGGGCAGTTGCAGGGCGTCCTCGAGAACCTCGCCATTGCATTCGCAGTGGGCGATGTTGTCTTTCACCGTGATGATGATGGTATTCCAATCCTGCGGCTTGTAATTCTTCAATGTCTTATAAGGACCGGCCACCAGATAGTCGCGACACTGAAGCTGGGGCTTGCGCAAAAAGATTCCGCTGTCCGCGTTCACTGCTGCGCGGAATTCGATTTTCAGGACGAAATCCTTGGGGAATTCTTGAGTGCTCCACATCTGGCGCAGATGCGGTCCCTTGGACTTGTCCTCTGGATTGACGACGATGCATTCGCCTTTCGCAGTGTATCGGCCATCACTGGATTCCGTTTTGCCGTCGAAGGACTCCAGCACCTTCTGCTCCTTGTCGCGATAGCCCCAGCCCGTCAGGTCTTTGCCATTATAGAGGCTGACGAAGCCGGGGTCGGGTTTCCAGTCATCCGCATGGGAGGTAGCGGAAAGCGAACCAAGCAAGAAAGCGACGTAGAATAGTTTTGTTGGGATCATGAGAAAAAGTATGTCATGTTTTCGTGTCGGGCAGCAAGTCCATAAACTGAAATCGTCACAAATGCCAAGTTGATTCCGCGCCCAATTGCATTTGAATAGCGCACTCGATAAAACCATGGCCACACTAACATTTACACTTGAAGACGGGCAGGAGATTGTCGTGCCTGTGCTCCATGTGGTGACTCTGGGGAGTGAGGAGGGCAATGATGTAATAGTGGGTGGCGTGGAAGTCTCCGCCCGCCATGCTGAACTGCGGAAGAATGAGGACGGAACTTATCATGTCATTGATTTGAAATCAGTGTCAGGAACTTTTGTGAACGGCGAGAGAGTCCAGCGCCGGATCATCAGGACTGGAGATAAGCTTGGCTTTGGCCCGTTGATTGGCGTTTTTGAATCTGAAGAAGAACCTCTTAAGGAGATCAAAGAGATCAAAGTCAAAAGCCCCCGAAAAAATGAAGCTGCTGACACCGCGAAAGAGAAGGCTGAAATCTCCAAGGTAAAGACTGAATCCGATAAGCCGCTGGCAGAAAAAAAACCATCGCAAGAAAAGACGACTGCATCACAGGCTGCTGCAAAGTTGGATCAAAATAAAGTCAACGGCCTGAAGTCCGCAGCCTTGCAGGAACAGAGTAAGCTTGACCATCTGGGAGTGGAGGCAAAGCAGGATCAAGACAAAGTAAACGACCTGAAGGCTGCGGCTCTACAGGAGCAGGGCAAACTTGACCAACTGGTAGCGTCGGCAAAGCAGGAACAAAACAAAATCAATGACCTGAAGGCCGCAGCTTTACTGGAGCAAAGCAAAATCAAGGACCTGAAGGCCGCAGCTTTACAGGAGCAGGGCAAATTTGACCAACTGGCGGCTGTGGCAAAAAAAGAGCAAGGCAGGACCGAGGAGATCAAAGCCACCACAGCGAAAGCGGAATCAGCCTGTCGTGAGAAAGAGAAAACTCTCAGCGAACTGAATGCCCGTGCAGCCGAAATCGAGACCAAGTTCCGCAGCGCCGAGACTGATTTAAACGCGAAGATGGAACTTCTCAGCAAGCTCCGTGCCGATGAAAAAAATCTGGAGCATGTGACCCATGAACTGCGTGATGCCGAGTCGAAGCATGCCCAGTGGATCGAGGCCATCCATGCGTTAGGTGATCAACACAAACTCAAGGACGCTGAAGTTAATCGTCTCGCTGCTGCGGCAGAGAATACATTGCGCGATCTCGAATCGATGAACGTGCATAAAGAGGAGGCGCTAGGTCATTTGCAAAGTCTGCGTCAGGAATGCGCCACACATGAAGATCGTCTCCCTTCATTGCGCCAGCAGTCTGCTGATCTGGAGACTCGTTGCCGGGAGTCTCAGGTTCTCGGCGAAGCGCGCGAAGATCAGGTGGTTAGAGCGGAGAAAAAACTGGCTGCTCTCGATCGCCAACGCGTGAGCTTGGAACAGCGGGTCACCGATCTCGGCGTTGCCACTCAGAATCTAGAAAAAGTAAAAGAGGATTGCACTAAAGCGGAAGCGAGCCATGCCGCACTCACTACCGTAATCGCCGACTTGGACCAAAGCCGACAGAAGGCAGAAGGTGTCGCGAAGGAGCTGGAAACTCGCATTACTGGACTTAAAAAAGACGCTGACACTCATCGCGTTGCCGTCGAGGAAATTACAGTTGAGCACAATCGATTGGAAGAACTATCGCGCCAGATTCTGTCTCAGAAAGAGGCGCACGAAAGCGACTGCGCAGCCGCCAACAAAAAGCTTACTTCAGTTCGCCATGATCTTGAGACCACGGAACGCAAACATGCCGAACTGCTGAAATTGTGTGAAGAACTTGCTGGGACAGAAAGCAAGCTCGTGGCCAACAAGTCGGAACTCAATTCGCTGGAGACTAAACGGGGCGAGCTCGTTGAAGTCATTCATACACTTGAGGAGCAACGCACTAAACATAAGGCCATACTCGACGACGTCTGCCGCGAAGAGGCAAATGCCACAGGCCGTTTGACGGCTCTGGTTGCGCGTGAAAAAGAAATCCGGCGAGTGCTCGAAGAACTCGATGACCACGAAAAAGAATGCCGCGTTCGTTTTGAGGAAATTCAGAAGCTGGCGGGAGAAGCCGAGCGGCAACATGCCGATCAGTCTCAAGGCTTGAAGCAAAGCACGGAACAGACGCGTCGTGAGCTAGCCGATTTGGAGATCAAGCTAGCACCCCTGCGCGACTGGAAGGAGGCAATGGATAAGCGCTACGCAAGGCTCGCCTCGTTGCCCGAGGATTCAGCCGAGGCCAGAGATCTCTGGCGCGAAATCGAACACGAGAAAGCGGGTTTGAAAAACCTCATCGCGCCATTGCCCGGCAGCACGCGCAATATCAATCTCAACGAATCCGTGCTGACCCAACTTGTCAGCTCTGGCGATACTAAATCAAACATCAAAAAGCTCGGACTCGGCAAAGGAACACTCCATGCCCCGCCCTCGCTCACGGATGAGAACGCCACTCCCGAGGAGCGCGCGAATGTCGGACAAACTGGAACTGGCGCTCTCATCTCCGGCACTGGTCAGGAAATGGCACTCAAGGCTCGCATCAATCGCCTACGTGAAAGCGTCCAGCGCGAGGCCGTGCGTCTGGAGTTCCTCCGTCAGGAACGCGCCCGCGAAGAGTCGCGCGGTAAAGGAGGCAACGCCAGCGACAGCATGATGCGCGAGCAGGAACGTCAGTTGGATAGCAAAGTTCGTCGCGAAGAAGAACGCTTCGCCACAGTTCAGAGAAAACTCGAACTCGCAGAACTGGAGGAAGAAAAACGCCGCGAGAAAATTGCCGA
>JBBRNC010000039.1:0-40033 GCA_038230495.1 Verrucomicrobiales bacterium
CCGCGAGAAGCGAGCGCAATACCGAGTTCTTCACTACAATGCCATTTGCGATACCTTCCCTACGAGCGAGCATTGCCAGTCGGCACGCTGCCCTACGAAAGAATTTTTCGGCAGGTGCCGAACTGCGGAACTTGGGCTAAGTCGTAAGACGGGCGTATTTAGTGAAAGAAATCTCTCCGGAAAACAATCAGCCCCTACGGCAACTCCGACCAGTGCACCAATCACAGCGCCGCGATGGCAGTTATCGCCACCAGCGTTGGCGTTGACGATGATGGCGGATTCAAAGTCATCGGCGTATTTCCAGGAGAGATAGAGTGACGCCGCAAAGGCATCGCGAATGTAACAGGCTGGACTCAATCGTGCGCCGATGACAACCAGGTCAGGCTCGCGGCTCCAGTCGGCGACTTTGCGCCCTGATATCCAAGTGCTGCCGTGTCGCATGATCGCATCGCGTAGCGCTTCACCTTCGAGCACGGCAAACACAATTCGCGTCATCGCCACTGCTGCTTCGATCACTTCAGGGGCACCATGTGAAAAGCCTACGTGCTGGCGCACGGCTTGCATGGCGGCCTCAGCGTCATCGGCAAAGTGCGCGCACAAAATTCCGACATGCGCGAGGCCGCCGATGTGGACATCTGTCCCGCCGCACCGCGCCGGTTTCAAACCGCGCGCGTAGTTGGTGAAGAAATGACGATGATACTCCTCGACGTATGTGTCGCGATGACTTCCCGGCGTGAGCATGAAGTCGATGTAACGTCGCAAGTAGTCATCGAGATCATAGCTGCCGCACTGTGCAAGTGACTCCAGCAATACGCGGCCCAGTTGCAGATTGAGCGTATTTTCTCCGGCGCTGAGGAACTGATGATAATGGATACCACGCACGCCCCAGTAGCGCGCTTGATCATGGAGGATATCGCCGCGCTCATTGAGCGGTGCATACGACGAGCGCCAAAGAATGCTATCGGGATGGGGATTGCGCGGCGGCAGGTAGTCGCGCACCACGCCGTAGTCACGCTGCATCGCCTCGCGGTTGTAATACCAATGCACTGGCATCGCGAGTGCATCGGCGATGAACGGTCCGGTTAGTAATCCATGAAGCTGCGCTGTGCGTGTGTCAGTGAGTTGGGGAGCGATCATGATGCAAAGCAGGGTTTTGCGGCGAGTGCTGCACCGGCAAGCCAGGCAGACTCCAGCCGCGATGAAAGGAGTGCGTCGCCCGCGAAATGAACTTGTTCTGGCAGTGGCACAGGAGTCATTGGATTCGTCACGCGAGCGTAGCGCCAGCGGTGCCCCAGCCCAGCGAGGAAGCACTCTTCGGGCAAATCCCATCGCTTCTCGACCATGGCCCGCACCATGGATGGATACTCATCGAGCGGAAGCTCCAAGTGCTCGCGGCTCCAGGCCTCGGACATCTGCGCGACCATCACGGTTTGTCCCTCGGCGATACGACTCGGCTTGTGATTCTCACATGAGCTCCACGCGAGCGGGCCGCTGTGATCACTGATGGCATATTGATCCTGTGTTGTCCCGAGCCACTCACCGCGATATGCGAGCAGCACGGTGATACACGGCACATAATCGAAAGTGGTGTCGATGCCGAAGAGGCGCGCGGTCTGCGGCCACGGCGCGGTGCTCACGACGTGATCGAATTCGCCTCCAGTTGTTCGCAGCAGGCTGTCGGCATGATCAATCGCGTGTTCAGTTTTCGCATCAACACCTTGTGCGAGATCGCGCACTAAGCGGCTGTTGCCATCGCGATGAAACCAGCGCCCGGTGTCGGGCAACTCATTGCCATGTTCATCGAGCACCGGTGCCTGCAACTGCATCAGAGCATCTCCCGAAGCCGACTGAACCGCCACGCGAAAACGCTCATCGCGAATGGTGAAGTATTGCGCGCCGTGGTCGATCACATGTCCTTCCCAACGCTTGGAGGCGCAACGCCCGCCGAAGCCGCGTGACTTCTCGAAAATGGTGACGGTATGGCGGCGGGTGAGCAGTGCTTTGGCTGCGGCAACGCCGGCCATGCCTGCGCCGATGATGGCTATGTTTAGCGACATGGTTTCAATGGGAAAATGGAGACATCAACCGCACTGGCACACAGCGCAGACACGGGTGGGCAACTAAGTGCAAATCCTGCCTGTTGCGCCGGGATCGTGGAATGCTGTAGCACCTCGGCATCGCGGAACTGGTAAGGGCGATGATGCACCTGCCCCACATACAACTGTTCGCCTCGACCTTGAGTGAAGAGGTAGTAACGCTCGACCAAAAAGAACTCCAGTGAACCCACTTTTGCCTCGCGTTTTTCACTGCGCGGTCGCCAAGAAAATTGCGCTGTCTCGTCGCCAATGTTGGACCGCTGGCAAGTGTAGTCCACCCGATCATTCGCTCGCTGCGCCGTCATCCGCGCATGGAAATACGGCAGGCGGAACGCAGCGCGCGCAAGCCACACCGCTATGGGTTGATTGCAGTCGAGCGAATAAAACAGCACGCCCGGTCGGCCATCGCGGTCGTGAACATACGTCCGCACATTCAACTCCAGAAACCACGACAACCACGGCACAGGTGGCAGCCATCTCGGGCGCACGCGCTCCATGAAAAACGGCACGATGCCGATGTAGGCCGCGCCATCAAATGTGTCCACGGTGAGTCCGGACGGCAGTGTGGACTGCACGACTTGGGGATCCACCTGCCAGTGAAGAAACAGTAGATCGTTCCATCTTTGGCTGCCCACAGGGAGGTTATTAGGGCGTGTTCGCGCTGCGAGTTGTGCTTCGAGGGTGGTCATTCAAAAGAGGTGATTGCCATGGGGCATCACCCTGAGATAATAGAACGCCTCTGCTTGGCAAATAGAGCCAAGAGATCGTCGATTAAGCATCGAAATCTGGTTCACGCCCGTATTTGTCTATTGAGTATGAGTGATGCCCCATCCCGAATTGACGAGCACGAAAAAATCAAACCGAGTGTGTTCGAGACATCCACTCTCGTCGCGACCACGCCCGAGGCGCTCTTTGCCTTCCACGCTGATCCTCGCAACATCACCGAAGTCATGCCACCAACTTTAAAGCTGGTGAAACTCGTGACCGATGGCCCCGCTGTAGAAGGTAGGCTGATCGAACTTCAATGTCGCGACTGGGGACTAATTCCCATGCGCTGGCTCTGTCGATGGAAGGTCGTCGCGCCGCCGAATTTGTTAGTGGACGAGATCATTGAGGGGCCGTTCAGACTCTTCGTTCACGAGCATCGCTTCGATGCTGCTAAAGATGGCTTCACGCGCATGACTGACCGCGTGACCTACGCCTGGGGGTGGAGCTGGTGGGGCTGCGTGGTTTCAGAGATTGGTGTGCGCGGCTACCTGACGCTGCTGTTTGCGTATAGACACTACCGCACCCGGCGCTGGGCTAGGCGAGTTGCGTGAATGCTAGCCTGCATTTCTCACACTCTCACTCCGAATTGCGGGACGGTCTGCAAAGTAGTTTTGGGCTTTAGCCCGAACGGCGGCGCTTGCGGGCTGAAGCCCCGAACTACATTCTCTTCCCAGCCGCTCGACACCTTGACAAGCCTACTGCGGGGAGTGTGAGAAATACGGGCTAGATTCCAGATTTTCATTGATCACGTTGTGGCACTTTCTTCAGCAGACTGGAGTCGTAGCCTTGGGCTTCCATGCGTTTCAAGATTTCGCGATATGTGGCTTCATCGAGCTTGGTCTTCCGAGTCAGCACCCAAGCGAGCTTGCGCGATGGATAGCCGATGACGGCCCATTGGTAGTCCGGGTCGAGATCGATCACTAGGAATGGCATACGTAGTGGCCAGATAAATTGCACACGCCATTCGGCATTGCTCTTTTTGTCATGAACCCACGCGATGCCCTTCCATTCTTCTAGTGGCGCATCGAGTGATCCGCGACGGAAGAGGAAGTTGTTTTGGATGCGACCATCAGGCCTCATCGCGTAGCGGTCGAACGAGCCGACTTTGCCATTCTCTAGTGAGTAAGGGATATTCGCGAAGACATACCAGTCGCCCATGAAGCGCGGCAGATCGAGGTGCGCCACTGTCTTGAGCGGGGGCTTTGGCGGCGTGGAAGAGCAGGATGACAGCAGCGCGGCGAACATAAGCAAAGAGATCCGAAGTGTATTCATAGTGTGGAGTTGAAATCAGTGGGCAGACCGATGTGTTCCCATGCGGCGCGTTCTTTTTCAGCGTCACTGTATCGCTTCCGTGCTTTCTCGTTGGCGTATTTTCCGAGGATGAGGCGGAGGGGCGGAGCATCGGATTCCACGGCGGCGATGATGGCCTTGGCTGCTCGCGCGGGATCGCCCGGCTGCTTCCCATCCATCGTTTCCAAGAAGCGCGCGAACTTTCCGCTGGTGCGGTCATAGTCTTCCAATCGCAGTTCGGCACGATCGAGTGAACGGCTGATGAAGTCAGTGCGGAACGGCCCAGGCTGCACCAGCATCACCCGAATACCCAGTGGCGCGAGTTCGATGCGCAGACTCTCGCTCATCATTTCGAGTGCTGCCTTCGCCGCGCCATAGATGCCAAAGCCCGCGTAGTTGGCGATCGCCGCTGCGGCGCTGATGTTTACGATGCAGCCGCTCTTTTGCGCACGCAGCAACGGCAATGCGGCACGGACAACATTCATCGGACCGAAGAAGTTGGTCTCGAAGTTGCGGCGGATTTGTTCATCGCTGCATTCCTCTACCGCACCGATGAGGCCATAGCCTGCGTTGTTCACCAGCACATCAATGCCGCCCCAGATCTGCGCGGCATCACGGATGGCATTGGGAATCTCAGCGGTGTCCGTGACATCGAGCGTCATCACATGACAGCTCCCCGCGCGCTCTAGGTCGGCGATGCTGCGGATGTCACGAGCTGTGGCAATGACGCGATGTCCGGTGGCGAGAGCCTCTTCGACGATGGCACGGCCAAAGCCGCTGGAGCTGCCGGTGACTAACCATGTTTTCGGATTCATGAGGGGCTATTGTGCGACAGTGTGATATTGAGTAGCGCCGAATTTGTGACCTTAACAGATACGGAAATAGCAGCGCGTCGGACGCATGGCTTGGTCACGCACTAGGCATCGTCTGCCTCATCATGGTCAGTTGGGCCAGCGAGTCGTTGTTCGAAGAGACGACGGTGCTTCGTGACTCTGCCGCTCACTCGCTTACGCCACAGGCGGAAGCTACCGGGCTTCAGCTCGCGACGCATGATGGTGATGACTTCATGTTCGACCAATCCGGTGCGTGTTCGGATTTCTTCAAACGTGGTGCGGTCTTCCCAAGCGAGCCGGATGACGTTGGAAATCTGGAGTGGCGTGAGGGTGGATTTCATTGGGGGCTTTGTTGTTTGAGATACCGGCCCATTTTCTCCCAGAACGGGAAGAAGCCTGCGCCAGCGAACGCGAAGGCCTGAGTGTCCGAGCTGCGGCGAATCAGGGTTAACGGAATGCCTGACGAGCTCAGGAGTTTGCGAAGGCGCGGCAGGACATCGGCCACGGGTCCAACAGTCGGGGCAAACGTAACGATCTCATCTAGGGCATGAGCATTAGCCCAAGCGCGAATACTCGTCGCAGGATCGTCGTCCCTGTTGAGCACTGCGTGGCATTTGAAATGGGCTCCGGCACGTGCGAGACCATCGTTCAGCACCGTCGTTAGAGCTGTGATGCGTCCCTCGCTCAGTTTGTAGTGCTGACGGTAGAGATGCTCACTGGAAAACGCCGCAACGCTGACGGGTGTGAGGTTTGTGAGCGGACCCAGTTCAGGAAGCAAATCGTCCGCATGAAGCCAGAGGCCGACTTTGCGGTCGCTGAGTGGAAAGGTTTCTAAATACTCTGGTAGCGGCTGCCGGGCGGTCTGGGCAAACTCGGCGGCGACTGTTGGCGACACGGCTCCATCCGCTAACCGGGCGCTGCCAGTGCTGTCACGCAGCAGGAGATCAGGTGCGTATTTTTCGATATTTGATCTTCGGACCAAGTAGGTTTTGCCCGCCGTCTGCAAGCCAGCCACCCAGCGCCATGAGAGGGTGTTGCTGGCAGGATCGGCATCCAGCAAGTGGCGGAAAAAGAAGTCCGCGCCCAGCTCCCACGGCAGGCGTTCGCCATGAATCCAATAGCTGGCCCACCACATCCGCGCGTGGTTATGCAGGTAGCCCGTGGTGATGAGTTCCTGAGCAATGGCGTCCATACAAGCCACACCGCTCTCACCTGCGGCTACCTTTTCTGCACGGTGTAAGATGGGCTCAGAAAGTGTGCGGCGGAGCGTTTTTACACGCTGTCTCCAACTGCTCCACACATCAGGCCGCATCTCTAGCCAGCCCTTCCAGTAACGCCGCCAACAGACTTCTTGGAGCCATTTTTCAGCAGCGCTGAAATCATGATGTTGCAGTGTGTCGCGTATGATCTCATCGTCGGTGATGAGCCGATACCGCAGCGCTGCGCTGAGGCGAGAGACATTGCTATGCGCAGGCTCGACATGATTCCGGCTGTGGCTGTATGGCGCCACTTTCGGCAGGAAATCCCGCCATGCAGCAAGGGCATCGCGACGTGTAAGAGGCGGATTCATAACGTCATAGAGCGAGTGCCAGCAGGCAGAGTCCGCGCAGACTCCAGGCCGCCGTGCGGAGCCAATTACTGCGCACCAGCTTCTCATGTGTCGTGCTATCAAAGCCATGCTCCAGTCTTGTATGCAGCGGGATCTGCACACGCCAAGTAGAGAGCCAGATCAGCGCCAGTAGCAGCAGGCTTATGAGGAACCATGGGCTGCGCTCGCCCATGTAAATAAGTAGCGCCGCAGTGCCGAGTTCGACAAACATGAGCGGCCCCACAACAAAGCCGATACGCATCATGTAGCGCAGATGGTAGCTGCGAAATGCATCCGTGCCGATCTCTGAGAACAGCGGATAGATGACCAGTTGCACGATCCAGATGAGGCCCACCAGTGCCCAAGTAACGGCGGTATGCAGAAGGAGAATCATATGCTTAAGGCGCTGCGGGCCAGAGTTGTGTAGTCGGGCCGATCCGCCGCTGTTTGATGAATGAAACGCTGAATGACGTGACCAGACTTGATGACAAAGACACCCGGCATCTGTGTGCCATCTCCCTCTAACATCCTCACTCGGTGCCCAGAAAAGAAGGCTGCCGCACCACGTTTCCACACATTGAAGCCGAGCAGTTGACGCAGCTTTCCACGCCGCAATCCGAGGCCGCGATAGAGCCGCCGCTGTGGGTCTGAAATAGCAGGCACATCGGCCAGCCCATAGCTTTTGGCAAAGTCAGCGAAGAACTCTGGCGTGCCCATGTGCATGAGCACTAGCCTAACTCCGCCTTTCTCGATATCGGTGCGCTGAGCAGAGATATCCGCCATCGCTTCACGGCAGAAAGTGCATCCCGAATGGCGCAGGCCGACTAGCAGCAACGGTTGTGCATTAGAAAGCTCGGCCAAGGTGATGCCTGTGTTGGTTTGAGTCTGAGCCAGCAGCGTCTCTATATTGGGCAGTGTATCGTCGGACATTTCATTCAGATGCTGTGTCCAAGCGTATTTCAAAATCAGCGCAAAGGGGATCCACCAGATCACATCATTGGTCAGACAGTTCAGGGCAAACCCCCAAGGCAGTGCGCCAGTCCATAGCGCCTGCACCATGCCGAGCGGGCCAAAGACTTTCCCTAAAAAGCCAACGAGAACGATGGGCCAATGCCTCACTGGATCGAAAGCGGCTATCGCATAGCCTAAACCATAAACACCGACGATCATGCCGATGCATTGCCAAAACTGCGGATAGTTCGGCTGTGGCATTTGCAGCCAATCAAAGATCGCAGTTGGAAACAAAACGGCAAAGGCTCCCCACGCCACATTGTAAGCGCCTGCTGCCAGCAGAACATTGCGCATCCAGCGCGGCGTGGAGGAATGAGAAGTCATAGGCTAGTAACTTTACGCAGCGCTGCAGTCATTGGTTTATTCATTCGGCAGCCGTCACTGCAATACTTCACTTCATTCCAAACGCGTTCCCATTTCTTCCGCCAAACAAATGGTCGCTCACAATTTGCGCAGATTTTCTCTGGCAGATGTTGTTTCTTCACGCCTTTCATTGGGATGACGTGTCCAGTGTCTCCGCGTTCATCTGCCGCAGTTTTTCGAGATAAGCATTCTTCGACGCGGGCTTGGCGGGACGCTCTTCTGTCCTGAGCATTTCGTCCACGCGCGCAGTGCTTCCCGCGATGAGTTCGTTGATGAGCTCTGCTTCGGGCAGGTTCTTCCAATACTTCTTCGGCATCTCGGCTTGCATGGCTTTCACCTTAAGTCGCGCTGGATTAAAAATGCTGCGATAGTAACTGCGCCACAATCCATCGAGCGCATCCGCATCCGGCGCGGCTTCGCGCAGCACACCGGGAGTGTAGTGCAGATTATTGCCATCCCAGTGCATACATAGATGGGGCGTGAGAATGGACCAGTCCATGCCCGTGAAGCGTTTTTGAAAGAAACCTGCCGTGAGCCGCACGATGCGATAGTCCGGCTCAAACCAAGCCACAAACTGCTCGCGCCCGCTCACTTCATTCGTGCCGACAAGTCGGAAACGGACGAAGGCGTGCATCTTGTGAATGTCGCGCCCAACGGCCTTGCACCAACCCTGCACCTGCCGCACATCGCGATCCGTGGCCATGGCTAGCAGATGGCTTTCACCGCCCAAGGTAAGCCGCCACAGCAGCCGATACAGCGCCGCCCAGCGTTGCGGATCGATGTGAGCAGCGGCACTGCGAGCGATGCCGAGAAAGGCAGCGGAGACTTTGGGCGCAGACGAAGTAGCGGGAGCGATAGGCTCAGGCACGGCACCAAAGAGCGAGACCTCCGCGCGGTCATCGCTCCACAGCACGGCAGCGGGTGAGACACGCTGAGCGAGCAGCTCACGCGCTTTGTCGCGCCAAGACTCGAAGGTTGGATCAATGGTGACAGTGCGCATGATCAAAGCTCGCCACTGCGGGTGGAGATGTGGTCAGCCTGAGTTGGAGCAGGCGGTTCAAACGACAATTCTAACTGCTGTGGCGGTGGCAGAAAGCGCGCCCGAAGGTCATCGCTATCTAGTCCAAGCTTCACTGGCGTGTGGTCGGCTGCGATGATGAAGGGCAGCACTTTCTTCATAGCGAGCCGCAACCGCAACAGGTCCGCGAGGCGTAGTTTGGTGTAACGTCGTGCCGCGAGAATGCGCTCCACATTGCGCACGCCGAGACCGGGCACGCGCAGCAGTATCTCACGCGATGCCTTGTTCACGTCGATAGGATACAGCGCACGATTCCGCAGTGCCCAAGCCAGTTTGGGATCAACGGCGAGGTCAAGGTTCGGTGCGTCATCGCTGGTGAGTTCGCCGACTTTGAAATCGTAAAATCTCAGCAACCAATCCGCCTGATACAGCCTGTGTTCCCGCACCAGTGGCGGTGCCTTGAGCGGAAGGATTTTCGATGGCTCAGGAATGGGGCTGAAGGCCGAATAGTAAACTCGACGCAAGCCGTAGGCGCCATACATCACATCTGCCCGCTGAAGTATGGTGCCGTCCGTGGAGGCATCAGCACCCACGAGCATCTGGGTGCTCTGCCCAGTGGCGAAAGGCGGCGGCTTGGGGGCGTCCGGCTTGCGCTTCTCTGCGAAGCGTTCGTCGATCCTTCCTCGGATATGCCCCATCGCAGCCTGCGTGCGGGCTAGGTTCTTCTCGGGTGCCAGCGTATCCAGTCCTTCCTGCGTGGGTAACTCGATATTGATGCTGATGCGGTCTGCATAGCGACCCGCCATTTCAATGAGCGCTGGCGAGGCCTCAGGAATCGTTTTGAGATGAATGTAGCCACGGAAATGATGCACCTCCCGCAGCGTCCGCGCGACTGCGATGACCAACTCCATCGTGTAGTCCGCGCTTTGGATTATACCGCTGCTGAGGAAGAGTCCCTCGATGTAGTTGCGCTTGTAGAAATCAAGCGTGAGCTGCACTACTTCGTCCGGCGTGAAGCGCGCCCGCTGCACATTGCTTGACCGGCGATTGATGCAGTAATGGCAGTCGTAGAGACAGACATTTGTCAGCAGCACTTTCAGCAATGAAATGCAGCGCCCATCAGGTGCATACGAGTGGCAAATCCCTGATCCGCCCGTTGAACCGACGCCCTTGCTACCGCGTGAATCCTTGCGCGCAGCACCACTGCTGGCGCAGGAAGCATCATACTTCGCTGCGTCGGCTAGGATTTCTAGTTTGCGTTGCAGTTCCATGAGTCAGTCACTCATCCGAATAGGTCTCGCGCAAACCCTTTGCCTGCAATTGAATCGCTGCGCGCTGTGTATCATCCAGCCTCGCGAGATTGCGCACTTGCATGGCCATGCGTTGATTTTTTCGCAGCGCAGGCTCATGTTGGAGCAGATAATCCCAATACAGCGTGGTGAATGGGCACGCCTTCGGCCCGGTGCTCTGAGCAGGATCATAGCGGCAGCCGGAGCAGTAGTTACTCATGCGTTGGATGTATTTGCCGCTCGCCACATAGGGCTTGCTCGCCATCACGCCGCCGTCGGCGTATTGCGACATGCCCAACGTGTTCGGCAGCTCGACCCATTCCACGGCATCGACATAGACCGCGAGATACCACTCATGCACGCGACGCGGATGCACACCGTAGAGCAACGCGAAGAGTCCCGTGACCATCAAGCGTTGAATGTGGTGTGCATAGCCGTAGCGGAGGGTCTGTTGAATCGTATCCCGCAGGCAATTCATGTCAGTCTCTCCGGTCCAATAGAAGCCTGGTAGAGGCTCGTGCGCGTTCATCGAGTTTCGCTCAATGTAATCCGGCATGAGATGCCAATAGATCGCCCGCACATACTCCCGCCAGCCGAGGATCTGACGGATGAACCCCTCCGCCGCAGCCAGCGGCACTGTGCCATTTTGGTAGGCCTTTTCCGCCGCCGCAATGACCTCGCGCGGATCGAGCAATTTCAAATTCATCGCAGCGCTCAATCGCGAATGATACAGCCACGGCTCGTCCGTCCACATCGCATCCTGATACTGGCCAAAGTCCGGCAGCCGATGTTGAATAAAATCCGCCAGCGCCACTTTCGCTTCCGCCGCCGTCACTGGCCAATCAAAATCATCCAGCGTGCCAGGGTGCTCAGCGAAGCGCTCATTCACCATCGCGATCACCTCGCGTGTGAGGCCATCTGGCTTGAAGGCTCGTGGCGGCACGCGCAACCCAGGGCCTGCTTTGCCAAAGGACCCACGATTGTCATGATCGAAATTCCACTGTCCGCCCACCGGTTTGCCCTTCTCCATGAGCACGTCCGTTTTCTGTCGCATCTCGCGGTAGAAGAACTCCATGCGTAATTGCTTCCGGCCCTCGGTATGCTTCACAAAGTCGGACCGCGAACAAAGAAAATGCCTGTCGTCACGCACCTCAATCGGCACCTTCAGTTCACTGGCCACCCGCTCAATCTCGAGCTGCACGCTCCATTCACCAGCGTGAACCATCACGAGCGACTGAGGCTTCAATCGTTCCACACTTGCTCGCAGCGCATCGGCGAAACTGCTGTGCACGCCCATCTCGCAATAGTCCACCGCCCACTTCTTTTGTATCAACTCATCGCGGAAGTGACGCATTGCCGAGATGAACATCGCGATGCGCGCCTTCCCACTCCAGACTTTAGTCGATTCCACCGAAACCTCAGCCATCCACACTCTATCTTTTGCCGCATCGAAGTCATCGAAAGCAGCAGAGGTGAAGGAGAGTTGATCTCCGAGAACAATGATAAGGCGGCGAGTCGATTTCATGGTCGAAGCGATACGTTTGAGTTGTCGGGCAGATGCATGGACTAGATGATTTAAAAAAAATACTCTAGCATCCGTCTCGGCGCACACAGCGTTAGAAAGCTTGAAAGCGAATTCTCGCTTACGCAAATAAACAAACAAACTAACAAAAATAATACATATGAAAAAGTCATTCTTTATCGTCGGAGCCATCGCTGCGGCATTCACCCTCGTCACCAGCAACCTCCGCGCCGCTGATGAAAAAACCATCGTCGGCGTTGCAGCCGAAGCCGGTCAGTTCAAAACCTTAGTAGCCGCTTTGACAGCTGCCGGCCTCGTGGACACCCTCAACAGCAAAGGACCGTTTACCGTTTTTGCTCCCACCGATGAGGCGTTCGCCAAGCTCCCTGCGGGCACGGTCGAAACTCTCCTCAAGCCAGAGAACAAAGATAAACTGACAGCGATTCTGACCTATCACGTGCTGGCCGGCAAGGTCATGGCTGCCGATGTGAAAACGTCGAGCCCGAAAACCGTGAACGGCAAAGAAGTCGCCATCAAGGTTGAAGGCGGAAAAGTAACAGTCGGAACGGCCAATGTGGTGAAGACAGATATTGCCGCAAGCAATGGCGTCATCCACGTGATCGACACCGTCCTCCTTCCATAAGGAGTCTTCCGTGCGGGGCTGGCGGCTCAAACCGCCAGCCTCTGCAATGTCTAAGCACACGTTGTTGTTAGTTCATTATTTATAATGAACTAACACTTTTTCTATCTACATCCTAGATAGGATAAACCTCCGCATGATGAGCCCATGTTATCTTATTGCAGCATCAACGCGTATGGCTGAAAAGGAAATTCCACGACCACTTAGATCGTGGTAACCAGCTAACCATCGCAGGTTGCAGTGGGCCGATAAACATCAGGGAATGTAAACGTCTGGCCCACGTCAGTCGTGAACGAAAAGCTGTGTCGCAGTTTGCGGCAATATTATCGCGAGCTTCGGCCCACGGCATTACACCGCGACTCCAGCGTTCGAGTGATTCCACCGCCAACTGCGCGGACTCAAAGGCCATAGACATGCCGTTGCCAGTGAAGGGCGGAATCATCGTGATCGCGTCGCCGATGCGGCATTCGTCGTTGTCGGTTGCGCTGCGCGGTTCAAGATCGAGGCCGCCGATGGCGCAGATCGATTCAGGAAGGATCTCCGCATTGGCAAGGCGTTGATGCAGCACCGAGCCGGGCGCGCCGCGCAGCATCTCAGTTCGGGATGGGAGCGCATCAGCATCGCTGCTCCGGCGGAAGAGGCCGCAGACGTTGACAATTCCTTCCGTCAATCGGCAAAGCCCGACGTAGCCACCGGGTGTAAAATGCATCTCCAGATCGGCTGAGAGTTCGATGTTGCGAGCATGGGTCTTAAGCCCAAACCAGCGCGAACTACCCGGATTGGTGCGCGGTCGCCGACCCGAGGCTTGGACTACGCCGTCATCCGATAGTGAATCGCTCCAGCGTTTGCCCTCGTGGAGTTCGCCACCGAGCAAGCGGAATTGATCTACTAGGGTCGCGTCGAGAGCAAAACGCGAGAGGCAAAGCGCAGGCTCGGGCAAAGGGCGAACCGGTCCTGCTGTTTGGCCGGCGAAGAATGCGGCAGTGCTGGCAGCACGCGCGCCGACACGGGAAAGCGCATCGTCGAGACCGAGGGCCGTGAGCGTTTCACGTCCACGTCCGCAAATGAATTCACCGCAAACGCGGTGGCGCGGGTAATGTCCGGACTCCCAAATGATGACCGGCACATCGCGCTGACGTAGTGCGATGCCAAGTGTTAGTCCAGCCAGTCCGCCGCCGACAATGGTAATTTGGCAAGCCGAGTTCATGGGGTAACACGGGTGGCGATGAACAAATGGCTGAACAATCCGGCGGGTTGCTCGCGCAAGGTCCAATCGTTGGTGTTGGGCCAGAGTTGTGAAAGTTCGTGCTCGCTAAAGCCAGCACGCACGCTGAGACGGGCATCGTGACGAGTGACGCGGTTACATCCGATGAGCCAGAGTAATTCGCAGCCGAGTCGAGCGATGAGATGGCGGCGTGGTTCGAGGGCGATGAAGCAAGTAGTGCGCGCGGCGACCGCGCTCAAGAGTCGGCGCAATTCCGGCTCCGCGAAGTGGTGGAGAAACAGGTTCACGAAAACAATGTCTGCTGGTTCCGATTCAGTAGCGAGCCAGTCGAAGACGTCTGATTGAACGACGCGCGAATTCCAACCAAGCCGGCGAAAGCTCTCCAAGGTTTGTGCTGTGACCAGGCGCTGTTGGTCCAACAACGTCAATTCAACATGCGGCCAGCGGGCACTGAGTTTTTTTGCAAGTGCGAGCGCCAAAGTGCCATCGCCCGCGCCGAGCTCGACAATCCGCCGCACGTTTGCGGGTGATGAAGTGTGTAGTGCGCGCGTGAGCATCCGCCGGTGTCCCATCCACGCGTTGACACGGCGCAAATCCGCACGCGAGCGCGTCGCCTCGGGATCATCGGCGGGCAATGTATCCAGTAACTCTGGTTGGAGGTTGCGCGTCATGATCAACTCACTTCCAGCAAAGCACCGTGGCAGGAGAAGCCCGCACCGAAGCTCGACATCCACCAAAGACCGCCCGTCGCATTTTTCTTAAGCGCCGCATCCAGCACAAAGAGGACGGATGGGCTGCTGATGTTGCCGAATTCGCGAAGCACATCGGCGCTGTGCTGGAGATCGGCCTCAGAAAGATTGAGTTGATCGCGCAGGGCGAGCAGCACGTCGCGGCCACCGGGGTGAAAGTTCCAGGCGCGGATGTCGGCGCGAGTTTTTCCAGCATTCACGAGAGCATGGTCCAGCACTTCGCCCGCGGATGTTGCAGCAAGTTTGGAGACGGAGGGCTTAAGAATATTGAAAAGCATTCCATCACGTTGATCGAAGCGTAGTTCGTCGCGATATTCCGGTTTCATCATCGTCTCGCTTGCGAGCCAGCGGACCTGGCGCGCGCCCGGCAGAGGCTCTGAAGAAACTAACGCGGCGGCCGCTCCATCGCCGAACAGGCAGGCACTGATCAGCACGCCGGGATCCTCATCCAGATAGAACGCCGCACTGCAAACCTCGACGCAGACGCTGAGAATGTGCCGTGCGCTTCCGCTGTGAATGAGTGACGCTGCAGTTCTCAAGTTCGGCAAGGCTGCGCCGCAACCTTGCCCGACGAGATCAAGGCATATGGTATTTGCCGACAGCCCGAGTTTTTCGCTGACATAGCTGGTCAGGCCCGGACAAAGGTAACCGGTGCAGGTGCTGATGATAAGTCCGCCGATTTCACTTGGTGCAATACCGCATTGTTCTAGCGCGCGTTGGGCAGCTTCAGTGGCAAGTGCCGGGGCGTTTTTCTCAAAGCGGCGGTGCAAGGTATCCGGAGATATATCAAACGCATCAGTAAGTGGCTCGAGTGCGAGATGGCGCGTAGCGATGCCGCTGTTGCCGGATAGCACTTTTCGTGTGATGGCTTGGGCACGCGAACTGAGCCTCATAAATTGCGGTGAGGCGCGCAATGCCTCCCAACAATTCTGCTGCGAGTAGCGTGTGGGAGGAACAGCAGTTCCGATTCCGTTAATAAACATTGCGCGAGTTTAGGTTACTTTTTCAATCGGTGCGAATAATGTTGCTCATCATGTGCCGCGTCACTTCACAGTCGAAGCGATACGTCTCTGACGGCGTGAAAGAAATTTGAATTTGAATTTCTGTCCGATTTATCCAAGGTTAGCTTCTATGAACGACACCATCATTTGCCTACAAGTCTTCATCGCCGCCTCGATCTTTTTTGTCTGGGTCGTGCGCTACGACAACATCGTGGTGGAGTTCAAGCATTTCGGATTGCCCGACTGGCTGCGAGACAGCGTGGGCACCTTCAAGCTTGCCTTCGCAGTGCTATTGCTCCTCGGAATCGGGCGTCCTTCATTGGCCGTGATTGGAAATATAGGCATCGCCATCCTGATGGCAGCCGCTTTTGCGACTCATTTGAAAGTGAAAAATTCAGTGATCAAGATGCTGCCAAGCCTCACGCTGCTGGTGCTTTCCAGCGGTCTCGCTTGGATGAACTATGGGCTGCTAAATAAGTAGGTTCATCCTCAAGTGTAGAAGACCCGCGGCCATCAAGCAGAAGAGCCAGAAGCGTCTCCCTCCAGATCAAGCCTGCGGGTTGGTTTTTAGCATCGTGAATCAGCATGATTGGAGAGCCTGATTTGCGAAGCGTTTGCAAGCAACGCATTGCTGAATCTGTGGCGATGCCATGC
Source organism: Verrucomicrobiales bacterium (assembly GCA_038230495.1). Taxonomy (GTDB): domain Bacteria; phylum Verrucomicrobiota; class Verrucomicrobiia; order Verrucomicrobiales; family Verrucomicrobiaceae; genus VFKE01. Next base: position 16,048 of record JBBRNC010000039.1, read on the forward strand.
GGCAGAGGCTGAGCGAACTGGCTCACCACGCGGTCACGCGGCATGTCCGGCGAGAGATTTGCAGCATCGAGACAGCCGATGATAGTTCCGTCTTCATTGAGCACAGGATGATGCCTGCGTTTGCTTTGCATGGCGATTTGCAAAGCGGAAGCCAATGGAAATGCGGCGGGCATGGCGCTCACTGCAGTGAGAGGCTCTGCGATGTCCAGCGCGTTGAGTTTGCTGAACGCGGCATAATTTGTCAACAGAGCGGAGGTGTTCGCGGGCAACAGTTTCAATGCGATGATATTCTCCGTGAGCGCTGCGACTCCATCCTGCGGAAGTTGTGTTGGAGTTGTGTCCTGAGAATGAGGTTGTGTTTTTTGAGCAAAAAAGCGCCAAGGTTTCGCCAGCAGCATAAGGGCGCTGAGGATTCCGGTGCAGCGTCGCAACAGGCGAAACGGGAAAAGTCGCCAGAGGGCTTTTGGCACCAGTTCCAGAACGATCAGAAACAATGGCACTGCGATAAGAACGGCAACAACAATACCCCAAAGTCCGAGTAGTCGATGGCATATAACAGCCAGTGCGAGAAATGCGGCGATGGAAAATGAATGATGGGTGGCCATCGCGGCCCGAAGTAGGTGGTGGCGATGATCGAGCAGCACAGCAAGTTTTTCCGCAGCGCGATCGCCTTCTGATGCTGCATGACGCGCCCGAACGCGGCTGACGGAAAGCAGGGCACTCTCGATGCCGGCGAGAAGAAAGGCCGCAATGGCGCAGAAGATAAACCAGAGCCAGATCATGATGCAGCATCCTCCAACTCTTCTTTTTTGATGCCCAACTCCAGACGCTGGATGCGATTGCGCGCGATGCGTTTCACTTTGATGAATACACCATCGAGGTCGAGTCGTTCGCCCGGTTTAGGAAGATAGCCCAGACGATTAAAGATCATTCCGCCGATGGTGTCGATGCCTTCAGCGTCGAGCTTCAGGTCTAACTCGCGATTGACTTCATCCACGCGCGTCGTGCCGCTCACAAGATAGCGGCCATGACCGAGTGACTGGATGGACGGCTCGGAATTCTGCGCGGGGGCGATCTTGCCGATCAATCGCTCAATGATATTTCCACGAGTGAGCAAACCCTCGAAGCCGCCGTATTCATCCACGATCACCACGGCGGAGTTGGCATCGGGAAGATGTTGTCGCAACGCCTCCAGCGCCGACATGGTTTCGGGCGCGAGCGCCGGATCAAGTGCGATCTTCTGCCATGCGGGGCGGTGTGCGAGACGCCATACTTCCGTATCCACCAGCGCGATGATGGCGTCCGCTTTCTCATCGAACACTGGCACGAAGCGCGCCCGCGCACCCTCTAGCATCCGCGCGGCTTCGTCATCGCTCGCATCATGTGGCATCAGCGGCAAGTCCACACGCGGCGTCATGCAGTCCTTCACTGACTGCGTGCGCAAATGGATGATCTCCTGTAGGATCGCCGCATCGTCTGCAGTGATCGCGCCATATTCCTCGCGCATTTCGATGAGGGTTTCGATCTCCTCGAAATCCATTCCGAGTCTTGGCTTGATCTTCTTGGGCGTGAAGCAGGTGACAATTTTGTTGCCCGCCAGTGTGAAGGCAACGGTTACAGGCGCGATTAAAAAGCGCAGAAAGGTCAATGCTGGCAGCGTCCAGCGCACCGCGCGCTCTGGATTGCGCAGCGCAAAAGTTTTTGGCAACATTTCGATAGCGACGAAGCCTGGTATAAAAATAAGCAGCGCACTCATCCATGGATTCCAGCCCAGAGAACGCACCGGACCGATCACAAAATAAAAACCAAGTGCGGCGAGTAAGATGTTCAAAGCTGACCCAGCGAGAAGAGCTTCATGGAGAAACTCCAGTGGATGCAACTTAGTGCCGCGGTTTCGGTTGCCGGATTCTGCGCTCTGTCGCCAGACACCCTGACGTTCACGCAGCGCCAGCAGTGCCGTTTCTAGTGCGGAAAAATTCGCCGCTAGCCCCAGCAGCAGAAGGAATACAACAAGCAAGATGGCGGTCATGGACGGGGCGGGAAAGCGGCACTGGCAGCAGTCAAACCAGCACAGTCCGGGCCATTGGGCAAGCAAACTACATGACCGTCCATGCTTCAGTCCAGCGTGTGAATGAACAAACCACTGCGCAGCTTAGGCTCGAACCAAGTGCTCTTCGGCGGCATGATTTGTCCGGCGTCAGCGATGTCCATGAGCTGCGTCACTGTGGTGGGATACATGCTGAAGGCCACGGCGAACTTTCCGTTGCTCACCAGTTTTTCCAGTTCAGCCACGCCACGGATGCCACCGATGAAATCTATGCGCTCGCTGGTGCGCGGATCGTCAATGCCGAGCACGGGCGCAAGCAATCGCGACTGGAGAATCTTTACATCGAGCGCATCGACGGGCGAACTGGGAGCGCCGACACCCTTGTCGGCGACTGTCATATCGAGTTGATACCACTGGCTGCCGAGCAACATGCAGCATTGACCGGGCTGGGTTGGGGTCTTCTTTCCATTCGGCGTCACTTGGAAGATGCTGGAAATTTTTTGCAGAAATGCTTCCGCACTGTGGCCGTTGAGATCGCGCACCACACGGTTATAAGGCAAGATTTTCAGTTCGCTCGCGGGGAACAGCACATTAAGGAACCAGTTGTAATTCTCCTCACCCGTATGGTTCGGATTCTTCTCGCGCCGTTCTTTGCCCACGCGCGCGGCGCTGGCACTGCGATGATGGCCGTCGGCGACATAGGCGACCGGGATTTCGTTTTCAAAAAGCGCAGTGATCTTCGCGCAAGTTTCCGTAGGTAAACGCCAGACCTGATGCTGGATGCCATCGGGCGCGGTGAAGTCATAGATCGGTGCATCGTGATTTTCGTGGTGCTTCGTCAAAGCCAGCACGCCCGCATGATCGCGATAGGTCAGAAAGATCGGCCCCGTGTTCGCGCTCAGCGCATCCACCAGCCGGGTGCGGTCGTCTTCTTTAACTCTGCGTGTCTTCTCGTGCTTGCGGATGACGTCGTTCTCGTAGTCCTCGATGTGACACACGGCGACGAGACCCGTTTGCGCATGAGCGCCCATTACCTGCCGGTAAAGATACATCGTCGGCGCAGACTCGCGCACCAGCACGCCATCGCGCTGAAGTTTTTGAAAATTCTCCGCAGCCTTGGCATAAACGCGCCCGTCGTAAGCATCCACATCATCCGGTAGATCAATCTCCGCGCGATCCACATGCAGCAGGCTCAAGGGATTGCCCGCGGCGAGAGCCTTAGACTCTTCGCGATTGACCACATCATAAGGCACTGCGGCAACAGCGGCAGCTTTGTCAGGAACAGGAACGAGACCTTGGAAGGAACGGAGGCGCATAGGGAAGAAGGGATAAGGTGTAAGGGATAAGTGAAATGGGAGGGGAATTTGTGGCGAGGATTTACGGCCATGCAAGTGGCGTGCTTCACTCGGAGTCGCTTGCTTCACTCGCTAATCACGAGCCTTAGCAAAATAAACTCAGTGGCGAATTATTTATGCGGCTTGAATGCAGTGGCGATTGGCTTCCGTTTCTCCACGATAAATGGGAGTCCGAGACGCTTATTTTCAGCGGCGACTTGGCGAGCAGCCCGGAGCATGGCGGCATTGGCGCTGCGATAAAGTTTTGCCCTTCATGTGCGGCACAATTTCTTGAAGCAGTTGAGGATGCTTTCAAAATCGTTGCATGTTGAAGGGGTGAGAATCAAGCCGCAACTATCTCAATATGCCGGATACAGAACACCTCGTCCTCACGGAGCGGCTCCACGGCACTGGCCGGAATCATGTGGACGTCGAGGGTGTCACCGTCTGCATTAAACACTTCGATGGCATATCCCAGCGAACCATCTATGGCGTGAAGATCGTCCACCAAAGTCACGACATCACCCTTGCGCAAGCCGAGGTCCGGCAGGTCGGTCGCAATTACGGCGTCTTTGTAGAGTTCGAGTTTCATGCCGCCGCAGATGTCGCAAGGGCCGAGGAGCACACGCACAGGCGTTCGTCTTGACGCGGCGCTTCGATTTGGGATTCGCGCAGAGTCACGACATCGACGGTATCGCCCACGGCATTGAAGACCTCGATTTCATATCCCGCCTCCTAACCCGGATGACCCGTGTAGTGCTCCACGACAGTGGCATGGTCTCCACGACGAAGGCCCTTCGATGGCAGGTCTTCGACAAGAATGACATGGCTGAAGAGTGGATATTTCATTATCGGTCGGGGTAGAGGGTGACAAAACGGGTCTAGCCGGAGACATTCAAAGCGTCCCGCTTCGCAGCTTGGATGCTGGCCGTCCGCACTCGCAGCTTCTCCAGCAGCTTGATCTTCTCTTCAAAAGGCAAGGCTGCGAGCTACGCGCGGTAGGCTCGCTTGCTTTCGATGAGGCGCTTGATCCACTCGCTCATGGTTCGTTAGGGGTGAGGAAACGTTTCCCGAAGCTTTCCCATTTGTCCAGCAGTGTGTGGCGGGTCAGGATGGCATCCAGGCGGGCGGAGTCGAGCACGCCGGTCTCGATAAATTGCAGGATGCGAGCGTAGTCCTTGGCGCGGCCGGTCTTGAGCGCGATGGCGACGAGGTGCTCGGCGGTCATGACCCAAACGGGCACGCCATCCACTTGCTGAGCCAATGCTTCGGCAATGGCTTCTTCTTCGAGCAGACCAGCAGGTGGGAGAAACTGCACAGGCCAGTCGCCAATGATGAGGTATTCGCCCTCGGCTTTGTAGCCGCGCGGCAGGAGGTAGTCATACACCGGTCCGAGGGTGAGCAACGGGCTGCTGGCGGCCTTAGAGAGCAGGACAAAGACATCCACATCTAGCGTGGCGACGGGTTCCAGGTAGAACGTGGCACCGACAGCGCCGCCGATGGCATAGCGCCCGATCACGCCCTCGGCGTGCATTTGATTGAGAACGATGAAGGTGTCTTTCATGCAGAGTTTAGCCGTGGAGGGTGCGGCCGAGACGATGGAGTTCGGACACTACTCTCCTCCGTCAGATACGGCAGCATCGCCTCCCGGACTTCGGGAAGGACGGGTGTGGTGGCGTTGTGGTCGAGGTAGATCACGAGGATTCTTTGGCGCACGAAGGAGCACTACGCCAGTGCTCACTTGGAGGTGTGAGAACCAAGATTTTTTGAGCAGACCACAGCGCTGGCGAGACGCCAGCGCTCCCTTGGTGGTTCATGGCTTCTTCGCTGGTGCCTGTCCTTCGAGTTTGATCGGCACCACTTTGTCTGTAGGAAAATCTTTCGGCACGGTGGCGTTGTGTTTCACTTCCCCGGTGGCAGCCCATTCGGTGCTGCGTTGGAGGATGGTGTAGAAGCCGCGCTCCAGCATGGAGTAGTCGGCATGGCCGAGGGTGGTGTGGACGACGCGGCCTTTGCCGTAGTTGCGGACCATGAGGTTGGGTTCGTCTTTGTCGCTGGTATCGGAGTGTGAGGTCGAGAGAATTTCCACTTCGGATGGGCCGCGCATTCTGCTGTAAAGTTCATCCTTGGCATGCATCCATTTCGTCGGCAGGCCTTTGGTGATGGGATGATTGGTGTTGTGAATTTCGATGATGAATTCGTGCTGCGCTCCGTGCCCGCCGCCTTTGCCGGGTGATTCATCTTTGAATGGTTTGCCGTCTTTCATGTAAAGCCACGGGCCGGATTTTTCATCGCGTCCGCCCCAGCCACCGACACCGATCATTTCGTTAAAGGCCTTCCATTTCGGGAAGGAGTTGTCTGCAGCATGGACACTGACGAAACCTCCGCCGTTCTTCACGAAATCTTCGAAATCCTTCTGCACGGTTTCAGGCCATTCTTGTCCGTTGTAGTTACTCACGACTACGGCGTAGTCGCTGAACTTGGGCTGCCAGCCGTTCCATGCTTCCTTTGCCGCTTTGTTATCGGGTGAGGTGCTGACGCTTACTTCAAAGCAACCGGCTGTCTCCAATGCGTTCACGAGCACGGGTGTGGTCTGCTTCCAGCTGTGATTGTTTTGTCCGTCCACGATGAGGACTTTGATCTTGTCCGCAGCGGATAGACCGGTGACGAGCGTGGCGGCGAGGACGGTGAGAAGAAGGGTGCAGCGTTTCATAAGGAGAATGCGTAACCTTCCGTCCGAATCTTACAAGATAAGAGTTTATCCAACTGCGCGATGCAGATTTGGATCAATCTATAAAGGATGCCCTGTTCCTACAATCAGCAGGCGCTTCTGCTCACGCAAGATTCGACGATCTCACATGGATGGTCTTTTTCCAAAAATACAACTCGGTTCCGCCTGTCCAGAAGTTGCCGTTCAGTTGGTCAAAGCTTGATCTCCAAGGGTTGCGCAATCCCACCGCAAGCATAGTGCCGACGGATTTTTGGCGTAAATGCGGCCAGATGATTGCCGAATCTTTTGGCGGAGTCGGAGCGCTCTCTCGAAAAGAACGCTCACCGAAAAGAAAAATCGCAACAATGAGTGGCAGAAGCAATAATAGGCGGCTCATGGGCGGATATTATACTGCTTACAGTCAGAATGGAAGATATTTCTCTCATTATTTATTCTCAAATACAAGAATGTTATAGAATACTGGATGCGCGCGCCGTGGCCGACACCCGTTGCGCATCTGCATAGTAAATATCAAATTGCGTGCGCTTGACCTTTCAACATCAAATCGGATCGAAGTGTTTCTCGCGAACTTTTACGATGGCATCGAGCATCATCTCCGATTCTGCTCTCATGCCGGCATCGAGGCTGGAGGCGGCTCTATTATAACGCCGGTAAAGCACGGCCAGTCGTTTTCTGATTTCGTATTTGGGCATTTTCACAGTGATACCGCAGAGCGACTCAGGGCTAGGTGCTTTTGGTGGTGCATCACTCTTTACTGCATCCGATTCGGGGAGCCCCTTTTTTCCAGTGTCGCTATCGCCTGATCGTGCAGTTGAAGAAGCCCGGTTGACTGGCGGCGCAGTGATCTTCGCTCCGAAGGCTTTGGTCAATGACTGCAATACTTTTTTAAACATGGTGTCAGATGGGGTTATGAAATGGCTGACTGCTATTCGATGCGTAACTGGCGAAGCGCTGAGCCGCGTTTGAGTAATTCTTCATCGCTGAGGATGCCTGCGCCTTTATAAGTGACGGCGATCTCCTCGGAGCGTCCGCTTGATTTGTCTTTGACGCGGGCGCTCACGCGCTGGTTTTCATCATAGCTGTAAGTGACGGCGACCTCGCATCCTGCGGGACGATTAGGCGGAACCTCCAACGTGATGCGGCCGATCAAATCCACATAGCGTGGGTCGCTATCTTCGCCCTGAGTGATGTCCACCTCGATGCGGCGTTCGTTGGGTTCGGAGGTCGTATAGACCTGTGTCATGGAGCAGGGGATGGGTGTGTTCTTGGCGATGACGATGGAGTTTCGCACGCCTTCCTCGCCGGTTCTGGCGTTCACGATGTAAGCGAGAGTGCCGTAACTCTGATTGCAGACTTCTTGAACGCGGGCGGATTTTTTTGCAAACAAAGCTGCGCCGAGAGCGACGGCTTCGTCCACATTGCCGCAAGATTTTGGTGGCTTACCGAAGAATTTTTCCAGCACAGTTTTTACTTTCGGAATGCGCGTGCTGCCGCCAACGAGAACGACGTGTTCGATGTCCTTCGGTTGGAGACTGACTCCATCCAGCGCCTGTTCCACCAGCATGATGGCGCGAGTAAGAAGACGCGAGATCGTTTTTTCAAAGTGCTCGCGTGAGAGATCAATGCGGGCGATGCCATCGGTGTCGTTGCCGATGGTGTCGTTCACACGCTGCAACTTCGAGAGCATTTTCTTCGCATCTTCTGCGGCATGGATCACGCGACGACGTTGCCGTTCATCGGTGAAGAGACCGGCGTTGACCTGCTTACGATATTGCTCTGCGTAGATTTCGACTAGCATGTCGTCGATATTTCCGCCGCCTAGATGTCGCGCGCCCTCGCTGGTAAGGATGCGGATATTGTCGCCTTCCACTTCCAGAATGGTGACATCCAGTGTGCCGCCGCCCATATCGAAGACGAGGACGCGCCCGGTCACACCATGCGAATGAGCATAGTAGATGGCGGCGGCGGTGGGTTCGTTGACCAGACGGCGCACTTTCATTCCTGCCAGTTCAGCGGCGGCGATGGTGCTTTTGCGAGCGAGCTCATTGAAGTTCGCGGGCACGGTGATGACCACTTCATCAATGTCGCCAATGATGCGCGAGCACTCGCGCTGGAGCTTGCTCAAAATGAGTGCGGAGATTTCCGAGGGCGTCCATTTTCTGCCGTCAATCTCGACGAAATGCTCAGGATCATCCATGTGGCGTTTGATCTGATAGACCGTGCGCTCTGGGTCACCGCCATCGCGTGCGGCACTACCCACGAGCTTCACCTCTTCATGGGAATCAAAATAGACGACTGAGGGCGTAAGCCTTTCTCCGTCGGCATTGGGGACGATTTCTGGATTACCATCGGCCTTGAGCCAGGCCAGCCCGGTGAGCGTGGTGCCAAGGTCTATTCCTACGTATTCAGCCATGATAAATTAGATTGAAATTGAGTTGGGCGGTTGCGATTATGCACTGGACGTTTTGACTTCGACTTTCCGCAAGATTATCTCACGACCGCTTTCAGCAAGATAGATAAATCCGGGGCGATAGCATTCAATGACTTTCGGTTTCCCTTTACCGGCGATGCTTTCGACAATCGTGATGCGCAGTCGCATATCCACATCCACCTCGGCGCTGGGTGCCACGGTGAATTCACTGATGCTGTGCTGCGCGAGGATGTCTTCAAGCGAGGAGCGCAATGTGCGGAGTTGCTGCTCCAGTGCGGCATTGGTGCCGGAACCCGAGAAGCGCTGGATGAGAATGTCCACGAGATCCATGCGCTTAATTAGATCAATGGCGAACGCGATGACTGTCTTTTCATCCATGCTCTTGGAAAGGCTCTGACGTAGTGTCTCGTGCTTCTCCTCTAACTCCTGGATGCGCTCCTTCAATCGCAAGGCCAGCGCAGACTCCTCCCGCTTCACTTGTTCCGCCAGATGTTGCCGCGCCTCATCAAGTTCTCTCGCGGAGCTTTCAATCATACTCCTATGCTTTAGCTCCTCATGCTCGCGCTCACACCGAACTTGTTCCAGCCTTTGCTGCTCACGTGCGATTTCCTCGTCGAGACTATTGAGCTTTACCTGAGTGGAAAGCTCCTGCTCCGCAACTTCGCTCAGATGGCGGCTCACTTCCAGTTCGCGTGTCTCCATGTGGGCCAGTGCTTCACTGAGTGAGACAAGTTTCTCGCCGCTATGCGTGAGTTGTGAATACACCAGCTCCTTGTCGGCGAGTTTCTTTTCCAGTTCCTGATGCGTGGCCTCGTTTTTTTGCAGCCGTTCGCGACTGGCCTGCAAGCTAGCGGCTGTCCCATCTTCTTCGCGTCGCAAATTATCCACTCGTTGGGTTAGCTCCTCAATCTGGGTATTCATCATACCTTCGCGCGTTTGGAGATCGGCTTTAAGTTCACCGAGCTTGAGTTCGGCGGCCTCAGATGCTGCCGCTGCCGTATCATGCCGAGCCTGATGATCGGCAATCTGTTCGGTCAAATTTTGCCGCAGCAACTCTTGATCCGCGTGCTGTGCTTGCAGTAATTCGAGTTGGCCTCGCACATCATCAAGCAACTTTTGCGTATCAGCATTTTCCGAGGCCAGTTTCACAGCGCGGTTTTCTTCTTCCTCACGGCGTGTGATGGATTCCTGCAACGAAGCTCTCGCGGCGGCATCGTCCGCGTGGATATGAGACAGATTCTCCAGCGCGGCGCGGGCTTCTGCCAATGCCATCTCAGTTTGCTGCAATGCTTCTCGGGATGGAGCCAAAGCTTGTTCCACCTTTTTTGCGAGTTCAGTCTGGTTGGCAATGTTCTCCTTGAGAGTGGCTTCCTCGTAATTCAATTGCGCGACCGAATCTTCCAGCGCGTCGTGTTTGGCGGTCAGGCTTTCCAATAATGTGCTCTTGGAATCAGTGGCGGCTTGAATCTCCGACTGACGCAGTTCCAGATCGCTCAGACTTTGTTTTGCAGCCTCCTCGTTGGTTTGAAGTTTCTTAATGCTGTCTTCAATATCCGCATGCTGCGCAGTGCAGCGCTCGATCAGCTCGGTCATCGACTTCTCCTTTTCCGCATGTCGTATCTCAAGTTCCTTGAACTCCTGCTGCTTGCGATCAATCTCTGACTGAAGCTTTGTCAGATCCGACTTCATCGCGTCTCTGGCTTTATCATGTTCCAGTTGGTTGTCGCTGGATGCAGAGGTTGCTGAGTGCGCCACCCGATTTGTTGACTTCAGCCTCACGGTCGCAATTCCCGTCAATTCCGATTCACGAATTTTTTCATCCGGGCTGGTCGTTGCGACTTTGCTTTCATTCTCGGGGCCAGTAAGTTTTGAATCTCGCAGCCGCGCATTGAGCTGGCCGAAGCGGATTTGGTCGCCAATCTTGAGGATACCGCGGTCGATGCGCTCGCCATTGATGAAAGTTCCGTTGACCGACTTCAAGTCGCTGACTTCATAAGAGGAGTCGTCCTGTCGCTCTAGTTTCGCGTGAAAGCTGGAGATGTAGGTGTTGTCGATGACGATCTCATTTCCCGCATCTCTGCCCAGAGAGAGTCGATCCTCGATGAGATCGAAGATGAATTCATTGCCATCGTTGAGATTGAAGGCCAGATAGGGCATGATAAAAGCGTGCGGACTTGCACGATAACGGTTCCGGCTTTTTTAATCAATCTCAAAGCAGTCGCTCGCCACTCGAAAAATTTATGAACCACTACCCGATCACCATCCTGTTTCATCAATTGCGCAACCGCATAACAGTCTTGGCTGGCATCGGCTTTTTGCTGGCGACACTGTCACCGGTCAAAGCTGAGCTTGGGCCAGCGGAACTGGAACGAATCGGTCACCGCATCTGGAAAAATGAATGCGATGGCAAGGTGGAGGAACTCACGAGTTGGAACACAGGAGAGAATTTTGCGTCACTCGGCATCGGGCATTTCATCTGGTATCCCGCAGGTGTGGAAGGGCCATTTGAAGAAAGCTTTCCGCGGCTTATCAGTTTCTTCCGGCAGAATGGTGTGAAGCTGCCCGGCTGGTTGCTGGAGGTAAAGCATTGTCCGTGGTCGGACAAGCGCGGCTTTGATCGCGATCATACAGGTGAACGACAAAAGGAATTGCGGTCGCTGCTATCAAGAACGGTGAAAGAGCAGACCCAATTCATCATTCAACGACTGGATGCAGCCGCGCCGAAGTTTGAAAAGGCCGCAGGAAAGCAAGGGGCGCATGTCACCAGAAACATCGCGCTATTGAAACAGAGCGCGGCAGGAAACTTTGCCATGATTGATTACATCAACTTCAAAGGCGACGGCTTGAATGCCAAGGAGCGTTATCAAGGCGAAGGCTGGGGCCTGCTGCAAGTGCTCCTGCTCATGAAGCCTGCTGATGCCAGTTCCGCACCCGCAGCATTTGCCGATGCCGCAAAACGCGTTCTCACTCGGCGTGTGCAAAACAGTCCGAAAGATCGTGGTGAAAAACGTTGGCTGCCAGGATGGCATAACCGCTGTGATGCTTATGCGAAGTGAAGCACATCCGGTTGCCTTGATCCTCCTGAGTAACACAGTCGTCTCGACTGTGTGTGTTGCGGGCGTCTCGCCCCGCAAGGCTTCATGAAAACCCCTCGTGGCGAGACGCCCCCGACACACGCAGGCCAGAGGCCCACGTTACAAGAAGGTTGATGTGTGCAGATGCCTTGGCATTTGCTCGCACGTTCGCGCTCTGCTAACAATTGGACATGCAACTGATCAAAGGAAACGTAGTCGCCGAGAAAGTCATCGCGGAATGCCAGCGTGAGATCGCCGATCTCGCGACGCGCGGATTGAAGCCGGGACTGGCGGTGGTGCTGATCGGTGATGATCCCGCATCGCGCGCTTATGTGCGCAGCAAAGACAAGAAATGTCGCGAGCTGGGTTTGCACTCCGTGAAGCTGGAGCTGCCTGCGGAGACGACGCAGGCAGCGTTACTGGCTGAGATCGCTAAACTGAACGCAGACCCATTGATCCACGGCATTCTCGTGCAGAGTCCGCCGCCGAAGCAGATTGATGAAGCGGCGGTCGTGCGGGCGATTGATCCGCGCAAAGACGTGGATGGATTCCATCCAGTGAACGTGGCCAAGCTCGCACTGGAAGACCCCACGGGCTTCGTGCCCTGCACGCCGTTGGGCTGTCAGCGACTCCTAATGGATGCGGGCATTGAAACCAGCGGCGCGAATGTCGTGGTGCTCGGACGCAGCATGATCGTAGGTAAACCGATGGCGCTGCTCCTGATGGCCAAGGGCAGGGGAGGCGATGCTACCGTGACCGTGGCGCACTCACGCACGAAAAATCTCGCCGAAGTCACGCGTCGCGCGGACATCATCATCGCCGCAATCGGGCGTCCGCATTTCTTGAAAGCAGACATGGTGCGAGAAGGCGTCGTGGTGATTGATGTCGGCATCAATCGCGTGGACGATTCCACTAGCGAGAAAGGCTACAAGATTGTCGGCGACGTAGCCTTTGATGAAGTCGCACCCAAATGCGCCGCGATCACGCCCGTGCCCGGCGGTGTGGGGCCAATGACGATTGCGATGCTAATGGCCAATACTATCAAGGCGTGTCGGCAAATGGCGGCAACTTGACAAGGAATGACGACATTCGCTTCGCGGCTGCGCAGCTTGTCGTCATTCAGAAATCTGTATGTGGCGGCAGGTCGCGAAGCTGCGCGCCCATGACCACATAGGCGGAACTGCTTTGCGCTGCTTGCGCACTGCAAGGCGCTGTGGCATTCTTGATGGCATGAACACACTGGCCGCCTTGCCCACGAATCCCAAAGAATTGCGTCCGCTGCTGCACGCGGAGGTGGACAGGCTGGGTGATGAACATCTGGGACTTGCGCACCGCATGTTGCTGGAGATCGAGCTCCAGCAGATAACGGAAGAACTCGACGATGCCGCTGATGCAGCGCGAGCGGCGGGCCGTCTCACTCCCGAGAGCATCGCCGCCGCCATCGCCGCGCACCGGGCGGAACGACCTTATCGCGGATGACCGTGTGCATCGACACGAATGTGGTGCTGGGCATGTTCGGGCGTGCAGCGCCCTTGCTGCCCTTGCGTCAGGCGTTGCTCGCCGGACGTTTGCAGTGGGCGCTCTCCACGGAGATCATGCTGGAGTATGAGGAGATCGCCGCGCACGAAATGGGTGCCGGGGCTGTGGACAGGCTATTCCGCTTCATTAAGCTGGTGGACGAGACACGAGGTGTGATCCGTTACATCTCGCCTCCCTTCCGCTTCCGCGTTGTCTCCCCTGATCCGGACGACGACAAGTTCGCCGACTGCGCCATTGCAGCGGAGGCGGACTTCATCATTACGGAAGATCGTCACTTTAAGGCAATGATCGGCTCTGGTTACAAGCCGCAGCCGCTCACTCCGGAGGAGTTTCTCGCGCGGGTATCCCCGTAAATAACGAGGAATCAGTTGTCGAGGAGACAAAACCTTGGGCAATCGCGTGGACGATCTCTCAAGTGAGAAGGGCTACAAGATCGTTGGCGACGTAGCCTTTGATGAAGTTGCACCAAAATGCAGAGCCATCACCCCCGTGCCCGGCGGCGTGGGGCCGATGACTATTGCAATGCTGATGGCTAATACTATCAAGGCGTGTCGGCAGATAAACGCGATGTAAATTTATCGGTTTCGATGCGTTTATAGGAGACCATTCGAAATCATGAAACCTGCATCTATCACCTCGATCACTCGTCGTCGTTTTCTCAAGCACACTGCCGCTGCTGTCGCGGTTCCGTTGCTGAATCAAGCGGGTGTAGCGAATACTTCTGCGCCGCAGCAGGCAACTGGAACGCGCGTGGGCGAGGTCACGGATTCCACGGCAGTCGTGTGGGCGCGGTTGACGCGCGAGGCTGAACGCAACAACAAGGGCGTCGAGTTTCCCAAGCGAGCCAAGGAAAAGTCTGTGGTCACGATCCCAGTCGAGCAGATCGAGGGCGCATGCCCAGGTGCACCGGGACAGGTGCGGGTGCGCTACGGTTTGAAAGCGGATTTCAGCGATGCTGTCGAGACGAAGTGGACGGCGGTATCGGCGGACACAGACTTCATTCATCAAATCAAACTCGCCGGTCTTAAGGCGGGCAGCACTTATCACTATTTCACCCAGGCCAGTCCGGTGGGTGGAGAAAAGGTTGGACATGAGTTTCGCGGGAAATTCCACACTGCGCCCGATGCCGGCGCGCACAGCAATTTTCGCTTCTGCGTCATGACCTGCCAAGGTTATCAGGATCGTGACCATCAGGACGGTCATCCGATCTACCCCTCAATGCAGATGCTCGATCCGAAGTTCATCGCCATGACGGGCGACGTGGTCTATTACGACAGCAATGAACCGAAGGCGGTTAATCCTACGCTGGCGCGTTTGCATTGGGAGCGCATGTTCAGCCTGCCTCGACTTATCGCCGCCATGCGTAGCACATCAACTTACTGGCTCAAGGACGATCACGACACCCTGAGCAACGATTGCTGGCCGGGCATGTCCGATGGCGAATTGACCTTTGCCGAGGGCATGAAGATATTCCGCGAGCAAGCGCCGCTCGGAGAAAAAGATTATCGCACGATCCGCTGGGGACGCGACTTGCAAGTGTGGTTCACTGAGGGGCGTGATTTCCGCTCGCCTAACAATTTACCAGACAGTCCCGAAAAGACCATCTGGGGCGCGGAACAGAAGGAATGGTTCAAGCGCACGGTCAAGGAAAGCGATGCGACTTGGAAGTTGCTCATCAGTCCCACGCCAATCGTTGGGCCGGATCGCAAGGGCAAAAACGACAACCACAGCAACGAAGGATTTACGCATGAGGGCAATGAGATTCGCGAATGGATCAAAGCCAACGTGCCGGACAATTTCTTCGTCATCACGGGAGATCGTCATTGGCAATATCACTCTGTGCATCCTACGACCGGCGTGCAGGAGTTCAGTGCCGGACCCGCGAGCAACTCCCATGCGAGCGGCTCCCCCGGTGAAAATAAGGAGTATCACAAATTCCACCGCGTGAAGGGCGGCTTTCTCAGCGTCGAATTAAAATCAGACGCCAAGGAAAGCGTCATCACCTTCCAGCTTAGAGGCGTTGACGGTGCCGTTGGTCACGAAGCCGCGTTCCGGCGGGTGACTGCTTGATGGGAGAGCATCAGGATTGCTCGATGTCAAAGCGGTCGAGGTTCATCACCTTGCTCCAGGCGGCGACGAAATCTTGAACGAACTTCTTTCCGCCATCGGCACAGCCATAAACTTCTGCGAGAGCGCGGAGTTGGGAGTTGGAACCGAAGACAAGGTCTGCCCGTGTGGCAGTCCATTTGGATTTTCCAGTCTTACGGTCAATACCGGCAAAGGCGTTGCCGCAGGGCGAGACTTGTTTCCACTCCGTGCCCATGTCGAGCAGGTTGACGAAGAAGTCGTTGGTCAATGCGCCGGGACTGTTAGTGAAGACTCCGTGCGAGGAGCCATCGGCATTGGTGCCCAGCACTCTCATGCCGCCGACGAGAGCCGTCATTTCTGGGGCGGTCAGGGTCAGCAGTTGCGCTTTGTCGATGAGCAACGATTCAGCGGGAACGGTGTATTTGCCCTTGAGGTAGTTGCGGAAGCCATCGGCGATTGGCTCCAGAACGGCGAAGGATTCCACGTCTGTCTGTTCCTGTGTGGCGTCCATGCGGCCTGATGTGAAGGGCACAGTTACGGCTTGGCCCGCGTTCTTCGCGGCTTGCTCGACCCCGACGCATCCGGCCAGCACGATCAAATCAGCGAATGATACTTTTTTGCCATTGGACTGGGTGCTGTTGAAAGCGCTCTGGATGCCAGTTAAGGCAGTGAGAACCTTGGCCAGTTGAGCAGGATGATTAACTTCCCAATTCTTCTGCGGCTCGAGATGGATGCGCGCACCATTGGCGCCGCCGCGTTTGTCAGAGCCGCGGAAGGTCGAGGCCGATGCCCAAGCGGTGGATACTAATTCGGAGACGGTAAGACCTGCGGCGAGGATATTGCCTTTGAGCATGACGATGTCTGCTTCAGTGATCTGCGGGTGATCAACTGCAGGGATGGGATCCTGCCAGATGAGTTCCTCTGATGGAACCTCCGGGCCGAGATAGCGGGCGCGAGGGCCCATATCACGATGGGTGAGCTTGAACCAAGCGCGAGCGAAGGCGTCGGCGAACTGATCGGGATTTTCCAGGAAACGCCGCGAGATTTTTTCGTAGGCCGGATCGAATCGCAGGGCGAGGTCTGTGGTTAGTAGGGAAGGTGCGATCTTCTTTGATGCATCATGAGCATGAGGCACGGTGCCAGCGCCAGCGCCATTCTTGGGCGTCCACTGCTGCGCACCGGCGGGGCTTTTTGTGAGTTCCCATTCGTAACCGAACAGGTTCTCGAAAAAGTTGTTGCTCCACTTAGTAGGCGTGGTAGTCCAGGTGACTTCGAGTCCGCTGGTGATAGCATCGCCGCCTTTGCCGGTGCCGAAGCTGCTCTTCCAGCCCATGCCTTGTTCTTCGAGTCCGGCTGCTTCCGGCTCATGCCCCACATTAGATGCAGGACCAGCGCCATGTGTCTTGCCGAAGCTATGGCCTCCGGCGATGAGCGCCACTGTCTCTTCGTCGTTCATCGCCATGCGGGCGAAGGTATCACGAATGTCATAGGCCGCTTTGATCGGATCAGGGTTGCCGTCCGGACCTTCGGGGTTCACGTAAATCAGCCCCATCTGAACGGCGGCGAGAGGGTTTTCAAGGTCACGCGAGTGCTGCACTTTACTGTCGTCGTCGGAAACGAGCACACCGTGATCTTCTTGGACGCCGGGAGATCCCTTCGAGTAACGAATGTCGCCACCGAGCCAAGTTTTTTCATTGCCCCAATAGACATCGTGATCTGGCTCCCATGTGTCTTCGCGGCCTCCAGCAAAGCCGAAGGTTTTGAAGCCCATTGTTTCCAGCGCGACATTTCCGGTAAGGATCATGAGGTCAGCCCATGAGATTTTGCGGCCATACTTTTGCTTGATCGGCCAGAGAAGGCGACGCGCTTTGTCGAGGCTGACATTGTCCGGCCAACTGTTGAGCGGGGCGAAGCGTTGCTGTCCACGACCACCGCCGCCGCGGCCATCGCCTGTGCGGTAGGTGCCCGCGCTGTGCCAAGTCATACGGATAAAGAGCGGCCCGTAATTACCGAAGTCCGCTGGCCACCATTCTTGTGAATCGGTCATCAACGCGGCCAAGTCTTTCTTCAAGGCTGCGAAGTCGAGGCTCATGAACTCCTTTGCGTAATCAAATTTTTCTCCCATCGGATCGGACTTTGAAGAATGCTGGTGGAGAAGTTCGACCTTCAACTGGTTCGGCCACCAGTCTTTGTTCGAGGTTCCGCCGCCGGCGGTGTGATTGAATGGGCATTTGGCTTCGGTGGACATAAAAAATTCTCCTTGGTTCGGTTGGGATTAAATTTGGGTGGGGCTGCAAGTATTGGTCATCACTACGCGGTTGGTCAACTGCCGGGTGCCGTTATTGCCTGATTGTTTTTCACCATCATGGCCATCAGTGCATCGAGCAGCCCGTTGCCGCCTTGGGAGCTGGTGACGGCGACATCGGGAACGACGCGCACATTGCGCTCGCCGATGATCTGCATGAGCTGGAGCAAGGCGTAGTTTTGCTCGCCAAGCGATTGCACGCCCGCGTGATAAGCATCGGCTTTTGCAGTGCCGGTCGCGCGAATGGCGTCGGCCTCACCGCTGGCGCGCAGCGTGATGCTTTCGGCTTCGCCTTGGCTCTTGCGCACGGCGGAGCGGGCATGAAGCTCGGCGATTTGCACGCCTTGTTCCGCGCCGACGACTTCGTGTTGAATGTCTGCGAGTGAGGTCTGGCGCACGAGCTGTTGACGTTGCTTTTCTGCGGCTTCCTGCATCTCGTAAGTCTTCTGTTGTTCCTGCGCGATCTTGCGATCAGTCTGAGTTTTCATCAGTGTCTCAGGAGGCGTGATGTCGCCGATGAGCGTATCAATGGCTTCCACGTCGTATTCGCGGAGCGCGGCTTCAATGTGCTGCCAAGCCTCGGTTTGACGATGACTGCGCGCACTGAGGAAGTCGAGCACGGTGTAGTCTTGTGCGCTGTTGCGGAAGTAGTTTCCGACGAGAGGTTGCAAGACGTGATCGACGAGGTTTTGCAACGAGCCAGCGCGACTGATGACACGCGGGGCTTCGTTCGCGCCGATGTGAATGATTTGTGAGACATCGAGATTGAAGGCGAAACCGTCCCTTGAGCGCACGGTGATGCTGCTGAGTTTGGCATCAAAAGCATGGGACTCAGTGCGCATGGCCCAGTTGAGAACGATGTTCGTGGTGGGCACGAGTTCAACACGCGTGACGCGGGTATTGATCGGATGTTTACCGGGAAGCAGCGGAGTAACCCAGACGCCTTTGTGACCAATGAGCACGAGGTCGCCGTGTTTGAATTCAGCACCGCTCACGTCTTCGTGTGCCTTACCGACATAGCTGATGACGACGCCAACATGGCCGATAGGAATCTCGACCATCGGGACTTGCTCGACCTGCGCGAACCAGGGATTGAGGTTCCATTGGCCGCTCAGAAGAATTTGCTCCTGCAGTCCGCGGCAACCGCCATTGTCGAGGAAGGCCTGTGCGTTCTGGTAGTTGTCATGAGATGGCACCAGCGTGCCAGCAATTTCGCCGTCGGTGATTGGTGCGCCATCGAGCGTGGTGACAATGCCGACACGATCAGGTTCGACGCGTTGGATGCGCAGTAACTCAGGATGCAAGCTCTGCTCCTGAGCGTTCCATGAAGTAATCACGGTGAACAATGCAGTATTAATACGATAAGTGCCTGCGGTGAGGACACCGAGCTGACGGCCTTTCTCGCCGAAGTTTTCTAAGAACACGCGGGCATTTTGGTAATGATTGCAATCCACCGAGCGTGCGAGAATGCGGCCCGGAGGAATAGCTTCACCGGCATTGGCGATCACCAGCGCCAGCTCGCCCTGCGGCACATAAATGAGCGACGAGCTAATGATGCGATATTGCCAGCGCCAGTAGAAGAAATGCAGGCCGGGCGACAAGGTGTCGGCCTGATAGCCGGCCTCACCACGCAGGGCAATGAGTTGTCCGGGAGGCAGGTTCTTCATTGCAAAGCGCTTGATAACGATGCCGAGTTCCTGCTCACGAATGAAGACGCCACCAGCCAAGTAATAGAGGCCGAGAATCATTAGTGGGTATTTAATGAGCGGATAGGTGACGATAGTCCAGATGAGGGTAAGTGTTTCGTTAGGATTCATGGTATTTAAAGTTAGAATTTTAAAGTTATGGGTTATGAGTTAGAAGTTATGAGTAACGTGGGCCTCAGGCCTGCGGGTGTCGGGGGCGTCTCGCCCACGCGGGGTTGCAGTTAAGTCTTGCGGGGAGACGCCCGCAACACACACAGCCGGGACGGACTGTGTTACCTGTGCACTATGGTGCGGTGAGTTCCACATGGGTGCAGGCGGGACAGCGGTGGGCGGTGACGCGACGGACGCGGCCGATGTTAAAGAAGTTGAAGGCCCATGATAGTGGACGCTGTGTGGCTTCTGGTGCCTGCTTCTGTATGAAGCAGGATTTATCGATCAGGCCTTCCTCCATCGGAGTCCGGCAGTTGGGGCATTTCATGGTCTCGGTTGCTTGCGCCGCCCGAGCCGGTCTCCCGCCTCGTGCAGCATGTTGCTGTTGGGGAGATCATGTAGCCCGCACTCGCGGACCCCAGAGAATCGTCCCTCCCAATTTGCCTACGAGGTTAGCTGACGGGCTGGGTCTTGGAAGTGACCCCTGCGAGTGGTTACCCACTCCGTTCGCCCCGTCCTGAGTTCTTGCGTTCTCAGGAGTTCGGTTCCCCCGCGTCACCCACCAGGAAGGGTGAATGACTTCGGCTGACAGGAGAATTCTCATATGGAATAAAATATTGTCAAATCGGCGAGTCAGATGTGGCTGATGGTGAGCGCAATAATTCGGTAGAGATGCCATTTCGGGCCTGTCAGAATTATGAAAAACCGAATGGGAAATCACTTTCCCCCTTGCACTCTGCGCGGGTTCCTCCTTCATCACGGTATGACCGAACCGACTTCCAGTGCGCCCCTTGGTGTTTTTGATTCCGGCGTGGGCGGATTGACCGTGGTGCGCGCATTGATGGATGTGTTGCCGAACGAGTCCATCGTCTATCTAGGCGATACCGCGCGGTTGCCTTATGGCTCCAAGTCACCGGATACAATCCGAAAATTCGCAGTGGAAGACACTCAGTTTCTTTTGTCGAAAGGAGTGAAAGCGGTGGTCGTGGCGTGCAACACTGCTACAGCGCACGCGATGCCGGTATTGAAAAACATGTTTCGCCTCCCGATCATCGGTGTGCTGGAACCGGGCGTGGAGGCTACGCTGGCTGATCCCAACTGCCAGCGCGTGGGCATCATCGGCACGGCGGGCACGATCAAGAGTTGCGCGTATCAGCATGAGCTGGCGATGCGTCGGCCCGATTTGCAGATTCACGCAGAAGCCACGCCACTGCTGGTGCCGTTGATTGAAGAAGACTGGATCGATCATCCATCCACGAAGATGATCGTGCGCGAATATCTCAAACCGCTACTCGAAAAGGGCGTGGATACATTGGTGCTGGGCTGCACTCATTATCCATTATTGAAACCGTTGCTGAGCAAGATGCTGAACAATCGGGTTCGGCTGGTGGACTCGGCGGTGACTTGCGCGGAGCATGTCAAGCGGACGCTGGCAGAGCAGGGGCTTCTCCGCACGGCGAAGAGCAAGCCGAAGCTGGAAGTGTTTCTCACTGATTTATCGGATCAGTTCGAGACGCTGGCGAAACGCTTTTTACACGCGGATTTCGGGCGTGTGCAGCGGGTGACTTTGTGATGCCCGATGGTCAGGTGTTCTTCGATTTCTTCTTCGGCTTGTGTTCGTCTTTAACTTTGTTCTCAGCGCGTTTGGCTGCGGCCTGGAGTTTTATTAGAGCTTCCTCGCGTTTCTTTTCATTGATGACGAATTTGGCCTGACCGCATTCCGGTGGATCAAAGCAGATGAGTGGCTTGATCCGCATCACGGCCAGCGCGAGGGCTTCAGCGACGGCCTGCTGTCCGGCGGCGGATGACAGGCGTGCGGCCTCGACCTTGTTGCTGATGAAGCCGCATTCCACGAGCACGGAGAGGTCGCTAGTGCGCACGAGCACGGCATAGTCCTGAGTGTGGACACCGCGATTGCGGCCTAGGCCTTTTTCCACAAATGCTTCGGTGATGGACTCGGCAACGAACTTGCCAGAAGGACTAGGCCCGAAGTGATATACTTCAAAGCCAGTGGTGCTCTGCCCTCCTGAGCCGTTGAGATGAATGCTGAGCATCAGTGAATTCGGATGACGGTTGGCCACCTCCGCGCGTTCGTTGAGTGAGACGTAATGATCATAGCGGCGGGTCATCACAGAATGGATGCCAGCATCGTGCAAAAGGTTATCCAGACGCTTGGCAATGCTGAGCGTGACTTTTTTTTCCTGCGTGCGATGCCAGTCGGTTCCTTCATCAATGCCGCCATGTCCGGGATCAATGACCACGGTCTCAAAGGCGGACACCAGTTGCGGTGTCGCTAACAGAAAGATCATGGCCAGACGGCAATACATGGGTAGAAGATTCAATAATCGATCACCGTGAAAATATCGCCTTCAACGGTCGTCTTGCAACTCTGCGAAGTTGAAATGACTTACTTCGGTATTACGAGTGAGGTGCCGCCGCGGACTTTGTCGCTCTTTAATCCGTTGGCTTTCTTGATGCTGGCCGTGGTGGTGCCGAATTTTTTGGCGATACTGGAAAGGCTGTCAGTGGTTTTGACGGTGTATTTGGTGGAACTGCTCGGTTTGGGTTTCGTGCTGCCAGTCTTTGATCCCGTGGACTTCTTGGAGGCGGGTTTCGTAGGCTTGTCGTCGCCATCGGATTTTTTCTTACCAGTGGAAGACGACTTCAATTTTGTTGAACCAGATTTTTTCTTTGATGATGAGCCGCGATTGCCGTGGGATTTTGACCAGTTCTCTTCATCGGAGTTGGTCGCAATCGCAGATCGCCCGGCGCGGCGTTCGCCCTCTGCGGCCCAGTCGCTGACATAGTTGCCGTTGGAGTCGAAGGGATACTCATAGCTTGCCATGTGATGCGTTGGCGTTGCGGAGGAACTGTTCAAGGCGATGTCGGGAAGGTTCTCGGGCAGGCCTGATGTGGATTTGCATGAATCCAGAACCACGGTCAACGCGATGACCGCCGCCACGGCAATCCGTGAGGCAAGGCGTCGCAACTGCTGGAGGCAGGTCATGGCAGGATGGCTCGGCACGATATTCAGTGCGCAGGCTCAGTTCAGTTTTTGCAATTCCTTGGGCAGGAATTTTCCGTTCTTGCGGATGAGCTGGCCGTCGAACCAGATTTCGCCACCGCCGTAGTCGGGGCGCTGGATGCAGACCATGTCCCAGTGAACTTGGCTCCGGTTGCCGTTATCGGCGATGCCTTCATAGGCCTGGCCCGGGGTGAAGTGGAAGGAGCCGGCGATTTTTTCATCGAATAGAATATCGCGCATCGGCTGACGGATTTCAGGATTGAAGGCGATGGCGAACTCGCCGATGAAGCGAGCACCCGCATCGCTGTCGAGAATCTTATTGATGGCCTTGGTGTTGTTCGCGGTGGCCTTGACGATTTTGCCTTTGCTGAACTCGAGACGCATGTTGTCGAAGGCGATGCCTTGATAGACGGTGGGCGCGTTGTAAGTGATGAAGCCTTCGACGCTGTCCTTCACTGGTGCTGAGAAGACCTCGCCGTCAGGAATGTTGTGATCGCCGCCGCAGGCGATGGCCTTGATTCCCTTAAGGCTGAATTGCAAATCGGTGCCCGGGCCTTTGATGTGAACTTTGCTGGTCTTATCCATGAGCTTCTTCAGCGCATTCATCGCGGGCAGAAGCTTTTTGAAGTCCAGCAGACACACGCGGAAGAAGAAATCCTCGAAGGCCTCCGTGCTCATGCTCGCCTGTTGCGCCATCGCAGGGGTGGGCCAGCGGAGCACGCACCAGCGGGTGTTGTTGACGCGCTCATTCATCACGGGGCGCATTTTCTCAGTCACCAGCTTCATCTTGTCAGCGGGGACATCCGACATCTCCGTGATGTTGTGGCTGCCGCGCACGGCGATGTAAACATCAATGTCCTTCATCAGAGCGAGGGTGTTCTTGGCCAGAATGTCGTAGCCTTCCGGCGTGGCGTGCTTCGTGAGTTCGCGCGTGACTACGGTGTCGTGCAGTTTCACAATCGGGATACCCTTGACGGCGACGACAGCGCGGATGAGGGCGAGCGTGATGGAACTCGGCACGTCAAAGCTGTCAATCAAGACGCGGTCGCCTTTTTGGACAGTAGTGGAGTAACGGACAAGAAGTTTCGCGAGCTGGTCAATGCGGGGATCGTGCATCTGCGTTGTTAACCTCATGTTTCGCTGCGGGCAAGGGCGAAGCTGAAGCAGATTTTAGCTGCAAAAATTCCCGCTTCGTGAATAGTGTTCAAAAGAACACTTAAACTCGTGCCGTTTCACGCCCTCTACATTGACTTCAACTGCTACTTCGCCTCCGTGGAGCAACTGCTCAGGCCGGAGTTGCGCGGGCGTCCCGTGGCCGTCGTGCCCGTCATGACCGACAGCACCTGCTGCATCGCCGCGAGTAAAGAGGCCAAACGCTTCGGCGTGAAAACCGGCACTGGCGTGCGCGAAGCCAAGCAACTCTGCCCCGGCATCACACTTCTGGAATCCGATCCCGGCGAATACATCCGGCTGCACAATCTGCTCATCGCCGCCATCGAATCCTGCACGCACATTGAAGAGGTCATGTCCATTGATGAAGCCTGGTGCCAGCTCAC